>NZ_WTVN01000100.1 GCF_012910905.1 Aromatoleum toluvorans
CGTTGCGGAAGCGTGCTGCGGGCGCCATGTGCGAGGGCCGCTCGTCGAGGACGCGGCGGATCAACCCGATCACCGGGACGTAGTTGATGAGGTGCTCCGCGAACAGTTTCTTGCGCGTGTCGGTGTCGAGATGCGCAAAGCGCACGCCGGCCTCGGTCAGCACCACGTCGCCTTCGCTGACCTGGGCAAAGCGCAGCAGTTGCAGCGTCTCGCCGAGATGCAGAATTTCATCGGTCTCGAGTTGAAGCTGGCTCGCCAGCACCGGCAGGTCGGCATGTCCGCCATAGGGTGGCCCGGCCAGCGTCTCGATCAGGCCCGACAGCACGTTGGACGAGACATGGTCGAGAACCATGCCGACGCCGGAGCCGGGAATTCCCCCGGGCGTCAGCGCCTTGGGTTCTTCACGTTGCGTCATGCGGGCATAGAGC
>NZ_WTVN01000101.1 GCF_012910905.1 Aromatoleum toluvorans
CCGTGGTCGCGTTCGTGTTCATGGAGCGGCACTGGAACACGGTGACGCGGCGGCTGTCGGCCGCGGTGGTGTCCGACATCGCCGCGCTGATCGACGTCTACAAGAATTATCCGCAGGACAAGGACCGCGCCCAGCTTCGCCACATCGCCCAGAAGCTGCAGCTGGTGGTCGACTTCCTGCCCGCCGGCGACATGCCGCCGCCGGGACCGAAGCCGTTCTTCTCGCTGCTCGACCAGACGCTCTCGGTGCAGCTCGGCCGCCAGATCAGCCGTCCGTTCTGGATCGACACCGTCGGCAAGTCCAATCTGGTCGAGATCCGCGTGCAGCTCGACGATTCCGTGATGCGGATCTTCGCCCAGCGCAGCGCGGCCTATGCCTCGAATTCGGAGATCTTCATCTTCTGGATGCTCGGCACCTCGACGAT
>NZ_WTVN01000102.1 GCF_012910905.1 Aromatoleum toluvorans
ATGTAGAGATAGCAGGCTTTAATCGCCAGCATCGCGCTGTCGCTTTGCGTCTGGTTAGCGATATAGCCGCCGGTAGAAAGCAGCATGCCGGTAATTGCGCCAGCGCCAGCCATGGCGACTTTGCCGAGGAAGCCGTTGATAGAGGTTAAAATTCCTGCCGTGTTGATACCCGTTTTCCACACCCCATAATCCACAGGATCAGCCTGCATGGAGAAGTAAATTGCCGTACGTTGGCCTGCACCAAGTGACAGTACTACCGCACCCGCAATCAGCCCCCAGCTGTTAACGCCTGCGAACATCATCATACCCATGCCGACAAGGTTAATTGCGCTGGCAACCAGATAAACATGGCGTTTCTTCATGCGGTTTGCGAGTAGCGGTACAGTGAGGGTGCCAAGTAGCGGAACAAAGGTAGAAA
>NZ_WTVN01000103.1 GCF_012910905.1 Aromatoleum toluvorans
GGCGCACCTCGCCGATCAGCTGGATGGGGGTCTCGTCGAAGCAGACCAGCGGCCGGGCGGGATTCTGCGTCTCGGCGTAGAGGTCGAGCACGTCCTCCATGCGGGCAACGTATTCGCCGTCGACATGGGGAATGCACCACATGTCCCTGCGCCACGGCTTGAGGTCGTTCTCGGCCAGCCGGCGACGCACGGTCTCGCCCGACAGACTGTTGTGATCGGTGAGCTTGACCATCGTGTCGGCCAGCAGCGTCAGCGTCCAGCGTTTGCAGCCAGCGGGCGGCTTGGCGCATGCGGTCGCCACCAGCAGGGCTTCCTCCTTGCCGGTCAGCTTGCGCTCAGCGCCCGGACGCGGCTCCTCGCTCAGGGCCCGCTCCAGATTGCCTTCCACGAAGCGGCGCCTGGTCCGGCCGACGG
>NZ_WTVN01000104.1 GCF_012910905.1 Aromatoleum toluvorans
GGCGAAGCCGGCGTAGCGCGCGCGATCTCGCTGCTGCACGCCGAGATCGACCGCGACCTCGCGCTGCTCGGCATCCGCAGCCTGAAGGAAATCACCCCGGACCTGGTTCGGAAATATTGAAGCGGTGACCGCACCGCCCGGATTCTTGTGGCCTAGTGGAAGGTCGGCACGCCATGCGCTTCTGGAGAACCCTGATACCGGACGAGCCGTTCATTTCCGACTATGACGACATGCTGTTGCCCGTACCGAAGTCCATACCGCCCGCCGTCAGTGGCTGGTGCTTCGTCGCAATGGTGTGCAATTGCGTGGTTGTCGCCATCGCGACAGCGATATACCGCAATATCGCCCCGCTGCTGGTCGGGGCCATCTTCACGATGTTTCCGCTCTGGATGCTGTTGTTCTGGCGTAATC
>NZ_WTVN01000105.1 GCF_012910905.1 Aromatoleum toluvorans
GTTCCCGGAAACCTATCAGTTTATCGACGAGTTAACGGACAAACTCAAACTCAACCTGCAGGTTTACCGCGCGAAAGAGAGTGCGGCCTGGCAAGAGGCGCGCTACGGCAAGCTGTGGGAGCAGGGCGTTGAAGGCATTGAGAAATACAATGACATCAACAAAGTTGAGCCGATGAATCGGGCGCTGGAAGAATTGAATGCGCAGACCTGGTTTGCCGGTCTTCGCCGCGAACAGTCGGGTAGCCGCGCGACGCTGCCAGTGCTGGCTATCCAGCGCGGAGTGTTTAAGGTGCTGCCGATCATCGACTGGGATAACCGGACGGTCTACCAGTACCTGCAAAAGCACGGTCTGAAATACCATCCGCTGTGGGATCAGGGGTATCTGTCGGTCGGCGATACCCATAC
>NZ_WTVN01000106.1 GCF_012910905.1 Aromatoleum toluvorans
GCACCTGGTCGAGATGGTCGCGGCCATAGAGATGCCTGAGCGCGACGTATTCCAGCGCGACGCCGAGCAGCAGCGTGGCGCCGAGCGCCAGCAGCGCACCGAGCACGAAGCTGCCGGTCCAGGCCACGAAGGTCGCCGCGAAATAGGCGCCCATCATGTAGAGCGAGCCATGCGCCAGGTTGACGAAGTCCATGATGCCGAACACCAGCGTGAGGCCGGCCGCCAGCAGGAAGAGCAGCAGGCCGAATTGCAGGCCATTCAGCAGTTGTTCGACGACGAGATACATCGTGAGGCTACGTCACCTTGAGCGAAGCGGGTTGGGGTGTCCGCGCATTGCACGCTGCGCGTTCTCCCTCGCCCCGCTCTTGCGGGGAGAGGTCAATCGCGAAGCGATTGGGTG
>NZ_WTVN01000107.1 GCF_012910905.1 Aromatoleum toluvorans
GGTCTGCCACGGTCGGATTCGAAACGGCGTTGAACAGCATCACGCCGGGCCTAAAGTCTTGTTGAAACCAGATCTGCACCTTGTCGAGCGGACGCAGCGAGGCCGATCCGCGAACGATGGATCTCGGCGCAACATAGATCGGCGTGACGCGCACCACGCGGTCCGGTCCGACTGACGCACCACTCAGCGAAGGGTGAATCGGTCCGTAATCGTTGATGAGCGTGATCTGTTCGGGCGGTCCGCCCGAACTCGCAGGCCCGAGCACCCCCACGGCATCGAGGGTTGCCTGCTGGCCGAGCGCGATGTCTACGGCATTGGTTCGGCTCTCAATGCGCGCGACGCCATCGATGATGTCGGTCCCGAACAGCTGAAATTGCTCCGACCAGGCGAAAGTGTTG
>NZ_WTVN01000108.1 GCF_012910905.1 Aromatoleum toluvorans
CGTCAGCGCCAGCAGCGTCATGTTGTTGATGGAGTAATCCAGCGCGTACATCGCAGCGCAGGTGCCGAACAGCGAGATCGGCACCGCGAGCGCCGGAATGAAAGTCGCCGACGCCGAGCGCAGAAACAGGAAAATCACCAGGATGACGAGCCCGATCGCGATCAGCAGGGTCTCCTCGACGTCGCTGACCGCCTGCCGGATCGAGACCGAGCGGTCCATCATCACCTGCATCGTTACCGAGGGCGGGATCGCGGCGCGCAGCGACGGCAGCTTTGCGAGAACGGCGTCGACGACGGCGACGGTGTTGGCGTCGGGCTGTTTCTGGATCGCGAGCACGATCGCGCGCTCGTCGTTCATCCAGGTCGCGATCTTGTCGTTCTCGACGCTGTCATAGAC
>NZ_WTVN01000109.1 GCF_012910905.1 Aromatoleum toluvorans
CGCCATACCGCTCAATGCCGGTGATTTTTTCCACACGTAAAGCGGCGGCTCGGTGCCAGGCGCTGATTCCCCTTTCGCTTCGGGGATCGGTAGCCCGCTGTAGTTAATACCGTGCGTTGCCAGCGGCCAGCCGTAGTTTTTGCCCGCTTGCGGAATGTTGATTTCATCACCGCCGCGCGGGCCATGCTCGTTCAGCCACAATGTCTCGCTCCACGGATTCATCGCCATCCCCTGCGGGTTACGAATACCGTAAGACCAGATTTCCGGGCGCACGCCCGATTTATTCAGCCACGGGTTATCGTCCGGCACCTTGCCTTCTTCAGTCAGGCGTACAACTTTTCCCTGAAGTTTGTCGAGATCCTGCGCGGTACTGCGTTGATTGTTTTCACCGAGGC
>NZ_WTVN01000010.1 GCF_012910905.1 Aromatoleum toluvorans
ACTTATGCTCCACGCTTCCTTCCCACGCTCGGTCGCCCTCGCGCAGTTGCGCTTCACTTCGTTCGCTGTGATCAACTTACGGTGGGACTTGCACCCACAGGAGTGCGCCCATGCTGGGCGCACAAAAAAACCCGTCGCGGACCGATGGTCCGGGACGGGTTTGGTGCGCGTACCTACCGGTTCAGCAGAGCGCGCGACGCGGTACGCTCATCACACTCCCGTAAGTGGCCTCGCCCCTCGCAGCCATGAGCGCGAGTTCGGCGGTCGAGGCCGGCAGGATCGTGTCCTGCGCGTCGTGGCTCTCGTCGGCGATGAACACCTCGCGCCGTCCGCGGGCCCCGCGCGGCACCGGCTCGATGGTCCGCTCGCTGCTCGGCGGCACGCCGAAAAAACCGCGGTAGCACTTCGAGAAATGCGGCGTCGACACGAATCCGCAGGCGGTGGCGACTTCGATGATCATCATCGAGGTCTGCCGCAGCAATTGTCGCGCGCGGTTGATGCGGATCGTCAGGTAATAGCGCGACGGCGAACAGTTCAGGTGCTTGAGGAAGAGCCGCTCCAGCTGCCGCCGTGAAATGCCGGCGATTGCGGCCAGGTCCTCGAGCTCCAGCGGTTCCTCGATGTTCGCCTCCATCAACGCGACGATCTCGAGCAGTTTGGGCTGCGAAGTTCCCAATACGTGGCGCAGCGGGATGCGCTGCTGCTCCTGATCGTTGCGGATGCGCTCGCACATGAACATTTCGGAGATCGCGCCCATCAGCTCGCGCCCGTGCTGCTTGCCGATCAGGTTCAGCATCATGTCGAGCGGGGCCGTCCCGCCGGACGCCGTGAGGCGGTTCGCCTCGATCGTGAACAGGCGGTTCGTCACGAGCACTTTCGGGAAGGCTTCCTGCAAGCCCGAAATGCATTCCCAATGAATGCTCGCGCGGTAACCGTCGAGCAGCCCGGCCTGCGCGAGCGCCCAGGTGCCCGTGCACACGCCGCCGATCAATGCGCCGCGGCGCGCCTGGGCCTGCAGGAAACCCAGATGGGACTTGCGGATCGCCTGCTGCTGCGCGACGCCGCCACACACGATCACGATGTCCAGATCGTTTGCGGCATCCATGGGTGCATCCGGCAGGATGCGCTGGCCATCGCTCGCGCGCACCGGCTCGCCGTTCTCACTCAGCGTGAACCACTGGTAATGCTCTTCCCCGCTCAAGTGATTGGCCATGCGCAAGGGCTCGATGGCCGAGGAATGCGCGATCAACGTGAAATTGTCGAGCAGCAGAAAACCGATTCGCGTCGGCCCCGCCCCGATACCCCGCTCCGCGACCCTGCCTGCGGCCGCGCTATGGCGCTCGTCTTTCATTACCCCTCCTCCAGCGACAACTTTGTCCCAAGCAGGCCGATCTTTTTGCCGGCCTTGTCGTTTGAATGCCCTCGCACACCGCCCGTGTGCGCCTGGCGTCGCTCGCCCGAAAGTCATACTTGAACTTTCCCGGAGCCATTGCATGCGGTCGTTTCCGACGGGGAAATAGTGACACTGCGCGCAGGGCTAATCAACTGCGCGGAGCCTTTCGGCTTGTCCCATTACGACAGGTTTTTTGTCGAACGCGACATGCGGCCTCGGCGGGTCCCGTGCGTGCGCGACTGAGGCGAGACTGAGCGGACAAATAGTTCTGCTACGAAGGAAGTGGTGAGAACTCCAGGCAATCAATTTGCCCGCGGTGCAGCAATGTTCCCCTTGCGACCTTCGGCATTCTCCCTGCGTCGCGGCTATTGAACCCGAACCGGCACTCCTGTTTCATCTGCCGGCGCCTCGACGTCAACTCTCGCGCGCGCAACCTGCCCCTTGAGTTTTCCTGCGAGCCAATCGGGTCGGCCGCGCATGTTCGATTCAAGGGATCCCGATGATGCCGGCCGTCGCAATAACGGGATTCACTGCGACAAGAGGAATGGCGTTTCGACTCAAGCACGTGGCCGGAGTTTTCCATAACTACACAACAACGAGATTCAACCAAGGAGGAAGATCAATGAAGTCTTTGAAGCGTTCATCGTCCGCGTCGCTTATGGTCGTCGCCACCTGTCTTTCCCTGTCGGCCTCGGGGGCACTGGCACAGGCTGCGGACTCTCCCCTCAAATTCGACGGAGCCGTGCGGATCCGGGCCGAGCACCTCAGCTGGAATCCCGATCGCAAAGGGACGCTCGAATTCGACACGATCCGGCTTGGTTACACATATGACGACGGCCGCTTCATCTCATCGGGCCGCGAACGCTATTACCACTACTCGACTCGTCAGACCGGCGCCGACGAGGGGGCCAGCCTGTTGATGAATGAATACCTGTGGGCCGGCCTGCGATTCTCGGACAAGAGCGAAGTTCACATCGGCCAGGATCTGGTTCCCTTCGGGACCGGGCGTTACGCTTCGCACAATTTCTTCGAATCGATGGCGTACTACGCGGGTTACGAGGACACCTTCGCGCTGGGCGTGAAGTACACGCGCAAGGACGGCGGCCTGAGCACGGCACTGGGCTTCTTCCCGTCCGACGGTGGCCATCTGCTCGGTGCCACGGACAATACCTCGGTGCTCGACGGGTACGACTCGCTCCGCTTCAGCAACCACCTGATGAAGCCTTACGGGCGGGAGGAGCGGAACACCTTTGTCGGCCGGGTGGCCTACGAATTCGAGATCGGCGGCGGCAAATCGGAGATCGGCGTTTCCGCACTCAATGGCCAGCTCGCCGCGACCGACTCCGCACTGTCCAAGGGCCGACGCAATGCCCAGGCGATTCATTACACCGGCGAATTCGGCAATTTCGGCGTAAAGCTCGAGACCATCCGCTACCGCAACAATTTTTCCGGAAACGGCTCGGTCAATGGCAACTGGTGGACGGCATGCAACAACGATTGCGTCATCATCGGCTCGTACGGCTTCACCAATCGTCTGGCGGCCAAGGGCAATATCGATATCGTCAGTCTCAGCTACAAGATTCCCGGCTCGATCGGGCCGTTCAGCAACTTCCGCGTTTATAACGACTGGAGCCAGTTGAGGAAATCCGCGTCCGGCTTTCAACGCAGCACCCAGAACGTGACGGGCGTCGAATTCGGCAGCGGAGGCTGGTGGATCATGCTCGACTTCGCCTACGGCAAGAACCAGCCTTATCTCTCACCGGTCTTTGGCGAGGCACTGGCCGCCGGCCGCTCGTCCGACGCATCGGGAAGGCGCTTCAACGCCAGCATCGGCTACTACTTCTGAGCGCAGCCGAAAAGCCTGAAAAAGCCGATTCGAATCAGAAGCGATTGTCGCAGTGGGCGGCAATCGCTTTTTCTTTTTTCGGCGAGCGATCGGTCGAAAACGGTCTGCCCTGCCCCGCCGGATCGGCATGGCGCAATTCGCTAATCCCGGGTCGCATCGTGTCATGTCGGCCCCCACCTCCCTCCGCATACTCACAACGACGATGTGTCCGGAACCACACCATGGAGAGCGAGACAATGATTACCACCGAAACCCGCCGGCGCGGCGGTCGCAGCGGAAGCGAGGCACGCCGGGCGGCGCGCTCACGCGGGCAAGGCGCGAGTGTGCCGTACGTCACCCGCAAGGTTCCCTTCTACGAAGTGCTCAACGAAGAAGGGCTCTCGATCATCGAGCACAACGCCGACACGATCCTCGAGGAAATCGGCATCGACTTCCGCGATGACCCGGAAGCGCTGCAGATCTGGCGCGACGCGGGGGCCGACGTGCAGGGCGAACGGGTGCGCATGCCGCGCGGCATGTGCCGCAAGCTGATCCAGGAGAATGCGCCGCGCGAGTTCACGCAGATCGCCCGCAACCCGGAACGCAGCGTGCGCATCGGCGGCGCCAACACGGTCTTCGTGCCTGCCTATGGCTGCCCCTTCATCCACAACCTCGACGACGGACGCCGCTACGGCACCATCGAGGACTTCCGCAATTTCGTGAAGCTCGCCTACCTGTCGCCCAGTCTCCATCACTCGGGCGGCACGATCTGCGAGCCGGTCGACCTGCCGGTCAACAAGCGGCACTTCGACATGGTCTACAGCCACATGAAGTATTCCGACAAGTGCTTCATGGGCTCGGTGACCCACCCCGATCGCGCGAAGGACACGGTCGAGATGGCGAAAATCCTGTTCGGCGACCAGTGGATCGACCCCGAGACGGGCCGGCCGCGCACCGCGGTGATCAACCTGATAAACGCCAACTCGCCGATGACCTTCGACGACACGATGCTCGGCGCAGCAAAGGTCTATGCGCGCAACAACCAGGCCTGCGTCGTCACCCCGTTCATCCTCGCCGGCGCGATGTCGCCGGTGACCGTCGCCGGCACGGCCGCGCAGACGCTCGCCGAGGCGATGGCCGGCATGGCCTTCGTCCAGCTCGTCAATCCCGGTGCGCCGGTGGTGTTCGGCAGCTTCGCGAGCTCGATGTCGATGCAGTCCGGCGCGCCGACCTTCGGCACGCCCGAACCCGCACTGGTGCTGTACGTGATGGCCAACCTCGCGCGCCGCCTCGGCGTGCCCTTCCGCTCGGGCGGCTCGCTCACGGCCTCGAAGGTCCCGGACGCGCAGGCCGCGAGTGAAAGCGCGAACACCCTGCTGCCGACCGCGCTCGCGGGCGTGAACTTCGCGCTGCATACCGCGGGCTGGCTCGAAGGCGGTCTGGCGATGGGCTACGAGAAGTTCATCATGGACGCCGACCAGGCCGGCATGATGCAGATCCTGATGGGCGGCGTCGATCTGTCCGAAAACGGCCAGGCGATGGATGCGATCCGCGACGTCGGCCCGGGCAAGCACTTCCTCGGCTGCGCCCACACCCAGGCGAACTTCGAGAACGCCTTCTACCGCTCACCCATCGCGGACAACAACAGCTTCGAGCAATGGGACGCCGAGGGCCGCCTCGACATGGCCCAGCGCGCCAACGCGCGCTGGAAGAGGATGCTCGCCGAGTACGAGGCGCCCGAGCTCGACCCCGCGGTCGACGAGGCCCTGCAGGCCTACATGCGTCGGCGCAAGGAGTCCTTCCCCGACTCGAATACCTGAACGACGACCGGCCCGACGCGCCGGCGATTGCGTGACGTGTCGGCAATCGGGATAATTTGTCCCGTCACAGCAAAACGGAACACGGTGCAAATCCGTGGCGGGCCCGCCGCTGTAATCGGGGACGGATGCCGCACATGCCACTGCCCAGGGGAAACAGACCCGGCGGGAAGGCGCGGCGAATCCGGCTGATCCGAAAGCCAGAAGACCTGCTGTGACGTGGTACAGGGAGCCTATGGACAGGGCTTCGCGGTTGCATTCCGTCGGGATGCGGCCGCGAGGCCCTTTTTCTTTTTCCATTACCGGATGAATCGGATGCATTCTGAATTTTCCTTGCTTGCCCCGGATCGGGCATTGGCCGCTGCCCTGCAGCAAAAGATCGATCGCAAGACCAAACCGCTCGGCGCCCTCGGCCTTCTGGAAGGCCTCGGACTCAGGATCGGGCTGGTGCAGCAGAGCCTCACCCCCGCGCTCAGGAACCCTCACGTGATCGTCTTCGCCGGCGACCATGGTGCGGCCAGGGCGGGCGTGTCGGCCTACCCGCAGGACGTGACCTGGCAGATGGTCGAGAATTTCCTGGCCGGCGGCGCAGGCATCAATGTTTTTGCCCGCCAGAACGGCCTCGGGCTGACCGTGGTCGATGCCGGCGTGGCGCATGATTTCGGGCCGCGCCCGGGGCTGGTCGACGCCAAGATGGGGCCGGGAACGAAAAATTACCTGGAAGAGCCGGCGATGACCCGGGCCGAGTGCGCCACCGCCATGCAGCGTGGCGCCGGCATCATCCGCACGCTGGCCGCGGACGGCTGCAATATCGTCGGCTTCGGCGAAATGGGCATCGGCAACACCGCCGCCGCCTCGCTCATTACCCACTGCCTGACCGGAACGCCGCTGGCTGATTGCATCGGGCGCGGCACCGGCCTCGACGACGCCGGCGTTGCCCGCAAGCACCAGTTGCTGGAAAAGGCCCTCGCCCGCACCGGCAGGGTGGACGATCCGCTGTCGGTGCTTGCCGAATTCGGCGGCTTCGAAATCGCCATGATGGCGGGGGCCATGTTGGCGGCCGCCCGAGCCGGGATGGTGCTGCTGATCGACGGTTTCATCGTCGGCTCGGCCGCCTTGACGGCCGCCCGCCTCGCCCCGGCCATCACCGAGTACTGCATCTTCTGCCACCGTTCGGCCGAACCCGGCCACGTTGCCCAGCTGACTGCCCTCGGTGCGCAACCGCTCATCGACCTCGGCTTGCGCCTGGGCGAAGGGACCGGTACTGCGCTTGCCTATCCACTGGTGCAGGCAGCCGTCAATTTTGTCAATGAGATGGCGAGCTTCGAGTCGGCTGGCGTTTCAGACAAGGAGTGATGTGGGGAGTCCTGACTGCCCGGCGTTCAATCCAGAATTCCGAGCAGTCTTGCCCGGTCGACAGCGTGCCGCCGATTCGCTGCATTCAGTTTCGACAGCAGGTTCCTCATATGCCACTTGATCGTTTCGGGGCCGACGTCGAGGATGTTGGCGATTTCCTTGTTCGTGCGCCCGTGCGCGAGCGCACCGAGGATCTCCATTTCCCGCGCCGACAGCTGTGCGGCGCGCTGTTTGGCGGCAGCCGCTTTCGGCGCGGTCGTTTCCGGCATCCAGCCGACGCGGCAGCGCTCCGTGGCGCGTTCGACGAACGCCGCAGAGATGCCCGCCACGGTGCCGCCGGAGCGGTCGAGTTCGGGCAGCACGTCGAGTGCGCCGGGCCAGTCGTCGGCGAGCACGCGCACGAGGCCGAACGACTCCGCGAGACTCAAGGCTTCGGCGAGCAGCCGCGGGCCTTCGTCGTCGTCGCGCAGCCCGCTCGAGCGCAGGATGCGGACAGCGAGTTGGTCCCGGCCGCGCCGTAGCCGCGCGGCGATCTCGGCGGCATGGTCGAGCGCCGCGAGTGCGGCAGTGTCTTCATGGTCGAGCAAGGCGACGCGCGCGGCAGCGATCTCGCGGATCAGCCGCAGCTCCGCTTCGAGGCCTCGGTCGGGGCGCGCGGGATCGCCGACGATCGTGTCGAGAGCGTTCATCAGCATCCGGCACGATACGAGCCGGTTGCGCACTGCGTGCTGGCGAATCTGCTCGCCCAGGCTCGCCGCTACGAGGCGCGGCTGGCCGCGCAGTTCGCCGATCGCGGCGAGGCTGTTGAGCGCGTCGAACGCCTTGCCTTCACTGCCCTTCTGGCTCTCGTAGCGCGCGAGGGTCAGGTACGCGAGGATCACTGCGTCGGGCAGCGCCGCCTGCTCGATCAGGTCGAGGCGGTTTGCGAGCAGCGCGCGGGACTCGTCCTCGGCGCCGAGTTCCCAGTTTGCCGCCGCGAGCCCCGCGGCGTGGATCGCCGCCGGCATCGAGCGCCAGCCCGTCGTGGCTTCGGCGCGCTCGAGCGCAGCACCGAAGACCGTCGCCGCCTCCCTCGCCTGCCCTTCAACCAGGTAGCTCAGGCCGACGGCAAACGCGCCGTAGATGGAATCGTAGAAGCTGCGCGCGACGCGTCCGTGGCCGTCCGAGATCTGCTGGTAGTAGCGCGCCCGCTCGGGAAAACCGCTATGGATGGCGATGAAGGACAGCGTGTTGCAATACAGCGGCCCGAGGGCGGGATCGTAGCTGTCGATGCAGCCGCGCGCGCGCTGGTAGTCGTCGCAGTGGATCGCCGCCGCCGAGCGCACGATATTCGCCTGCAGGATGACTTCCGGTGTGACGCCGGGCCGAGCGAGGATCACGTCAACGAGCCGCTCGGCGTCCTGCGGCCGGTAGCACAGCGCGCACGCCCACGCGGCGGTGAGCTGGATTCCCTCGTGCCGCGTGAACTCCTCGGGCGGCAGGCGGTCGAGCCACGCCAGCACCTCGACGATGCGCCCCTGCACGCCGAGGTAGCGCACGCGCTTCTCGATCCAGTCCATCGCCTGCGCACGCAATCCGCCCAGGAACGCGTGCTCGGCCGCATGTTCCAGCATGTCGTGCGCAGCGAACCATTCGGCGGCCTTTGCGTGCAGCGCCCGCCGCTCGTCGGCCGGCAACTCCTTGGCAAGGCTCGCGAGGTATTCGCGGAACAGCGGATGCATCCGGTAGACGTCGCCGCCGTCGACGGACATCACGAGGCCGGTCTGCTGCTCGAGCCGTGCGAGGATCTCGGCCGCGTCGACTCCCCCGCCGAGCGCCGCGCACAGGCTCGGATGCAGGGTCTCGAGCAGCGACGCGCGCACGAGCATCGCGACAGCGCTCCCATCGAGACTTTCGAGCACGAACTGGGAGAAATAGCGTGCGATATCGCCTGTAGCGCCGGACAGTCCTGCGACCGTGCCGGCGACGTCGCTGCGTCTGGCCATTGCAGAGGTGACGATCTGCAGCGCCATCGGCCACCCTTCGGTGCGCTCGTGCAGCCGTGCGCAGGTCTCGATGTCGATGCCGTCGCCCAGCCGCCGACGCAGGAAGGCAGCGGTGTCCTCGAGGCGCAGTCGCAGGTCCTCGGTGACGAACTGCGTGTAGAGTCCGTGCGCACGCAGCTCCTCGACCGGGAACGGCGGGTCGGTGCGCGAGCTGACGACGAGGTGGAAATTCGGCGGCGCGTTCGTCACCAGGTAATAGATGAAGTCGATCGCGTTGCGGTCGGCAAGCTGGTGCAGGTCGTCGATCAGGAGATAGGTCGGACGTGCGAGCTCGTGCATCTGCACGAGCAGTTCGCTCGCGGCCCAGAGATCCGCGCCAGCCTGGTCGAACGCGCACGCCGGCAGTTCGAGCCCGACGGCGGTGCTCAGCGAAGCGAGCACCGCCGCTGCGACGCTCGCACCGTCGTCGGTCGCCTCGATCGTCAGCCAGCCGACAGCCCCGCCGTCCGCGAGCAGCTCGCGGCGCAGCTGCACGAGCAGCGAGGTCTTGCCGAAACCTGCAAGCGAGGTCACCGCGACGAGCGGTTGCTCGACTGCCTCGCGCAGCTGCGCGAGGAGGCGCGGCGGCGCGACCGCCTGCTTCGCCGAATGCGGCGGCATCGTCTTCAGGGCGAGACGATACGGGATGACGGCGGCGCTCTTCTTCATTGGCTCAGGGTGATCGGCTGTGTTCAGGACATCCTAGGACCGAGCGCAATCGCCGGCCACGCCGGATGCATCAGCGCCACGGGCCGCGCCGCGTGCGCGAAAGCGTTCGACGGCCTCGTTGAACTCCGCGATCGACTCGGCGCTGACCTTGGTACCGCATTCGTAACACGTGTCGTTGATGCGGTCGAACCAGCGGCAGCCGCACTGATCGCAGGCGAGCTCGGGTGCGCCGGCGGGATTGTGGAAGATCATCGGCAGGCTCCGAGGAAGGCGAGGCCGAGCGTGTCGAGGAATTCCTCGTAGCCCGCGTCCTGCAATTCGAACTTCGTGCGCAGCACGAAGAACATGATATGCCCCTGCCGGATCAGGCGCTTGATCAGCGAAAGCGTGTCCGCGCCGAGACTCGCGCGCATTGCTTCGAGCGCCTCGTCGTCGGCGACGAACAGCAGATCCACGCGCGCCTCCTGGAAGCCCGAATAGCGCATCAGGCCGGCCGTCATGCCGCTGCCGTCGTTGATCCATTTCATCATCGGCACGTCGCCCGCCGCTTCGACGAGCCCGGCGACGTGCTTGCCGGGCTGGATGCCCGAGCCGCTCCTCGGCACGAAACCGACCGAGGAACCTTCGACCATGTCGGTGAAGAGCACGGCGTACCGGTCGAGCATCGTCTGCCACGGCGCCATGTCGCCGAAAGGGTCCGCGGCCGTCGCCGGTGCTTCCGCTTCCAGTTCAATCTGCATGCTTGCCTCCGTCAGTGGCCCGCCGGTTGCCGTCCGCGGGAAGGGAAAGACCATCGGGTGCGATTTCCGGCACGGGCTGGCAATAGCGCCCGAGGCCGTCACGGATGTCCGCGGGGATCGGTACCGACTTCATCGTCTCGAGGTCCATCGTGACGAGCGTCTGCCGGGCCCGCAGGCGCAGCTCGTCGCCGACCCGGCCCTGCACGTCGAGACCGATCGAGCTTTCGCCGATGCGCGTAACGGTGAGCCCGAGCACGAGCGCGTCGCCCATCCGGCTGGGCCGCGTGAAGGTGCAGTCCATGCGCACAGTGGGAATTCCGAGCCGGCGCGTCAGGATCATGTCCGCGAACGAGGTGCCGAGCCCGTCCGCGAGCCAGTCCTCGACAAGCCCGTTGAGAAGCACGAAGTACTGCGGATAGAACACGATGCCGGCCGGGTCGCAATGCGCGAAGCGCACCAGCACCTCGCGTTCGAACATCGCCGGGCGTGCCGGAGCCGATGTCCTGGCTCCGGCATCGCCAACGAGCGCGATCGCGTTGCTGAGGTCTGTCATCGTGGTATCTCCCTTGCGCGTGGTCATGGACTCAATGTATCCACGCGCCGCCTCGGGCGCCCCCCCCACCCGGTATGGCTCCACCCGTCACGGCGTCTTCGTGAAATCCGGCTTGCGCTTCTGCTGGAAGGCCGTGATGCCCTCGCGGGCAGCGGCGGTGCAGGCACTGTCGCCCCATGCGAGGTAGCCGATCTCCAGCGCCTCCGCGAAGGTCGACGCGGCTGCCGCGGCACGCACGGCCCGTTCGAGGATGCCGATGACCTCGGCACTCAAGGGTTGACCGCTGACCGCCTGTGGCGCGATCGGATCGAGTTCCGCAATCGGCACCGCGCCGTCGGGGATGCCGCCCACCTTGCCGTCCAGCGCCTTCACTCTGGCGGCTGCCGCCCGGACCAGCGCCTGGTAGTCCCGGGCAAGTCCGTCGATCACGCCCAGTTCGAACGCCCGCGTCGCCTTCAGCCGCTCGGCCCGGCGCAACATGCCATGGAATTCGGCCGATGCCTGCGGCCAGCGCCGATACGGCACGACCATCGCGCCGATGCCGTGGACGATGCCGAGCGTGATTTCGGGCATCTGCATCCACGCGCTTTCCAGGGCGACAATGCCGTGGCAGCGCATTGCCAGCTCGAAACCGCCTCCCAGGGCCATGCCGTTGATCGCGGCGACGACCGGTTTCTTCATCTGATCCAGATGCACGAGCAGCCGCGAGCAGTCGCGCGCATACTGCGCCGATGCCGGCGCGTCGCCGAGCATGTTCACGAAGCGCCCGATGTCGCCGCCGGCGCAGAAGGCCCGGTTGCCGTAGCCGACGAGGACGAAGCCCGACACCGCGGGATCGTTCTCGAAGCGCCGGATGACCGACAGGATCTCGTCAGTCATTTCGTCGTGGAGCGCGTTCAGCGCCTCGGGGCGGCGCAGCGTGATGACCTTGACGTCGCCGATGTCATCGACGAGCACGTGGCGCAGGAAGCCCTGATAGTCGCCGAGCCCCTTCCGTGCGGCCGGCATGCCGCGCCGCTCGTTGCAGAAGCGGGCGAGCATGCGGCCGGATTCTGCCTCGCCCATGTCGCGCATCAGTTCGAGCGGCCCCTTCTTGAACCCGAGCGCCTGGCGGCAACCGAAATCGAGGTCGGCCGGTTCGCCGATGCCGCGGTCGAGGATGTCCACGGTTTGCGAAAACAGCACGCCGAGCAGGCGATCGCGCACGCGCTCGACCACGTTCGGCGCGACCGCGACGGACTTTCCGGGCGGCGCCGTCAGCCAGCGGTCCACCGAGCGGAACACCGGCGCCGGCCGGTAATGCTCGCCCTCGAGTTCGGCTTGCAGCGTGTTGGTCTCGGTGATGATCGGGTTGCCGTTCGCCAGGTTCAGCACGAAGAACGGCCCGGCGTGCACGAACTCGCCGGCGACGCTGTCGATTTCCGCCGCCGTCGCGCCGTCGAGCAGCAGCGCCGACTCGTTGCACCAGTTGTCGAAGATGCGGTCGAGCATGAAGCACGCGACGTCCTCGGTCACGAGCGGCACCTTGCCGGTCTCGCAGAACACCCAGCGCAGGTATTCGACGACGACCGGGTCGGTGCGCGCCCAACCGACGACCTCGACGACCGGATTCTTCCACGCCGGCGCGAAGAAATGCGTGACGGTGGCACGCTCGGGGTGCTCGAGTTCGGCGTAGATCAGGGCGGCGGGCAAGGAGCTCGTGTTCGACGTGATCAGCGCGTCGACGCGAACGACTGCCTCGACCTGCGCGAAGATGCGGCGCTTGAGCGCCAGGTCCTCGGTCGCGGCTTCCAGCACCCAGTCTGCCTCCGCCAGATCCTTGTAATCCAGCGTGCCGACCACGTTTGCCGTGACCGCGGCGGCTTCCGCCTCGCTCATCTTGCCTTTCGCGACCGCTTTGGCCGCGTAGTCCGCAAAGCGCTGCAGCGCCCGGTCGAGCGCGGCCTGGGCGACGTCGACGAGGATCAACTTCAAGCCCGGCAATGCGCTCTTCAGGTAATAGCCGATGTCCGGACCTATCGTGCCGGCACCGATTATCGCGACGGTGCGCGGCAGCGGGCGCTGCGGCGTGGCGAGCAGCGGATTGGCGAAACGGGTGACCATCAGGGAGCCTCCTTCGGTAGTCTCAAGCGGCGTGCCGTCTTTGCGGCGCGCATCCTTGTCGGCCGACCTTACGGCGCCGGCCGGCGAACTCCTCTGGGGCACCCTTTTCAGGGCGATCGGCGCAGTCCAGCCGCCGTTTTGTTTTAATGTATACAGTATCCGGTGCACTGAAGAAAAAAAGCAACCGCTCCGGGCGCCCGGAATGAAACGACGCCATGGGATCGGCGGATATCTTCAGAAAGACGACGGAGGCTTGGACGCAACACCGGGCGATTCCACACCGCGGCGCAGCATGTCGACCACCGCGGCGGCGATCTCGTCGGTCGAGCGCCGGCCTTCGCGATACCACACGTGCACCCAGTTCAGGACGCTCAACACCGTCAGGCGCAGCAGGCTGCGGTCGACGTCCGGCGCGAGCGGCAAGGCATCGATGAGACCGCGGTAGACGTTCTCGTAGGCCTCACGCATCGGCCGGATCCGCGCGAAGAGTTCCGGGTTGCCCGTCATCGCAAGGCTGTGGCCGGTGACGCGGTCGATGTAGCTGCCGCTGGTGATCGCAGCGATGTGCGCCTGGCAGACGCGGGTGAGTCGCTCCCAGGGGTCACTGGCACCCGTCAGGGCCTCAGCGACGGCGGCCATCAGGCGCCGGAAGCCTTCCCCGTGCACGGCGAGATAGAGCTCGTCCTTTGATGCGAAATAATGGTAGATCGACCCGGGCAGGAGCCCGACCCGGCTGGCGATGTCACGAATGGAAGTGCTGTCGTAGCCCTGCTCCGCGAAGAGCGCGGCCGCCGCATCGAGGATCACCTGGCGACGGTCGAGCGGCTCGCCATCGGTTGCGGCGTCGCCGGCGACGAGCTGCGCAGCGAGCGCCCCACGTTCCAGCAGTCCGCGCTGCGTGTCGGTGAGCGTCGCAACGCCCTCGCGCGACGCTTGCGCGATCGCCCGCAAGCGCTTCACGGTGGTCTCGAGGTCGTGCTTCTGCCAGATGTAACGCACCCCCGACGGCGAAACCGCGAGTCCGTCACGCCGCAGCCGGGCGGATACCGCCGCCTGGCCCAGTTCGGGCTCGTCACGAGCGAGTCGAAGGATCGCGGCCTCGACGTCCGGGGCGCGACGATCTTCACCGTGGCAGGCATCCAGGCTCATGCGCGTCACTCGATTGATTGGACATCCATCATAGCCAAGCCACCGCCGTGGCAGCAAACTGCAGGAGCGGCTTCCGTCTGCGGGGAGTTCCGAATGGGACTTCTACGACGCGCAGCCGAAGCCGTCCGCTGTCGCCGTCCTCGAATGGGCACTTTACACCTTAAAAAATACTGTATACAGTACACATCAACTCGAAAGCCGCCGCTAACAACGAACCCTCGAAAGGCTCCAGGAAATGGTCTCCACGCTTCAGCCCGTCGAACGCCCCCTCGCTCTCGGTGAACGGGTCTATCACACCTTGCGCGATCACCTGCGCAGTGGTCAGATCGTCGCGGGCCAGCCGCTGCAGGAAGTCCAGCTCGCCGAAAAGCTCGGCGTCTCGCGCACCCCCGTGCGCGAAGCGCTGCGGCGCCTCGCGAGCGAAGGCTTGCTCGTGTCCGACAATCGCAGCTTCGTCGTGCCGGCGCTGACGCTACAGGATGTCCACGACATCTACGAGATCCGCTTCCTCATCGAACCGGCTGCGATCCGCAGCATCGCTCCGCTCACACGCTCGGCCGAGCACCGCCGCGGCATCGAAGACGCACTGGCGGCGACCGCCCGCGCGCACAAGGCCGGCGACGCCGCAGCGTTCCGTGAGGCGACGATCTGCTTCCGTGCCGCGTGGCTCGCCCTGGTGCCGAATCCGCGGCTCGTGCGCATCGTCGAGCAGTACGCCGATCACATGCAACGCATCCGCACGCTGACGCTCGATGACCCGGAGATCCGCACGATCGTGCTGCGCGGCCTGAACCGCATCTCCGCCGCACTGGCTGCGGGCGACGGCGACACCGCCGCGACGGCCATGCTCGAACACCTCGTCGAGGCAAAGCGGGCGTTCATCGCTGCCGTCGGCCTCACTGAAGACGGCCAGGCCTGACCCGGGCGATCGCCGTTTGTACCTTAGAAGAAAAAATACCGGAGACCGCAGACGATGACCCGCTACACGGCCGAAATTCCCTACGGCGCCTACTGGAGCACGCCCTTCGCGCGCTGGCAGGGCAGCTTCGCGTCGCTGCACAGCGTGCGCTTCGCCGCGCATGTGGCGAAGCGTGAGCTGGCGAAGCGGGACATCGACCCGCAGGTCATCGACTACGGCGTGCTCGGGTTCTCGGTGCCGCAGCAGCACGCGTTCTACGGCCTGCCGTGGCTCACCGGCCTCGTCGGCGCGACGCGTGCGGGCGGGCCGACGATGATGCAGGCCTGCGCGACCGGCGTGCGCACCCTGCTCGCCGCGGCGCAGGAGATCGAGGCCGGCATGGCCGAGGTCGCGCTTGCGGTGAACTGCGACCGCACGTCGAACGGCCCGCACCTCTATTACCCGAATCCTCGCGGCGCGGGCGGTACGGGCACATCCGAGAACTGGGTGCTCGACAACTTCGGCTGCGACCCGCTCGGCGGGCACTCGATGCTGCAGACGGCGGAGAACGTCGCGACGAAGCATGGCGTCGGAACCTCGCAGCAGCACGAGCTGGTGCTGCTGCGCGAGGCGCAGTACGCCGACGCGCTGAAGGACGATTCCGCCTTCCTGCGTCGCTTCATGACCCTGCCCTTCGAGGTGCCGAACGCCGATTTCCGCAAGGTCGCGAGCACGCTCGACGGCGACGAGGGCGTGTCGCGCTCGACGGCCGAGGGTCTCGCGAAGCTGAAGCCGGTCGCGAACGGCGGGACGGTCACGTTCGGCGCCCAGACGCATCCGGCGGACGGCAACGCGGCGATCCTCGTGACGACACCCGAGCGGGCGAAAGCGCTGTCGAAGGATCCGTCGATCGCTGTGCGGCTGCACGGCTTCGGCCTCGCGCGCACGGAGCTCGCGTACATGCCCGATGCGATGATCCCCGCCGCGCGCCGCGCGCTCGATCAGGCCGGACTCGCCATCGGGGACATGACGGCGATCAAGACCCATAACCCGTTCGCGGTGAACGATATTGTCTTCGCCCGCGAGACCGGCGCAAACCTTGATGCGATGAACAACTACGGCTGCTCGCTCGTGTGGGGTCATCCGCAGGCGCCGATGGGAACCCGCGCAATCATCGAGCTTATCGAGGAACTCGCGCTGCGTGGCGGCGGCTACGGCCTCTTCACCGGTTGCGCGGCAGGCGATACGGCGATGGCGGTCGTCGTCGAAGTCGGCGACCGGTAAGCGTTGCAGGCGCGTCGCGACAGCAACGCGCGGCAGTACGGATTCAGGCATCACCTCCCCATTCGGGGAGACACGAGAGGCGCAAAGCGCCCGGACGCAGCATCCCCAACCGGATTCGAACGAGTCAGAAGAGGCGCGCAAAGCGCCCGTGACCGAACTTGGAGGAGGAGTGGGGATGGACCTGTCCGATTGGATTGTCCGTCGCGCCGGGCTGACGCCCGACAAGGCGGCAATCCGCTTTCCGGAGCGCGACCTGACGTACGCGGCCTTCGCCGCGGACATTGACCGTCTCGCGTCGGCGCTGCACGCGTCCGGCGTCGAGCGCGGCGACTGCGTCGCGTTTCTCGGCTACAACCGCCCCGAGACGCTCGCAGCGCTGTTCGCCTGCGCGCGTCTCGGGGCGCTCTTCATGCCGTTGAACTGGCGCCTCGCCGGCCCCGAGCACCGGCAATTGCTCGATGATTGCCCGCCGACGGTACTGCTCGTCGAGCCACGCTTCGTCGCGCAGATCGATGCATTCCGCGATGCACTTGCCGGGGTGACACTCGTCGCGCTCGGTGCGCCACCACCCGGCTGGATCGCCTTCGACGACCTGATGCGGCGCGGCGGCCTACCCGTACCGCAGGACCCGCGCGTCGGCCCCGATACGCCGCTGCTGATCTGCTACACGTCGGGCACGACCGGCAAGGCGAAGGGTGCGCTTCTCACGCAAGACGCGCTCGCCTGCAACGCCGCGAACAGCGCAGACCTGCATGAACTTACGGCCGACGACCGTATCCTGACGACACTGCCGCTGTTCCACGTCGGCGGTCTCAACAACCAGACGACCCCTGCCCTGTCGCTCGGCTGCACGGTCGTCCTGCATCCCAGGTTCGACGTCGACGCGACCTTCGACGCGATCGAGCACGAGCGCATCACGCTGACCGTGCTCGTGCCGGCGCAGATCGAGGCGATGATGGCGCACCCGCGCTGGCCGAAGGCGGATCTCTCCAGTCTGCGGATGATCACGACGGGCTCGACGATCGTGCCCGACCGGCTCTTCCGCGCGGTACACGAACGCGGCATCCCCCTCGTGCAGATCTACGGATCGACCGAAACCAGCCCCATCGCCGCCTACGTGAAGGCCGCCGACGCGTACACGCACGCGGGTTCGGCGGGACGTCCGGCGCGCCACTGCAGCGTTCGCGTCGCGGCCGAAGGCGGCACGGACGCGAAGACGGGCGCGAGCGGCGAAATCCTCGTGCGCGGGACGAACGTGATGGCCGGTTACTGGAACAACCCACAGGCGACCGCGGCGGCACTCAAGGACAACTGGTTCCACACCGGCGACATGGGGCACTTCGACGCCGACGGTTGGCTGTGGGTCGACGGCCGCAAGAAGGAAATGATCATCTCGGGCGGCGAGAACATCTATCCGGCCGAGATCGAGAACCTCCTCGCCGAGTCGCCCGACATCGCCGAAGTGGCCGTCGTCGGCCGCCCCGACGAGCGCTGGGGCGAGTGCGTCGTCGCGGTCATCGTCACGCACGAAGGCTCGACGCTCGATGCGGACGGCGTGCTCGGACTCCTCGACGGCCGCATCGCCCGCTACAAGCTGCCCAAGGAAGTGTTGTTCATCGACGAACTCCCGCGCACCGCACTGGGTAAGGTCCGCAAGGACGAAGTGCGGCGCCTGGTCGCGCGCAAAACGTTCATGGAGCACATCTGATGACATTGAAAATCGGAATCGACGTCGGGGGCACCTTCACCGATTTCGTCGTTACCCGCGACGGCGCCGAGCCGGCGATCTTCAAGACGCTGTCGACGCCGTCCGACCCGTCGATCGCGGTGGTCAACGGGCTGACCGAGATCGCCGCGAGCATGCATCCGCCGATGACGCTCGAAGCGTTCGCGCCGACGATCGCCACGATCGTGCACGGCACGACCGTGACGACCAACGCGACCCTGACCGGCACCGGCGCGAAGAGCGGCCTGCTGACGACGGAAGGCGTGCGCGACGCGCTGGAAATGCGCCGCGGCGTGCGCGAGGAGCAGTACAACAACCGCTACACCAACGTGAAGCCGCTCGTGCCGCGCTTCCTGCGCGCGGGCATCCCGGGCCGGCTCGATCGCGACGGCAGCGAGACCGCGCGGCTCGATCTGGATGCGGTGAAGGAGGCGATCGCGCTCTTTCGCCGTGAAGGCGTGCAGGCGGTGTCGATCTGCTTCATGAACTCCTTCGCCAATCCCGCCCATGAGCAGGCCGCCGCCGAGCTGGTGCGGCGCGAGTTGCCGGCCGCCTACCTGTCGGTATCAACCGACCTGCTGCCGTCGATCCGCTTCTATGAGCGTGTCAGCACGACGGCGCTCAACTCCTACGTCGGGCCGAAGCTGAACCATTACCTGGACCAGCTCGTCGGCCGCTTGAAGGGCATCGGCTTCGACGGCCTGCTGCTGATCATGCAGTCGAACGGCGGCGTGATCTCGCCGCAGCTCGCACGCGAGAAGGCAGCGCTGACGCTGCTGTCCGGCCCCGCCGGCGGGCCGGGCGCGGGCCTGCACTACGTGCGCATCCATGGCCAGAACAAGTGCATCGTCACCGACATGGGCGGCACGAGCTTCGAGGCCTCGGTGGCGGTCGATGCGCCGATGATCAAGAACGACGGCGAGATCGCGCGCCACAAGATCGCGCTGCCGATGCTCGACATCCACACGATCGGCGCCGGTGGCGGCTCGATCGGCTGGCTCGACGAAGGCGGCCTGTTGCGCATGGGCCCGCAGAGCGCCGGCGCGGACCCCGGTCCGGCGTGCTACGGCAAGGGCGGACGGCTGCCCGCGACGACCGATGCGAACGTCGTGCTGGGCTACCTCGACCCGGACTTCTTCGCCGGCGGGAAGATGAAGCTCGACGTGGCCGCCGCGCGCACCGCGATCGAAGAGCACATCGCGCGGCCGATGGGGCTCGGCATCGAGGAGGCGGCGGCCGGCATGTACCGCGTCGCGTGCAACAACATGGCGCAGGGCGTGCGCGAGGTGACGATCAAGCGCGGCTTCGATCCGCGCGAGTTCCCGTTCATCCCCGCGGGCGGCGCCGGCCCGATCCACTCCTGCCTGATCTGCGATGAACTCGAGATCCCGCTGCAGATCGTCCCGCGCGAATCGTCGGTGCTGTGCGCGTTCGGCATGTTGATGAGCGAACTCAAGCACGACTTCGTGCGCACTTTCGTGTCGCGGCTCGACGCGGCGGATTGGACGAAGCTCCAGGACATCATCGCCGCGATGGCCGTCGAAGGGGCCCGCCAGCTCGACGAGGAGCGCATCCCCGAGGAGCGCCGCCGCTTCGACGTGAAGCTCGACTGCCGTTACGTGAAGCAGTACCACGAGGTCTCCTTCGTCGTGCCGCAGGCGCTGATCGCAACGGGTGACGCCGCAGGCATCGCACGCGCCTTCCACGCCGAGCACAACCGGCTGTACGGCTACTCGCTGGAAGCCGAGAACACGCCGGTCGAGATCATCAACGTGCGCGTGCAGGCGATCGGGGTCACCGACAAGCCGGTCGCGCGCCACGAGTCGTGGGCGGGCGAGGATGCGGCGCACGCGCTGAAGGGCCGGCGCGCCGTCTATATCCCAGAGACCCGGAAGTTCCGCGAAGTCCCGGTCTATGACGGCCACCGCATGCGCCACGGCAACCGCATCGAAGGGCCGGCGATGATCGAGCAGGAGACGACCGCAATCTTCGTGTCGGCGTCCTTCGACTGCGTCGTCGATGCGCTGGGTTCGTTTGCGCTGTACCGCAAGGGGCGCGAAGACCTCGTCGAGTCGTGCATCGAGGAGAAGAAGGAGGCGCTGGCATGAGCATCCTCGGACTGATGTTTCGCGCCCGGCGCCGTAGGGCGGATGAGCCGCGCAGCGGCGTTATCCGCCGTATGCCGGCTTCCGGCATTGCGCATTCGGCGGAAGGCGCTTCGCTTTTCCGCCCTACGTTTCGCACCAAGGAATGGAGGGTAGTCCCGTGACCACGGCCAAAATCGACCCGATCCTGCTGTCGGTCTACGCGCGGACCTTCCGCTCGATCACCGACGAGATGAGCATCTCGATGGAGCAGACGACGCGCTCGCCGATCCTGTGCGAGGCCAAGGACTATGTCACTGGCCTGTACGACGGCGACGGCAACATGCTGGAGCAGACCGAGAACCTGCCGATCCTCGCGTTCTCGCTGGCGCCGGTGTGCAAGTACATCAAGGACTACTTCGGCGACGACCTGCACCCGGGCGACGTGATCTTCCACAACGACGTATTCAGCCTGGGCAACCAGAACAACGACGTCGCGGTGTTCAAGCCGGTGTTCTTCGAAGGCCAGCTCGTCGCCTGGACAGCGGTCAAGGGCCACCAGGCCGACATCGGCGGCGCCGTCGCAGGCGGCTACAACCCGAACGCGGTCGAGGTGTGGCAGGAGGCGCTGCGCATCCCGCCCGTAAAAGTCGTCGAGAAAGGCAAGCGGCGCAAGGACGTGTGGAACCTGATCTTCGCCAACGTGCGCCTCGACATCGTGCAGCACGACATGAAAGCCGAGATGGGCGCCTGCACCGTCGGCGAGCGACGCTTCCTGGAGCTGATCGCGAAGTACGGCGTGGCGAGCTACGAGTCGCACAAGCAGGCGCTCTTCGACGCGACGCGACGGATGATGGAAGCGGAGATCGCGAAGATCCCGAACGGGCGCTACTCGGGCGAGGGTCGCGTGTATTACGACGGCCGCCATGTCGGTTCGGAATTCACGATCCGCGTCGACATCGAGGTCGAGGACCGCGCCATCCGCTTCGACTACTCGCGCACCGACGCGCAGACCAACGGCTTCGTGAACGGCACCTTCACGTCGAGCGCATCGGCGACGATCCTGACGCTGCTGCAGATGGTGAACCCCGACATCCCGCACAACGAAGGCATGGTGCAGCCGATCGAGATCGTGATCCCGGAAGGCACGATCCTGAACGCGGCCTACCCGAAGGCGACGACCTTCGGCAACCACCTGTGCCCACCGAATGCCGACGCGATCCAGCGCGCGCTCGCGCCGGTGATGCCCGAGCGCGTGACCGCGGGCTGGAACAACCTGCTCGCGAGTCTGACGACCGGCATCGACCCGAAGACCAACGAGAAATACGTCGACATCGGCTTCATGGGCCTGAAGGGCGGCTCGGGGGCGATGCTCGGCACCGACGGCTACGACCACATCGGCATGATCGACGCCTCCGGCGGCGTGCTCGACCAGGACTACGAGATGTTCGAGCAGCAGACGCCGCACCGCCTGATCCGCCACGAGCTGCTCGCGGATTCGGCCGGCGCCGGCGAATGGCGCGGCGGCCTGGGCGTCGAGACCATCTTCGAGATCGGCTCCAACGACACCCAGCTCGTGACCTTCGGCGACGGCGACTTCGAGCCGGCGTTCGGGCTCTTCGGCGGCGGCGAAGGGGGCTTGAACTTCATCCGCCTGCATTATCCCGACGGCACGACCGTCGTGCCGAAGAACAAGGACCTGATCACCGGCGTGCCGAAAGGCACGATCTACCACCAGGTCGCGAGCGGCGGTGGCGGCTACGGCGATCCGAAGCGGCGCGATCGCAAGCTGCTCGCCGAGGAGATCCGCAACGGCGTCATTTCGGAGAAGGCGGCGCGCGAGCTGTACGGCTACGAGCCGGAAAAGGTTCCGGCATGAACTTCGACCTCACCGACGAACAGCGCGCGATCCGCGACACTTTCGCGCGCTTCTGCGACGAACGCATCGCGCCGCAGGCCGCCGCGCTCGACGAGGCGCACGCGTTCCCGCGCGCGCTCTTCCGCGAGCTCGGCGAGCTCGGCTTCTTCGGCATGCGCTATCCGGAATCGGTCGGCGGCACCGGGCTCGCGCTGACCGAGTTCTGCCTCGCGCTGACCGAGGTCGCGCGCGGCTCGATGTCGCTCGCCGGCGCGGTCGCGATGCAGTCGCTGATGGGCACGAAGTTCCTGCAGCTCCTCGGCAACGCCGACATCGTCGAGCGTCTGTTCAAGCCGGCGCTGCGCGGCGACCGGATCGGCGCGATCTGCATGACCGAGCCGAACGCGGGCTCGGACCTCGAATCGATTGCGACCACCGCGACGAAGGTCGACGGCGGCTACGTGATCAACGGCCAGAAGACCTGGATCACCTCCGCGCCGCTCGCCGATTTCTTCACGGTGTTCGCGCGGGCCGGCGAGGAAAGGAAGCTGACGATCTTCCTCGTCGAGAAGGAGTTCAGGGGCCTCACCGTCGGCCGCGAAATCCACAAGATGGGCGTGTGGGCGCTGCCGACCTCCGAAGTCGCCTTCAACGACTGCTTCGTGCCGGACAGCCACCGCCTTTCGAAGGAGGAAGGCGACGGCGAGGGGCATCTGAGGAAGACGCTCGCCGAGATTCGCATCATCACCGGCGCGATGGCGCTCGGCGTCGCGCGCGCGGCGCTGGATGAAGCCGTGCGCTACGCCGGCGAGCGCCAGCAGTTCGGCAAACCGATCAACCGCTTCCAGGCGATCCAGCTGAAGCTCGCGGAGATGGCGACCGGGCTCGAAGCGGCGACCGCCCTCGTCCACCGCGCCGCCTGGCTGTGCGACGCGAAGCGCCCGCATCACAAGGAGGCCGCGATGGCGAAGCTGTTTGCGACCGAGACCGCCGCCTCGATCTGCGACCAGGCCGCGCGCGTGCTCGCGTCCTACGGCTACGCGATGGAGTACCCGGTGCAGCGCTACCTGCGCGACGTGCGCTTCACGCTGATCGGCGGCGGCACCAGCGAAATCCTCAAACTCGTCATTGCGAAGGAGGTCAGCGCATGAACGACACCGCACAACGCCGCATCCGCGTGCTGCTCGCGAAGCCGGGCCTCGACGGCCACGACCAGGGCGCGAAAGTGGTCGCCCGCGCGATGATGGACGCGGGCTTCGAGGTCATCTACACCGGCCTGCGGCAGACGCCGGAACAGGTCTCCCGCATCGCGCTCGACGAGGACGTCGATGTCATCGCGCTCTCGTCGATGGCGGGCTCGCACCTGCCCTTCTGCAGGAAGCTCAAGCCGCTGCTCGAAGCGAACGGCCTCGACGACAAGCTGTGGATGATCGGCGGCAACCTGCCGGCGCAGGACCACGATGCGCTGCGCGAGCTCGGCTTCAAGGGCATCTTCCCGACCGGCTCGAAGCTCGACGCGATCGCTGCGTATATCCGGGAGAACGCCGCATGAACGACCGTGCGCAGACGACCGTGAAACGCGTCCTCAACGAATCCGGCCTCGAAGTCCAGCAGCTCTACACCGCCGACGACGTCGCGGCCAGCGGCGGCGACGCGATGATAGGCCTGCCGGGGGAATATCCCTTCACCCGCGGCATCCATCGCGAGATGTACCGCAAGCAGCCTTGGACAATGCGCCAGTACGCGGGCTTCGGCAATCCGCAGGACACGAACCAGCGTTTCAAGTACCTGATCGCGAACGGCCAGACGGGCCTGAACGTCGCGTTCGACCTGCCCACGCAGATCGGCCTCGACTCGGACGACCCGCTCGCCGCCGGCGAGATCGGCCGCGTGGGCATGTCGGTGGACACCTTGCGCGACTTCGAGATCGCATTCGAGGGCATCGACCTCGAGAAGATCACCGTGTCGATGACGATCAACGGTGCGGCGGCCATCGCGATCGCGATGTACCTGGCGATGGCCGAGAAGCGCGGCTACGACGTCAAGCAGCTGCGCGGCACGGCGCAGAACGACATCCTCAAGGAGTTCATCGGCCGCGGCACCTGGATCTTCCCGGTCGAGCCGTCGATCAAGCTCGTCGGCGACACGATCGAGTACTGCGCGCAGCACGCGCCGAAGTACAGCCCGGTGTCGGTGTGCGGCTACCACATTCGCGAGTCGGGCGCGACGCCGGCCGAGGAGATGGCCTACGCGTTCTGCATCGCCCGGGCGTACGCCGATGAGGTCATCGCACGCGGGCTCCACGTCGACGAGTTCGCCGGGCGGCTGTCGTACAACTTCAACATCTTCGGCAACCTCTTCGAGCAGGTCTGCAAGTTCCGCGCGGGCCGCAGTCTGTGGGCGAAGATCATGAAGGAGGAATACCAGGCGGAGAAGCCCGGCTCGATGTGGCTGCGCATGATCGCGGCGGGCGGCGGCGGCGGGCTGACCTTCGAGCAGCCCGAGCTCAACATCGTGCGCGGCGCCTATTACGCACTGATCAGCGCGCTCTCGGGCACGCAGACGATGGCGTTGTGCTCGTACGACGAGGCCTACACCATCCCGACCGAGTATTCGGCACGCATCTCGCTGCGCACGATGCAGATCCTCATCGCAGAGATGGGCCTTACCGAGACGGTCGATCCGCTCGGCGGCTCGTACTACGTCGAGACGATGACGAACCAGATGCGCGAGAAGATGGAGCAGATCATCGCCGAGACCGACGCGCAGGGCGGCATCGTCAAGCTCGTCTCCGAAGGCGCGATCCAGGCCAAGGTGTCCGCGCAGGCCTACAAGATGCAGCGCGACATCGAGAGCGGCAAGTTCCCCAAGGTCGGCGTCAACTGCTACCGCAACGACCAGGAGGACGAGCATCCGGTCGACTTCCACCCCTACAACGAGGACGACGCGCGCGTGCAGATCGAGTCGCTGAACCGCGTGCGCGCCGAGCGCGATGCGGAGCGCGTCACGCGTGCGCTCGCCGCGGTGGGCGAGGCCGCGCGGGCCGGCACGAACGTCATGCCGGCGATCGTCGAGGCGGTGAAGGCCTACGCGAGCGTCGGCGAGATCACGCAGGAACTGGTGAAAGTGTTCGGACGGTACCAGGAACCGATCCGCTTCTGAGGAAAAGCACGGAACGGAACAACGCGTAGGGCGGAAAAGCGAAGCGCCTTCCGCCGCATGTAATCCGGGTTTCAGCACCATCAACAGACGAAACACATGCGGCGGATAACGCCTTCGGCTCATCCGCCCTACGAAATGCGGCACGAAGGACCGATTTGATGACAAGTTCTGAGGAAATAATATGACGGGACTGGAACGATATGCCGCGCCGCAGAGCCTCGACGAGGCGCTCGGCATCCTGCAGCAGGGCGAGGTGACGATACTGGCGGGCGGCACCGACCTGATGCCGCAGACGAAAGCCGGCCGCATCGCATTCAAGCCGACGCTGATGAACATCGGCCGCGTCGCCGGACTGAAGGGCGTCACGCTCGACGGCGGACACCTGCGCATCGCTGCCCTCACCACGATCAGCGAGCTCCTTCGCGATCCGCTCGTCGCGCAGCACGCGCCGGTGCTCGCCGAGGCTTGCGATCACTTCGCGAGCGACCAGATCCGCAACGCCGGCACGCTCGGCGGCAACATCAACAACGCCTCGCCCGCGGGCGACACGCTCGTGCCGCTGATCGTGCTCGACGCGGAAGTCGAACTCGCCTCGAAGCCCAATGGCAGCGTCAGCACGCGCCGCATGCCGCTCGCCGAGTTCTTCACCGGCCCGGGCAGGACGAAGCGCGCCGGCAACGAGTTGCTGACCGCCGTGCGCATCCCGCTGCCGAAACCGGGTCACGTCGCACGCTTCTACAAGTTCGGCACGCGCCCCGCGCTCGACATCTCGACGATCTCGATCGGCATCGCCGGCATCAAGCGCGACGGCGCGCTCACGGATACCCGCGTCGCCTTCGGCGCGGTCGCCCCGACGCCGGTCCGCGCCCCGCGCACCGAAGCCGCACTCGAAGGTCGCCGCCTCGACAGCGACGCGATCGAAGCTGCCGCCGGCGCCGCGCGCGACGAGGTGAACCCGATCGACGACGTGCGCGCCAGCGCGTGGTACCGCAAGGAACTGATCCACAACATGACCAAGAGGATGCTCGACCATGTTGCTCAAGCATGACATCGAATTCACGCTGAACGGCGTCACAAAAAGGCTCACCGTCGACGTCACGATGAACGCGCTCGACCTGCTGCGCGACGTGGTCGGGCTGACCGGCACGAAGTACGGCTGTGGCGAAGGCGAGTGCGGCGCGTGCACGATCCGCGTCGATGGCGAGACGCGCAATTCCTGCCTGATGTTCGCCGTCGATTTCGACGGCCGCGACATCGTCACGATCGAGGGACTCGCCGCCGACCCGAAGGCCGATGCGCTGCGCGAGTCCTTCGTCGAGCACGGCGCGGTGCAGTGCGGTTTCTGCACGCCGGGCATGGTGATGCAGGCGTCCCACATCCTCGACGCGCATCCGGATGCCGACGCGGAGACCATCAAGCGCGGCCTCGAAGGGAACCTGTGCCGCTGCACCGGCTACAAGAAGATCGTCGACGCGGTCGAATCCGCGTGCTGCGGCGGCCGATGAGGAGAACGACAGCATGAACGTCGCAGAAAAACCCGTCATCACGGCCGACTCGCTGATCGGCCAGCGCATCCAGAAGAAGGACGCGCCCGAGAAAGCCGCCGGCAAGACGCGCTACATCCAGGACATGATCGTGCCGGGCATGCTGCACGCGAAAATCCTGCGCTCGTCGCGCGTGCATGCGCGGATCAGGAGCATCGACACGTCGGCCGCGAAGGCGCTGCCGGGCGTGCATGTCGTCCTCACCGCGGCGGATGTGCCGGACCAGCAGCCCATCGGCGTGGCGCGCGACCATCTGCCGCTGAAGGGCGAACGCGTGCGCAGCCTGCGCGACGAGATCGCCGCCGTCGCCGCCGACAGCGAGGAGATCGCCGAGGCCGCGCTAAAACTGATCCGTGTCGAATACGAGGATCTGCCGGTCATCGCCACGCCCGAGGACGCGGTCAAGGCCGACGCGCCGCTGATCCACCCTGCCCCGCTCGACGCCGACGGCAAGCCGAAGACCGTGCCGCCGAAGACGCCGATCGCGTTCGCCGGCAAGGCGGACAACATCGCGATGCGCTTCGACTACACGCACGGTGACGTCGCCGCTGCCGAAGCCGAGTCCGATGTCGTCGTCGAGGACACGTTCCAGCTGCATTACGTCACGCACTGCTGCATGGGCGTGTCGGGCGTCATCGCCGAGTTCGACGCGTCCGGCAACCTGCTGATGTATTCGAACACGCAGGTGCCCTTCCTGCACAAGCGCGAGTTTGCGGAATATCTCAACATCGACCCGAGCCGCGTGCGCATCATCCAGCCGCCGATCGGCGGCGGCTTCGGCTCCAAGCTCGACATCTACCCCTTCGAGGTCATCTGCATCTTCCTCGCGCGCGCCGCGAAGCGCCCCGTGAAGATGGTCTTTACGCGCAAGGAAGAGTTTCTGGCCTCGCCCACGCGCCAGCCGGTGCTGCTGACCTTGCGATCGGGCTGCAGAAAGGACGGCACGCTGACCTTCCGCCAGGTGCACACACTGCACGACAACGGCGCCTACACATCGTGGGGCGCGACGACGCCCTTCGTGATGATGCAGACCTTCTCGTCGTTGTACCGCGTGCCGGCCTGCGACTACCACACGACGGTGGCGTACACGAACAACCCGTACGCCGGCTCCTTCCGCGGCTACGGCAACCTCCAGGCGACCTTCGCCATCGAGCAGCACATGGACATGCTGGCCGAACGGATCGGCATGGACCCGCTCGACTTCCGGCTGAAGAACGCGCAGGAGGCCGGCGAAGTCACCGGCCAGGGCATGACGTTCAAGAGCTGCGGATTCAGGGAGTGCCTGACAACCGCGGCCGAGCGCAGCGACTACCGGAAGAAGCACGCCGACAACCTCGCCCACCGCGACGCCCCGGGACCGGTGAAGCGCGGCATCGGCATCGCGTCGATGCTGCACGTCGGCGGCGGCGCGAAGATTTATCCGTCGGACGGCTGCGGCACGATCCTGAAGCTCGATGACTTCGCGAACGTCACGCTCATCACCGGCGCCTCCGAGATCGGCCAGGGCTCGGAGACGGTGCTGTCGCAGCTCGTCTGCGAGGAGCTGGGTCTGCCGATCTCGGCAGTCACCGTCGTCAATAACGACACCGCGATCACGCCTTGGGACGTCGGCGTACACGCGAGCCGCACGACCTTCATCGCCGGCAATTCGGCAATCGGCGCGGCGCGCAAGGCCAAGGCGAAGATCCTCGCGGCGGCGGCGAAGAAGCACGGCTGCGACGAGGCGACGCTGGACCTGCGCGGCGGCTTCGTCGTCGTTGCCGAGACCGGCGAACCGGTCGTCGAGCTCGCGCGCCTGATGCGGAACCTCCACTTCTCCGACAAGGCCGAGCTCGTCATGACGACCTTCTACTACGAGCCGCCGAGCGTGCATCAGGACAAGGCCTTCAAGGGCGACGTGTCGGCCGCGTACGCGTGGGCGGCGCAGGTGGTCGAAGTCGAGGTCGATACCGACACCGGCATCGTGAAGATGACGAAGGTCACCGGCACCCACGACGTCGGCCGCGTGCTCAACCGCCTCGGCCTCGAAGGCCAGATCGAGGGCGGCGTCGTCATGGGCCAGGGCTACGCCCTGACCGAGAACCTGATCGTCGAAAACGGCGTCACGCGCAACCCGAACTTCCGCGACTACAAGCTCGTGACCGCGCCGGAGATCCCGGAGATGGACATCACGTTCGTCGAGTCCATGGACGGCGAAGGTCCGCAGGGCGCGAAGGGCGTCGGCGAAGCGCCGGCGATCTGCATCGCCGCAGCGGCTGCGAACGCGATCTACAACGCGACCGGGGTGCGCATCTTCGCCCTGCCCTTCACGCCGGAAGCGGTGTACCGGGCGCTCCGCGGCAAGGCCGAAAAGCCGCACTGGGAAGCGTGGCAGCCGGAATGAGCATCGAACGCCAGGGGGCAGCCGTAGGGCGGATGAGCCGCGTAGCGGCGTTATCCGCCGTATGCCATTCGGCGGAAGGCGCTTCGCTTTTCCGCCCTACGTTCTGCGAGGCCCAGACAACGCTCAACGAGTGGAGGGTAGTCCAATGAAACGCCGTACGATCCTGTCGATGGAGCAGGCGCTGTCGATGCCCTACGCGACGCTGCGCTTTGCGCAGCTCGGCTGGCGCGTGATCCGCCTCGAATCCACACCGGCCGGCGACGGCCTGCCCGGCGACCCGAACCGCTACATCGGCGGCAAGGTCGCCGACGACGACCGCCGGACCTATTTCATCGCCCCGAACGTCGGCAAGGAAGCGATCGCGCTCAACCTCAAAGAGCCCGACGGCCAGGCGCTGCTGAGGCGCCTGCTGGTCGTACTCGACGTCGACGTCTTCTGCTGCAACACCGTGCCGCGGCGCTACAGGCAGCTCGGCATCGACTACGAGACCCTGAGCGCCGCGAAGCCCGACCTGATCTGGGCCGGCATCTCGGCGATGGGGCCGGACTATCCGGATGCGCCGGGCTACGATCCGGTGCTGCAGGCGATGGCGGGCTACATGGAGCTCACCGGACCCGCCGACGGCCCGCCGACGCTCGCCGGGGTGCCGATCATCGACCTCAAGTCAGGCGACGAGGTCTACGCGAACGTGATGATGGCGCTGCTGGAGCGCGCCGAAACGGGCAAGGGCACGCGCATCGACGTGTCGATGCTTCAGGCGGCGGCATCCTGGCTCATCACGACGCTGCCGCTGCTCGATTTCGACTGCCAACCCGCCGAGATCACGCGCTGCGGCAACGAACATCGCAAGTTCATCCCGACCAATGTCTATCCGACCGCGGACGGCTTCATCTACATGGCGATCGGCAGCGACGTGCAGTGGAAGCGGCTCACCGAGATCCCGAAGTTCGCGTCGATCGGCAGCGCCGCGCGCGCAACGAACGAAGGACGGCACCGCGAACGCGACGCGATCCACCGCGACGTCGCCGCTGTCACCAGCCGCTATCCGACCGCCGGGATCGCCGCCGACTTCCGCGACGCGACGATCCCGCACGCGCCGATCCACGACATCCCGGCCGTGCGCGAAATGGAGGCCATCCGCCGGCGGCTGACGACGACGCGCATGCCTGGCGGCAAGCTCGTGCATATGCAGCCGATGGCGGTGAACGTGACGGGTGCCGATGGCGAGGAGCTGCCGTTTCCGCCGCGCTACGGCCAGCACACCGACGCGGTGCTGCGCGAGGCCGGCTGCAGCGACGACGAGATCGCCCTGCTCCGCACCCGCGGGATCGCTGCGGGTTAGCGGCGCAGGTTTGTCATGCGACACCCCACCGGGAAGGGTGCCGCCCTCGACTTGTGAAACCCGGAGCCCATCGACGGCGAGAGGAGCGCGCGGCCCGATCCGCGCGACAAGAGGTCCTTGTGGTCCACACCGTAGGAGAGATCAGAACATGAAGACGCTTGGCATTGGGTTGGCGTTGTCCGGACTCGTGCTGACAGCATCCCTGTCGGCGCACGCCCAGGTGAAGATCGGCGTCGTATCGTCGGCGACCGGTCCCACCGCGCTGGTCGGTATCCCGCAGAAGAACACCGTGCAGCTGCTGCCGCCGAAGATCGGCGATCTCACCGTCGAGTACATCGCACTCGACGATGCGAGCGACCCGACGGCTTCTGTCACCGCCGTGAAGAAGCTGATCTCGGAGCAGAACGTCGATGCGATCATCGGCCCCTCGGGCTCCCCCAACGCCATGGGGGTAATCCAGTTCGTCGCCGAAGCGGGTGTGCCGCTGCTCGCCCCGGTCGGCACCGCCGCCGTCGTCACCCCGATGGACGACAAGAAGAAGTGGGTGTTCAAGACCACCCAAAACGACGACATCATCGCCACGGCGCTCGTCGAGCACATGCTCAAGAGCGGCGTGAAGACGGTCGGCTTCATCGGCACCGGTGACCCTTACGGCGAGAACTGGCACAAGGTGTTTTCCGCGCTCGCCGAGAAGAACGGCCTCAGGATCACCGCGAACGAACGTTTCCAGCGTTCCGACACCTCGGCGACCGGCCAGTGCCTCAAGCTCGTCGGCGCCAACCCCGACGCGGTGCTGATCGCCGCACCGGGCGGGCCGTCGGTGCTGCCGCAGACCACGCTGCACGACCAGGGCTACAAAGGCAGGCTCTACCAGACGCATGGCGCCGCCCTGCCCGATTTCCTCAAGCTCGGCGGCAAGAAGGTCGAAGGCACGATCCTCGCCGCGAGCCTGATGCTGGTGCTACCCGAGATCGCCGACAGCAATCCGTCGAAGAAGGTCGCGGCAGAGTACATCGCCGCCTACGAGAAGGCCCACGGTGCGAGGCCCGCCACCTTCGGCGCCAACGTCTTCGACGCCGGTCTCTTGCTGCAGCAGGCGATTCCCACCGCGGCGAAGGTCGCGAAACCTGGCACGAAGGAGTTCCGCGCCGCGCTGCGCGACAGTCTCGAGCATACCCGTGAGCTCGTCGGCACCCAGGGCATCTATAACATGAGCGCGACCGACCACAGCGGCTTCGACGAGCGCGGACGCGTGCTCATCGCGGTCAAGGACGGCGCCTGGACGTTGGCGAAGTAAGTGGCGAATCGGTCGTCGCATAGCCCGTAGGGCGGAAAAGCGAAGCGCCTTCCGCCGAAATGTCAGTGGATGGTGAGGCACATGCGGCGGATTACGCCTTCGGCTCATCCGCCCTACGGTTCGTGGCTTGCCGCGCCCGCAAAACAAAAAGGGGGCTCGCGCCCCCTTGCTCGTCCCGAAAGATCCGATGCTTTACATGCGGCAGCCGCGCGCGGGATCGGCGAGCGCCTTCTCGGCGACGCCGACGAGCTTGTTGTCGCGGCCTTCGGCCTTGCGCAGGTAGATGTCCTGCACCGGGTTGTGCGCTTTCGACAGCGTGAAGGCGCCGCGCGGGCTGTCGATCTTCGCCGCCTCCATCGCCTTGATCATCTTCGGCTGATCGAGCTTGCCACCCTTGACCGCATCGAGGCCCACGCGCAGCAGCTGGGCGGCGTCGTAGCCCTGCGCGGCATACACGTCGGGCTGCATCTTGTAGGTCGTCGCGTACTTGTTGCGGAAGGCCGTGTCCTTGGGGTTCGTCAGGCCGTCGGCGTAATGCAGCGTCGTCAGCAGCCCTTCTCCCGCGCCGCCCATCGCATCGAGCGTACCGTCGGTGAGGAAGCCCGATGCATACAAGGGGATCGCCTTCTTCAGGCCCGCGGCGTCGTAGTCCTTGACGAACTTGGCCGCGCCTGCGCCGGCGAAGAACACGAACACCGCGTCGGGCTTGAGGTTCGCGATCTCGGTCAGGAGGGCCTGGAACTCGACGTTCGGGAAGGGCAGGTAGAGTTCCTTCGCGACCTTGCCGCCGGCCTTCTCGAAGGCCTCCTTGAAACCGCCCACGGCCTGTTCGCCGGCCGCGTACTTCCACGTCAGGGTGACCACGTTCTTGTGCCCGCGCTCGGCCGCGACCTTGCCCATGCCGTAGGCCGGCTGCCAGTTCGTGAACGAGGTGCGGAACACGTTCGGCGCGCACAGCGGGCCGGTGAGCTCGTCGGCGCCAGCGTTGGGCACGATCAGCAGCGTCTTCGTGTCGCGCGCGACCTTGGCCATCGCCAGCGCCACGCCCGAATGCACGGTGCCCACGAGCACATCGACCTCGTCGCGCTTGACGAGCTTCGACGCGTTCTCGGTCGCCTTGGACGGATCGGATTCGTCGTCGACGACGAAGTACTCCACCTCGCGCCCGCCGAGCGTGCCGCCCTGCTCCGTGACGTGCTGCTTGAAGCCGTTGGTGATCGCGGTGCCCAGCGCGGCATAGGTGCCGGTGTAAGGCAGCATCAGCCCGACCTTGACCTTCTCGGCGGCATGCGCCGCACCAAGTGTCAGTGCGCCGAGTGTCACGGCGGCGATGCCGCGGACCACGTTGGCTCCATTCTTCCTGGTCATTCCCGTCTCCTCCGGTTATTGGTATGTGGGCGTAAACCGCTGCCGGTCGCCCGCGCCGGTCAGGACCCGTTTCCGTCTGCGCGGAATCGATCCCGGGCCCTTCAATGATTTTCGTATCCAGCCGTTACCGATATCAGGGTTTGCCCTCGCGCAGCCGGAAGCGCTGCAACTTGCCGGTCTCGGTGCGCGGCAGCGAATCGCGGAATTCGACTGCACGCGGGTACTTGTACGGCGCGATCGTGCGCTTGACGAAGTCCTGCAGCTCGCGCACGAGCAGTTCCCCCACTCCGCGGCCGGGGCGCGGCACGACGAAGGCCTTGACGATCTGCCCGCGCTCCTCGTCGGGCACGCCGATGACCGCGCATTCGGCGACCGCCGGATGCTGCATCAGTGCGTCCTCGACTTCCGGCGCGCCGATGTTGTAGCCGGCCGACACGATCATGTCGTCGAGCCGCGACTGGTAGTGGAAATAGCCGTCGGCGTCCATGGAGTACGCGTCGCCGGTGTAGTTCCAGCCGTCGCCGACGTAGTTGCGCTGGCGCGAGTCGTCGAGGTAGCGGCAGCCGGTCGGCCCTTTCACGGCGAGCCGGCCGACAGTGCCGACGGGCACTTCGCGGCCTTCTTCATCGACGACGCGCGCGCGATAACCCGGCACGACGGTGCCCGTCGCCCCCGGGCGGGCGTGCTCGGCGTCGGCGGAGATGAAGATGTGGAACATCTCGGTCGCACCGATGCCGTCGATGATCTCGATGCCCGTCGCGTCCTTCCACAGCGCCCGCGTCGCCGCCTGCAGCACTTCGCCCGCCGACACGCACTTCACCAGCGGTCCGCCCATGGGGGCACCGAGCCGGCGTTCGCGCACGCCCTCGGCCATCGCGCGATACGAGGTCGGCGCAGTGAAGAGGATCGTCGCGCCGAACTCGCCGATCGCGTCGAGGAGCCGCGGCGGGGACGCCTGCTCGAGCAGCACCGTCGATGCGCCGACGCTCATCGGGAACAGCAGCAGGCCGCCCAGCCCGAACGTGAACGCGAGCGGCGGGCTGCCGATAAAGACGTCATCGGGCTGCGGCCGCAGAACGTGCGGCGGCCAGCAGCGGCAGGCGGCGATGACATCGCGGTGGAAATGCATCGTCGCCTTCGGCTGTCCCGTCGTCCCTGAGGTGAACGCGAGGATGCAGGTGTCGTCGGAGGCGGTCGCGACGGCGTCGAACTCTCCGGGCTGGCGCGCCATCGCCGCTTCGAGGCCGCCGCCGGACGGGTCGCCGAAGGAGACCACCTGCCCGACGGACGGACGCGTCGCCACCGCCTCGTCGAGCTCGCCGCGCAGCGCGTGCGCGCACAGCGCATGCGTGACGCAGCCCTTGTCGAGGATCTGCCCGAGCTCCTTCGCGCGCAGCAGCGGCATCGTCGCCACCGCGATCGCGCCGGCCTTCATGACCGCGAACCAGCAGGCAGCCAACATGGGGCTGTTCGGCCCGCGCAGCAGGACGCGATTGCCCGGCACAACGCCGAGCTCATGCACGAGCACGTTCGCGATGCGGTTGGCGTGTCCCAGCAGGTCGCGGTAGGTCCAGCACAGCCCGCCGGGCGCACGCACGCAGACACGGTCGCCGTCGCCGGCGAGAACACGGCGGTCGAGCAGCTCGACGGCACAGTTCACCAGCGGGGGAAACTGCAGCGACGGTAGCTCGAACAGGAATTCGGGCTGCAGCTCGGGCGGCGGCAGGCGATCGCGCGCGAAGGTATCGACGTGACTCGTCACGATGGCATCTCCCCTGTTGGCGTGAATTCAGGATGGTGACGGATTCCGCGCGCGGTGCGCCCCCCCATGACGGGGAGCAACGCGGGCGCCGGATCGGTGTCGGCGCAACCGGGCCGTCGAGCCCTCAGTCGGACACTGCCGAGAGATGCGCCTTCAAGCGGTCGAGCAGCTTCAGCATCTGCCGCTTCTCGGCATGGTCGAGCCCGGCCAGCAGGCCGACGACCCATTGCTCGTGCTCGTGCGCCATCCGGTCGAACTGGCGCTGGCCCTCGGGCGTGAGCATCACCGTGAAGGAGCGCCGGTCGCGCGGATCGTCGCGCCGCTCCACCAGGCCTTCCTCGGCGAGCTTGTCGGTCAGCCCGGTCACGTTGCCGCCGGTCACCATCAGCAGGCGCGACAGATCGCTCATCTTCAGCCCTTCCGGATGACGATCCAGCTGCGCCATCAGGTCGAAGCGCGGCAGCGTCGAATCGAAGTTCGTCCGCAGCCGCGTGCGCAGCTGCGCCTCGACGAGGTTGGTGCAGGTCAGCAGCCGCAGCCAGACGCGCAACGCCTCGTGCTCGGCGGCGCGTGCATCGGTCGAGGGGTGGGCGGTGGCGGGCGTGGACATGCGGGGTCGAAGTCGGGAAAACAACAGAAAGGAGCCGAGTCGGCAAAAATACTTTACTCATGAATTAATTCGGTTTCAAGCAAAATCGCCCCGCACAGGGCTCAGTCCGGGATCACCGCAGTGACCTCGATCTCGACTTTCGCGTCGTCCTCGACGAGGTCGGCGACCTGCACCGCCGTCATCGCCGGAAAGTTGCGCCCCATCACCTCGCGGTAAACCTGGCCAATTTCCTTCAGCCGCGCGACGTATTCCTTCTTGTCGACGAGGTACCAGGTCATGCGCGTGACATGCTCGGGGCCGCCGCCCGCGCAACGCACGACGTCGATGGCATTCTTCAGCGCGAGGAAGACCTGCTGCACGAGGTCCTCGCTCGGGAAGCGGCACTGCGCGTCCCAGCCGATCTGGCCGCCGACGAAGATCTGGCGTCCGCGCGCCTCGATGCCGTTCGAGTAGCCCTTGGGCGCGGCCCAGCTCTCGGGCTGAATCACCTTATGAACCATGCTTGTCTCCTTCGGGGGATGCCGTTCGTGACGCGGTCTGCGCCGGCTGTTTCATGAGTTCGCGCGCGACGATGAGCTTCTGCACCTCGGTCGCGCCCTCGTAGATGCGCAGCGCGCGGATCTCGCGGTACAGCGACTCGACCTTGACCCCGACCCTCACGCCCTGCCCGCCATGCATCTGCACCGCGGCGTCGATGACGCGCTGTGCATTCTCGGTGGCGGTCATCTTCGCCATCGCCGCCTCCCGGGTCGTCGGGCGCTTCGCGACGTCGCGCTGCCACGCGGCGCGCGCCGTCAGCAACGCCGCTGCATCGATGTCGGTCGCCATCTCGCCGAGCTTCGCCTGCGTGAGCTGGAAGTCCGCGAGCGTGTGGCCGAACATCGCGCGGCCCTTCGCGTGCGACACCGCCTCGTCGAGCGCCCGGCGTGCGAAGCCGAGGGCGGCCGCGGCGACCGAGGCGCGGAAGATGTCGAGCGTGCGCATCGCGATCTTGAAGCCTTCGCCCGAGGCGCCGAGACGGTTCTCGGCCGGCACGCGCAGGCCCTTGAAGCGCAGCCTCGCGAGCGGGTGCGGCGCGATGACGTCGAGCCGCTCGGCGACCTCGAAGCCGGGCATGTCCGGTGTCACGACGAAGGCCGACAGCCCGCGCGTGCCCGGCGCATCGCCGGTGCGCGCGAACACGCAATACACGTCGGCGATGCCGCCGTTCGAGATCCACGTCTTCTCGCCGTCGAGCACGTAGTGGTCGCCGTCCGCCCGCGCGGTCGTCACGATCGCGGCGACGTCGGAGCCGGCTTCGGGCTCGGTCAGTGCGAACGCGGCGATCCATTCGCCGGATGCGACCTTTGGCAGCACCCGGCGCTTCATCTCGTCGGAACCGGCGAGCGTGATCGCACCCGAGCCCAGCCCCTGCATCGCGAACGCGAAGTCGGCGAGCCCGTCGTGGTAAGCGAGCGTTTCGCGCGCGACGCACAGCGCCCTCGAATCGAGCTCCGGCAGTGCGCCCCCGAACGCCGCCGGCACGCAGTAGCGCAGGAACCCGGCGCGGCCGAGCGCGGCGACGAGGCGGCGGCACGCGGCGTCGGTGTCGTGATGGTCGATCGACGGCATCGCGGCCGCCCAATCGAAGATCGCGTCCGACAGCGCGCGGTGCTCGGGGCCGAAGAACGGCAGGTCGAGGAAGCTGCGGTCCATGGTCTCAGCAGCCTTCGAACTTCGGCTTTTCCTTCGCGGCGAACGCCTGGAACGCGCGCCCGAAGTCGCCGGTCACCATGCAGATCGCCTGGGCCTGGGCCTCCGACTCGATCATCTCCTCGATACCCATCGCCCACTCCTGGTTCAGCATGGTCTTCGTCATCGTGTGCGCGAACCACGGGCCGTCGGCGAGGGTTTTCGCGAGGGCCTGGGCCTTGCCGAGCAGTTCGGCGGGTGCATGCACGGCGCTGAAGAAGCCGCACGCGAGCGCCTCGTCGGCCCCCATCGCGCGGCCGGTCATCAGCAGGTCGGTCGCCTTGCCCTGCCCGACGACGCGCGGCAGCAGCCCGCAGGCGCCCATGTCGGCACCGGCGAGGCCGACGCGCGTGAAGAGATACGCGGTCTTCGCCTCCGCGGTGCCGAGGCGGAAATCCGCCGCGAGCGCGACCATTGCGCCCGCGCCGGCGCAGATGCCGTCGATCGCCGCAACGATCGGTTGCGGCGCGCGGCGCATCGCCTTGACGAGGTCGCCGGTCATGCGCGTGAAGGCAAGCAGTTCGGGCATCGACATCTTGGTGAGCGGCTCAATGATCTCGAACACGTCGCCGCCGGAGCAGAAGTTGCCGCCGGCGCCCTGGATCACCACCGTGCGCACGTCGCTCGCATATGCGAGGCCGCGGAACAGGTCGCGCAGCTCGGCGTAAGAGTCAAAGGTGAGCGGGTTCTTCTTCTCCGGGCGGTTCAGCGTGATCGTCGCGACGCGCCCGTCGGCGGAACATTCCCAGCGGAAATGACGCGCTGCGTAGTCCTTGAAGGGGTGCTTGTGGTCCTGCATCGACAGCTCGGCCATGTTTGTCTCCAGTTGGTTGTGACCCGCACGTCAGTGAGAGCGCGGTAAAAAATTCCTGGCTCGAGGGCCAATTCGTAGGGCGGAAAAGCGCAGCGCCTTCCGCCGCATGGAGAAGCGAAGCCGTGGCCCGACGACCGCGGAATCACGTCGCGACGGTCGCCGGAAACACAAGCCCAGAGCGCATCCTCGACTGCCGCACATTCGGCGGAAGGCGCTGCGCTTTTCCGCCCTACAGCAGACAGGTCGGCCATCGTCATTTCCGCAAATCAGCCGCACATCACCTCGCCCCCCGCGACCGCGATCGACTGACCGTGGATCGCATCGCTCGACCGCAGGCACAGCCAGCCGACCGTTGCCGCGACGTCCTCGGGCTGCACGAGCCGCCCCTGCGGGTTGCGCGCCGCGAGCGCGGCCTTCGCGTCGTCGGTGCTGCGCCCGGTCTTGGCGACGATGTTGTCGACGGCGCCTTCGATCAGCGGCGTATCGGTGTAGCCGGGGCACACCGCGTTGACGGTGATCCCCTGCTGCGCGACCTCAAGCGCGAGCGCGCGTGTGAGGCCGACGACGCCGTGCTTGGCGGCGCAGTACGCGGCGACGTAGGCGTAACCGACGAGGCCCGCGGTGCTTGCGACGTTGACGATGCGCCCCCAGCCCGCGGCCTGCATCCCCGCGAGGACCGCGTGCGTGCAGTGGTAGGTGCCGGTGAGATTCACGGCGAGCATCTCGCTCCACAGCTCGGGATCAGTGCGGCCGAACGGCGCGCTTTTCGCCGCGCCGGCGTTGTTCACGAGAATCGCGATCGGCCCGCGCGCCGCGGCGGCGGCGTCGAACGCTGCGCGCACAGCGGCGAAGTCCGTGATGTCGGCGACGACGAGGCCATGGCCTTCGCCTTCGAGTTCTGCACAGGTCGCTTCGAGCGCCGGCCCGCGCCGACCGACGAGCGTCAGCGTCGCGCCGAGCCGTGCGAGCTCGAGCGCGCAGGCGCGGCCGATACCGCTGCCGGCGCCGGTCACCAGCGCATGCCGGCCGGCGAGCGGCGCGGCGGTTTTTTCTCTCTTGGGATCGGGGGTGGTTGTCATCGTGATGTTCCCATGCTCGCTTGCGGGTCTGGGTTCCCGGTTATTTGGCTATCGAAGCCGCCACGGCGGCGCGCTGCAGATTCGTCTCGTACTGACCGCGCGCCGAGCGGTACTGCTTCGGCCACGCGACCTCGCCGAAGCCGATCTTCGCCGCTTCGTGCAGCGTCCACGCCGGGTCCGCTAGGTGCGGCCGCGCGAGGGCGCACAGATCCGCGCGGCCCGCGGCGATGATGCTGTTGGCGTGGTCCGCCTCGGAAATCGCGCCCACCGCGAGCGTCGGGATGCCGACCTCGTTGCGGATGCGGTCGGCGAACGGCGTCTGGTACATGCGGCCGTAGACCGGTGCATCGCCCTTCCACACCTGGCCCGACGAGCAGTCGATGATGTCGGCACCGGCCTCCTTGAAGAGGCGCGCGATCGCGACCGCGTCGTCGGCGGTGTTGCCGCCGGGGAACCAGTCGTGGCACGACAGGCGCACCGACATCGGGCGGTTCGTCGGCCACATCGCACGCATCGCCTTGAACACTTCGAGCGGGAAGCGCGCGCGGTTCTCGAGGTCGCCGCCGAACTCGTCGGTGCGGCGGTTGGTCAGCGGCGACAGGAAGCTCGACAGCAGGTAGCCGTGCGCGCAGTGCAGCTCCAGGATGTCGAAGCCGGCCTCGGCCGCCATCCGCGTGGCGCGCACGAAGTCGTTGCGCACGCGCTCCATGTCGTCGCGCGTCATCGCACGCGGCACCTGCGAGTGCGGCAGATAGGGCAGCGGCGAGGCGGAGATCAGTTCCCACGCGCCCGTGTCGAGCGGCTCGTCGATGCCTTCCCACGCGAGCTTCGTCGCACCCTTGCGGCCGGCATGGCCGAGCTGCATGCCGATCTTCGCGTCCGAGTTGCCATGCACGAAATCGACGATGCGCTTCCACGCATTCACATGCTCGGGCTTGTACATGCCCGCGCATCCCGGCGTGATGCGCGCATCGGGCGACACGCAGGTCATCTCCGTGTACAGGAGGCCCGCGCCGCCCAACGCACGCGAGCCGAAATGCACGAGGTGGAAGTCGGTCGGCGCGCCGTCCTCGGCCGAGTACATCGCCATCGGCGACATCACGATGCGATTCGCCAGCGTCAGGCCCCGCAGCTTGAAAGGCGTGAACATCGGCGGCGGGGGCGTCTCGTCGTCGCGCACCGTCATGCCGGCCTTGCGCGCGAGCCAGCGCTCGTAGCCTTCGAGCCAGCCCGCGTCGCGCAGCCGCAGGTTCTCGTGCGAGATGCGCTGCGAGCGAGTCAGCATCGAGTACATGAACTGCTCCGGCTCCAAGGTATCGCAGTAGCGCGCGCCGCACACCTCGAACCATTCCATCGCATTCCACGCCGCGTTCTGCAGCCGCAGCACGTCGATGTTGCGCGCCGCCTGATAGCGCTCCAGCACCGCGGGGATGTGCTCGCGCGTATCACCCTCGTCGCGGAAGAGCCGCGTTAGCTCGATCGCGTCCTCGAGCGCGAGCTTGGTGCCCGAGCCGATCGCAAAATGCGCGGTATGCACGGCGTCGCCCATCAGCACGACGTGGCTCTTGCCGTTGTAGTGATGCCACTGTTCGCACTTCACGCGCTGGAAGTTGAGCCATGCCGAGCCGCGCAGGTGGCGCGAGTTGGTCATCAGGCGGTGGCTGTCGAGATGCTTGCCGAAGAGCTGTTCGCAGAACGCGATCGACTGCTCCTGGTCGGCGGTATCGAGGCCGTGCGCCTTCCACACGTGCTCGGGGCATTCGACGATGAAGGTGGTGGTCTTGTCGTCGAACTTGTAAATGTGCGCCTGGAACCAGCCGTGCTCGGTCTTCTCGAAGAAGAACGTGAAGGCGTCGAAGAGCTTGGTGGTGCCGAGCCAGATGTAGCGGTTGGGCCGCGTGACGATGTCCGGCTTGAACACCTCCGCATATTTGTTGCGGATGCGCGAGTTGATGCCGTCGGAGGCGATGATGAGATCGGCGTCGGGAAACTCGGCGTCCGACTCGACCTCGCGATCGAACACGAGCTCGACGCCCAGTTCCTCGCAGCGCGCCTGCAGGATGTTGAGCATCATTTTGCGGCCGATGCCGACGAAGCCGTGGCCGCCGCTGCGGATCGTGCGCCCCTTGAAATGGAGCTCGATGTCGTCCCAGTGGTTGAACGCGACCTGGATCGCGTCGGCGGTCTCGGGGTCCCACTCGCGCATGTTGTCCATCGTCGCGTCCGAGAACACCACGCCCCAGCCGAAGGTGTCGTACGGGCGATTGCGCTCGATCACGCGGATCTGATGCGCCGGATTCAGCTTCTTCATCAGGATCGCGAAATACAGCCCCGCGGGTCCGCCGCCGATACACACGATGCGCATGGCTTCCCGCCCGGCCGCGGCAAGGACGGCCTGCTCCCCCTCCGGGGACAGCGAGCAAAGTGAGCGTGGGGGCTGTGTCATCTCGGGTCTCCTTTGTCCGGACGTCCGGGGGTAAAGCCGGGCGCCCTGCCGATCTATTTTAGTTTCGAATATTTCACACTTAAAGCACTTAGTCAAACGTCGGCGCGAGTCACGCCCGAAGACTTCGGATCGTCCGGGCTGCGACCTGCGCTGCGTTGGGTGCATTACCCCACATCAGCCACCGTTTTACCCCCCCCCATGTGGGGGAGGTGCGGTGCGCCGCGAAACCGCAATATCCCCCGACGCCGTGCGGTATCGCTTGCTGCGCCGCGGAAATAAAACTTCGTGACTGAATATTTTAAGCCTGATATATCTTCGCTCCACTCTACTCGCGGGAGTTCGACATGGCCTTGCAGCAAGCGGCAATCGGGACCGGCATCACGCTCCGATCCCGTCCCGGACGGTTCTACCACCTGCTGATGAACGCCTGCGGCACGCTCGCGGCGCTGCTTTTCGGCGGCATGGCGCTGCTCGTGTGCGCCGACGTCGTGATGCGCAACGTCGGCCTCGGATCGATCGCATGGAGCGTCGAGGCGACCGAATACATCCTGATGGTCGCAACCTTTGTCGCGGCGCCATGGCTGCTGTACCTGAACGACCACATCCGCGTCGACGTCGTGCTGCGCGCGCTGTCGGCGCCGATGCAGCGCCGTCTGGAGCTCGGGACCGACCTCGCCTGCTGCGTGATCTGCGCGGTTCTCGCATGGCAGACCGTCGCGGTGGCACAGGACACGGCCGCCCAGGGCAGTCTCGTGTTCAAGGTGCTGGTGTTCCCGGAATGGTGGCTGAATCTGCCGATGGTGTTCTCGTGCACGCTGCTCGCGGTCGAGTTCGCGCGCCGCTTCATCAATCTGCTGGCGCGGGAGGCGAACTGAGATGGAATGGTACTGGGCGCTTGCACTGATGCTGGGCCTGATGTTCGGGCTGATGGGAATCGGGCTGCCGGTCGCGTTCACCTTCCTCGGCGTGAACCTGGTCGGTGCCTGGGTGTTCCTCGGCGGCGAAGCGGGGCTCGCGCAGCTCGTGAGGAATTCGGTCGGCGCGGTGACGAGCTTTTCGCTCACGCCGATCCCGCTGTTCGTGCTGATGGGCGAGGTGCTGTTCCACACCGGGCTCGCGTTCCGCGCCATCGAGGCGATCGAGCGGCTGATCGCGCGGCTGCCGGGGCGGCTGTCGGTGGTGTCGGTGCTCGGCGGCACGACCTTCGCCGCGCTGTCGGGCTCGACGATCGCGAACACCGCGATGATGGGCGGCGTGATGCTGCCCGAGATGTTGAAGCGCGGCTATCACCCGACGCTCGCGATGGGACCGATCATGGCGGTCGGCGGCATCGCGATGCTGATTCCGCCGTCGGCGCTCGCGGTCATGCTCGGCAGCCTCGCCGGCATCTCGATCGCACAGTTGCTGGTCGGCGGCATCCTGCCGGGCCTCGTGATGGCGGCATGCTTCCTCGCCTATGTGATGATCCGCTGCCGCATCGACCCGGGCCTCGCGCCGCTCGACGAGGCACCGCGCGCGCCCGACGCCTGGACGCGCTGGAAGCCGTTCGTGCGCGACGTCGTGCCGCTGTTCTCGATCTTCGCCGCGGTCGTCGGCAGCATGCTTGCCGGGTGGGCGTCGCCAACCGAATCGGCCGCAATCGGCGCCCTCGCCTCCGTCCTCGCAACAGTCTGCTACGGCGCACTGACATTGCGTTCCCTCAAGAAATCGCTCGTCGAGACCGCGCGCGTGTCGGTCGTGATCCTGTTCGTGCTCGTCGCCTCGACGACCTTCGCGCAGATCCTGAGCTTCTCGGGCGCGACGAGCGGCGCGCTGAGCCTCATCAACGCGCTCGAACTCTCGCCGATGATGCTCGTCCTCGGCATGCTCGCGATCCTGCTCGTGCTCGGCTGCGTCATCGACCAGATCAGCATGATGATGATCACTCTGCCGTTCTTCATGCCGCTCGCCAATGCTGCCGGGATCGACCCGGTATGGCTCGGCGTGCTGATGCTGGTCGCGATGGAACTCGGCCTGCTGACGCCGCCGTTCGGCCTGCTGCTGATGGTGATGCAGTCGGTAGCCCCGCCGCCGATCCAGTTGCGCCAGATCTACGCCGCCGCGGCGCCTTTCGTGCTGATCGAGATCGGCGTACTCGCCCTCATCGTCACGCTGCCCTGGCTGGCCGTCGGCCTGCCGCGGCTGATGCAGTAGTCCGCCTTCCACCCCACGCCACACCATAACGAGATGGAGAACGAGGAGATGAAGATCCGCCCCCGCAAGCTCGCCGTCGCCGCGCTGATCGCGCTGCTCGGAACCGGCGCGAACGCCGCCGAGATCACGCTGAAGGCCGTCAGCGCATTCGGCCACGACACCTTCTTCAATCAGCGCTTCAAGACCTTCGTCGACAAGGTCAATACGGAAGGCAAGGGCATCATGAAGATCCAGGTTGTCGGCGGCCCCGAGGCGATCCCGCCGCTCGAAGTCGGCAACGCGGTGCGCACCGGCGTCGTCGACCTCGCGAACACGACCGGCGTGTTCCACGCGAACCTCGTCCCCGAGGCCCTCGCCGGCTCCTTCGCCGAGAAATCGATGGCGGAGCTGCGCGCGAATGGCGGCTACGCGCTGCTCGACCGCATCCACCGCGACAAGGCCAACATGGTGTGGCTCGGGCGGGTGTCCGACGGGCTGCAGTACCACATCTACACGAACAAGAAGGTCGACGCCGGCAATTTCTCGGGCATGAAGCTCAGGAGCGTGCCGGTCTATCGCGCGTTCTTCCAGTCGCTCGGCGCGACGCCGCTGCAGGTGCCGCCGGGCGAAGTGTTCACCGCGCTCGAGCGCGGTGTCGTCGACGGCTACGGCTGGCCGTCGGTGGGCATCTTCGACCTCGGCTGGCAGGAGAAGACGAAGTACCGCGTCGAGCCCGGTTTCTACAACGTCGAGGTCGGCCTGTACATGAACCAGAACACGTGGAAGAAGCTCGATGACGCGCAGCGCGCGTTCCTCGAAAAGCAGATCGCGTGGGTCGAGGCGGAGAACGTCAAGGACCTGAAGGCGGCCGAGGCCGAGAAGGCGCGCCAGGCCGGCGCGAAGATCGACACCATCGCGATCCCCGAGGCCGAGGTCCGGCAGTTCCGCGCCCGCGCCTACGACGCGGGCTGGAAGGGTATCGAGCAGGCGAGCCCGCAGCACGTCGCGAAGCTGCGCGAGCTGTTCGGCAACGTGCACTGACGCGCGCCCGGCGGGCCGCGAAGGCCCGCCCGCCCTACCCGCCGTCGGCGAGCGGCGCTGCCGGCGGGTGCAGCGCGATCAGGTCCTTCAGCATGCCGATCAGGAGTGCCGCGTTGTCGTGGCCGAACGGTTCGAGCACGGCCTGCTGGTGGCGCAGGGCGTGCGCGCACAGCGAATCCGCAAGGCCCCTGCCCTTGCGCGTGAGACGGACGAGCGTCTGTCGGCGATCGCGGCGCGCGCCGGTGCGCTCGACGAGCCCGTCGGCCTCCATCCGCTGCACGACCTTGCTCAGCGTCGGCTGTTTCGTCAGCGCTAGCTGCGCGAGGGTACCGATGCTCTCGCCGTCGCTGCCCGAGAGGCTCGCGAGCACGCGCCACTCGGTCACCGACAGGCCGGACGCCTCGACCTCGCGATGGAACTCGCGCGAGATGCGGCTGCTCGCCTGCGCGAGCAGGTACGCGAGATAGCCGTCGACGAAGCGTCCAGATGCTTCGCTCAATACATCGTTTCCGGTCGTCGTCGCATCCACCATCACCCGCTCCGTTCCTTTCCGAACCGCTCGCCGCGGAAGCCCCGCGGCGCACAACCCGGAATGTGATTGCTGTTCAAATCATCATCGCAAGTTTAAGCCCTGTATGGATAAATTTCTTTTTCCATGAATTTTCATGTTTTCCATTGACAAGGTAAAGCTTCATACCTAAAGTAAATTCCACAACAACGCTGCGGACGGCATCAAGGCAACGCGACGCCGGACCGGGTGAAAACCGGAGGAGACAAGATGGCCCCGACCCCAACAGTCTGGCCGTCGCCCGTGCGCCGCCCACTGCGGCCGTGCGGCGATGCCCGCATCCCCTGCGCCGGACAGCCGCGCCATGGCTGAGCGCTCGTTCGCGAAGGAAGTCGAGCAGCTCCGGCTGCCGGCCGGCAGCGAGTTCCGCGGCGAAGGCATCCTGGCCGTCACCAAGGCCTTGCTGCAGTCCGGTGTCGGCTACGTCGCCGGCTACCAGGGCTCGCCGATCTCGCACCTGATGGACGTGCTCGCCGACGCGAAGGAGATCCTCGACGAGCTCGGCGTGCATTTCGAGGCGAGCGCCTCCGAGGCCACCGCAGCAGCGACGCTCGCCGCGTCGGTGATGTACCCGATCCGCGGCGCGGTCACGTGGAAGTCCACGGTCGGCACCAACGTCGCATCCGACGCGCTCGCCAACCTCGCGTCGGGCGGCGTCACCGGCGGCGCGCTGGTGATCATCGGCGAGGATTACGGCGAAGGCTCGTCGATCATGCAGGAGCGCTCGCACGCCTTCGCGATGAAGTCGCAGATGTGGCTGCTCGATCCGCGCCCGAATCTCGAATCCATCGTCAAGGCGGTCGAGGACGGCTTCGAGCTGTCGGAGGCGAGCAACACGCCGGTGATGCTCGAGATGCGCATCCGCTCGTGCCACGTGCATGGCCGCTTCACGACCCGCGAGAACCGCCGGCCCGCGTTCAGCCTCGCCGACGCGCTCGAAAACCCGCGCCGCGACACCGGCCGCATCGTGCTGCCGCCCGCCTCCTTCGCGCACGAGCACGAGAAGGTCCGCGACCGCTGGCCCGCCGCCGTGAAGTTCATCCGCGAGCGGAAACTCAACGAGTTCTTCGACGGCGACGACGCCCACGCCGACCTCGGTCTGATCCTGCAGGGCGGCCTCTACAACGGCGTCATCCGCGCGCTGCAGCTGCTCGGCCTCGCCGACGCGTTCGGCAACAGCCGCATCCCGCTGTACGTGATGAACGTCACCTACCCCGTCATCGACGACGAGGTGCTCGCCTTCTGTGCGACCAAGCGCGCGGTGCTGCTGCTCGAAGAAGGCCAGCCCGACTACATCGAGCAGAACCTCAACACCATCCTGCGCCGCTCCGGCGTGACGACGGCGCTGTGCGGCAAGGACGTGCTGCCGATGGCCGGCGAATACACGACGCAGGTCATGCGCGACGGCATCGAAGCCTTCCTTACGACCCACGCGCCGCGCGCACTCGAATCGTCCGCGGCGGTGCCGGCGCAGGCCCCCACCGCGGTGCCGATCACCTTCCACCCGAAAGTCCGCGATCTCGCCGCCGTCGTGCCGCCCCGGCCCGCGGGCTTCTGCACCGGCTGCCCCGAGCGGCCGATCTTCGCGGCAATGAAGCTCGCGCAGGCCGAGCTCGGCGAGCATCACATCTCGTGCGACATCGGCTGCCACCTGTTCTCCATCCTGCCGCCGTTCAACCTCGGCGCGACGACGATGGGCTACGGGCTCGGCGCGGCGTCGAGCTCGGCGTTCAACGTGAAGTCCGGCAAGCGTTCGATCTCGGTGATGGGCGACGGCGGCTTCTGGCACAACGGCCTGACGAGCGGCATCGCCAACGCGGTGTTCAACAAGAACGACGGGGTCATCGTCATCGTCGACAACTTCTACTCGTCGGCCACCGGCGGGCAGGACATCCCGTCGTCGCGCGCGGACAACCCCAACCGCGCGACCAAGCATCCGATCGAGGCGGCGATCCGCGGCGCCGGCGTCCAGTGGGTGCGCACCATCGACCGCACCTACGACGTCGCCCGCGTGCGCGACACGCTCGAAGAGGCGCTGACGACGAGCACCGACGGCCCGAAGGTCATCATCGCCCAGTCCGAATGCATGCTGAACAAGCAGCGGCGCGTGAAACCGCTGTTCAACAAGGCGGTGAAGGCCGGCGAGCGGGTCGTCAAGGAGCGCTTCGGCGTCGATCCGGACGTGTGCAGCGGCGATCATGCGTGCATCCGCCTGTCGGGCTGCCCCTCGCTGTCGGTGAAGGACAGCGGCGACCCCCTGAAGGAGGACCCGGTGGCGCACGTCGACAACAGCTGTGTCGGCTGCGGCAACTGCGGCGAAGTCGCCGAGGCCGCGGTGCTGTGCCCGTCCTTCTATCGCGCCGACATCATCCACAACCCGACCGCGGCCGACCGCATCAAGGCGCGCGTGCGCGGCGCCGTCATCGGCTGGCTGCAGCGACGCCGCGCGGCGCGGCTCGCGCGCCACGCGCTGTGAGGATTCCGATGAGCGAAGTGACCCTTCATTCCGGCACGCCGATCAAGATCGCGATCCTCGCGATGGGCGGCCAGGGCGGCGGCGTGCTCGCCGACTGGATCGTCGAGATGGCCGAAGCGGGCGGCTGGTGGGCGCAGACGACCTCCGTGCCGGGGGTGGCTCAGCGCACCGGCGCGACGATCTACTACGTCGAGCTGTTGCCCGAGGCCGCCGCGCATGCTGCCGGACGCGCGCCGGTGCTCGCGATGATGCCCACGCCGGGCGACGTCGATGTCGTCGTCGCCGCCGAGCTGATGGAAGCCGGCCGCGCGATGCAGCGCGGCCTCGTGAGCCCGGACCGCACGACGCTGATCGCCTCGACGCACCGCAGCTACGCAGTCGCCGAGAAGGCCGCGCCCGGCAATGGCATCGCCGATCCCAACAAGGTCCTCGATGCCGGGCGCGAAGCGGCGAAGCGCCTGCTGTGCTTCGACCTGCAGCAGATGGCCGAGCGCGCCGGCAGCGTGATCTCGGCGAGCCTGTTCGGTGCGATCGCCGGGGCCGGCGTGCTGCCCTTCGCCCGCGACGCGTTCGAAGCGACGATCCGCCACGGCGGCGTCGGTGTCGAGGCGAGCCTGAAGGCGTTCGCGCTCGGCTTCGATGCCGCGGCCGGAGCCCCTGCCGCCCCCGCGCCCATAGACACCTCGCGCCCGCTGCCCGATGTGCCCGCGAGCGCGGGGCATCCGCGCGTGCAGGCGCTGCTCGACACGGTGAAGCAGTTCCCGCAGGCCGCGCAGCCGCTGGTCGTCGCGGGCGTGCGCCGGCTGATCGACTACCAGGACGTCGCCTACGCGGAGGACTATCTGCGCACGCTGCAGGGCTTCCGCACGCTCGACGCGCAGGCCGGCGGCGACGCGCGCGACTGGGCGCTGACGCAGGCGGCGGCCCGTTACGTCGCAGTCGCCATGAGCTACGACGACGTGATCCGCGTCGCCGACCTGAAAACGCGCGGCAGCCGGTTCGAGCGCGTGCGCAGCGAAGTCGGCGCGAAGAGCGACCAGCTTGTCTACACGACCGAGTTCATGCAGCCGCGCCTGGAAGAGATCTGCGGCACGCTGCCGCTGCGGCTCGGTCGTTGGCTGGAGAACTCGAAGACGCTCGGCGGCTTCATCCGCCGCCGGGTCGAGCATGGCCGGCGCGTGAAGACCGGCACGCTGACGTGGTTCGTCGGGCTGTACTGCCTCGCCGGCCTGCGCCGCTTTCGCCGCGGCACGCTGCGCCATGCGATCGAGACGGCGCACATCGACGATTGGCTCGCCCGCACGACCCGCATCGTCGCGACCGACTATGCCCTCGCCGTCGAGGTGCTCGCCTGCCGGCGGCTCATCAAGGGCTACAGCGGCACGCACGACCGCGGCGACCGCCGCTTCGCGCGGCTGATGCAAGCTGCCGACGAACTCGCCGGCCAGCCCGACGCCGCCGCAACGCTGAAATCCTTGCGCGAAGCCGCGCTCGCCGACGAGGAAGGCAAGGCGCTCGACGCACAGCTCGCTCAGCTGTTGAGCGCGCGCGCCGCGCCTCCCGCAGGCGGCCGTGCACGAATCGACACCCCCCGCGTCGCGGCCTGAGCCGTGACCCTATCGAGGAGCGTTCCCATGCGCACATTCGAACTCGAAATCCGTTCCGTCACAGCGGAAACCCCGCTGATCCTCGCGTTCGAACTCGCCGCACCCGATGGCGCCGTCCTGCCCGGCTTCAGCGCCGGCGCGCATCTGCAGATCGCGGTGCCGGGGCTTGCCGAGCCGCGCTGCTATTCGCTGATCGAGCTTGCGCCCGCCGCCGCGGCATTCGAGCGCCCGACCCGCTACCGGCTCGGCGTGCGCATCGAGGACGGCAGCCGCGGCGGCTCACGCTTCATGCACGCGCTGAAAGCGGGCGACCGCGTCACCGTGACGGGCCCGAAGAACGAGTTTGCACTGCACGAACCGGGGCCGGACGAAGCACCGGTCGTGCTGCTCGCCGGGGGAATCGGCATCACGCCCGTCGCCTCGATGGCGGCGGCGCTGAAGGCAGCCGGGCGCCCCTTCGTGCTGCACTACAGCGGCCGCAGCCGCGACCAACTCGCCTTCGTCGACGAACTCGCGACGCTGGCCGGCGACGCGCTCGTGTTGCACGCCGACGACGACCCCATGACCCGGCTCGACATCGCCGCGCTACTCGATTCGGTGAAACCCTCGCGCAGCGAAGCCCCGCACCTCTATGTGTGCGGCCCCAAAGGGATGATCGACGCGACCATAAACGGCGCGAAGGCGCGCGGCTGGCCCACCGGCCACGTGCATTTCGAACTCTTCGCCGCGGCGGCGCCCGTCGCGGGCGACCAGCCCTTCGAGCTCGAACTGCGCCAGTCCGGCCGCGTGCTCACGGTCCCCGCCGACAAGACCATCGTCGAGGTCATGGAGGCCGCCGGCTGCGACCCGATGTTCGACTGCAAGCGCGGCGAATGCGGCGTGTGCACCGCGACCGTCCTCGAAGGCGTGCCGGACCACCGCGACTACTTCCTGACGGACTCGGAGAAGGCCGAAGGAAAGCTGATCCAGATCTGCATCTCGCGCGCAAAGAGCGCGCGGCTGGTGCTCGATCTCTGAAACACCACAGACGAGAAAACTCGCAGGAGGAGACGATGGAACGTTACACGGGCAACCCGGACGCCGTGCGCGCACTGGTGCGCGACCTCGAAGTGCACAAGGACACCTACATCGACGAGGAAGTCTTCGCGCTCGAAATGGAGCACCTCTTCGCCAACACCTGGGTCTATGTCGGCCACGCCAGCCAGGTGCCGAACAAGGGGGACTTCTACACGACGACCGTCGGCACCGAGCCGGTCGTGATGGTGCGACACACCGACGACTCGATCCGCGTGCTGTACAACCGCTGCCCGCACAAGGGCGTCAAGGTCGCCGGCGAGACCTGCGGCAACACCGGAAAATTCTTCCGCTGCCCCTACCACGCCTGGACCTTCAAGACCGACGGCAGCCTCCTCGCCGTGCCGCTGAAGAAAGGCTACGAGAACACCGGCTTCGAGTCCTGCGAGGCCAAGCATGGCATGGCCCCGGTCCAGAACGTGAAGGTCTACCGCGACTTCGTGTTCTGCCGACTCAACCCGAACGGCATTTCGTTCGAGGACTACTTCGGCGAATCGCTGTCGACCATCGACAACATGGTCGACCGCTCGCCCGAAGGCCGCCTCGAAGTCGCCGGCGGCGTGCTGCGCTACATGCACAACTGCAACTGGAAGATGCTCGTCGACAACCAGACCGACACCTGCCACCCGATGGTCGCGCACGAATCCTCCGCCGGGACCGCGGTGAAGGTGTGGCAGGAAGCGCCCGAAGGCACGCCCAAACCGATGGCGGTCGAACTCTTCGCGCCCTTCGTCTCCTCGTACGAGTTCTTCGAGAACATGGGCATCCGCGTATGGGACAACGGCCACGGCCACACCGGCGTCGCCGACTCGATCCATGCCGCCTATTCGCCCGCCCCCGGCTACTGGGAACAGATGGTCGCCGCCTACGGCGAGGAGCGCGCCAAACACATCCTTGGCGACACCCGGCACAACACCGTCTATTTCCCGAACATCATGGTCAAGGGCCCGATCCAGACGCTGCGCCTGTTCAAGCCGATCGCCGCGAACAAGACCCTCGTCGAGTCCTGGACCTTCCGCCTAGTCGGCGCGCCCGACCTGCTGCTCGAACGCACGCTGATGTACAACCGGCTGATCAACGCCCCGACCTCCGTCGTCGGCCACGACGACCTCGAGATGTACGAACGCGCGCAGGAAGCCCTGCAATCGCGCGGCCGCGACTGGATCAACGTCGCAAGGCTGTTCGACCCCGCCGAGAAGGAACAGAAGAACGTCGCGACGAACGGCACGAACGAGTGGCAGATGCGCAACCAGTTCCGCGCCTGGGCGAAGTTCATGACGGAAAGCATGTAGAGCCACGGCAAATAACCCCGAAAGCCAGGGACGGTCGGGGTGTTGGCGGAGCGGGCGAGGACTGTCTGAGCGAGGGCCGCGGGAGCGGCCCGACGCGAGTTCCGCAGCCCGCAGAGCAAATACCCCGGCAGGCCCGATTAGCGGCACCTCCCGCCCTCGCCCGAAGAAAACAGCGCAAACAGAACGAGGAACAAACAAATGTCCGCCCTCGACATCACCCACAAGACCCTCACCGACTTCATCTACGCCGAAGCCCGTCTCCTCGACGAGCAGCGCTTCGAAGACTGGCTCAACCTGTTCACAGAAGACGGCCACTACTGGATGCCGCTCGCGCACGGCCAGACCGACCCCCGCCTGCACACCTCGCTGATGTACGAAGACAAGCTGCTGCTGCGAGTACGCGTCGAACGTCTCGCCGGCCAGCGCACCTTCTCGCAACAGCCGAAAAGTCGCTGCCACCACCTGCTGCAGGCGCCCACCGTCGAATCGCCCGCCCCCGATGGCGAGCACGTCGTGCGCACCGCCTTCCACTACGTCGAGACGCGCCAGGACCAACAGACCCTCTTCGCCGGCTGGACCACGCACCACGTCGTCGAAGACGCAGGCGCGCTGAAGATCCGCCTCAAGCGCGTCGACCTCGTCAATTGCGACGCCGCGTTCGGCAACATCCAGCTCTTCATGTGAGCCCCTCGTGAGCCCCTTCATGACCGCCACCGTCTTCGACGCCTTCACCGCGGCCGCCGGGCAATGGGGCGAACGCCCCTTTCTGTGCATCCTGCCCGACACCGCCGCGGCCTACGGCATCGCACCCAGCGAACTCGCCTATCGCGACGCCGCACAGCGCATCGAGGCGCTGCGCCAGGCCTACGCCGCCGCCGGCTACGGCCCCGGCCACCGCGTCGGCCTGCTGCTCGAAAACCGCCCGGCCTTCTTCCTGCACTGGTTCGCACTCAACGCACTGGGCGTCTCCGTCGTCCCGATCAACGCCGACCTCCGCGCCGCCGAACTCGAATACCTCATCGGCCACTCCGAAATCGCCCTCGCCGTCGCACTGCCGCAGCGCCACGCCGATCTCGCCGCAGCAGCCGAACGCGCCGGCCGCCCGCTGCACATCATCAGCGACGGCGACACGCCGCCGGCCGCCGCCTTCCCCGCGCCGCTCGCGGGCACGGTGCCGGGCGAGCTCACCGAATGCGCCCTGCTCTACACCTCCGGCACCACCGGCCGGCCCAAGGGCTGCATGCTGCCGAACCGCTACTTCCTGCACGCCGGCCGCTGGTACGCCAACATCGGCGGCCTCGCGCGCCTCATGCCTGGCGAGGAGCGCATGATCACGCCGCTGCCGCTGGTGCATATGAACGCGATGGCGTATTCGACGATGGCCATGCTCATGACCGGCGGCTGCCTCGTCCCCCTCGACCGCTTCCACCCCAAGCGCTGGTGGGCCAACGTCCGCGAGGCGCGCGCCACCGTCGTGCATTACCTCGGCGTCATGCCGGCGATGCTCATGAAGGCCGAGGCCTCGCCCGAAGACCGCGCCCATTCCGTGCGCTTCGGCTTCGGCGCCGGCGTCGATCGCACCCTGCACGCCGCGTTCGAAACGCGCTTCGGCTTCCCGCTGCTCGAAGCCTGGGCGATGACCGAGACCGGCGCCGGGGCCGTCGTCATCGCGAACCATGAGCCGCGCAAGGTCGGCACGAGCTGCTTCGGCAAGGAGGCGTCCGACATCGAAGTCCGCATCGCGACCGAAGACGGGCGCGACGCTGCCACCGACGAACCCGGCGAGCTGCTCGTGCGCCACGCCGGCGACGATCCGCGCTACGGCTTCCTCGCCGGCTACCTGAAGGACGAGGCCGCGACCGCGGAGGCCTGGGCCGGCGGCTGGTTCCATACCGGCGATGTCGTGCGCCGCGACGTCGACGGCCACCTGCATTTCGTCGACCGCAAGAAGAACGTCATCCGCCGCAGCGGCGAGAACATCGCCGCGGTCGAGGTCGAGAGCGTGCTGCAGCAGCATCCGCTGGTGAAGGCGGTCGCCGTCGCCGCGGTGCCCGATCCCGTGCGCGGCGACGAAGTCATGGCCTGCATCGTGCCCCAGCAGCCGCTCGCCGACCGCCGCGCGATGGAGGCCGCCGCCGAGGAACTGGTGCGCTGGACGCTCGGCGAACTGGCGTACTACAAGGCGCCGGGCCATATCGCCTTCGTCGACGGCCTGCCGCTGACGGTCACGAACAAGATCCAGCGCGGCGAACTCAAGGCGCTGGCGCCCACGCTCGTCGGCGCGCCCGAGTGCGTCGATACCTGCGCGCTGAAGAAGCGCCAGGAGACGGCCACATGAGGAGCCGCCAGAGCTACGACGGCGTCGCCGCCGCGGTGCCCTTCACCGTGCCCTACGCGCGCTACTCGACGCACGCCGCGCACTGGTGGCTCGGCCGCGCCCTCGCCGCGCTGATCCGCGAGTCGGGCATCGCCAAGGCCGACATCGACGGCGTCTGTGTCTCGAGCTTCACGCTCGGCCCCGATACCGCGGTCGGACTGATGCAGCACCTCGGCATGAGCCCGCGCTGGCTCGACCACATCCCGATGGGGGGCGCGTCCGGCGTCGTCGCGCTGCGGCGCGCCGCGCGCGCGGTGCAGGCCGGCGACGCGGAAGTCATCGCGTGCATCGCCGGCGACACCAACCACGTCGACTCCTTCCGCCACACCGTCAGCCAGTTCTCGCGCTTCGCCCAGGACGCCGTCTATCCCTACGGCGCCGGCGGGCCGAACGCGAGCTTCGCGCTGCTCACCGACCACTATATGCGGCAGTACGGCGCCACCCGCGAGGACTTCGGCAAGCTCTGCGTCGCCCAGCGCGACAACGCGCTGAGGAACCCGCACGCGCTGATGAAGAAGCCCCTGACGCTCGCGCAATACCTCGACGCACGGCCGATCACCGACCCCATCCATCTCTTCGACTGCGTGATGCCCTGCGCCGGCGCCGAAGGCTTCCTCGTCATGACGGAGGAACGGGCGCGCGCCCTGAAGCTGCCGCGCGTGCGCATCCGCTCCACGATCGAGCGCCACAACGCCTACCCCGACGACCCGATCCAGTTCCGCGGCGGCTGGGCGATGGACCGCGATGCGCTGTACGAGCACGCCGGCCTCTCGCCCGCCGACGTCGACTTCGTCGAGACCTACGACGACTACCCGGTGATCAACATGCTGCAGTTCGAGGACCTCGGCTTCTGCGCGAAGGGCGAAGCGCCCGCCTTCGTGCGCGAACACGACTTCACGATCGACGGCTCCTTCCCGTTCAACACCTCCGGCGGGCAGCTCTCGGTCGGCCAGGCCGGCGCGGCGGGAGGCTACCTCGGGCTCGTGCAGGCGCTGCGCCAGCTCACGAACGTCGCTGGCGCCATGCAGGTCGCCGACGCACGCATCGGCCTCGTGTCCGGCTTCGGCATGATCAACTACGACCGCGGCCTGTGCTCCGGCGCGGCGCTCCTCGAACGGGGGACGGCATGACCGACGCCACGCCCAAGCCGAAACGCAAAAACCCCGTCGCGCGCACGCGCCTGCCGACGCTGCCGCCCGCATCGCGCAGCCGCGCGGCGCTCGGCCTCGCCCGTGCCGCCGCCGAAGGGCGCTTCGAGATGCAGGCCTGCGCCGACTGCGGCGCGGTGCAATACCCGCCGCGCGAAGTCTGCGGCAGCTGCCTGTCCGAGCGGCTCGACTGGCGCGAGGTCGCCAACGGCGGCGCACTGATCGCGACGACGACCTTGCGCCACAGCAACGATCCGTATTTCCGCGAGCGCCTGCCGTGGCGCGTCGGCACCGTGAAGATGGACGCCGGCCCCTCGGTGGTCGCGCACGTGCATGAAGACTGCCACGAAGCCGGCCGCGTGCGCCTCGCCCTGAAACTCGACCGTAGCGGCCAGGCCGTGCTGCACGCGCTGCCCGCGGAGGACACCCCGAACATGAACGATTCGCCCCAACTGCGCGAGACGCATTGCGACCCGAAGCACCGCCGCGTGCTCGTCACCGACGGACGCTCCACGCTCGGCCGCGCGATGGTCAAGGCCTTGCTCGACGCCGGCGCGTCGACCGTCTTCATCGGCGATCCGGCGACGTGGAAGGCCGATGCCGGTTTCGACGCCTTTGTCGCCTCCGATCCGCGCATCGAGCCGGTCGCGCTCGACGTCACCGACACCGACTCGGTCGACCGGCTCGCCGCGTCGATCGGCGCCAAGGTCGAGATCCTCATCAACACCGCCGACCACCTGCGCGACGGCGGGGTCATGAACGCCCGCGACGTCGGGCTCGCGCGCGACGCCTTCGACGTCAATGTGCTCGGCCTGATGCGGCTCGCGCAGGCCTTCGGCCCGACGATGTGCTTCCGCGCGGCCGACGGCACGCACGGCGCGGTCGCGTGGGTGAACCTGCTGTCAATCCATGCGCTCGCGGCCCTGCCCGCGCGCGGCGCGTGGTCGGCGTCGAAGGCCGCCGCCCTGTCCGCCGCCCTGACCCTACGTGCCGAGTTCGGCGGCGCCGGCATACGGGTCATGAACGTCTTCCCCGGCCCGATCGACGACGAATGGGAACAGCTGACCCCGCCCCCGAAGCTCGCGCCCTCCGCGGTCGCCGCCGCCGTCGTCCGCGGGCTGCGCGACGGCGTCGAGGATCTTTACGTCGGAGACGTCGCCGAGGAGCTGCGGGCGCGCCTGCGCGACAACCAAAAGGCCGTCGAACGCGAACTCGGCGGCTGACTGCGCCGCAACACACGACAGACCCGTAAGGGCACCCCACCCACCGAAGGAGACCCCCACGTGAGCACCGCCATCCTCGCGCAGTTCATGGCCGAGCTGCTGTCCGGCCGCATCCGACTCGTCGACCTCACGCAAACCCTGACCCCGGAATTCCCGACCATCGTCCTGCCGCCGGAACTCGGCCAGGCCTGGCCCTTCCGCATCGAGGAGATCTCGCGCTACGACGAGCGCGGCCCGGCCTGGTACTGGAACAACTTCTCCTGTTCGGAACATACCGGCACGCACTTCGATGCCCCGGTGCATTGGGTCACCGGCAAGGACCAGCCGAACAACGCCGTCGACTCGATCCCGGTCGACAACTTCATCGCCGCCGCCTGCGTCATCGACGTCTCCGCCGAGGCTGCAAAGAACCCCGATTTCCTGCTCACTATCGACTTCGTCGAGAAGTGGGAAGAAAAGCACGGCCGCATCCCCGAGCGCTCGTGGGTGCTGCTGCGCACCGACTGGTCCAAGCGCAGCGGCGCGAAGGAATACCTGAACATGGCCGAGGACGGCGCGCATTCGCCGGGCCCCGACGCCGAGGTCGTGCCCTGGCTGATCCGCGAACGCCACGTGCACGGCTTCGGCACCGAATCGATCGGCACCGACGCCGGCCAGGCGCATCACCTCAACCCGCCCTACCCGTGCCACTACTTCATGCACGGCAACAACCGCTACGGCCTGCAGTGCCTGACGAACCTCGACCAGCTGCCGCCCCAGGGCGCGCTGATCCTCGCCGCGCCGCTCAAGATCCGTAACGGCTCCGGCAGCCCGCTGCGCGTGCTCGCGCTGACCCCGCACATCTGAGGACATGACGATGAGCGAAAGACGTGTCGCGATCGTCACCGGCGGCAGCGCCGGCATCGGCGCCGATATCTGCCGGCGCATGCTGGAGGACGGCTACGAGGTGGTTTCCGTCGCGCGCCGCGCCGCCGACTGGACACACCCGCGGCTGACGAACGTCCAGGTCGACCTCCTCGACGCCGCCGCGACGGAAACCGCCGCGCAGGAGATCGCGCGCGACTTCCCGGTGAGCCACCTCATCCACAACGCCGGCGTGATCTGGCCGAAACTGCTGCCCGACGTCACGCAGGACGAGCTGCACGGCCTCACGCAGATCCACCTCGGCGCGGCGATCAGCCTGATGCAGGCGGCGCTGCCCGGCATGCGGGCGCGCGGCTTCGGCCGCGTCGTGCTGATGTCCTCGCGCGGCGCGCTGGGGCTCGCCACGCGCACCGCCTATTCGGCGACCAAGGCCGGCATGATCGGCATGGCGCGCACCTGGGCGCTCGAACTCGCGCCGCACGGCATCACCGTGAACGTCGTCGCCCCCGGCCCCATCGCTACCGACATGTTCCACGACGTCGTCCCCGCCGGCAGCGAGCGCGAGCAGAAACTCGCCGCGAACATCCCGGTCGGGCGCATCGGCCGCCCCGACGACGTCACCCGCGCGGTGATGTTCTTCGCCGACCCCGCGAACAGCTTCGTGACCGGCCAGACCCTGTACGTCTGCGGCGGCGCGAGCGTCGGCACGCTGACGATCTGATGCCACCCCATAACCAGACGCCGTAAGGCGCCCCACCCCAAGCACCGCACCCACGGAGACGAAAGATGAAGCTGAACAAAGCTGCCACCACCCTCGCGATCGCCCTGGCCGCCTTCGCGTCGCAGTCCGCCCTCGCCCAGGTGAAGATCGGCGTCGTGTCGTCGGCGACCGGCCCGACCGCGCTGGTCGGCATTCCGCAGAAGAATACGGTACCGCTGCTGCCGGCGAAGATCGGCGATCTCAGCGTCGAGTACGTCCCGCTCGACGACGCGAGCGATCCCACCGCCTCGGTCACCGCAGTGAAGAAGCTGATCTCGGAGCAGAACGTCGATGCGATCATCGGCCCCTCGGGCTCGCCCAACGCGATGGGCGTGATCCAGTTCGTCGCCGACGCAGGCGTGCCGCTGCTCGCGCCGGTCGGCACCGCCGCCGTCGTGACGCCGATGGACGACAAGAAGAAGTGGGTGTTCAAGACCACGCAGAACGACGACATCATCGCCACGGCGCTGGTCGAGCACATGGTGAAAAGGGGCGTGAAGACGGTCGGCTTCATCGGCGTCGGCGACCCCTACGGCGAGAACTGGTACAAGGTGTTCTCGGCGCTCGCCGAAAAGAACGGCATGAAGATCGTCGCCAACGAGCGCTACCAGCGCCAGGACGCATCGGTCACCGGCCAAAGCCTGAAGATCCTCGCCGCTAAACCCGACGCGGTGCTCGTCGCCGCCGCCGGCGGTCCCGCGGTGCTGCCGCAGACCACGCTCGTCGAGCAGGGCTACAAGGGCCAGATCTACCAGACCCACGGCGCCGCCCTGCCCGACTTCCTCAAGCTCGGTGGCAGGAAGGTCGAGGGCACGATCCTCGCCGCGAGCCTGATGCTGGTGCTGCCCGAGATCGCCGACAGCCATCCGTCGAAGAGGATCGCCGCCGACTACATCGCCGCCTACGAGAAGGCGCACGGCACGAAACCCGCGACCTTCGGCGCCAACGTCTTCGACGCCGGCCTGCTGCTGCAGCAGGCGATCCCGGCCGCCGCGAAGGTCGCCAAACCCGGCACGAAGGAGTTCCGCGCCGCGCTGCGCGACAGCCTCGAGCAGACCCGCGAGCTCGTCGGCACCCAAGGCATCTACAACATGAGCGCCACCGACCACAGCGGCTTCGACGAGCGCGGCCGCGTGCTCATCGCCGTCAGGGACGGCGGCTGGACGCTGGCGAAGTAAGCCGGTCATTGCATAACCCGTAGGGCGGAACAAGCGCAGCGCATTCCGCCGGATGGCGCCCCTCGCGGATCGGCATCCGGCGGATTACGCCTGCGGCTAATCCGCCCTACGGTTCACGTCCCGCACACGAAACACTCGCACCACCCTCACCACCCTCACCACCTTTGACAACGGACAGAATCCCCGCGCGACATCCCCTCTAGACTGAAGCAATTCCAACAATTGCCCGGTCACCGAAATGCTCGCAACCCTGCCCCGCATCGTCCCGGTGTCGCTATGGGTGAGCGCGTTCCGCCCCTTCTTCCTGCTCGGCACCCTGTACGCCCCGCTGCTGATGGGTGCCTGGCTCGGCGCATGGCTCGGCTGGTGGAGCGGCCCGGTCGGCAACATGCCGGCGGCGCTGTGGCACGGTCACGAGATGATCTTCGGCTTCTCCACCGCAATCATCCTCGGCATCGTGCTCACCGCGCTGCCGAGCTGGGCCGGCACCGAGGAGATCCACGGCACTCGCCTCGCCCTCATCGTCGCCGCATGGCTCGCCGGCCGGCTCGCCTTCTGGGCCCTGCCGCTGCTGCCCGCCGGCGTCGCGGCCGTGGCCGACTGCCTGCTGTTTCCGCTCGTGTTCGCGACGGTCGCACCGCAGCTGCTGCGGGCGGCGAACCGCCTGTACCTGTTGCTGCTGCCGGTTCTCGCGGCCTTCTTCACGGCGAACCTCGCCTTTCATCTCAGCATCGGCGCAGGCAATCCGGCCTTCGCCACGCTCGCCCTGCACGGCGGCGTCTATACGATCCTCACGCTCTACGTGCTCAAGGGCGGCGTGCTCACGCCGATCTTCACCGGCAACGCGCTGCGCGAAAAAGGGCGCGGGGAACAGGCGCCGTTCCGGATGTGGCTCGACGTCACCGCCGTCGGCCTCGTCGTCGCGCTCGCCGCGCTCGACCTCGCCGGCGCGCCGGCCCGCTGGGTCGGCCTCGCCGCCCTCGCCTGCGCTCTCGTCCATGCGGGGCGCGTCGGCCGCTGGAAAGGCTGGCGCGTCGCCGACGTCCCCCTCCTCCTCGTCATGCACCTCGGCTTCGCCTGGCTGATCCTCGCCTTCGCCCTCAAGGCGCTCGCGGCGCTCACCGGCCTCGTTTCCGGCACCGCATGGCTGCACGCCTTCACGGTCGGCAGCCTCGGGATGATGATGCTCGGCCTGATGACCCGCGTAAGCCTACGCCACACCGGCCGCCCCCTCGCGCTGCCGTCCGCAATGCGCCTCGCCTGCGCGCTCGTCTTCACCGCGGCAATCGCGCGGCTACTGCTGTCGATGCCCGAAGTGCGACCAGCCGCGATCACCGCGGCCGCGGTGCTCTGGGCGGGGGCTTTCGCAATCTACTTGTCCAGGTTCGGGGCGCTGCTGGCAAGACCGAGCCTTCCGCGCAAGAGTGGCGGACTCAACAATTGAAGCCGAGAACCCGTGCCCGACTCAAGATAAATGCAGGGGCCATCCTTCTCTTCTAAGCGACTGGCAAGTCGCGAGCCCGAGCTCCCGTTCTGACTCCCCAGCGCGAACGTCAGCTGTATGTGTTGCAGTTGCTCGAAATCGTGGTCGACACCCTCGCAGGTACTCAAGCTTTGCGCAGCGATCGGCGCTGCCCCTGTTCATCATCTCATCCGGCCGTGCTACGCCTTGATGTTTCCAAATTGAATTTCTCCGAATCCAATGATCATCAAGGAAGCCGACGACAAGCGCGCACAACTTGGCCGCGGGGTGTATTGGATGAGGGGAGGGGAAAAGCTGGATTCCCTCGTGCGATGACAGACTCGATGCCGATCCATTCAAAGTTGTCATGTCCATCGATCCAGATTGGAAGGGTCAGCAAGTCCTCAGGCAGACCTTTCATGTTCTCCCACCAGCAGATCGGAATCATGCCGCCACCTTCGAGGAAGCCGACAAGCTCTGAAAGCCAACCCGAATATTCCCAGTCACGGCCTTTGCCTTTTGCGGCAATCTCTGGGAAGCATTCGAGAAATTTTTCAGCCAACGCCCTGGCGTCCTTTCCAGAAGCGTCCTTCCATCCGAAATATTCGCCAGAACCCGTGATTGCAACAAGCTCGTTGTCACCTGCGAGTCTTCCGGCAGGAATTGCTATTCCGTTTTCGGCGAAGCAGTGTTTCGGGGCAATCGCGAAACGGAAGCCGAGTGGGTTCATGTACGGCATACCACGCAACTGTTGGTAGCCAAGTCGGTGAAGCTCGGAGAGCATACGAAGGCATCTCTGTGCCCTACGAACCCATTCGATCCTAGATTTCATTCGTCTCTCCGTTTTTCACAAGACTAGCATTTAGAGATAATTCTGGACAGATCGTTCCGCCAACCGCGAGTCCGTGGGCGTTCTTGAATTTTCCAGAAATGCATACGATGCTAAGTCTTCCATCTCATTGGCCGGGACCGACTTCTATCAAGTCATTTTTATCACATAACTATTCAGCTTCGTCGGCTGACTCCTCGAGCTTTTCGAGCACTTCTTGTTTTAGGTACTCGAGGTTCGGGTCCTCTGCAAGTTGCTGAACCTTCTCATATGGCAGATATGTACAAAGTTTTGATAATGCACCTTGATTGAATATAGCGAAAGCCGGGCGACGTAGTTCCTGGAATACCTTCTTGCGACGTTCCTCTGGCGCGACGATGTGCAATTTCGTGTGGAAATTGGGCTGCAAGGCAAGTAAGTCAGCCATGCGCAGTAGGCCTGAGTAGATCGCTGTCGTGTGCTCCACCTCGAAGGCACGAACGATCGATTTCTTCTGGAGCCAAAGTACATCTATCTGCTCGACAGTTTTGATTGCGGGCTCTGAAAACTGGGCGTATGGAAGTTGGTTGAGCAGAATGGGCTCATCCATCTCTGAGGCGACAGCCTCCTTGTCAGCCTTCGGAATCCAGACCTCAAAACCCATCGCTAGACCAATATTCGCGAGCAAGGCCTGCATCTTGTGAGAGGTCCGAACCGGGCCCGCTTCAGCTTGGCTGTCAGTTTGCTGATCTACCACTGTGTCTTCTGGAGGCTCCGGTTCAGGGATGTGAACGGAAACGGCTTGGCCAACGACGTTGGTCATTTTGTAGCTTCGCCGCTTGTCCCAGTCGTCCTTAGTGATGCCGTCTGAAATTGGCTTGGCGGCTTGGCTGGCAAGTAGTTCCTCGACAAATTGACCGTCGACTTCGGAAAGTCTGACGCCGCTGCTGCGAAGGATTGCGTTCCAACCGCCAGCGCCCTGTTCTACATTCTTCGTGAATGATAGGGCAGTCCAAACGTCCTTCCGTTTGATAGGAACTAGGGAACCTTTATCTAGCCATATCAGCGGTTTGCAGGCGAACTGTAGAGAGTATTCTTGGATGACCTCGTCTCCAGGCGCCGCCTCAGATAAGTTACCCGTGACTTCTAGAATGCCAACCCAGCAGGACAGACCTTTCAGGTAGCAGACGATCTTGTCGCCGGGCTTGATCTTGGTAACCCACGCTCTTCGGTTAGGGTGAAAGCCGCAGATGGACTTTTCTGTCTTGGAGAATTCTTCGTAGGTCTCAACGGAAAAAATATCGACAAAGTAGGTCATGACTACGGGCCTTTGTGTGTTTCTTTGGCGGAGGTGGGCGTGGGAAGTAATCTACGCCAGAAGCATGAGCATGGGAACTGCTCAGCCAATAATCGACCGCCCAAGTTGAATGTAGGCTGTCAGGCTGGTTACAGCGTGAAGCCGCCATCCGAATGACAGGTTTGTCGCCTGGACAAGTGCCAGGAGGTGGCCGGTAGTACGCTCTGGGCATCTACCCCGATAGCCGCCGGAGGCAGCCAGTTCAAGAATCAGGCTCCGTTCAACAGCAAGGAGCCGATCATGGAAACCCATGAGCATCGGCATCGGGAAGCTTGGAACAAGGGGAAGTTGGCTAGTCAGAAAGCACCGCTCAAACCCAAGGACATCTGGGCGATCCGCATCCGTCTGCAGAATGCGCATGCGGTGCGCAACCTGCCCATGTTCAACCTCGCGATCGACAGTAAGCCCAGCGACTGCGATCTAGTCAGCGTGAGGGTGCGCGACGTGACGCACGGAAACTAGGTCCTCTCACGCGCGACGGTAGTGCAAAGGAAGACGCAGCGGCCCGCGCAGTTCGAGCTGACCGAGTCTACGCGCACTGCGGTCGCTCCCTGGATCGCGAAGGCCGCGCTGAGGCCCGAGACCAACCTCTTTTAGATTCGCCTGCACCAAACTCCACATGTCTCCACCTGGCAGTACGCGACTCGCCATCCCGGAACTTGAAAAATGTCCATTTAGGTCGCTCATGGGTCGCTGGCACGTGCAACTAAGAATACTTTCCGCCTGGTCTCAACTCATGTAGCCGACCGCATGTACTCCGGATTACGCGAGGCGTCAAGGATATGAGAAATCTTGTCATCATAATGCCAGTACATTACCCTAGCTGCCTCTACGTACTTTCATGTATCCATAGCCCCCGTGTTACTTGAGCAGGGGCAATCGAGCTAATAATGGACCCGATTTCATTAATCGAAACAGCAAAGCAATTTTTTGACGGGCAAGGTGCCCTGGCAAACGCCGCTGGCATAGTAAGTTTTATCGGAGGCGGCGCGATCGCCGCTTGGAAGATTTCTGCGTACGTCCTTCAACGGGTTTCAACGAAAAAATTTAACTCCATTTCCGAGTGGGCTCTTGCCAAATACGGAAACAACGGCGGTCTTTTAACCGAGAAATTGCGGCAATCCATAAGAATATCATTTGTGGATGACAACCTTGCAGACCTCCCAGAAGCATACATTCGCAGCCTAAAATATGATCTAACGACGTTCGACCATATTTCGCTTGCCGATATATCTATACTAGAAAGATTTGATGTTGTTGTTCTCGATATAACAAACGTAGTCCCTGAGGACATGAGAAACGGCGGACTTGAAATCATCAAGCGATTAAAATCACTGCCGACCCCGCCCCTTGTTATAGCCGTCTCCCAAAAAAAATATGATCCGACTGTCTCAAATTTTTTTAAGCTAGCTGACGCGGTATTGAAGAAACCTGTCAAGGAAGCGGAGTTAGAAGCCGCATTAAATAGGCTACTAATTACCCTCGTCACCCCAAATGGGCTGGCAAAATCTATCGACACCTTGCTAGACACGTATGTGATAAGCGAGAATGATAGAAAAAATTTAAATGGCCAATTGATCAAGGCATTGGAGACAAACGGGAAAATCATGCCAGAATTTGAGAATATCAAACCAATTTCCAACCGAATTAACAATTTACTGCAGCGGTTCTATCGTTTCTCAGTGTGCTACGTATGAATCTCATTGATGCTTTTGAGAGCGGAGCTATCGCAATACCATGGGCAGTGTCTATAGATGGGAAATACTTCCCATCTTCCACTGGACGTGATGCGCCGATGCACTGCATTACCGATTGCAATGATAAATACTGTCAGAATCCAGGAGGAACGTTACTTGGCCATCAGTGCACCGTAGGCTTCACCTATTATCACGGCAAAGTTGGCGAGGCAATCATTATCCTCTTTGGGACATTAGGTTCAAAAGGATGGGAGTCCGTTGATACCGGAATTAGGCAAAAGAATAAAGACGATCTAAAGGGAAGATCTGTCTCCGCAAGAGATTTTTCCAGTTGGCTGGAAAAATTAAAGTCGCTGAATAAACTATTTGTTGACTATAAAAATAACATTCTAAGTGAAGCTCTTCATCCATTGCATGAGACGCCAAAGATTGCCGAAGAAATACGAAATCTGGCTGATTCACTAGTAAACTTAAAGCCAGGCAAGACTTTTGACGAGCGCTTTTCCGCCGCATTGCCAGCGGAGAGAGGTATCTACAAAGGCGCGCAACTCTTGGTTGACTCATTTGACATGCTGAGTATTTTCTTTAACCCGGAAAGTGCCAAATTGGGCGAAAAACGGATTGCTGAGCCATACAAGCTTATACACAAATTAGTCTTGCTTCTTTCCAATAGCAATAATGGCTTGACCCGACGACGTCCAAAAATTTACGGTGAATCGTACAAGAAGTATCTTGCTCTAGAGTCCTTTCGGATAATACCGCTTGCCCTATTGAATAATGCGATCAAGTACTCCATGACGGAAGAAGTTATAATCGACGTTCGCGACGTTGATAATGGAACATTATTTTCACTTGTAAGCACAGGACCTTATATTTCTGAAGAAGAATGTGGCCGCATTTTTGAGCGAGGATTTCGTGGAAAATACGCGCAGTCGATCGACCGAGACGGCATGGGAATAGGCCTTTACGTTGCACGAGAGGCTGCCATTGCCAATAGAACCACTATTAAGGTCGTTAGTGAAGACTTGGGTTACAGTTTGAAGAGCATTCCCATGGCACGTAATACATTCAGCTTTGTTGTCAGAGATGTAGTCTGATGGCGCTGATTGTATTATTCGCTCTTTCGTCTGCTCCACTGCGCGTTAGCGGATGTGCAAAGCGTTAGACCGTGCAGAACCTTACGTTGAAAGGTTCGCTATGGCTGCGAATTTGCCAGCAAACAGTCCTCAGGTGCGACTGGATTCGAACTTCGAAGCGGATGCGGCAGAAAACGTGCGGAGCTACAACGGCTGACCGACGCGTTGCTGCCTTAGGCGTGGCTATACGCCAACGGCAGGTCAGGCCGACCAACTGCCCTCGCTCGGAGACTCCCCCGATCAGTCTGCGCTAGCGCCCGGCAAGCCGGGCACGCCGGATGCGCGCCTCAGCTGGCGCCAAGGGCGATCGTCAGGGCTTCGAACGGGATCATCACGCAGCCATGCCGGCTGCGGTACCCCTGCACCGGCGCGAACAGCGCGATCTCTTCAGCCCCCTCGGACATCCCCGACACCTCGCCCCCGGCCAGCATCGCAGCCATGCGCGCGCGCAGCCGTTCGACCTCGGCCGGCGTACGGCCGACCGCATGCAGGCCGAGCAGCGATGCCGATGCGCGGCACAGCAGGCATCCCTTGACCTCGTGCGCGAGCGCCGCGATACGGCCGTCGACAAGTTCGACGTCCATCCGCACGCGGTCGCCGCACATCGGGCTGTCGCGTAGCGCCGAACCGGTCGGCGCAGCGAGGCGGCCGGCGCCGTGGGCGGCGTCGGCGAGCTCGCGGATGGCTTTGTTGTAGAGGGCTTCGATCATCGGACTGTAGTCGTTCCGCTTCGGTTCACGACGTGGGCGGCAGCTCGTGTGGGGGCGCGGGCGCGGTCATTGTCAGGGTTCGCGTCATCACCCTCCTCGGGCGCGCTGCGGATCAGGCCGCCGACGCCCATGCGCATGATGTCCTCGCGCGTCGGGGGGATGCCGGCCATCAGGCGCGGCAGGACGAGGTCGAGGCCGTTGCTCTTTCGCGAGCGGCCGCAGCCGGGCAGGATCACGACGGGCACGGCGCCGATGCGGCCGAGCACGAGCATGTTGCCGGGCTCGACGGGCATGCCGAAATGCTCGATCGTGCCACCCACCGCCGTGACCGCGGCGGGGGCGATGTCGTTGCGGTCCTTGGCGACGGTGGCGCCGCACACCATCAGGAGTTCGCACCCGGCCGCGAGCGCCTGGTGCAGCATGGATTCGAGGGCGTCGCGGCGGTGGGGCCCGCGCAGCGCGAGGGTGAGCCGTCCGCCAAGCGCCTCCACCCGGTCGCGCGTGACCTTCACTGTGGCGGCGAAGATCGAGTCCTTCATGCCGGGCAGTTCGGTCTGGATCAGCGCGGCGCGGCAGGGCTTGAGTTCGGCCACGGTGGTCGGCGGCGTGCCGGCGGCGATCTCGCGGCAGGCGTCGAGCAGGCGTCGCGGCACGGCGAAGGGGATGATCTTCACGGTGGCGACGACCTGACCGGGACGCACGACCGCATGTCGCGGCAGCGTTCCGATCGCGATGGCCTCGTCGAGCAGATTCATCCGGTCGATGCGTTCGGCGTCGATGCGCAGCACGCCGGATGCGGACGCGTGCAGGTTGCAACGGCCGGCACGCGGCGCGCGCGTCTCCGTGTTGAGGCCGACGAGCAAGGCAGCGAGTTCCTCCGCTGCGGCGTCCTCGGCAACGTCGTCGGGATCGAGCCGCGCGCCGGTGACGGTCGAGAAACCCTCGTCGTCGAGCAGATCGAGATCGAGCGCATTCAGCACGCGGCCCTTCTTCAGCGTCTGCCCGCCGATCTTCAGTGTGTGGGCGAGCATCACGCCTTGGGCGGCGGCGAGGGGAAATTCGTCGAAGATCATTGCTGGTGCCTCGTCTGGATGACCTCGGCGAGGATCGCGACCGCGATCTCGGCCGGCGCGCGGCCGCCGAGGTCGAGGCCGACCGGCGCGCGGATGCGCGGGATCGCCTCGCCAAGTCCCGCCTCGGTGAGCCGCGCGACGCGCTTCGCGTGCGTGCGCGTGCTGCCGAGCGAGCCGATGTAGAACGCGGGGCTCGCGAGCGCGATGGTCAGCGCGGGATCGTCGAGTTTGGGGTCGTGCGTCAGCGTGATGACGGCGGTCTGGGCGTCGGGTTGCAGGCGTTCGAGCGCCTCGTCGGGCCATTCCGTCGACACTTCGACGTTCGGCAGCCGCTCGGGCGTCGCGAACGCGCGGCGCGGGTCGACGACGACGACGTCGAAGCCGGCGATCGCCGCCATCGGCGCGAGCGCCTGGGTGATGTGCACCGCACCGACGATGATCATGCGGGGTGCGCCGACGTGGCAGCGTGCGAAGAGCGGCGCCTCAGTCGCGTCCTCATTTGCGTCCCTGGCTGCGGCGAGCGCACCGCTGCGATTGGCCGCGAGGCGGGCGCGCGTCTCGGTGAGTTGGGCGTCATCGAGAGGGAGCTCGCCTGCCACGGCGTCGTAGAAGACCAGCGCGTGTGCGCCGTCGGCGAGCCGGGTGACGAGCGCGACCGGCCGCTTCGCGCGCCGCGCCGCCAGCAGCGGCCCGAACAGCTCGTCATCGACGCGCTCGACGAGCACCTGCACGCGACCGCCGCACGCCAGCCCGACTTCCCACGCCTGCTCGTCGCTGACGCCGAACTCCAGCAGCCGGGCCTTGCCGTCGGCGATCGAATCCTGCGCCTCGCCGATGACCGCGCCCTCGATGCAGCCGCCGGAGACCGAGCCGACGAAGGCGCCGCCCCGCTCCACCGCGAGATGGCTGCCCTCGGGGCGCGGCGACGAGCCCCAGGTGCGCACGACGGTCGCGAGCGCGACGCCGCGGCCCTCCGCCCGCCAGCGTTCGATCTGGGCAAAGAGCTGGTCGTCCGTCGCCGGCGCGGAAGGTGCCGACGGCGCTGCAACGGCGGCCGCTTCCCGCCGTCGCCCGACGCCCGCGACCCGCGCATGTTCGTCGATGCGGTCGGCCAGCGCGGCCACGCCCTCGCCGCTCGTCGCCACCGTCGTCAGCACCGGCACCTCCCAGCCTGTGCCGTGTGCACCGCCGCGTGCTTCGAGGTCGCGGACCGTGGCCGCGGCGACCGGCGAATCGGCCTTGTTGACGACGAGGATGTCGGCGATCTCGAGCACGCCGGCCTTGATCGCCTGCACCTCGTCGCCGAGCCCCGGCGCGCACACGACGACGCGCGTGTCGGCGAGCCGGGCGATCTCCACTTCCGACTGGCCGACGCCGACGGTCTCGACGATGACGACATCGAAGCCGGCCGCGTCGAAGAGGTCCACCGCGTGCGCCGTCTTGCGGGACAGGCCGCCGAGCTGGCCACGCGACGACAGCGAACGGATGAAGACGCGTTCGTCACTGCCGTGAGTGCCCATGCGCACGCGATCGCCCAGCAGCGCGCCGCCGCTCACCGGGCTGGAGGGATCGACGGCGACGACCGCGACGCGCCTGTCGCGCGCGAGCAGTTCGCCGAGCAAGGCATTGATCAGGGTCGACTTGCCGGCGCCGGGCGCCCCGGTGATGCCCACGACGTGCGCGCGCCCCACCCGGCCGGCGAGCGACGCGAGCAAGGCGTCGGCACCGGGGAGATCGTTCTCGATCGCGGTCAATGCGCGCGCGAGCGCCGGGCGGGAGCCGGCGGCAATCGCATCGAGGTCCGGGCTGGGCGGCGGGGGCATGGGCAGGTCTCAATCAGAGGGAGGTCGGCGTTCTCTTGCGCTGGCACATGGGCGGGGGAAGCCTCCTTGCGCGGGATCGACGGTTTGCGCCGAGCACGACCGCATCCTCGCTCAATGACGTGGAAAGACGAGTCCGAAGTCCTCGACAAAGTCCGCGAGGCCGGCGGCCTCCAGCCCGTCGAGGGACCTCAGCATGTAGGGATGGAGCCGGCCGCGACGCACGAGCTGGGGCACCTCGCCGAGGCCCTGCTCCAGCACCGTGGCGAGCGCATCGCCATCGGCGACGAGCAGCATCGCGACGTCGGCATCGAAATCTCCGCGGAAGTCGCGCAGCGCGACGCTGGCGCCGGACGCCGTGCCCCGCCAGACGAGGACCCGGCCGCTGCGCGCGGAGAAATCGTCCTTCGTCAGCACGCCGACGGACGCCTCCGCCGCGGCGAGCCCCTCGCGATCCAGCATCGCCTTCCACGCCGTGCAGTCGAGCACCTCAACGGCCGTTTCCATCGCGAGCTCCTATGCCGGCAACATCGCCGTCACTTCGATCTCGATCTTCGCGCCGTGCTCGACGAAACCGGCGACCTGCAGGGCCGTCATCGCCGGGAAATGCTTGCCGATCAGCTCGCGATACACCGCGCCGATCTCGGCCAGCCGCGCGTTGTACTCCGCCGCGTCGCCGAGATACCAGTTCATGCGCACGATGTTCGACGGCTGCGCGTCGGCCTGCGCGAGGATCGCGACGATGTTGGTGAGAGCCTGGCGCACCTGGCCGACGAGGTCGTCGGTCTGGAACTTCTCGTTCTCGTCCCAGCCGACCTGGCCGGCGACGAATACCATGCGGCCGCTCGTGACGACGCCGTTCGAATAGCCTTTCGGGCGAACCCAGCCCGGCGGTTGCAGGAATTGCATGGGTTGTTCTCCTCAGTGTTGGGGGCCGCCGTCTTTCGGGGCCGTCTTTCTGTTAGCTCGACAGGCAATGACATGATGGTCACGTTGAGTGCTGCACTGTCGCTCCCTCCCCTTCAAGGGGAGGGCTGGGGTGGGGATGGGTTAAACGGACATCGCAGAAACCCATCCCCCTCCTAACCTCCCCCTTGAAAGGGGAGGAACAAAGAACGGCTCAGATCCGCACGCCGAGCCGGTAGCCCTCGTGGATCGACGCGTCGAGTCCGCGCGGTATCACCGCGTCGCCGGCGCCGTGCAGCTCGTCCACCATCCACTGGAACTCGTGGAAGAGGTCGTGGTTCGCCTTGCGCGGCCCGGACACGAGCACCGTGTCGGCCTCGACGAAGGTCTCCTCGCCTTTCGCGTTGCGGATCATCGCGCCCTCGCCGGTGACGCCGACAAGCATCGACGACGTCAGGGTGCGAATCTCGAGCTCCTCGATCCACGCCGAGTGGCGCCACTTGAAGGACGGCATGACGTCGCCGGCGATGCGCTTGTCCTCCTCGACGATGACGACCTCGTGGCCCTGCTTGCACAGCGACTCGGCAAGGGTCAAACCGATCTTGCCCGCCCCGACCATGACGATGCGCTTGCCCGGCTTCGCCTTGCCGGTCGCGACATCCAGCGCATCGACAAGCTTGTCGTGGCCTGGGATATGGCGGTAGGCGTTCATGTCGGTGCGCGAGCCGGCGGCGACGATGCAGACGTCGAACTGGTGCAGGATGCTGCGCATGAACTTGGCGTTGGCCTCGGTGTTGAAGCGCACGTCGATCTCCATCTTGCGCGCCATCGTCTCGTAGTACTTGATCACCGAGATCAGGTCGTCGGGCCGCGCGAGGTCGTTCGACGCGTAGCCGACGAGGCTGCCGCCGATGCGGTCGCCCTTCTCGAACACCGTGACGTCGTGGCCGCGGCGCTTCGCCGTGATCGCGGCCTCCATGCCGGCGGGACCGGCGCCGATGATCATGATCTTCTTCTTCACCGCCGCGGGCGTGACGTGGTATTCCGGCTCGACCTCGTGGCCGAGCGTGGGGTTCATCGCGCAGGTGTAGGGCAGATCGCGGAAGAGCCGCGACAGGCAGTTGAGCGAGCCGATGCAGCGGCGCACCTCGTCGAGCCGGTCCTCGGCGGCCTTGTGCAGCAGCTCGGGGTCCGCGAGCATCGGGCGGCACACTTCCCAGTAGTCGAAGACGCCGTCGGCAATGCACTGGTTCGCCATCACCGGGTCGGGCAGGCGGTTGCCGAAGGTGATCAGCGTGTTCGGGAAGAGCTTCTTCGCCTTCGCCGAGAGGTAGTTCCAGTGGCCCGGGGCGACGTCGCGGCCGATCGACGATTCGGGCGCCTCCTGCCAGCCGACGGTCACGGAGATCATGTCGACGCCGCAGTCGACCGCCTGCTGCATCAGCTCGAAGCACTCGTCTTCGCTGTTGCCGCCCCAGCGGTCCATCAGCTCCGCGCCGTTCAGGCGCACGACGAGCGGATGCTCGGGGGTGGCCTGCTTGATCGAGTCGATGAGCTCGCGCATGAAGCGGCCGCGGTTCTCGATCGAACCACCGTATTCGTCGGTGCGCTGGTTGGTGAAGCGCGAGTTGAAGTTGGCGAGCAGGTAGCCCATGAAGCTCGTCACTTCGGTGCCGTCGAAGCCGGCACGGATCGCGCGCTTCGCCGCGTCGGCGTGCTGCATGACGATCGCGCGGATCTGTTCCTTCGTCAGCTCGCGCGGCGGACGGAAGTGCGGCAGGGTCTGCGGCACGACGGACGGCTGGATGCAGTAGCCGAGGTCGATGCCGCCGTAGCGGCCGGCGTGCAGGATCTGCTGGATCGCGACCGCGCCGTTGTCGTGGATGTACTGCGCGATGGTCTCGAACTGCGGCAGGAACTTGTCGTCGAAGATCGCGACCTGGCGGAAGTAGGCCTTGCCCTCACCAAGCGGATCGGGATACGCGCCCTGGTTGGTGATGATGCCGGCGCCGGTGCCGGCGATGACGCGCGTGCGGGCGAGCTCGCGCGGGGTGATGTAGCCGTCGCGCGTGTTGTAGTTCGATACGCAGCAGGCGCCGTACTTGACCATGTTCTTGGTCTCGTACTTGCCGATCTTGCCGGGCTTGAACAGGTGGGGCAGCTTGAGCTCGCCGGGTCGCTTCATCGTTGTCTCCTCGTCAATTCGGTGTGGCTGGAAAATCGTCTCAATCCGCGGCCGCTCGCCTCAGGCGGCGACCACAGTGCGCGGCGCCTTTACCGGCGGCAGCGTCGCGATGAACTCGCGCAGGCTGTCTCCCTGCGACTCGCGGATGTACTCCAGCACGTCGCCCAGCGACGACGCGCAGACACAGGAACACGTCGCCGGGAAGACGAACCCGCGGGGCGGGAGGGTTTCTTCGGTCATGGCGGCCTTCTCTTCCTGAAGTTCCTGCACCATTGCCATCACATTTCCCAGAGCTGTCATGTTGTTCTCCTCGAACGAATCGGCCCGGATCGCCGAAGCCGTGGTACGTGGAGTCAATGTAGCGGGACGCTCTCGGCAAATCCCCCCCCACCCGGTATTGGTCGGACGAGGCGAATTCGGGCGTTGCGAAGAACCTCCAATTCACGCGCACGAGCGCACTCTCCCGCTTGCGCGGGAAAGTCATATTGCATGGTCGGTTCCGTAGGGCGGAAAAGCGAAGCGCCTTCCGCCGCATTTCGGCGGTCGCGCGCACCCATGCGGCGGATAACGCCGCTGCGCGGCTCATCCGCCCTACGAAGTGCGGGGATCAGGCGAGCGCCTTCTCCCGCGTGCGCGAGGGCGATTCGCCAAAGCGCGCCTTGTATGCGATCGCGAAATGGCCAAGGTGGTGGAAGCCCCAGTGGGTCGCGATACAGGTGACGGTCTTCTCGGCAGACGTCGGATCGCGCAGTTCCTCATGCACGCGCTGCATTCGCACCGATTTCAGGTATGCCATCGGCGTCGTATTGCGAAATTCGCGAAAACCCGCAAAGAGTGCGCTCGTACTGACGTTCGCATGCGCGGCAAGGTCGCCGACGGTCAGTTCCTGGTCGGCGTGCGCGTCGATGTATTCCTCGACACGCCGGACGTGGCGCGGCGCGATCGACTGCGGCGGGCTGACGAGTTCGTCGCGAAAGTTGTTCGGCTGGATCATCAGCAGCGTGGTGACGAGCAGGTGCTCGATCTGCGCCACAGCGAGCGACGATGCGAGCATCGGCGACCGATGCTCGAACTCCGACACGATATACGACACCAGCGCCTGCCAGCTGACGCCCCCCTGGCTCGACATCTCGAGGCCAAGCCCGAACTCGAGCGGCTTGCGCAATGGATGGCCGAGATGCTGCGCGCAGACGTTTTCGAGGAGGGTGCGGTCGATCTTGACCATGATCTGGTCGCACTCGTCGTAGATTGTCTCCGTCAGCGGCAGCGTGGGCGTGACCACTGATGCGACTTCCGGCGTCGAGTGGATCTTGTGCTCGCCGCAGCGCACATCGGCGTGGCCGGCGATCGGCATCATCACGAGCAGGAAATCGTGCAGACAACCGGCGTCGATTGCGACGGTCGCCCCGTAACCCAGGCGGTTCACCGACACGCCGCGGATCGGCGCGTGCTGCATGCGGGTATTCACCCGGCTGTCGCAACCGGCGAACTTCAGCTCGTGCGGACAGAACACGCCCGCGACGCGGTTCCGGGCCTCATCGAGATCCTGCGTGTGGAAAAGCGTGAAACGCGAGAGCGCATCGCGCCCTCCCAGCGACGTCATCAGCGCCTGGGTCATGGTTCTCCTCCGGTGTGGGTTCCGTGCCTTTTTTTCGGTGCAAGGCATCGGAACGAGTGCGGACGCGTGCGGTCTGCGCCGTCGTCGCATCCTGGTCAGCGTCTGTCGTCGAACCTCCTGTTCCTTCGAATGACTGGGCCGCGCCAACTTGACGCAGGCGCATGCGAGGCTGTCGGGACACTGTATACAGTATCCCTATATAACCTTATGCATAGTAGGCCCAAGCAGGTCGGCCGTTACTGATCCAGGTCAACTGCCATCGAATCGGATGGATGGCAAACTATCCGTTCCCCCTCACGCGGTTGCATGCCGGCGAGTTCGCACAGCACCTGCGCCTGCTCCGCGACATGCCGCTCGATGTGCGCGATCTGCGCGGGGTCGAGGTGCCGGAACTTGCCGAGCAGCTTCAGGTAATCCGTGACCGGCAGCGGGTCGTCGATGTCGCGCGAGAGCGTCAGCCCCTGCTCGCGGCGGTACTCCCACAGCACGGCGAAATTCGTCTCCACGGCCGTGCGCGCGACCTCGATGTTGCTCGCCGACGGGAAGCGCCAACCCGAAGTGCAGGGCGAATACAGGTGCAGGTAGGCGAAGCCGCGTTCCGACGCTTCGAGCGCCGCCTCCAGCTTCGCGTAGAAGTCTTCCATGAACGCGGTCGAGGCCGTGGCGACGTATTCGCAGCCATGCCACATCATCAGCAGCGGCAGATTCTTGGCGTCCTGCGCCTTGCCGCGTGCGCTGTCGCCGATGGGCGTCGTCGCCGTCCACGCGCCGTAGGTGGTGCTGCCCGAGCGCTGCGCGCCGGTATTCATGTAGCCCTCGTTGTCGACGCAGACGAAGAGGATCTGTTCGCCGCGCTCGGCCGCGCCCGACAGGGACTGGAAACCGACGTCGCCCGCGCCGCCGTCACCGGCCAGCGCGAGCGCGGTCACGTTGCGGCCCTTGCGCTTGTGTTGGCGACGGATGCCGGTGAGCATCGACGCGGTGTTCGTGAGCAGCGGATGGAACACCGGCACCTTGCAGCCCAGCATGCCGTTGTAGCCGACCGAGCCCATGCCCGGGATGCAGCCGGGCGGGGTCGCGAGCACGGTATTCGGGCCGACGCGGCGCAGCGTGTGGCGCATGATGAGTTCGGTGTTGCAGCCCTGGCAGCCGCCCAGGCCCGGCACGAACAGGTCTTCGAGTTCGCCCCAGCGGTTGTAGAGCTTCGCCGCCGTCACGTAGCGCAGCGCGCCGCGCGTGCAGGCGGTGACGCACTGCGGGGTGCCCGCGCACTGGTCGCATTTGACGACGTGGCCTTCGTCGGCACTGAACGCGATGCCGCCGAAGGTGCAGCCGGCGGTGCAGATCAGGCAGTTCACGCAGCGTTCGGCGTCCCACGCGACGATGCCGTCGTCGCCCTTCGCGAGCGCGGCGGCGGGGCACACGGACGCGCAGCGCGGGTCGCCGCACTGGCGGCACAGCGCGACGCCCCAGTGGCCCGCCTCGTCGTCACGCACGATGCGGATGCGGGACTGAGCCGTGTTTCCGTCGGTCGATTTCGCGCTGGCGCAGGCGCTCATGCAGTCGCCGCAGCCGTCGCAGCGCTCGGCATCGAAGGCGATGGTCGGGGTTGCGCTCATCGGCTCATCTCCACAGTCCGGACATCAACGCCCGCGCTGCGTCTTGCGGGTTTTCAAGCAGCACGTCGCGGCGGGCGCCGATCTCGACGCGGCGCAGGATCAGCTCCCACATGATCCCCGGGTCGAACAGCACGTCGACGCCGAAGATGCCCTGCAGACGGCCATCGCGCAGCACGAGCTTGAGATAGGCGTCGCCCCCCTCCTCGCCGCGCACGAGCACTTCCCACTCAGGCCCGGTCCCCTCGGGCGCGTCGCGCCCCACCGACAGCGCGCGGTGGCCGAAGAAGCCGTAGGTGTTCAGCGACACGCCTCCGGGATAGGGCTGCAAGGCCGGATCGCCCGCCATGCTCATGCCTGCGGTGCGCCCCTGCTCCACCGCGTCCGGGAGGATGCCGCCGGCGGGCGTGCCGTCACCGAAGAAGCTCGGCGTCCGCACGACGTCGCCCGCTGCCCACACGTTTGGCGCGGCGGTGCGCATGAACGCGTCGACGACGACGCCGCGCTCGACCGCGATGCCGGAGCCGGCGAGATACGACACCTCCGGCCGCACCCCCGCGGCGACGAGCAGCAGGTCCGCGTCGCGCGCCTCGCCGCCATCGAGCCGCAGCGTACAGCCCTCGCCGCGCGGCGCGACCTGTTCGACACGGCGGCCGGTCAGGACCTCGACGCCCTTGTCGCGGAACACCGCTTCGATACGGGCGGCGGCCGCGGCGTCGAAGTAGCCGGGCAGCACCTGGCCGCGCATTTCAACGACCGTGACGCGGGCCCCTGCCCGTACGAGGTTCTCGGCTGCGTGCATGCCGACAAGGCCCGCGCCGAGGACGATCGCCCTGCCCGCCGCACGGCCCGCCTCACCTGCAACCTCACTTGCAACATCACGCAGCGCGAGCGCGTCGTCGAGCGTGCGCAGCACGTGATAGCGCACGTCCGACAAGCCCTCGATCGGCGGGATCGCGGGCGCGGCGCCGGTCGCGAGCAGCAGCTTGCCGTAGCCGATCTCGCGGCCGTCGGCGAGGCGCAGCCGCGCGTTCGCGGTGTCCAGCGCCGCGGCTGCCGCCTGCTGCCGGTAGTCGACGCGCTGCGCGTCGAACCAGCGCCGCTCACGCAGCGCGATGCGATCCTCCGCGCATTTGCCCGACACCACGTAGGGCAGCACCGTCGGCGACACCGGCAGGCGCGCCTCGCGGTCGAGCACGGCGATGCTGCCGTCCGCATCGTGCGCACGGATCGCCCGCAGCGCTTCGAGACCGGCGTGGCTCGCGCCGAGCACGACGTAGTCGAACTGTTCCATTCATCGATCCTCGGCGTTGAGCCACACGGGCTCGCGCGGACAGGGGGCATCCAGGAGCTTCGCGGTTTCGGCAATCGCGCGCTCGAAATGCGTCTGGGTCAGGTCGGCCCCGGCAAGGCCGCCGATCAGCGACAGGCAGGGGACGCGGTGGCGGCAGTGCTGCAGCGCCGCCAGCGTCTCCTGATGCACGGGGCCGCTGTTCCAGCCGTAGGACACGGCGCGGTCCACGACGCCGATCGCGCGCACCTTGTCGAGCGCGGCGACCATCGCGTCGAGCGGGAACGGCCGCAGCGTCTTGATGCGGATGAGGCCGACGCGCTCGCCGCGGTCACGCGCGGCATCGACCGCATCCTTCGCGGCACCGGCCATGCTGCCGATGGTCACAAGCGCGTGGTCGGCGTCGTCGAGCCGGTACTCCTCGACCAGCGGCGCGTAGCGGCGGCCGAAGCGGCGCGCCCATTCCTCGTGCACCTCGACGATCACGCGCAGCGCATTCTGCATGCCTTCGCAGTGCCCGCGCCGGTAGCCGACGAAGAGCGCCGGCCCCGGTCCGGTCGCGCCGCCGGTGAGCGGATCGACGCCCATCGGCCGGTCCGGGTCGAGCGCCGCGTGCCAATTCACATCCGGCATGCCGAGGAAGTCGTCCACCTCGCCCTGGTCCGGCAACTCGATGCGGACAATGCCGTTCGAGAGGTAGTTGCCGTCGTGATTGACGTTTACGGGCAGCATCACCGAGCGGTCCTCGGCAATGCGGTAGGCCATGACGATGGTGTCGAGCACCTCCTGCACCGTCTCGCAGAAGAGCTGCACCCAGCCGACCTCGCGCACCGTCATCGCGTCCTGCTGGCCGCCCCACACGCATTGCGGCGTGATGCCGTCGCGGTTGACGATGGACATGACGATCGGCAGGCGCAGGTTGGGCGTGCGGAAGTACGGCTCGAACATGAACGCGAGCCCCTGGCCGCAGCTAGCGGTGTAGGTGCGCGCCCCCGCGAGCGCCGCGCCGTGCAGCACCGACAGCACGCTGTGTTCGCCCTCCGCTTCGACGAGCTCGGCATCGAGCACGCCGTCGGCGACGAACTGCGCGACGTACTCGGCGAGCGAGGACTGCGGCGTGATCGGGTACACCGCGACCATGTCGGGGCGCGACAGCACGACACCCCACGCCGCTGCCTCGTTGCCGTCGCAGACGAGGATTCTCGGTTCCTTCTTCGCGACCGCCGAGCCGGTACTCGGTGCGATCTTCTCGACGGCCTCGCTCATGTCATTCACTTGTCCATTCCTGTTCTGGAACCATCGTGCGCGCGCAAATCCCGCACGAACGTAGGGCGGAAAAGCCGAAGGCGCATCCCGCCAGCCCACGGGTGCAGCGGAGTTCGACCGCCGCGTGGCGGGATGCGCTTCGCTTTCCCGCCCTACGAGTGATGCTACGGTCCGCACTCATGTCCTTCCCTCATTCATTCCTCTTCGGCGACCATCGAAATCGCTCGCTGCGGGCATTCGCGCGCGCAGATGCCGCAGCCCTTGCAGGTGGCGAGGTTCATGTCGAACCAGCCGGCGCGCTCGACGACGCACTGCACCGGGCAGTACAGCCAGCACACCGCGCATTTCACGCACTTGCGGCGGTCGACGACCGGGCGCAGCGAACGCCAGTCGCCCGGCAGCATGCGGCTATACTCGGTCGCGATCGGGCACAGGGTCTTCGGGATCGCGCCCGCATCGAAAAGCGGCACCGCCTGCTTCTTCATGCCGCCTCCCGCCGCTCGACGCGATGCACGACCGTGCGCGCGTGGCCGAGCGCCAGCGCACGCCGGTTCTGCGCCAGGCCGCCGTCGCGGAAACTCGTCTCTTCCAGTGCGCGTTCGAGCGCGTCGAGCGACACGAGCCCGGTCGCGCGGGCGAACGCGCCCAGCATCACCGTATTGGTGATCGGCCGTCCGAAGACCTCGCGCGCGATGCCCACCGCATCGCACACGGCGACCGTCGCGACCGACACCGGCACCACGATGTCCTGCGGCGCGAGCCGGCTCGCCTGCACCAGCGTGCCGCCGGCGCGCAGGCCGGCGAAGATGTCGACGACGCGCGGCAGCGACGAGTCGATGCACACGACGCAGTCCGGCGCGTAGATGTTCGTCATCGCCCGCATCGGCGTCTCCGACGCGCGCAGGTAGGCCGCGACCGGCGCGCCCCTGCGCTCGAAGCCGAACTGCGGCACCGCGACGACATGCTTGCCCTCGGCAACCAGCGCCTTCGCGAGTATTCCGGCGGCGAGCACCGTCCCCTGGCCGCCGCGTCCGTGCAATCGCACCTCGAACATGCGCCCTCCGTCAGGCCGGCACGAGCGCGAGCACGCGCAGCGGGCTGCCCGAGCCGCCGACGAGCTTCAGCGGCGACGCGACGACGACGGCCCCGGTCGGCGGCAGGCGGTCGAGGTTCGCGAGGCTCGCGAGCCCGAACTTGCCGTTGCCCTGCATGATGTGGTGCGTCCAGAACGGGGGGTCGAAGCTGTGCGCCTGGCCCGCGTCGGTGCCCACCGTCTCGACGCCGACGCCCAGCACGTCGCGCTCCAACGCGAGGAGTTCGGTCGCGCCGCGGTCGAAGCCCGGCGAATGCGGCCCGTCGTCGCGGCAATTCAGGAATTCGGCGACGCCGACGCGCTTCGACCAGTCGCTGCGCAGCAGCACCCAGGACTTCGGCGGGATGCGACCGTGCTTCGCCTCCCATGCGAACACCCCGTCCCGCGTGAGCAGGAAGTCGGGGTCGGCCGCCGCCTCGCGGCTGATGTCGATGACGCAGGCGGGACCGACAAAGCGCTCGGCGGGGATCGTGTCGAGCGTGTTGTCGGCGCGATCCTTGCCGCTGACCCAATGCACCGGCGCATCGAAATGCGTGCCGGTGTGCTCACCCATGCGGATCGTGCGCCAGTACCACGCCGGCCCCTTGTCGTCGTACTGCGAAATCGTCTCGAAGCTCACGCCGGGCGAGTTCGCGAACGGCGGGGGCAACCCCAGCACCGGCGTATCGGGGCCGAGCGGCTGCGTCAGGTCGACGACCCGGATCGCGCCGCGGGCGAGCTCCGCGGCGAGCTGCGTCAGTACATTTCCATTGGCGGTCATGCTTCTCTCCTCAGTCGTCAAGCGTGAAGGGCACTACCGCGGCGCCTGTTGTGCGGGCGGACTCGTGCCCGCCGGCGCCGTCGCGGATGCGTTGCGGATGGGTGTAGACGGTCGCGGAAGCGCCGCGGACGAAGCCGCACAGCGTGATGCCGGCGCGTTCGGCGAGTTCGATCGCGAGCGAGGTTGGCGCGGACACGGCGGCCACGAGCTCGAAACCCGCGCGCGCGGCCTTCGCGACCATCTCGTAGCTCAGGCGCGAGGACAGCACCACGCCGCAGCCGGCGAGCGGCACCTCGCGCAGCAGGCATTCCCCGACCACCTTGTCGAGGGCGTTGTGGCGGCCGAGGTCCTCGGCGACGGCAAGGATGCCGCCCTGCGGCGAGAACACCGCGGCAGCGTGCGCACCGCCGGTCGTGCGGAAGAGGCGCTGCCGGCGCTGCATCGCCGCCATCAGCGCGGTCAGCTCCGATGCCGCGAGGCGCAGCCGCGCCGCGACCGGCGCGAATTCGTCGAAGCCATCCTCGATCGCCTCGCGCCCGCCGCACACGCCGCAGGAGCTCGCGACGACCACGTCGCGCCGCTTCACCGCGACGCGCTCGGGCGCGTGGAGCCGCATGCGCACAACCTTGCGTCGGTCGGGACAGACCGCCATCGTCGCGATATCGGCGAGACCGCCGATGATCCCTTCCGAATACGCGAAGCCCGCCGCGAGCGCCAGCCGCTCGGGCACCCTCTCGGACACCATCGCGTCGCCCAGCACGCCCTCCCCGGCGACGAAGCCCATGGCACCGTCATCGTCGCCGTCGGCCGGCGTCCACATCAGCGTGTAGCGTCCGACGCCTTCGACGTCGATCGTCAGCGCGTCCTCGTCGATGACGCGACAGGTCGCCTCACCGCGCGCGTCCCCGGCGGTCAGGCGCAGCGCGGACACCGCGCGGCTGCCGCCCGCTCGCCACAACCGGGCAATGCTCGTATGCATCGACCGTCTCCGTCGCCGCGGCTCAGTGCCGGAACCGGTATGCCAGGCTCAGCGCCGGATCGTAGCCCCCGGCCTTGAACACCAGCACGCGGAAGGCGTAATAGCCGGTGAGCTCGAGGCCGGCGACCGCGAGCATCCAAGCGAAGTCCGGCGGCGCGGCCAGCATCATCAGCGCCGAGACGACGAAGCCCGCGCCGATCACGAGCGGCACGAACCAGCGCGCGAAGCCGCCCTGCAGCAGCAGCGCGACCGACTGCCGCCCCGCTTCGGATGCGTGGCGCGCACCGTGCAGCAGGCTCAGCACCGTGACCAGCCCGTAGAGCATGAGCGCGACCGCGAGCACCTGCAGCAGCCGCACGGTGTCGGGCCGATCCGCGAGGAAGGGCTCGCCCAAACCGAACACGAGCGTCAGCAGCACGCCGTTCAACAGCGCATAGGTCAGGCTCGCGACGGGCATCAGGCCGCTGCTCCACAGCGTGATCGCCGATGAATGCGACATCGCGAAGCCCTGGTAGATCATGATGACGAAGCACGCCGCGAGCGCGACCGCGGCGACGAGCTGCGACACGCCGGCCGGCAGCAGGCCGGCACGCACGTCGATGAGGTGCAGCGCGCCCGCGACGACGAACAGCACGATCGCCGCGAGCCCGCGGCTCACCCACGACGTGCGCACCTTCGTCAGCGCGCGCCAGCCGCGCAGCGGCTGCCCGAGGTGCAGCATGTGCCCGCCGGCCTTGCCGAACAGCACCATGAGGAGGCCGGCGAACATGCCGAGCGCGAAATCGAAGAACTGCGCGACGAAGTACAGTCCCGCGCCGGCCTCGCCGAAGAAGAAGGCCGTGGCCATCTGCACGCCCCACGCCTTCTGCAGGCCGACGCCGACGCGAAAACTGCCATCCGAGATGCGGTTGCTCGCGAGCATGTGCTTCCCCTTCAGTCGATGTAAAACACGCGCGGGTTGGTGTTCTTCTCCGGCAGCGGCTGGCGCCCGCGGCGTTCCAGGATCAGCTGGCGCGGCCGGCTTGTCGGGTCGTCGAGGTCGCCGAAGATGCGTGCCTCGGTCGGACAGGTCGCGACGCACGCCGGGAGCAGGCCGGCATCGACGCGCTCGTGGCAGAACGTGCATTTGACGACGGTGCCCACGGTGAAGCGCCCGATGCCCTGCTTCTCGAAGGGCGTGAGGCGGCCGCCGCCGAACAGCCCCTCGTTCAGCATCTCCGGCTCGAGGCGCGTGCGCTGGTCGTACGGACACGCGACGATGCAGGTCCCGCAGCCGATGCACTTGTCGCGATCGACCATGACGATGCCGTCGGGACGCGTGTAGGTCGCGCCTGTCGGACAGGCGCGCTCGCACGGTGCATCCTCGCAGTGGTTGCAGATCGTCGGCACGTAGCTGCGCGTGACGTCGGGATACTCGCCGACCTCCTCCGACAACGTCTTCGTGAAGAACACGCCGTCGGGCAGGCTGTTCTCCTGCTTGCACGCGACCGCGCACGCATTGCAGCCGATGCAGCGGCGCAGATCGAAAACCATCCCCCACGTGGCCATCAGTGCGCCCTCCCCTTGCCGCGGCCTTGCCCGAACACCGAGTTGCCGGCGGCGATCTCCGCGGGCACGGCACCGAGCTTCGTCAGCTTCACTTTCGCGACCGTCTCCGGCTGTCCGCTGCACGCGTCGGTGTGCCGCAGGTTCGCCGGCAGCAGCTGATTGAAGTTGCCGCCGCCGTGGCGCACGCCGGTGTTCTGCGTCGCGACACGCGTGAGCGCGTTCGACACGCATACCGCATCGGGATGGACGCCTTCGGACAGCGCGAGCCTCGCGACGATCGCGCCGTACGGCGACTCGATGCGCACGATGTCGCCCTCGTCGAGCCCTCGATCACGCGCGCTCTTCGGGTTCAGCAGCACCGCCGTATGCACCGGGTCCTTGAACACGATGTCGTTGATCCACGGATTGCCGATGCTCTCGCCGAAATTGATCTGGATGTCCTTGAACGTGATCGCGTACAGGTCGAAGTCGGCCGGCTCCAGGTGCACCGGATCGGGCACCGCCGTCGGCAGCGGCTGGTAATCGCCCCACTCCCACTCGTGGCGGAACGGCACGTCGGCCACTTCCATCTTCTGGCGCAGCGTGTCGCGCGCGCGCACGATGTCCTCGATGTAGAAATGCAGCCGCAGCCCGTCCCACGGCCGGTACCACTTGTCGGGGCGGCGCGGCGTCACCGCGTGGCCGTGCTCGACGTACCAGTCGAGATCCTTGCCGTTCCACAGCTTGCCCTTGCGCTCGGCGATCTCGCGGTCGCTGTACTTGCGCTTCGGTTCGAGCAGCAGTTCGGGCTGCTGGTGGAAGCCATTGACGAAGTTGAGGATGCCGTTCCAGGTCTCGAGCACGCCGAGCCGCTCGGAGATCTCGTAGAAGATCTCTTCCTCGCTCTTCGTGTCGTACAGCGGCGGCGTCGCGGGCTGGCGCAGGCACATGCCCTCGTGATGGGGCGGCTCGATCATCGTCATGTTCCACGACTCGAGGAGATCATGCGACGGCAGGATCACGTCAGCCCACTCGTTCGATTCGTTGGGCAGGATGTCGATCGCGACGATGAAGCGCATCTCGCGCAACAGCGCGTACCACTGCTCGCGGTCGCCGGGCAGATTCCACAGCGGGTTGGAGTGGCACATCAGCAGCGTGTCGGGGCGGTAGTCGAGCCCGAACTTCTCGGCGTTCGCGAGCGTGTGCTGCGTCAGGTGCCCCGGATCGACGCCGATCGGGAAGAAGCCCATCAGGTGCGTCTCGTTGGGTGGCCACGAGAACGGCACCTCGGGATGGAGCTGGTGCGGCATCGTCTGCATCATGCCGTTCTCGCCGGCCTGGATCTGCCCACAGCCGCCGCGGATGTCCTGCATCTGATCGTCCAGCGTGACCCCGACATGCCCGCCCGGCGTGTCGATCGCGCCGACGAGGAAGTTCACCAGCTTGAACGCCTGGTTCGCCATCGCGCTGTACTTGTGGCCCTGCGCGCCGCGGTAGTAGTTGTACGCGGCGGGGCGCAGCGGCAGCATGCGACCGTCGATCTCGATGTAGGAGCCGATCTGCGCCGCCTTCGCGAACTCGCGCGCGATGCGCCGCGTCGTCGCCGCCGGCACGGTCGTCAGCGTCTCCATCTGCTCGGGCGAGCAGTCGGCGAGGATGTCCTTGAACTTCTGGAACGCCGGCCGGCAGGGCTTGCCGTCGACGGTGTAAGTGCCTTCGAGCGCGAAGTCCTTGATCTCGGGGTCGTCCCACAGCCGCGCGCAGTTGTCGACCGCATCCCACACGTAGATCTTGCCTTCGCCGTTACGCACGAAGTACCCGTCCGGCCCGACGAGGTAGGGGGCGTTGGTGTCCTTCTTCAGGAATTTCGCGTCGTAGAGCTTCTCCGCGACGAGCACGTGGGCGAGGCCCAGCGCGAACTGCCGATCGGTCGCCGGGCGGATCGGCACCCACTCGTTCGCCTTCGCGGCGCCGATCGACAGGCGCGGCTCGACGACGACGACCCGCATGTTGCGCTCGACGCGCGCCTTCGCGACGTGATTCGCCTGGGCGGCGGTATGCAGGTGCGAGGAGAAGCCGTCGCCACCGCCGTTGTTGATCCAGTAGTTGCAGTAATTGACGTCGTTCGCCGCGGCGAAGGCGGAATGGATGAACCCATTCATCGGGTGGTAGCCGCCGCCGCAGAAGTTGCCGACCGACGACAGGTAGTTCGCGTTGCCGAGCGCCGCGGGCCAGGCCCACAGGAAGAGCTTCTGGAAGTCGTTGATCGCCGGCAGCAGCTTGCGCGGATCCTCGTCCAGCGTCTTCTTCAGCTCGCGGCCGACGAGATCCAGCGCCTCGTCCCAGCCGATCGGCGCCCACTTCGGATCGACGCCGGGCCCCTTCTGCGGGTTGGTGCGCCGCAGCGGCGTCCTGAAGCGCGCCGGATCGTAATGCCGCAGGATCGCCGCATTGCCTTTAGGGCACAGCCGCCCGTTGTTGCTCGGGCTAGTCGGGTTGCCCTCGATCTTGTTCACGACACCGTCTTCGGTGACGTGGACCCGCGTGATGCAGGAATGAATGCACATCTTGCAGCTCGAATTGAGCCACTTGCCCGGCTTCATCGAGTTCTGCACGGGCTGCGTGAGAGTCTCCATTGCCGCTCCTCGGTGGAAAGTCGCGTCGCTTTTTCGAGGCTCTACACTATTGGAGCGCCCACGGCCGGGCTATCCGGCGACTGCGGCGCCTATCCGGGGACAGCAGATGTTTCCGGAGCGCGTTTCGTAGGGCGGAAAAGCCGAAGGCGCCTTCCGCCGCATGGTCGCGTCTGCGCCGGAAGCGCGCAGTCCATCTGGCTAGGCGAAACTGAGGACGACCGGTTGGAAGGCGGAAAACGCAGGGCACCTCAATTTGCTGCCTCACCCAAGTGGTGGCAACGGCATGCACCTAACGCTCAGCGGACGGCAAAATGCGCAGCTTTTTGACGGTCCGCTGGAGCGGAAAGTTGGGCGTCTCGTTGACGACTGTAGTCACCGTTTGCCAGACGATTTGATGCGTTCGTCGCATTCCCAAAACGCTGTGAATTGGCCGGCCTGTAGAACGCCGTCACACGCCTGGGCGGCGAGCGCTTTTCGTCGTAGATACTCTGCTCGCGAGATGCCGTAGCGTTGGGCTTCGCTCGAGTCAAGTATTTCCTGTTGCACAGGGTCCAAACCTTCAAGCCCGAAAGCAAGCAGCTCATCGCGCGTCAGCACACGGATGTTCTCCGGAGGGACTCTCAGCATGGCGTCGTAGAGCGTGTCGGATACGTTCATGTCCTGGAAGAACATACGAACCAGTGTCTGTAGCTCGCGATACTCGCGTTGAGCAGTGTCATAGTCCTTGGCACCAGTATCAGTGCTGAAGGGACGATGGATGCCGACGGTTCCCGGAGCAATTCGGCTTGTAGCTCCGGCCAAAAGGAACACGCAGGAACTAAGACAGACGTCGCTTTGGCCGCCGACAGCGGTAGCGCGGAGGCGGCGCATCCACTTGGCGAGTTCGATAGCAGTGCGTACGTCGCCGCCTCGTGAATTGAGACGAAAGGTCATCGAGAGCCTTTGCGACAGCGCCCGTTCGATGATTGGTCGCAACAGAACAAGATCTGTCGGGCCGATAAAGCCGGAGATCAAGAAGCAGCCGCCGGTGTCGGGACAGGGGCCGGGCATTGGTGCAACGTCAGCCACGGAGGCGCCGGATAGCGCCGCAAGGGTGGCAGCAAGAAGGAGCGGGCGAAGACGAGACCACGAGGAAAGCATTAAAATCCCCCAACAACAGGCCTACCGGCCATTCGTGCGATCTTCTCAGCTACGAGCGACTCCGAACGCTGCCCAAGACGCCAACGAATGCCGTTGACCAGGCGCCAGCGCGAACCGCGACGGGTACCCAACGGCGACGACTTTGGGCGCTCAGGTTAAAGGCGGGATGGACGTCATACTGATTTCTCAAGTCCAGCCAGTGTCGAAGATCTGCCTCGAACGATTAGGTTTCTGCTCATAGGCTGCGCCTGCTTCGTCGACAAAAGTTCCGTTCAACAGTACTGACAAGCCCTCGGGAATCGGTGCGAGTAGGCCCTTTCGAGGCTTTTCCATTGTCCTCCAGTATTCCATCCACCGCGGTATCCGAAGCTCCTCTTTCAATTCGAGCAGTTCGGCTTGGGCACTGGGATCAGTGAGTTCCTTTGGATACCAGAACTTACTGAATGGGCCCAGCAGTGATTTCCGGCAAAGAGGCTGATCAAACTTATCTCCGTAGAGCGTTTCCGAACACGCGATGATTGGCGCAACGGCGTCAACCAGACGGCGATTGAATGCCTCTCCAGCCTCGACGCTGACCGAGTAGTGTGCGCGGTAGCCATTCGCGCCGTTCATGAGCTGATCGAAAAGCGTAGACGTCAGCGGGATCGTGACGGAGACCCGGAAATATCCATCCCGATCTCCGCAAGGTTCCGGCCCTTCGGGCAGGGCACAGTACCCGCGAATCGCTCGCTCCGTCTGTGTGACCAGGGCATCAATTATTTCGTCAGGCGAAGCTTCTGGCGAATGATGACCCCATAGCTCGGAAGAAGGAAGGAGAACTTTCGTCATGACGGCGCTTCTTATGACGCCCAACGTGAAAGCTCAGCCGCCCGGTCGGCTGAAGCGTATCGTTGGGCTCTATCTTCGACCCGGAGCACGAGTATACGCATCAGCAAAATCCTCAGCAGAAGGTGCCTGAAAAGTAAGCCAATCCCGTGCGAAGGATTGTACTTGCGCTAGCGGGACGTTCTCAGCAAGAAATCCATCACCCGGCAGTCCGGTGCTCTTGTTTACAATTAGGCTCGTAATTGGAGGGAGGCCTTTTTCGGTGCAAAGCTGCTGAATAGGGCGAAGAAAATCACCAATGCTTGGAGCAGGAACTCCGCACGCTTGTGCGACAAGCTCATACGTGAGCACTTGGCGATTGCGAGCTGCTAGAACGAGGATGCTCCAAAGTTGCTGCGCTCTTTCCTCTCGTCTCATGTATTCCTCTCCGTGATGCCGTTTATGGACGCCTAACGTTCGCCCCGGTCGGCTCGACGCGGTTGTTAGGGCCGATTTCGTCTATGCTTTTCAATGAGCACCAAAACCTCTCTGGCTAGCTCTTCGGCCTTTTCCGGCGTGTCGCAACGGCTCGCGGTAAACCGCTCAACAATTGCTCCCTCGTTACTGAGGATACGAGTTCTGGCGTTGGCCTCCGCAGGCGTCTCCTTGTGCACGGTGTCACCGTCAATTTCAATGCAGAACACGATACCGTCTTTGATCAAAATGAAATCAGGCTCGATCCGCGAGTATTCTTTGCCACCCTTAAGAAACACTGGCAAAGGTGCAAAAGTCAACCCCTTACTCTTCAGAGCTCTATAGAGGTTAATCTCGGGAACAGATCGAAATAGCAGGCCATCGCACTGACGGCTGGCGATGTTGTTGGAACGGACCCGCCCTTGGTTAGTAATGCCTTCACCCGAAAGCCAATCTCTTGCATCCTGTTGCCAACTTTCCGACTCAATGAGCTGCGGCGAGATTGCGATGCCACCAATCCACGTACGATCGTACCGGTGCAAGAATGTACCGAGCCTTTCCTGAATCGCTTTCGCGATGGCATCGAGCTCGGCATTTATTTCGAGGTAGATGGCCTGAGGTACTTCGAGATAGACAGTGTAAATGTCGGTTCCCCCGTCCCAATTATCGAATCCCGTTTGATCGGCCGAAATCGTGGCGTAGGACAGGATAGAAACCAGTTTCGCGTTTCCTTCGTGAGCGAAAAGCCGTGCAACGTTCTGTACGAGCAGGTTTATATCTTTTCCGAAGTCGCCTGTCTGCGGCATAAATTTAAGGCCCTAACGTTCGACACCAAGTGTCGAGATGAAAGTGTTATCGGACAGCGTGAATGTCCTGTCGCCCACTGACAAGCCAATGTTTTGCAAGGCGGTATACGTCATGGTGTCCGAGATCGTGGGAAAACCCCTCCTCCCCCGTGTCCGTCGCGCCCCCGACCCCGCAACTGCTTGACCTCGTGCATGAATGCTTCGGTTGAAGCATCACAGCATGCAGACCTAAACGACGTAGCTCGTTGGATCAGACGATACAACATGTTTCGGGGCCAGCACCATCTCGGTGACATGGGAAAGCGCCAGATGGAGGCGTTCCTGACATCGTTCTCGGCGGAGGCGCCCTTCCCAACAAGAAAAAAAAGGGGCGCTTTCGCGCCCCCCTTTCCTCGACCTACCCTGCGGTCGTCAACTCCCCCGCATGTACTGCACCGAGAACAGCTTCGTCGGACTCATCTCCTGGTCCAGATGCACCTTGAACTTGCCGGTCGAGCAATGCTTCGCCTGCACGTCGATGATGCTGAAGCCGTCGTTGATCGCCACGCCGCGCCCGGCGTTCTTCGGCATGTGGCTCTCCGAATCCGTGTAGGCGATGATGAAGGTCTTCCACAGCTCGCCCTTGCGGTCGTAGATCTCGTTCAGGCTCAGCGCGTAGGTCTCGGCATCGACGTAATGCACGCGCTTGCTGATGACATGGTCGGGATTGACCGGCACCGACTCGATGACGTAGGTCTTGCGCAGCTGCCACGTCACGTTCGGGAAGCACGCCCCTTCGCCGCCGAAGTCGATGAACTTGAAGCCGTCCGCCTCCTTCGGCTCTTCGGCGAGCTTCTGCTTGTTGTGCGCGTAGAACGGCACCAGCAGGTCGCGCGTGCCCTTGTATTCCCACTTCATGTCGCGCATGCGCCCGTTGTAGCCCTCGAAGTCCTCGACCATCAGGTCCGAGCCGAGGAAGGGGTCCGTGACCTGGTTCGACGCGAGGCGGCGCACACGGCGCTGGAAGCCGAGGTACAGATACACTTCGTCGAGCTTCGCGTCGTCCGAGAAGCGGCTGATGAGGAGCTGCGTGTCCTTCAGGTCCTGCGGCTCATGCACCTTCAGGTAGCCCGAGCGCAGCAGCTGCGACGGGTTCGGCTCGACCTCCGGGCGCGGCTCCTGGTCGACGCGATGCTTCCACTGGATGATGTGGTACTCCTGCTTCAGCGTGCGCTCGACCTTGCCGCTCGCCATGTTCTTGTATTCCATGTACCACGGCCAGATCGTGTAGCTGTCGCCGATGCGGTTGTTGTGCTGGAAGTTCCAGAACACTTTCTCGCCGGCGCGCGGGTCCTTCGCGTCGGGCTCCTGCGGGAAGGGCCGGCCGGCGACGAAGCCCACCAGATCGCCGACGTTGGAACCCAAAGACACCTTGTTGAGGTTCTTGCGCGTCGCGTCGATGTAGTTCTTGCTGATGCCGAACGAGTAGGTTTCGCCGACCGCGAGCGTGGTCTGCCCGCTCTTGATGAACTGCGCCATGCTCGGGATCAGCGAGGCCTTGGCGGCCTCGACGTTGCCCTTGTCGATGACCATGCCGGGCTTGACGCCCGCGACCGCGGGCACGCCGCCCTTGTACGGGCCGAAGCTCTTGTCGACGTCGGCCTCGGTCGCGGCCTGCGCCGTGCCGATCGCGCCGGCCGCCAGCAGCATCGATGTCATTGTCCTCATCTTCATTGTCGTCCTCCTCCGGATCAGAATTTGTACTGCATCACGAACTGCAACTCGTCTTCCTCCTGCGCCATGCCGATCGGGCCGGCACGGAAGCGGCCGAGCGGCTCGAATCCGCCCAGGCCCAGCGATCCGTCGTTCGGCCCCTGCCCCGGCGAAGCGGAGAAGGGATGGAAGGGGTTGCAGGTGCGGCAGTCGTCGAACTTGCGCGCGCCGCGGCCGACCTTGACGTTGGCGCCGATCGTGAGCTTCAGGTTGTCGCTGACGAGCCAGTCGATCGACGGCGCGATCGTGGTCGCCTCGCCGCGGAAGTCGTGGGCCATGATCACCTGCGGGCTCAGGCGGTCGTTCAGGTAGAAGCCTTTCAGGAGCAGCGTGAAGATGTTGTTGTCCTTCCAGTCGGGCATGCCGACCTTGCCGAGCGGCCGGTCCTCCAGCTCGTGATCGAGCAGGTGCTGGCCGAACAGCTGCGCCGAGATGAGGAAGGCGCGGGTCTTGTTGAGGAACGGGATGAAGGTCGGGCGGTCCCAGCCGACCACGTAGCGGAACACGCGCGATTCGGAGAACAGGCGCTTGCGCAGGCCGTTCGGGAACTCCTCGCCCTCGGTCAGCGCGGCCTCGAGCCGGAACACCGACTTGATCGCATCGACCTGCAGGTCCATCGAGCCGCCGATCAGGTTCACGCGCGGGAAATGTACGTCGAACGCGATCAGGTAGGGATAGGGATGCGGTTGCGGCTGCGTGTCGACGGCACCGACGGGGTCGAAGGGATTGCGCGCCGGGATGCCGCCGCGCAGCGAAGGCAGCTGCGAGCGGTAGGTCAGCGCATTGAGCGAGAAGCCGACGCCGCTCTTCTGGCCTTCGAGCTTGACGCCCAGCTGCGTGTTCGCCAGCGACCAGCTCGGCAGATGCGCCTTGCGGATGCCGATCTGGTTCGGGCCGAAGTCGGTCGCCGCCAGCCCCGGCAGACCGAGGTTCGCGAAGTTCGCGACGGTGCCGCCGTTGTCCCACAGGTTCTTCATGCCGCGCATGAAGCAGCCCGCGTCGAGGATCACGTTCGGGCTGCCGCACTGGCCGATGTTGTGCGGGCGGAACTTGTCGAAGTTCCACACGACGGCGAAGTTCAGGTCGTCGAAGGTCTCGGTCGCCCCGGCGCGGTACTCCGCCTGCATGATCCACATCGGAATGCGGATGTCCTGGAGCTCGTCGTAGATATTGTTGCGCGAGTAGTCGACCGGGTTGATGACGTCGAGCACGCGGAAGAGGTCGGTGCGCCCCCACACCACCTGCTGCTTGCCGACCTTCATGAAGACGCTCGAGCCGTCGTCGAAGGGCACCGAGCCGGTGACGTAGGCTTCGCGGATGAAGTCCCATCGGTCGTTGAACTCGGGCGACTCCAGTTCCTGGCGCGTCGCGTCGAGGTAATCCTTGATGCAGCCGCGCGAGTCCTTGTCGCACGGGCGCACCGGCACCGCGAACGCCACGCCGCCGTCGGTGCGGTGCAGGTGTTCGCCGAGCACGACCAGCCCCTCGTTGGGGTTGTAGCGCGGCGCCGAGGGGTCGGTCGAGTTGAAGCCGAAGGCGCCGCCGCCGGGCAGTTCCGCGAGCCCTGCGGTCAGGGGGTTCGCCGGGCTGCCGAGGCCGCCACCGTGCGGTACGGTGGGCCCCGGGATGCCGATGGTGTTCTCGAGCTGCACCGCGCGGCCGGCCTTGTTGCCGTAGGTGTCGTCGTTGATGCGATAGACGCCGTCGAATGTGCCACGCAGCTTCAGGTTCACGCCTACGTCGTCGAACGCACCGCGCCGTCCGAGCTTGCGGTCGATGTCGACCTTCAGCGTGTTGCGGAACTTCGACAGCCCGACGTCGCGGCGCGCGAACGTTGCGTTCTCGTAGACGACGTCCACGCGCGCTTCCTCGTTCGGGATGTCGCCGGCCGCGGCACTGCCCGGTTGCGCCGCGCCGACGGCGAGCGTCAGCATGCCGGCCGCGAGCGGCGCGTTCCCGCGCCGATGCTTTCCTGCGGATTTCCTCACCATCGTCCTCCCCTCGTTGTTATCGGCCGCTTCAGGCGACCTGCAGCACGCCGTCTTCGTCGAGCCGCGCCTTCGTGATGAAGGCCGGCTTGAACATCACGACCCACGCCGGCATCAGCAGCATCGCGGCGAGCGCGTTGAGCACCAGCATCAAGGTCAAGAGCAGTGCGGAATCCGCCTGGAAGCGCAGATCGGACAGGAGGACCCACATGATCACGCCCGCGATCAGCGTCACCGCCGTGAACACCACCGCGAAGCCCGTCGTGCCCGCCGCGGTGCGCACTGCCCGGCCGAGGTCGCCGCACGCGGCCATCTCCTCGCGGATGCGGTTCATGATGTAGATCGCGTAATCGATGCCGACGCCGATGCCGACCGCGATGACGGGCACCGTATTGACGTTGATGCCGATGCCCCGGGCGCCCATGTAGGCGTAGGTCATGACCGTGGCGAACAGCATCGGGAGCACCATCAGCCAGCCGGCATGGAGCGAGCCGTAGGACAGGGTCACGAAACCAAAAGCCAGCGCGATCACGAGCGGCACGATCAGGCGGTTGTCGTCGTCGACGGCGTCGTTGATCGCGGCATTGACGCCGATCGCGCCGCCCCCCAGGCGCAGCTCGAAACCGTCCACCGCACCGACCTTCGCGATGCCCTCCTCGGCCACATGCACCGCGCGCCGGATCGTGTCGGCCTGCTTGTCCTTGTAGTAGAAGACGAGGTTCGCATCGCGCTCGTCGGCATCGAGGAACTCGGCGAGCGCGCCGGGAATGGGGCTCGCCGCCATGTATGCGAAGAGCAATCCGCCGATCGCGGAGGCCGACTCGGGGATCTGGTTCCAGCGCGGATCGGTGTTGTGGATCATGCCGTTCACGGCGCGGACGAGGCCGGGCAGCGCCTTCGTGCCGCCGAGCGCCGGGTCGAGCAACATGTGGTGCTGGAAGCGTTCGATCGCGCGCAGCACCTCGGGCCGCTTCAGGCCGCCCTTCTCCTGCGTGCGGGCGACGATGTAGAGCTCCTCGGAACCCGGGAAGCGCGCGTTGATCGCGCGCGACGACACGTTGTAGTCGTGGTCCGGATACAGCAGCGGCGAGCCGGCCTCGGCCTCACCGATCTTCACCCGCGCGGCGAGTCCGACACCGACGACGAGCAGCACCGTGGCGACCGTCAGCACCGAGGCCGCGGCGCGACGCCCGGCGACGACACCGAACACACGCTCGACCACCGCGTGCGCCAGCCCCCGGCGGTTCTCGGTGTTCCGCGGGGCGGGCAGCAGCCACAGCAGCAAGGGCACCACCAGCAGCACCGTGAAGAACACCGAGAAGGCCCAGAAGCCTGCGTAGTAGCCGAGCTTGGTGTTGATAGGCGCAGCACCGAGCGCCAGCACGGCGATGCCGATCGCATCCACCGTGATCGCGAGCGAACCCGGCCGGAACAGGTCCTCGAACGCCGCGCGCGCCGCCACGCGGCCGTCCCGACTCGTCGCAAGCTCGGCGTAGTAGCGCTCGACGAGCTGGATGCTGTGCGACATCGCGCGCGCGGCGATCAGGAACGGGATCACGAGCGACAGCGGATCGAGGTTCCAGCCCATCTTCGACACGAACCCGAGGCCCCAGATCGACGACAGCGCGATGCCGACGAGCGGCAGCGCGACGCCGTAGAAGCGGCGGAAATACGCGACCAGCAGGCCGACCATCAGCAACAGCGTGTACAGGAAGATCTGCAGGATCTGCGGCAGGTAGGTGTAGACCCAGCCGATCAACACAGGCTGACCCGTCGCGTGGATCTGCGTGCCGGCGGCCTGCTCCTTCGCACGCACCGCCTGCAGCTCGGCGAAGATCTTCTCGTAGTCGATCGCGCCGGCTTCGTTCATCTGCGCCTTCACGAGCGCGGCCTTCGCGTCGGGCGACACGAGCAGGCCGTAGATGCGCGGATTGGCGCGCACCTCCTTGCCGAGCGCCTCGAGCTCCTCGGCCGTCAGCGCCGGGCGCTGCGGGTCGTAATACGGCTGCGAACGCATCTCGCCGTCCTCGGTCAGCCAGATCTTCCGCGCCGTACGGTGCGTCAGGCTGGAGACGAGGTTGTGATTCACGCCCGACAGACTGTCGACGGCCTGGGTGACGCGGTGGATAAGCGCCAGCGTCTCGTTCGTGAAGATCGTGCCGTCCTCGACCTCGACCGCGACGACGATCTGGTTCGCGCCGCCGAAGGTGTCGCGGATCTCGTTGTGCAGCCGGATGAACGCGTGGCCCTGCGGCAGCAGGTCGGCGAACTCGGTGTGCATCTTGAGCGCCGGGATCTGCAGCGCGAAGTACGCGGTGAGCGCCAGGATCGCGGCGAGCACGAAGCGCGGGAACGCGAAGATCTTCAGTTCGAGTTGGTGCAGCGCGTGGGTGAATTGGTGTCGCACGGGCGCTCCTTACTTCGGCGTGGCGGGGATGGAGGAAACGATGTCGAGCGTGCCGGCGCCGCCGGCGACGAGGAGCCCGCGCCCGGCGAGTGACACGCCGCTGCGCAGGTAGGGCGCCGGACGGCCTTCCGCGGACTGCCACTGCCCGTCGCGCAGCGCGAGCACCAGCCCGTTCGCGCCGAACGCGTACATGTGCTCGTCATGACGCGCGAGGCCGTACATGGGCGCGCCGGTCGGATTCGGCTGCTTGTGCCAGCTCGCGCCGCCGTCGGTGGTGTGCAGGATGGTCCCGGCGAGCCCGCTGACCCAGCCGGTCTGCGCGTCGGTGAAGAGCGCGCCATACGGATAGAAGTCGTTCGGGATCGGCGTGCCATCCTGCCAGCTCTCACCGCCGTCCTGCGTCGTCAGGAAGCTGCCGAATTCGCCGGTGATGACGCCGTGCCGCTCGTCGACGAACTGCACCGTCGTGAACATCTGATCCTGGCCGAGCGAGGCGTCGCGCCACGTCGCGCCCCGGTCCGCGCTCGACAGGATCGCGCTCTCGCTGCCGACGACCCACAGCTGCCCCGTCGGGTCGCAGGCGAGCGCGAGCGGCGTCGCCTCGCTCGAGATCGGGCGGGCCGTCCACGTGGTCGCCGTGGCGTCGCCGACCCACACGCGGCGGCCGAAATCGAGCGCGACGAAGCCGCCATCCGGACACACCGCGACGCCGATCAGCGACGCGCCGGCATCGACGACCTGGCGCCGCCAGCTCTTGCCGCCGTCGGCGGACGACACGACGACGCCGTTCGCGCCGACCGCCACGAGCACACCCGGATTGGCGACCGCAGCCTGGAACTGGTCCGAGCGCAACACCGCTTGGGATTGTGTCTCGGCAAGTTCGGCGAGATTGGCCGATGCGCTGCAGCCGAGCAGACCGGAGTGCGCGAGCGCGAGCGCGAGCGCGAACGCGAACGCGAACGGCAGAAGACAGGTACGGAAGCGGTCGATCCCAATCATGAAGTCCCCTTGCGATCAGCAACGACGCCCCTTCAGGGGCTGCGAACTCTTGGGCTGGGGTTGAATGCTCCGACGCGCACGACGCACGCGCGCCGGCGCATCTGCGACTCGGCCGATTCCGCTTCCGGCTCTGTGATCGGGGTCACCCCCCGGCGTCGCACGACATCGGAAAGGTAAGGATTTCGGGGATGGGGCCGCTATCCACGGAATGCCGCGCCTATCCGCGGAGTTCCGAACAATTTCTTTCGGGGGAGCGTCGCCCGACGGGGGGAGTCTTGTCGGAGCGTCGAGGTTCGTGTCGGCCGCCAGGTGCGAATGCACCGGCGTCATGGGCACGAGCTCGATCTTCGGCACTGACCCGCAGCGGAGGCCGGTCGTGATGAACCCGCTTTTACGATTCCTTGATGCCGGCTCACCCTTGCTCGGACGAGCAGTAGCCTTCAGGGATGGGGCAACTTTGAGTATTCAGAGCGGGCCGGCAGGAACAGGCCAAGATCGGACAATCAACCTTTGCCTCCAGACAGAACTACCGCCTGCCGAGCGCGGGATATCTGCGCCGCTTCGCCGTCCGACCATTCCATTTGCGCATTTCCACATTCTGCGCTGTATGATCTGCGTATAAGTCGGGTCTTCCCGAACGGGCCCGTGGAATCAAAGCCTCTTGGTGATCTGCATTCTGGCTGACGCGGCACTTCACCGCATATATATAACATCTGCTGTTTGCAAATCGTTAGCCACACAATCTCTGGATACGCTAATGAATACAGAACAATGGCTTGACGAAACTCTACCACGTCATGCTCGCCTAACTCAGGCCGTCGTAACCATAATTGAAAACCTTCTTAAATCAAGGGAAATCGATTATTTGACAATCACGGGTCGAACCAAGGATAAACAAGGGGCTTTAGAGAAGATAAAGCGCAAAGGCTACAAGGATCCAGCAAAACAACTGACAGACCTCTCTGGCATAAGGATCATCGTTTTCTTCGAATCTGATATCCAAGCTGTGTCTGAATTAGTAACAGCGTCCTTCTGCGTTGACAAGGAAAATTCTTTAAATAAGGACAGACTTCTCTCCACGGATCAAATTGGGTATCGATCCGTGCACTTCGTCTGCGATCTTGGCGACCAGCGAGGAACCCTACCCGAGTTTCATGGCCTTTCGGGTTTGAAATTTGAGTTTCAGGTACGAACGGTACTTCAACATGCGTGGGCCGAACTAGCCCATGACAGGAACTATAAGTTCTCTGGGAAGCTCCCGCGCGAAATAGAAAGAAAGCTTTACCTTTACGCAGGAATGCTTGAGATCGCAGACAAAGGATTCGATGAAATATCAACGCAGATCGACGACTACATCCGTTCTCTTCAACAGAGATCTGCCGAAGGGGATTTAAGCGCCGAAATTGATTCAATCAGCTTGGCGCAATTCATTGAGGACTGGAGCCGGGAAAACGATTTCCCACTTGATGAAGCGTTCTTCAAGGACAAGTACGGAGAGCTAGTCGAGGAACTCAAGCAATTTGGCGTCACTACACTATTCGATCTGAAAGAAATAATACCAAATGGTTACCAGAAAATATCAAAACAGGTGGGGCATTCAACCACTGCGTACGGTCTTATTAGGAACTGGATGCTAATTACGGATTGGCGCCGATTCCTTCGAGAAGTCACTTTTAACTGGGTCATGTCCGAACCAGAAATATTTAGGGCATACTTCGACGTCAATGAATTCTCAGAGTTTGCAAAATCATTTGAGTGGGAGATAGAGTCGAATGAAGTAAGCGACGAAGATGACTTCGATATAACCAACTAAGAACACATGCCATCGTGCTTTAGCCCGTCGCCATGCCTCAACAACGCCACTAGCATTATGCGTCGATTGGAAATATCAAACTTCAACTTATCAAACCCGGCTCTTGGAATAACTTCTTCGATCGTCACTATTTAGCAGCCGTCCACACTCAGCAAAACCATTTGAATCCGAGGTATCTTCAAAGTAAGTTAATACTCAATCTGAAAGCAGTCATCGATTGCAAATTAGCGCCGACAACTACCACACCCAAATGGGGCCGCGGTCAATCACTTATTTCTTCGGCGTTAAGATAAAATAGAAATTAATATGAATATTTTTTGTGGATCTTGATCGTATTAGGGCTTCTATATAAAGGTGTTGCCTTAGCTAATCAGTCTGCTTTAGGTCGATCACTCTCCACCGTCACCCGCCCCGTCCCCGCACCGGCGTCTCCCCGCCCAAAAAAACACGGCCGCCCAACGGCGGCCGCACTGCTGCCCAACTCCGTCCGGTAGCCGGTCAGCGATTCCCCCTTATGCTTGCGTAATCCCGCACGCCCTTCTCCAGAATGCCCTTCAACACCTTCTCCGGCGTGATCGGCGCCTCCGTGAACTGGATCCCGATCGCGTGGAAGATCGCGTTGGCCACCGCGCCGACCGGACTCACGAGCCCCGACTCGCCGACGCTCTTCGCACCGAAGGGGCCGATCGGATCGGCGTCCTCGACGAGGATCGTCGTGATCCTCGGCATGTCCTCCGGGCCGAACATCTTGTAGTCGGTGAAGCTGTTGTTCTGCACGCGTCCCTTGGCGTCGTAGTCGATCTCCTCGCTCAGCACGAAACCGAGCCCCTGCTGGATGCCACCTTCGAGCTGCCCCTCGACCGCCGCCGGGTTGATCGCCCGGCCGATGTCGTGCGCATTGACGAGTTCGATCACACGCACCTCGCCGGTCTCGGTGTCGACTTCCACTTCCGCGAACGAGGCACCGAAGGGCGGCGAGTTGTGCGGCGCGAAGAAGCTCACGTAGCCCTGGATCTGGCCCGGCACCCCGCCCGGTTCGCCGGTCATGGGGTCGACGAAGTGGTACACGCCGGCGCGCGTGATCGCCTCGGCCTCGATGCCCCGCGCCGGGTCCGCCTTCACGAAGATCCGCTTGTCGCGGATATCGAGCTGGTCGGCAGGCACACCGAGCTGCAGCGACGCGCGCTCCAGAAGCTGGCGCCTGGCCTCCTCGCACGCCTTCTTCACCGCCGCGCCCCCCACATAGATCGTACGGCTGGCGTGCGCGCCGATGTCGAAGCCGGCGACGTCCGACGTGCCGCCCGACAGCTGCACATGGTCGAACGGGAAGCCAAGCGTCTCGGCGGCGATCTGCTTCAGGGCGGTGTGCGAGCCCTGCCCCATGTCCGAGCAGGCGAAGAGGATCTCGGCCGTCGCATCCTCGTTAAGCTTCACGGTGCAGGCCGTGTGCTCCAGCAGCATCGGCATCGCGCCGCTGGTGTGGTTCATCACCGCGACGCCGACGCCGCGCCGGATCGTGCCCTCCTGCCTGGCGTACTTGCGGCGCTTTTCCGTCCACCCGATTGCGGCCGCTCCGCGGTCGAGGCACTGATCGAGGGCGCAGGACGGATAGGTGACGCCCGGACACCAGCCGTCGTCGCCGACGCCCTTGTGCCATTTCTTGCGCCATTCGACCGGATCGGCGCCGAGCTCGGCGCAGCCGCGGTCGATCAGCTGTTCGAGCACGAAGTTCGTCTGCGGATTGCCGTAGCCGCGGTAGGCGCCGGTCAGGCCCTGATTCGTGAAGTAGGACTCGCCGCGGTAGCGCAGCGTCGGGAAGCGGTACATGCCGCCGAGCCAGGCGCCGGCCGTGAAGGCGGTGCCGGAGGCATCGAGGTAGTAGCCGCCCTTGTAGTTCTCGAAGCGGGCGTCGCACGCGACCGGCGTGCCGTCGCGCTTGAAGCCGATCTTCATCCAGTACTTACCCGGATGGCGGCTCGGCGAGATCACCCAATCCTCCTCGCGCAAGGTCTGCAGCTTCACCGGATGGCCCGGAACTGCCAGGGCCATGGCGCAGGCCTGCGGTTCCGAGATCATGCCGAGGCGCGTGCCGAAGCCGCCGCCGATCACCGTCGGGACGATCTTGACGAGGTTCATCGGCAGGTCGAAGAGCTTCGCGAGCTTGCGCTGCACGAGCTTGGGCATCTGCGAAGAGGTCCAGCACGTGAGCCGCCCGCCGCTGTCGACCTTCGCGACGTACGCGTGCGGCTCCATCTGGCATTGCTTCTGTTTCGGGACGTAGAACGCGTCCTCGACGACGATGTCCGCGTCGCGCATAGCACCTTCGACGTCGCCGCCGCCGAGCGCGTGGTTCGGGAACATCGGCTCCGGCAGCTGGAACGCCAGGTTGCCGGGCTTTTCCGGCGTGAACTGCACCGCACCCGGCGCCCGCGACGCTTCCGCGGTCAGGTACACCGGCAGCGGCTCGTATTCGACGACGATCTTCGCCGCGGCGCGCTCGGCCGCCTCCTCGGAGCGCGCGATGATCCCGCAGATCGCATCGCCCTGGAATTTCACGTGCTCGGTGAAGATGGGCTGGTCGTCGATGTCGCCGAGCATGTCGTGCATCGACTCGGACACCATCAGGTCGAGCACCGACGAGTTGTAGCGCTTCGGCGTGACGTCCTTCGGCCCGATCACGCGCACGACGCCCGGCGATGCCGCCGCCGCCGACAGGTCCAACCGCTTCACGCGCGCGTGGGCATGTTCCCAGCAGCGCACGACCTTGCCGTACAGCATGCCCGGCAGCTGGATGTCGGCCGCGTACTGCGCCTGCCCGGTCGCCTTGTCGCGCACATCCACGCGCGGCGCGTTGGTGCCGACGATCGCTTGCTCGCTCATTGCACGGCCTCCTTGCAGGGTTCGACCGCCGCGGCACGGCCCGGCATCGTCTGTGCCGCCTTCTTCACCGCCTTCACGATCTTCTCGTAACCGGTGCAGCGGCAGATGTTGCCCTCCAGCGCGTGGCGGATCTCGGCCTCGCTCGGGTCGGGGTTCTTCGCGAGCAGGCTCGCCGTCTTCATCACCATGCCCGGCGTGCAGTAGCCGCACTGGATCGCGGCCTCGTCGACGAAGGCCTGCTGGATGTGATCGAGCCGGCCGAAGTCCGACAGCCCCGCGACCGTCGTGATGCGCTTGCCGTCCATCGTCGCGGCGAGCGTCAGGCAGGAATTGACCGCCTTGCCCTCGACGAGCACGGTGCAGGCACCGCACTCACCCGTGCCACAGCCATATTTGGTTTCCGTCATGCCGAGCTCGTCGCGCAGCACATCGAGCAAGGTGCGATTGACCGTGACGGTGAGACTATGCGCCTCGCCGTTGATGTGCAGCGTGATGTTCCGATCCTTCATTCCTGTCTCCTCGTTATGTCCGGGTTCCCGGCTCAGGCCACGCCGCACGCCTGCCGGATCGTGCGTCGCAGCAGCACGCCTGACACCTGCCGGCGGTATTCCGCGGTCGAACGCTTGTCGTCGATCGGGCTGATCTCGCCCGCGACCGCGGCAGCCGCACGCTCCAGCACCTCGGCGGTGAGCGCCTTGCCACAAAGCTGCGCCTCGGTCTGCTTCAAGCGCAGCGGCGTCGGCGCGACACACCCCATCGCAACGCGCGCCTCGACACAGGTCTCCCCGGACATCCGCAGCTGCACTGCAACGTTGAGCTTGGCCAGATCCTCGCTCGTGCGCGTCAACCGACGAAACGCCGAATGCGTACCGGCCGCCGGCGGAGGCAGCACGAGTTCGACCGCGAGTTCATCGGGCTGCCGCGCGGTCTGGCCGTACGAAATCCAGAAATCGTCGATATCGACCTCGCGACGCCCAGCGCGGCCCTGAAACGCAACGGTGCCGCCGATCGCGTAGATCGCGCAGCTACAGTCGCCGGCGGGCGACGCGCGCAGGAGGTTGCCAAGGACCGTCGCCGTGTTCCTGACCTGGCCCGTCGCAAACACCTGCGCGGCGTCCCACAAGGAGCGGTAATGTTGCTTCACGTCGGGCGACTCCAGCAGGTCGGCAACCGTCGCCTTCGCGCCGACCCGCAGACCCTTCGCCGGGTCGTACAGCACGTAGGCGAGTCCCGGTACATATTCGAGGCTCATGACGTACTCGGGTAGCTGCGCAGGCTGCTGCGAGAACTTCAGCGCCACCATGACATCCGTGCCGCCGGCCATCACGGTGATGCGGCCCCCGTGCGTCGCCAGCAGCTCGACCGCTTCGGGGATGCTTTGCGGCAGCAACAGGTCAAATTCCGGCAATGTTCGGCTACTCATTGAGTCACTCCTTTTGCGAAGGGCGGATGACGGCAACCGCACTGCGCAGGCGGAACATCGGCCACCAGCGCATGCGGAACGATGCCGGCGGTGGCTGAGGCTGCGGCCGGACCGCGCGGATGTGAACATCGACAGTGATACCGGCCACGGGGCGCGGAGGCTATCCGACCGATACGGCGGCTATCCGGAAACTTCGAGATTTGTTCGCGGCGCGAGTGAACGACCCGTCAATCGCCGCTTCCGATTCGGCATAAAGGCATCCGATATCGGGCCGCCCGTTGTACGATGATCGTGTCCTGTCACGCGTTACGTTACGAGGAACCTCCATGACCATCATCGTCGCTTATGCCCCTCGCCCCGAAGGCCGCGCCGCGCTGGAAAAGGGTATCGAACTCGCCGGGCGTTTCCAGGAACGCCTCGTCGTTGTCAACGCCGGTCCCGGCGGCACATCGAACGATCCGTCGCTCGCGGACTGCGCGGACGCCGAGGACGTCGAGAAGCGGCTCGCTTCCTGCGGCGTGGAGGCCGAGTTCAAGCAGTTCGTGCGCGGCAACACGGCTGTCGAGGAAATCGAGGACCTGGCCGAGAAACTCCACGCGTCCCTCGTGATCATCGGCCTGCGCAAGCGTTCGCCGGTCGGCAAGCTCTTCCTCGGCAGCACGGCCCAGGACCTGCTGTTGAAGATGGATTGCCCGGTGCTGGCGGTCAAGGCGGGCTGACGCGCCCTACTACGAAGACGGGAGCCTCGTCCTCGCCGTCATCTCGCGGATCTCGCGTTCGCTGAGGACATAGTCGGGACTGTCGGTGAGGCGCTCCACCGCGAAGTCGATGAACCTGCGCACCCGCGCGGGTTGCGCTCGCCGGCTTCCGTAGAAGAGATGGACGCTCATGTGGTCGGTCATGTGCTGCGTGAGCACGGGCACCAGACGGCCCGCGCGCAGGTGCGGCACGGCGGAGAATGCGGCGAGCTGTCCGATGACCCTGCCGTCGAGCACCGCCTGCAGTTCGGTCTCGGTATCGTTGGTCGACAAGGCGGGGGGAAACTCCCGCTGCACCAGCTCGTCGCCCACCTTCAGAAACCAGGGATAGACCTGGCCCGTTGCAGGACGACGGAACACGCTGCAACGGTGATCCGAAAGCTCGTTTAACGTCTTCGGTATTCCAAAGCGTTCGAGATATCTCGGGGCGGCACAGATCACGAGCGGCACCACAAAAAGCTTGCGGGCGATCAGGCCCTCTTCGGGCGCGGCGCCGATGCGGAATCCGACGTCCGCCCGCTCCTCCACCCAGTTCGCGATCTGGTCGTCGAGATGGAGATCCGGCTGCACGTCCGGATATTCCTCGCAGAACGCGTTGATCACCGGCCATAGCAGCGTCGCGAAACTCGATCGCGGCGCGATGATGCGCAGTGGGCCCGCGATCTCGTCCTTGGCAACCGTTACCCGCTGCAATGCGCGTTCGAGCATCGCCATCGCCGGTTGGGCCGACTCCAGGAATTGCTGACCTTCGTCGGTCAGCGCGATATGTCGGGTCGTGCGGTGCAGCAGACGCACGCCGAGGTGTTGCTCGAGCTGCGCGACGGCCTGACTCGCCGCCTGCGGACTGACGCCGAGCGCCGCAGCCGCCTTGCGCAGGCTTCCCAGCTCCACGGCCTTCGTGAAGGTGCTGATCGCGCGCATCTCGTTGATAGGCATCCCAAGGCTCCCGGCATCGATTCCGCCGGGATTATCAAGTTTTTATTGATACTGGTTCAAGCCTTTGCACGCTATACGCTGAACAATCCAGCCCCTAAGCTTCATGCCACGAAAATAACGGATCGAGAGGCGGCGCAATCGGCCGCGCATCCGTGACGTCTTTCGCCAGTGCGAAGGGCCAACTGAAATGAATCACACTCAAAACAGGAGTGCTTCGTGAAAACTCGCACACTCGGCAACGGCCTCGAAGTGTCCGCCCTGGGCCTGGGCTGCATGGGCCTGAATTTCGGGTTCGGCAAATCGGTGACCAAGGACGAAACCTCGGGTCGGCCGCGCTTGAACTGAGCCCCGGCGACCTTGAGGAAATCAGCACCGCAGCGCGGATCAGGATTCAGGGCGAGCGCTACCCCGAAGCCCTGGAAAGGATGACCGGCCTGTGACCGGGCCTGTCGTGAAGGCCGCCAAACGCGCGGGCGGGAATGCTCCCGCCCTGTCCTCCCCCACCCCATCGAGCACCCAAGAACAATGATCACCCTGCACATCAACGGCCAAGAGCACAGGCTGGACCTGCCCCCGGACACGCCCCTGCTGTGGGCCCTGCGGGATACCCTGGGCCTCACCGGCACGAAATTCGGCTGCGGGGCTGCGCTGTGCGGCGCCTGTACCGTTCATCTGGACGGGGAGGCGATTCGCTCGTGCGTGACGCCGATTTCTGCCGTGGAGGGCCGCAAGGTCACCACCATCGAAGCGGCCACCGAGGGCGGTGACCGAATCGGTGCGGCGGTCCGCGATGCCTGGGTCAGGCACGACGTCGCCCAGTGCGGCTACTGCCAGAGCGGCCAGATCATGAGCGCGATGGCGTTCCTGAAATCGCTGCCCAAGGGCAAGCAACCGACGGCCGCAGAAATCGACGCGGCGATGGCCGGCAACCTCTGCCGTTGCGGCACCTACTCCCGCATCCGTGCTGCCGTCGCCGACGCGGCCCGCGCGCTCGTCTGACGGAGGCCGACATGCTGCCCGACTTCTTCCCCGATCAATTGCCGCCCGCCTTGCGCGACCTGCTGGAGCGTGGCGTTCCGGCGCCGGACCCCGCGATGTCCCGCCGCAGCTTCCTGAAACTCGCCGGCCTCGGCGGGCTTGCGCTCGGCGCCTTCCCGCTGGTGGCCGCCGCACAGGGCGCCGGCGCGCAAGCCGACGCCCTCAAGCCGACACAGCAGCCGTCCGCCTTCCTCCACATCGATGCGGACGGTGTCGTGACCGTCGCGATCAACCGCCTCGAATTCGGTCAGGGCGTCCAGACCGCCTTGCCGATGATCCTCGCCGAGGAACTCGATGCGGACTGGAACAAGGTGCGGACGCGCTTCGGCGACAACTCGCCGGCCTATGTCGATCCCGCGTACGGCATGCACATGACCGGAGGCTCCAACTCGATCAAGAACAGCTTTGTCCAGTATCGCGAACTCGGCGCGCGTGCGCGTTCCATGCTGGTGTCCGCCGCGGCGGCGCGATGGAAGGTCGACGCGGCGAAGTTGCGCACTGCGTCGGGCCAGGTTCTCGGTCCGGGGGGACGCCGGCTGACTTACGGCGAACTCGCCGAGGCGGCGATGGCGCAGCCCGTGCCGGGGCACGTCGCGCTCAAGGACCCGAAGAATTTTCGCCTCATCGGACACCCGACGCCGCGTCTCGACGCCCGCGCCAAGAGCAGCGGTCGTCAGGACTTCGGGATCGATGTGCGGCTGCCCGGCCAGCTCACCGCGGTCATCGCCCACCCGCCGGTCTTCGGCGCAAGACCGCGCAGCGTGGACGACTCGGCCGCGCGCGTGGTGAAGGGCGTCAAGACCGTGGTACGCATCCCGCTCGAACGGGGCGGCGAAGGCATCGCGGTGGTGGCCGACGGCTACTGGCCTGCGCGGCAGGGCCGCGAGGCGCTGAAGGTGGAGTGGGATACGAACGCGGTCGAGGGCGTAGACAGCGCGCGCCAGCTGGCGCAGTACCGCGAACTGGCCGGCCAACCCGGTCCGCGCCATTTCGATGCCGACATGACGCCGCTCGACAGCGCACCGCACCGGATCGATGCCGAATTCGTCTTCCCCTACCTGGCCCACGCGCCCATGGAGCCGCTCAACTGCACGGTGCGGATCGGCAGGGAAGACGCCGAGCTGTGGGTCGGCACGCAATTCCCGGGAGTCGATGGCGCGGCGGCGGCACGCGTGCTGGGGCTGAAGCCCGAACAGGTGAAGGTGCATGTGCAGATGGCGGGCGGTGGATTCGGCCGCCGCGCGGTCGCCACCAGCGACTACGTCGTCGAGGCCTGCGAGGTGGCCAAGGCGGTCCGCACGGCCGGCATTGAGGCGCCGGTGCGCATGATCTGGAGCCGGGAGGACGACATCCGCGGGGGCTATTACCGTCCGATGCATCTGCATCGAGCCCGGATCGGCTTCGACGAGCGCGGCCGCGTGCTGGCGTGGGACCACGTGCTGGTCGGCCAGTCGATCGCCGCAGGGACCCCGTTCGAAGGCGGCATGGTGAAGAACGGTGTCGACCACAGCGCGGTGGAAGGCATGCGCGAACCCTATCCGCTGCCGATGCGTCTCACCGTGCATCACCCGAAACTCAACGTGCCCGTGCTGTGGTGGCGCAGTGTCGGCTCGACCCATACCGCCTTCGTGATGGAAACACTGCTCGACGAAATCGCGCGCAGCACACAGCAGGATCCCGTCGCCTATCGCATGGCCCTCTTCGGGGACCAGCATCCGCGTCATCGCGCAGCCCTGAAACTCGCGGTGGACAAGAGCGGCTATGGCAAGCGGCGGCTGCCGGAAGGCCGTGCGTGGGGTGTGGCCGTGCACGAGTCCTTCAGTTCCGTTGTCGCGTATGTGGTGGAGGCTTCCGTGCAGCAGGGCCGACCGGTGCTCCATCGCGTGACCGCAGGGGTGCACTGCAATCTCGCAGTGAACCCACGCGGGGTGGAAGCGCAGGTGCAGGGCGCGGCCATGATGGCCTTGTCGACCTGCCTTCCGGGCTCCGCGATCACGTTCAAGGACGGCGAAGTGGAGCAGCGCAATTTCGACGGTTTCACTGTCGCGCGCATCACCGATACGCCCGAGATCGAGGTGCACATCGTGCCCAGCGCCGAACCGCCCACGGGCATGGGGGAACCGGGCCTGCCCCCGCTCGCGCCGGCCTTCGCCAATGCCATCGCGCAACTGACGGGAAAACCGATGCGTGAACTGCCCTTCAGGCTCGCGTGACGTCACCGGGCGGGCACAGGGACATATCCAAGGACCAGACGATGGAAGATCTCGACACCCTCGTTCTGCGCACGGCGTGCGCGTGGCAGGACCAAGGCCTGCCGGTCGTGCTTGTCACGGTCGCGCGCACCTGGGGTTCTTCGCCGCGTCCGCCGGGTTCCTTGATGGCGATCGGCGCGGACGGGGCAACCGTCGGGTCGGTGTCGGGCGGCTGCATCGAGGACGACCTGATCAAACGCATCCGCAACGGCGGGATCGAGTCGATCTGCGCGTCCCTGGCACCGACCGTCCAGCGCTACGGCATCTCCGCGGACGAGGCGCACCGCTTCGGTCTGCCCTGCGGGGGCACGATGGAACTGGTGCTGGAACCCGTATTGCCGCATACCCGGCTCGACGAGCTGCTCACGGCCTGCGAGCAGCGCCGCAGTGTCGAGCGCATCCTCGACCTCGCGACCGGCCACGTCGAATTGCGGGAAGGCCGCCGGGACGGCGTGCCGCATCTGGACGAGCAGCGCCTCACGACCTACCTCGGGCCGCAGTTCCGCATCATCGTCATCGGCGCCGGCGACCTGTCGCGTTTCCTGTGCGAAATCGCGCGGGGTGTGGGCTTCGAGGTCATCGTCTGCGACCCGCGGGTCGAGCGGCACGCGGCGTGGTCCCTGCCCGGCGTCGAGATCAGCCGCGAAATGCCCGATGACCTGATCCTGCGACTGAAGCCCGATGCGCGCACCGCCGTCGTGGCGCTGACGCACGATCCCAAACTCGACGACCTCGCGCTGATCGATGCGCTGCAGTCCGACGCCTTCTATGTCGGCGCGATCGGCTCGCGGCGCAACACGGCTTTGCGACGCGAGCGGCTCGCGACGCATTTCGGCCTTTCGGAGTCCGCGCTGGCGTCCCTGCACGGGCCGGCGGGGCTCTATATCGGCAGCAAGACGCCCGCCGAAATCGCGTTGTCCATCATGGCCGAAGTGGTTGCGGCAAAGAACGGCGTGGCGCTGCCCGCACAGATCGGCGTCGAGGCCGGCAAGCCGCTGCACGAACAGCACGGCCTGCGGCTAGCCGCGCAAGGCTGCATCGTGTGAGGGGCCCCCCGGACTCGACGGCGAATAGGGACAACTGCTTACCGCCTCACACCCGCTCGATGATCAGCGCGATGCCCTGCCCCACGCCGATGCACATCGTGCACAGTGCGTAGCGGCCGCCGGTGCGTTCGAGCTGGTTCAGCGCGGTGGTGACCAACCGCGCACCGGAAGCGCCGAGCGGGTGGCCCATCGCGATGGCGCCGCCGTTCGGGTTCACGTGTGCGGCATCATCCGGCAGGCCGAGATCGCGCGTCACGGCGAGCGCCTGCGCGGCGAAGGCTTCGTTGAGCTCGATGACATCCATGTCGGCGAGCGTCAGGCCGGCTTTCGCGAGCACCTTCTTCGACGCGGGCGATGGGCCGAAGCCCATGATGCGCGGCGCAAGTCCGGCCGCGGCCATCGCGACGACGCGGGCGCGCGGCTTGAGGCGGTAGCGATCGACCGCGGCTTCGGACGCGAGCAGCACGGCGCAGGCGCCGTCATTCACGCCCGAGGCGTTGCCTGCCGTGACCGTGCCGTCGGGGCGCACGACGCCCTTGAGCTTCGCGAGCGTTTCGAGCGTCGTCTCGGGGCGCGGATGCTCGTCGGTCGTGAAGCGCTTCGGCTCGCCCTTCTTCTGCGGAATCGCGACCGGCACGATCTCGCTGGCGAAGAGGCCCGCGGCGTTCGCCGCCGCCCAGCGCTGCTGCGAGCGCAGCGCGAGCGCGTCCTGGTCGGCGCGGCTGATGCCGAACTCCTGCGCGACGTTCTCGGCGGTCTCGGGCATCGAGTCGATGCCGTACTGCGCCTTCATCACGGGGTTCACGAAGCGCCAGCCGATCGTCGTGTCCTCGATCTTCGCGCTGCGCGAGAAGGCGGTGTCGGCCTTGCCCATCACGAAGGGGGCGCGGCTCATGCTCTCGACGCCGCCGGCGATCACGAGATCCGCTTCGCCCGACTTGATCGCCCGCGCGGCCATGCCGACCGTATCGAGGCTGGACCCGCACAGGCGGTTCACCGTCGTACCCGGCACGTCCTGCGGCAGCCCGGCCAGCAGCGCGGCCATGCGCGCGACGTTGCGGTTGTCCTCGCCGGCCTGGTTGGCGCAGCCGTAGATCACGTCATCCACCGCGGCCCAATCGACGCCGGGGTTGCGCTCGACCAGCGCGCGGATCGGCAGCGCCGCGAGGTCGTCCGCGCGCACCGCGGACAGCGTGCCGCCGTAGCGGCCGAAGGGGGTGCGGATGGCGTCGCAGATTTAGGCGTTGTTCATGCTCGTGGCCTCCTCAAACCGTCAGGTTGCGCTTGTCGACCAGTCGCTTGGCCTTGCCGACCGAACGGAACAGCGAGCCGGGCTGTGCCAGCGTGGTCTTGGTGCTGATGCCGATGTAGGACTTGATGTTGTGCTGGAGCAGCTTGGCGATCTCTTGCTGGCGCGCCGGGCCGAGCTCGGCCGCTTCGGGGGAGAGCTCGACGACGACTTCCATCTTGTCCATGTGGCCGTCGCGGGTCAGCTCGAGCTGGTAGTGCGGCGACAGCTCCTTCTGCTTCAGGATCAGCTCCTCGATCTGACTCGGGAACACGTTGACGCCGCGGATGATCAGCATGTCGTCGGAACGGCCGGTGATCTTGCCGATGCGGCGCATCGAGCGCGAGGTCGGCGGCAGCAGGCGCGTCAGGTCGCGGGTGCGGTAGCGGATCACCGGCAGCGCTTCCTTCGTCAGCGACGTGAAGACGAGCTCGCCCTCTTCGCCGTCGGGCAGCACTTCGCCGGTCTCGGGGTCGATGACTTCGGGGTAGAAGTGGTCTTCCCAGATCACGGGGCCGTCCTTGCTCTCGATGCACTCGCTCGCGACGCCCGGTCCCATCACTTCGGACAGGCCGTAGATGTCGACCGCGTCGATGCCCGCGCGCGCCTCGATCTCGTGGCGCATCGCCTCGGTCCAGGGTTCGGCGCCGAAAATGCCGATCTTCAGCGACGACTCGGCGGGATCGAGGCCCTGACGCACGAACTGCTCGAGGATGTTGAGCATGTAGGACGGCGTCACCATGATGACCTTGGGCTGGAAGTCCTGGATCAGCTGGACCTGGCGCTCGGTCTGGCCGCCGGACATCGGCACCACCGTGCAACCCAGGCGCTCGGCGCCGTAGTGCGCGCCCATGCCGCCGGTGAAGAGGCCGTAGCCGTAGGAGATATGCACGACGTCGCCCTTGCGGCCGCCCGCGGCATAGATCGAACGTGCGACGAGGTTCGCCCAGTTGTTGATGTCGTTCTGCGTGTAGCCGACGACGGTCGGCTTGCCGGTCGTGCCGCTCGACGCATGCACGCGGACGACTTCTTCGCGCGGCACGGCGAAAAGGCCGAAGGGGTAGTTGTCGCGGAAGTCCTTCTTCACCGTGAAGGGGAATTTCGCCAGGTCGGCCAGCGTCTTCAGATCCGACGGATGGACGCCGGCTGCCTCGAAGCTGCGGCGATAGTGCGGGACGTTGTCGTAGGCGTGCTGCACCGTCTTCTTCAGGCGCTCGAGCTGCAGGGCGCTCAGTTCGTCGCGGCTCGCGGTCTCGATCGGGTCGAAGCCGATGCCGTTTTCCATGCGTGCGTTCATTCCTCTACTCCTCTCTCTGTGGGGTTGGAACGGCGGCGGACCTTCCTGTCCGGGTCCGCTTCACCGTCCGGTCTCTGGGGAAATTTTTTCTCCCCCTTCAAGGGGGAGGTTAGGAGGGGGATGGGTTTCCGTCGGGACTGCATAACCCATCCCCACCCCAACCATCCCCTTGAAGGGGAGGGAGTAAGCGTGCCGGGTCGGACGGAATCCGCTCGATTTACACCGCAAACCGGTGCTGGATCACGCGGAAGCGGTTCGCCACGAAGGCGCTGTCCGCGTAGCTCGCGTTGGCCGACGGATTGGCGCCGGTGCCGTGGTAGTCGGAGAAGGCCGCCGACTGGTTCACATAGACGCCGCCGGTCAGGTTCAGCGACAGGGCGACACCCGCGCGCTGCGTGGCGGCGATCACCTGTTGCACGAACTCGGGCTTGCTGCTGTAGGCACCGACCGTGAGGGCGCCGTGCTCCGTCGTGATGCGCTCGGACAGCGCGAGCGCCGCGGCGGCATCGGCCGTGCGCACGACGAAGGCGATCGGGCCGAAGCGCTCTTCCATGTAGCCCGCCTCGTCGGCGGCGTCGCACTTCAGCAGCACGGGGGTGCGGACGGTCGCTTCCGCGTATTCGGGATGGGCGACCGGCTTGGAAGCCAGCACGACTTCGCCCCAGCGCGAGGCTTCGTCAAGGCGGCCCAGCGTATCGGACGACTGGATGCAGCCCAGCACGGCGGCCGCGACGGCCGGATCGCCCAGCAGCTTGTCGATCGAACGGCCGAGGTCGGCCGCGACCTCGTCGAAGCTCTTGTGGCCCTGGTCGGTATCGATGCCGTTCGCCGGCACGAGGATCGCCTGCGTCGTCGTGCACATCTGGCCCGAGTACAGCGACAGCGTGAAGGCGAGGTTGCGCAGCATGCCCTTGTAGTCGTCGGTCGATTCGATGACGACGTTGTTCACCCCGGCGAGCTCGGCATACACCTGCGCCTGGCGGCAGTTCTCGATCAGCCAGTTGCCGAAAGTGTTGCTGCCGGTGAAGTCGATCGACTTCACCGCCTTGTGCGTCGCGAGGAAGCGCGTCAGTTCGCGCGAATCATCGACGGCGAGCAGCACGGCGTTGGGATCCGCGCCGGCTTCGGCGAGCACTTCGCGCAGCACGCGCACGGTGATCGCGGCGGGCAGGATGGCGTTGCGGTGCGGCTTCACGATCACCGGGTTGCCGGTCGCGAGCGCGGCGAAGAGGCCCGGATAGGTATTCCAGGTCGGGAAAGTGCCGCAGCCGATCACGAGCCCAGTCCCGCGCCCCACGATCTCGTAGCGCTTCTTCAGCACGAGCGCCGGGTTCTTGCCCTGCGGTTTCTCCCAGTGCGCCTCGGCGGGAATCGCCGACATCTCGCGCCAGGCGTAGGCGACGGCTTCGAGCGCGCGGTCCTGCGCATGCGCGGCGCCGGCCTGGAAGGCCATCATCCAGCCCTGGCCGGTCGTGAACATCACGGCGTGGGCGATCTCGAAGCTGCGCTTGTTCAGGCGGACCAGGGCTTCGAGCAGCGCGCCGACGCGGCCCTGGGGCCCGAGCGCCTGCAGCGACTCGCGTGCGGCCTGCGAGGCCCCGATCAGCGCCTCGCCGCTGCAACGCGGATAGCGGATGTTCATCGGCACGCCGTAGGGCGAGCGCTCGGCGCCCGCGGTGCCGGTGCAGCCCGGCTGGTCGAGCTGGAAGTCGGTGCCACAGTAGGCGTCGAAGGCGGCGCGTCCTTCGGCCATCGCGTTCTCGCCATACACCTTCGGGCTGGGCATTTCGGAGAACGGGCTCCAGTAGCCGCGATCGGCAACGGCCTGGACGGCGGTATCGAGCATCGCCTGATGGCGCGCAAACATCGGGTGGGTCATGTCGATTCTCTCTCTAGGGGGCTTGGGAGCCGGCGCGATCTCTTTCGGATCGCTGCCGGTGATGCGTCAGGCGATGGCTCAGGTTTCCTGGTCGAAATCCAGCACCAGCTTGTCCGTGACCGGATAGCTCTGGCACGACAGACGGAAACCCCGGGCGATCTCGTAGTCTTCGAGCGCGAAGTTGGTGTCGTGATCCACCTCGCCATCGATGACCTTGCAGCGGCAGGTCGAGCAAACACCGCCCTTGCACGAGTACGGCATCTCGATCCCCTGCGCGAGGCCCGCGTCGAGCACTGATTCGCGGTTCTTCGGCATCGTGAATTGGCGCACGCGCCCGTCCTGGATCACGGTGACCTCGCACTCCTCGGCGCCCTTGACGGGGTGCGAATGCGCCGGGCGCGGGCCCTTCGGCAGACTGGTCGCGAAGAGCTCCATCTTGATCGCGGACTTCTCGATGCCATGCGCCTGCAACGACGCCGACACCGCTTCCATCATGTCCATCGGGCCGCAAATGAAGGCCATGTCGATGCGCCTCGGATCGATCCACTGCGCGAGCAGCGCGTCGCAGCGCTCGCGGTCGATGCGGCCGTTGAAGAGGTCGATGTCCTGCTGCTCGCGCGACAGCACGTGCACGAGGTTCAGGCGCTCGCCGTACTGGTCCTTCAGGTCGGCGAGTTCTTCGCGGAACATCACGCTCGATGACGAACGGTTGCCGTACACCAGCGTGAAGCGGCTGTCCGGTTCGCCCGCCAGCAGCGTCTTCATCAGCGACAGGATCGGCGTGATCCCGCTCCCGGCCCCGAAGCCGACATAACGGCGCGCGGTGTGCGCATCGGGCGCGATGCCGAAGTGGCCGGAAGGCGGCATCACCTGCACGCTCACGCCCGGCTTCAGGAAGTCGTTCGCCCAGTTCGAGAACAGGCCGCCATGCACGCGCTTGATCGCGACGCGCAGCTCGCGCTCGCCGGCGCCCGAACAGATCGAGTACGAGCGGCGCACGTCCTCGCCGCCGATCTCGGTGCGCAGGGTCAGGTGCTGGCCGGGGGTGTAGTGGAACGACTCCGCGAGCGAAGGCGGCACGTCGAAGGTGACGACGATCGCGTCGCGGGTCTCGGGACGCACGCTGGCGACCCGGATATCGTGGAACTTGCTCATCTCTCTTGCTCCTCTCGGAGTGCCTTTCTCAGTGGCACTTGAAGTAGTCGAACGGCTCGCGGCAGTCGAGGCAGCGATGAAGCGCCTTGCACGGAGTCGAACCATGACGGCTGATCGGCTCGGTATGCGCCGAGCCACAGTGCGGACACGCAGCGGGCGCATCCTCCGCGGTGCGCCGGCGCAGCCCGCTGATGTCGATCACCTGGCGTCCGTCGGCGCGGCGGGCCGGAGGAGCGATCCCGTATTCGCTCAACTTCCGGCGCCCTTCGCTGGTCAGCCAGTCCGTGGTCCAGGCCGGAGCGATGCGGCTTTCCAGCCGCACCCGCTCCACCCCGCGCTCGCGCAGCGCTTCCTCGATGGAGCGGCCGATCACCTCGGTCGCCGGACATCCCGAATAGGTCGGCGTGATCACCACCTCGCACACCGCCCCGGCCGGATCGTCGTGCCAGTTCACCTCCCTCACGATCCCCAGATCGACGATGGAAATGACCGGGATTTCGGGATCGGGCACATCGGCCAGCCAGCCCCATACCCTCTCGCTGCGTTCGCGCAAGTCGACCATCGCTGCCTCACTCAACTCGTTGTCACCAGCTCGCGTTGGGGTAGGCGCGCTGCAGGAACTGCATCTCGGCCAGCAGCAGGCCCAGGTGTTCGCCGTGCCGGCCCTGCTTGCCGCCCTTCTGCATCCATTCGCTGTCCGGCACCGTCAGCGTCGCCTCGGCGAACACCTCGCGCACCATCGCCAGCCACGCGTCCTTCAGCGTCGAGGGATCGCAGGCCAGGCCCTGTGCGCCGAGCAGCTCCTCGGTCTCGTCTGCCTTGAACATCTCGCCCGTGTACATCCACAGCGCGTCGACCGCGTCCTGCATGCGGCGGCGACTCTCGGCCGTGCCATCCCCAAGGCGCACCACCAGGTCGCTGCTGCGGCGCAGGTGATAGGCGACTTCCTTGATCGCTTTCGATGCGATGTCGGCGATGCGGTCATCGGACGAGCGCGTCAGCGCATCCAGCGTCAGCTGGTGCCACACGTCGAAGAAGAACTGGCGCACCAGCGTGTGGGCGTAGTCGCCGTTCGGCTGCTCGACCAGCAGCAGGTTGGTGAACTCGTGCGAGTCGCGGCGGAAGGCCAGCGCGTCCTCGTCGCGGCCGCGCCCTTCCACCTCGCCGGCGTAGGACAACCACATCCGCGCCTGGCCGATCAGGTCGAGCGCGGTGTTGGTCAGCGCCATGTCCTCCTCGAAGGCGGGACCCTTGCCGCACCATTCGGAAAGGCGCTGCGACAGCACCAGCGCGTTGTCGCCGAGGCGCATCAGATAAACGGATTTGTCATCGAGCAGCATGTCTGTCTCCGTCCCGCCGATCACATGTGCTTCACTTCTTCCGGCACCGGGAAGAAGGTCGGGTGGCGATAGATCTTGTTGTTCGCGGGCTCGAACAGCGCTTCCTTGTCCGCCGGGCTGCTCGCCGTCACTTCGGCAGCGGGCACGACCCAGATCGACAGGCCTTCATTGCGGCGCGTGTAGACGTCGCGCGCGTTGTTGATCGCCATCTCGGCATCCGGCGCGTGCAGGCTGCCGACGTGCTTGTGGGCGAGGCCGTGCTGGCTGCGGATGAACACTTCCCAAAGGGGCCATTCCTTCATTTCTTTTCTCCTCTCGATCTCGTTATCAGGCGGCCTTGGCGGTCGCGACTTGTCTTTCGGATTTCTTCTCGGCGTGGGCGAGCAGCGCGTCGCGGAACCATTCCCCGTCTTCCCAGGCCTTCACGCGGGTGCGCAGGCGGTCGCGGTTGCACGGGCCGTTGCCGGCGACGACCTGGCGGAATTCTTCCCAGTCGATCTCGCCGAAGTCGTAGTGGCCGGTGTCCTCGTTCCACTTCAGGTCGGGATCGGGAATCGTCAGGCCCAGGTACTCGGCCTGCGGCACGGTCTGGTCGACGAACTTCTGGCGCAGCTCGTCGTTCGACAGGATCTTGATCTTCCACTGCATCGACTGCGCGCTATGCACCGACTCGCCATCGGACGGACCGAACATCATCAGCGCCGGCCACCACCAGCGGTTCAGCGCGTCCTGCGCCATCGCCTTCTGTTCCGGCGTACCCTTCGCCATCGCCATCACGAGGTCGTAGCCCTGGCGCTGGTGGAAGGACTCCTCCTTGCACACGCGCACCATCGCCCGCGAGTACGGGCCGTAGGAACAGCGGCACAGCGGGATCTGGTTCATGATCGCCGCGCCATCGACCAGCCAGCCGACCGTGCCGATGTCGGCCCAGTTGGTGGTCGGGTAGTTGAAGATGCTGGAATATTTCACCTTGCCCGACAGCAGGTCCGCGTAGACCTGGTCGCGCGTCACGCCCAGCGTCTCGGCGGCGCTGTAAAGGTACAGGCCGTGGCCCGCCTCGTCCTGGATCTTCGCCAGCAGGATCGCCTTGCGCTTCAGGGTCGGTGCGCGCGTGACCCAGTTGCCTTCGGGCAGCTGACCGACGATTTCCGAGTGCGCGTGCTGCGAGATCTGGCGGATGAGCGTGCGACGGTAGCCTTCCGGCATCCAGTCCTTCGCCTCGATCTTGATGCCCGCGTCGATCTTTTCCTGGAAGGCGCGCTCCTCGGCCGACATCTCGTCGAGCCCCTGCACCCGCTTCATCCCCGTGTCCACCATCTGGGCGTACATGCTGTTCCTCCTCTCGTCGGGTTCGTGCATCCGTCGCAAGACGTGATACGTATCCTCGCGCTTGATCTGTCGCTACTGACTCATGACAGTCGCGCGTTGGATCGAATCCTAGGGGAGCCGCCCCGGCCGGAATGTCGGCGTGTTCTCGACCTCTTGTAGGAATTTTCTGATTGCGCGCAGCAGAAAGACGGTAGGCGCCAAAAGCCTTATACGGCAAGCACATGACGGCAACCCGCAAGTGCTTGTGATACAAGCGCCACGCACAAGAACGCGTGTTTTGGATCAGTTTTGGCGCATTCCCTTCCGTGAATGGGAAAGGTGAACGCTGCCCCTTAGAGGCGAACGCTGCCCCTTGGCATCGGTCGCAATCCGATTCGCGGGGCGCGCTTACCGGGGTGCAGTCAGTCCAGCAGCCCGTTGCGCATCGCGTACTGCACGAGCTCGGCGTTGCTCGCGAGGCCGAGCTTTTCGAGGATGCGCACACGGTAGGTGCTGACGGTCTTCACCGACAGGCACATCTGCACGCCCACGTCGGTGAGCGACATGCCGCGCACGATCTTCATCATCACCTGCATCTCGCGCGCGGTGAGCTTCTCGTGCGGTGCACCTTCGCGCGCGCGATCCATCTGCATCAGCAGATTCGCGGCGCTGCGCGGCGAGACGTAGCGCCCGCCCCCGACCACGTGCCGGATCGCGGTCAACAACTCCTGCGGCTCGACGTCCTTCGACAGGTAGGCATTCGCACGCGCCCGCAGGGCGAGCACCGCGTACTGCTCCTCCGGATACATCGACAGCATGATGACCGGCAGCTCGGGACGCTCGGCGCGGATCGATTCGAGCGTGTCGAGGCCGCTGCGGCCCGCCATGTTGATATCCATCAGCACGACATCGAACTTGCCGCTGCGTATCTTCGCGAGCGCGCCGGCCCCGTCGCTCGCCTCGTCCGCGACGTGGATGTCCGCCTCGTCCGAGAGCATCCGCCTCAGGCCCGAGCGGAAGATCGTATGATCATCAACGATCAGCAGTTCGATCATTGCTACGTCGCCCCATGTGACCCGGTACCGCCAGAAGCACGACGGTTCCACCTCCGGCGCGCGCATGTACATACAGCGAACCGCCGATACTGCGCGCGCGTTCGGCCATGCTCAACATCCCGATCGAGCCCTCGCGCATCGAAGGCCGGTCGATCCCCTTCCCGTCGTCGCGGACCTGCATCTCGAAGCGGCCATCCCGGCAGTTCACCCGCACTTCCACCGTTTCCGCCTGCGCGTGCCGCCCGATATTCGTCAATGCCTCCTGGAACACGCGGAAGCACTGCGTCGCGGTTTCCGCCGAGAGTTCGGGTTCCCCTCCCTCGACCGTGAATCCGACGAGGACCTCGTTGCGCCGCCCGAAAGCCTGCAGCTCGCTCCGGATCGCTGCCACCAGGCCGAGCGTGTCGAGCATCCGCGGCCGCAGCTCGTCGGAAATCTGCCGCGCCGTGTCGATGGTGTCCTGGATCAGCGGCAGGAGCTCCTCGGCGATCTCATGGATCTCCGCCAGGGCGGGGTCGGTCGAGCGGCGCTGGATGCGGAAGACATCGAGCTTGATCGAACTGAGCATGCCGCCCAGCACGTCATGCACCTCGCGCGCCAGTTGCCCGCGCAGCTCTTCCCGCGAGCTGTTGATATAGGACGCGAGCTCGCGCAACCGTCGGCGCGACCGATGCAGATCCATGTCCCGCCGCACGCGCTCGCTGACGTCGATCACCACGCCCGCCAGGGCCGGCTGGCCATGATAGTCGACCCGCGAACCATGCACCTCGATATGCACGACATGCCCGTCCCGATGCCGGCATCGGGTGAAATAGCGGATTGACGGCACGCCCTCGTACACGCGGAGCCGGTAGTACTCCATCGCCTCGCCGACGAAGTCCGGCAGTACGAGCTCCCGGATCGAGGTACCGACGAATTCTTCGCGCGTATAGCCGAACATTGCCGCGAAGGTGGAGTTTACGTACTGGAAGCGTTCGTCGAACACCAGATACACGCCCGCCAGCGACTGCTCGATGATTCCCTGAAAGGGGATGTCGCGGAACTCGATTTCGGGGCGTTCAGGGGGCGGAGGAGAAGCGTCCATGGAAGGTGCAGGCTGGTCCATGGCCTATCCAAACATTTCCTGCCGCGGGACGTCAATGGATCTGTGCACCAGACCATGAGTATCGCGTGGTCCGCCGTCACCCCCGCGCAGGCACTCGGCGGGCTTGGTTTACGAACGCCTTCGGTGCAGGCTCAACCCGAACGGCTCTCCGCCTGGCTTGGGCACCACCACTCAGGAGGCCCGTCGTTCAGCCTGCTCGACGACCTTCTTGCTGCACACCGTCTTCTGCATCTTTCCCAACACACGCAGTGTCACATCGCTGCGTGGATAGACCCGGCAGGCGAGCACGCGCCCTTCCGCCTGCTCGGCGGCGCTGACGTGATCGCGGCTCATCGCGCGCGCCTCGAAAGCACCCGCGATGATCTCGACCTTGCACACGCCGCAGCCCCCGCCGCAGCAGCCGGCGGGAATTCCCCGCCGGCCGAGGCGGACCATGCCGGCGAGGAGCGACTCGTCGGGCGCGCAGTCGTAGCGCTCCGACGTGTCTTCGATGGTGATGGCGAACTTCACGACGCGTTCGCCGCTGCCCGCGCGACGATTTCCGATTGCCGCATCACGCTACCCGGCACACCGCCGATCGACCAATTCTCCGGCAACACGGGCACGATTCCGCCGCGCACTTCTGCGCGATCGACTCCGAGCGCCGCGACGACAATGTCGGTGAATCCCGCCAGAAGGCGCTGGCGTTCGTCGAGCGCCCTCCCCTCCATGACGATGAAACTGAAGTATGGTGCGCGCCGCTCTCCGGCGATCTCGCCACCCACCGCGACGAGTTCCGGCCGGTAGAGGTGGATGAACGCACGAACCCGGTCGAGCGGACAGCGCAGGACCTCGGCAAAGAAGCGACTCGATTCCGCCAACAGGCGCCGGTGCTGCTCGGCGCCGTACTGGCCTTCGACAAGGTGGAAATGCAGGATCGGCATGACGTTCCTTCGGTTACGGCAGACCGCGGCGACGGCCGGCGTCGAGCATCAACGTGGAGCCTGTCATTGCGTCGGCTTCGGGCGCGAGCAGCAGGCCCACCGCCCACGCGACCTGTTCGGGCGTCACGAGTGCCCCGATCGAAGATTCGGCCCGCATCTCCCCCAGCACGCCGTCCACGGTCGTCCCGCGCATCGAAGCGCGGTCGGCGGCCACGCGATGCAGGCGGGCGGTATCGGCCGGCCCCGGGGCGATACCATGAGCAGTAATACCGCGCTCGCCATAGGCGAGACTCAACTGGCGTATCGCATTGATCAGGGCCGCGTTCGCAACGCCCGCGGCCGCCGCATATGCAGTCGGTTCCAATCCATAATGCCCGGCAATGCCGACGAGGCGAGAACCGGCTCGCAGCCTTCGATCAACGGCCCGCACGACGCGCAGCATTCCACCGACCTTGATGTTCACGGCGTCCGCCAGCGCGGCCGGGGGCGCGTTGAGAATGCCGCCGGCAACCGCGACACCGGGGCCATGCACAACGATGCGGACGGTCTTCCTCGCGTGCTCGGCGATCGCCTCGACTGCGCCGTCATCGCCGATGTCGGCGATGCAACCGCGCACGCCTGCATGACGGTCCTCGAGTGATCGCAGTCCCTCCGCCCGCCGCGCCACGGCAAGAACGCCTAGGCCGGCATCGAGCAGTCGGGAGACAATCGCTCCGCCGAAGTCGCCGGTGGCACCGACGACGACGGCAATTTCGTCGCAACGGTCGAAGTCGCTCATCGCCGCCACCTCAGGCCGCCACGTCCTGCAGCAGGCCGCGTTCCTTCGCCATCGTCATCGCGGTGTCCTGGATCATGTCTTCCTGGCCGCCGATCATCTTCTTGCGGCCGAGCTCGACGAGGATGTCGCGCGCCGGCACGCCGAAGCGTTCGGCCGCCCGCTTCGAGTGCAGCAGGAAGGTCGAATAGACGCCGGCGAACCCCAGCGTCAGCGACTCGCGGTCGACACGGACGATGTGGTCCATCATCGGCACGATGACGTCCTCGGCCACGTCCATGATCTTGAACAGATCCACGCCCGTCTCGATGCCCATGCGCTCGCACACCGCGGCGAAGACTTCGAGCGGCGTGTTGCCGGCGCCCGCACCCAGACCCGCGACCGAACCGTCGATGCGGCTCGCGCCCGCCTCGATCGCGGCGATCGAGTTCGCGATGCCCATGCCGAGGTTATGGTGGCCGTGGAAGCCGATCTCCGTCTCGGGCTTCAGCACCTCGCGCAGCGCCGCGACGCGCGCCTTCACGTCCTCGGGCAGCATGTAGCCGGCCGAGTCGGTGACGTAGATCGTGTGCGCGCCGTAGGACTCCATCAGCTTGCCCTGCTGCGCGATGCCGGCCGCATCGTTGAGGTGCGACATCATCAGGAAGCCGGTCGTGTCCGTGCCGAGCTTGCGGGCGTAGGCGATGTGCTGCGGCGAGGTGTCTGCCTCGGTGCAGTGGGTCGCGACATGCACGCTGCGCGCGCCGGCGTCGTACGCGGCCTGCAGTTCCTTCATCGTGCCGAGGCCGGGGATCAGCAGCACCGACACCTTGGCCTGCTTCATGCGCGACGCGACGGCCGAGATGTATTCCTCGTTCGGCGCCAGCGCGAAGCCATGCTGCAGCGAGTTGCCGCCGAGGCCCGCACCGTGCGTCACCTGGATGTACGGAATGCCGGCATCGTCGAGCGCAGTGGCGACCTTCACCATCTGCTCGACGCTGATCTGCTCGCGCTTCGCGTGCATGCCGTCGCGCAGGCACATGTCGTGCAGGATGACCTTGCGGCCCTTGAGGCTGGAGGAGTTGCTTGCTTGGGTCATCACACGGTCTCCACGGCTTTCAACTGGATCTTTCCGGCGAGGATTTCCTCGGCGAACATCTCGGCGGTGCGCGTCGCGGCCGCGGTCATGATGTCGAGGTTGCCGGCGTACTTGGGCAGGTAGTCGCCGAGACCGGCGACTTCGAGGAAGACGGACACCTTGTTGCCGTCGTAGATCGGGCCATTCACGAGACGGTAGCCCGGCACGTATTTCTGCACTTCACCGATCATCTGCAGGATCGATTCGGTGATGCGCGCGTGGTCCGGCTCGTCGTCCGTCAGGCAGTAGATCGTGTTGCGCATGATCATCGGCGGCTCGGCCGGGTTGATGATCGCCAGCGCCTTGCCGCGACGTGCGCCGCCGACCGCGCAGATAGCGTTCGACGTGGTGTAGGTGAACTCGTCGAGGTTGGCGCGCGTGCCGGGGCCGACCGACTTCGACGCGAGGCTCGCGACGATCTCGGCGTACTCGACGCTCTGGATGCGCGAGACGGCATTCACGACCGGGATCGTCGCCTGGCCGGCGCACGAGATCATGTTCACGTTCATCTCGAGCTTGTCGGCGTGCTGGCGCAGGTTCACCGGCGGCACGCACAGCGGGCCGATCGCGGCGGGCGTGAGGTCGATCATCATCACGCCGAGCTCGTTGAGCTTGCGGCTGTTCTCGGCATGCACATAGGCGCTGGTCGCGTCGAAGGCGATCTGGATGCCGTCCGCCTCGACGTGCGGCAGCAGACCGTCCACGCCATCCGCGGTGGTCTTCAGCCCCATCTCGCGGGCACGGGCGAGGCCTTCGGATTCGGGGTCGATGCCGACCATCCACACCGGCTCCAGCACGGGGCTACGCTTGATCTTGTAGATCAGGTCGGTGCCGATGTTGCCGGACCCGATCAGCGCACATTTGATCTTCTTCATTGGCCTTGCTCCACGAGTGCGGCGACACGTTGCCGTTCGGCCCGCTCCGCCAGGGTTTCGCCGGCAACGTAGAACTCCTCGTTGCCGTGTTCGGTAATCAGGACGCGCACGGCTTCGCGCTTCACGCCGAGCGCCTGGATGACGGCGTCGGTGACGGCGTTCGCGACCCGGCGCTTCTGCTCGGGCGTGCGTCCCTCCGCGAGATGCATTTCGATAATGGGCATGGTTCTCTCTCTGTATTTGTGAGGCAGAAATTCGGCGTTCCGGTCCCTCCCCCTTCAAGGGGGGCGGAACAGGGGTTTCGGCGAGCACTGCTCGCCGCCTGTGGAGCGGCGAGGCGCAGCCGAGACTCCCGGTCAGGAGGGGGATGGGTTTCAGCAACGCCCCTTCAACCCATCCCCACCCCAACCCTCCCCTTGAAGGGGAGGGAGCTGTCCCTTA
>NZ_WTVN01000110.1 GCF_012910905.1 Aromatoleum toluvorans
GTTGTCATTATTTGCAGGCACTGTATTGCTCAGTGGCTGTAATTCTGCGCTGTTAGATCCCAAAGGACAGATTGGTCTGGAGCAACGTTCACTGATACTGACGGCATTTGGCCTGATGTTGATTGTCGTTATTCCCGCAATCTTGATGGCTGTTGGTTTCGCCTGGAAGTACCGTGCGAGCAATAAAGATGCTAAGTACAGCCCGAACTGGTCACACTCCAATAAAGTGGAAGCTGTGGTCTGGACGGTACCTATCTTAATCATCATCTTCCTTGCGGTACTGACCTGGAAAACCACTCACGCTCTTGAGCCTAGCAAGCCGCTGGCACACGACGAGAAGCCCATTACCATCGAAGTGGTTTCCATGGACTGGAAATGGTTCTTCATCTACCC
>NZ_WTVN01000111.1 GCF_012910905.1 Aromatoleum toluvorans
GCTGAAGACCGCGGACTTCCGCCAGCGCACCCGCTCGCAATCGATCCAGACCCCGACCCAATTGGCCGCAAAGATCTTTGCGGTGACGCGCGAGATGCTGGCCAGGGAGATCGACGGCACCGCCTTCCGCCTGATGGGCGCCGGCGTTAGCGCGTTGCGCCCGGGCGCGCAGGCCAACGATTCCGACATGCTCGACCGTCGCTCGGCACACGCCGAACGCGCGATGGATAATCTGCGCAAGAAGTTCGGCAACGCCGCCGTGATCAGGGGCATTGCCTATGATGGGCCGGCAAAGCCGGAATAGTTCGGGCTCGACCGCGACCCGAACTCCGTCATTGCGAGGAGCGCAGCGACGAAGCAATCCATCGCTCCGCAGGCGTGGAGG
>NZ_WTVN01000112.1 GCF_012910905.1 Aromatoleum toluvorans
CTACTGCGATATGCGACAAGCACAGCCACCAGCCAAACAGCACCAGCCAGACGATATTGAGGAGGGTGCCTCCCGCATTCAACACGCTGTTTTTCGACTGCGGCTCCAGTTCATCAACATGCACCGCTTCGTTGCCGTAAGGGATCAGCGACAGTTTGGTTATCTCCCAGCAGGAACGGGTGAGCGGCAGAGTGATAATAAAAATGATGCTGAAGAACGTTGCTACCAGCCAACCCAGGGTTGTGGCAAAACCACCTAATACAAAATTTAAAATATTCAGAACGGTACGCATAAATCCTCTGTGCGGCCTGTGAATAATAAGTCCGGGTAATTGTAACGTTTTTTTGCGCTGGAGCACCTATTCTCTGGCGGTTACACTGTGT
>NZ_WTVN01000113.1 GCF_012910905.1 Aromatoleum toluvorans
CCGCATATGTGTTTGTTTCCATTCAACCAAAGCCACCTGCCAAGTAAAACGGTCATACGCCTGACGATCCAGCGTCATGAAAAATCCTCAAACTCGTCGCCATAGTGCCCAAACGCCGAGCGCTCGGCTATGTGCCGATTGAGCAGGCCATCATAACGACCGTTCTTTTCCAGCAGCGACATGCCGGTTGCCGGCACCAGACATTGCTGTTTAAGGTCTGAGCGATGCGCCTGGATAAACACTAGCGGCAAACACGCCGGTACGCGCTGCGGTGGTTTGCCGCCTCATGAACGAATCATGCACATAAGGAACGTCATCACCATGTTCAAAGGAATTTCCAGAACGTTGGGCACCACCGCGCTGGCCGGTGTCCTGCTGTATTC
>NZ_WTVN01000114.1 GCF_012910905.1 Aromatoleum toluvorans
CGCGCAGATCGACCAGCAGCACGTCGGGCCGGCCGAGGCTTGCGATGGCGTCGCGCGTGTTCAGCGAGAGGCCTTCCTTGGCAAGTTCGTCCTGGTGCAGGCCGACATGCATGTTAGCGGGCACCACGACATCCATCAGCTTCGGGCTCGGCAGATTGAGGTTGTTCATCAGCTCGACATAGTCGTCGATCGATTTCACCTGCAGCCGCGGATTGTAGCGCTTCTCCTCGCCGATGGTGGAGACGGTGTCGCCCTTGTAGTCATGCGCGGGAAACACCATCGTCTCCTCGGGCAGCTTGAGCAGGCGGTTGAAGATCGAATCGTATTGCGCCCGCGCGCTGCCGTTCTGGAAATCGGTGCGACCGGTGCCGCGGATCAACAG
>NZ_WTVN01000115.1 GCF_012910905.1 Aromatoleum toluvorans
CTCCGCGCTTTGCTCCAGTACCCGCGCTTCTTTAATCGCAAGGTGGATCTGTTCCGGTTCGATATCCTGAATCTGACCGCGCATCGGGGCAGTATCGACATACAGGCTACGCAGAATGTCTGCCGCAGCGGTGACGCAAATCGGACGGCCGGTCAGTTTAAAGTGGTTATCGCGGCGATTGATCTCGATGCCGAGACGGCGTTCGAGCTGCTTGATGTTGTCATCAAACGGGCCGCACAGGCTCAACAGACGCGCATTGTCTGCTGGCTCCAGGGTGATTTCGCGATTGTCTATGTTCAAACCGTTCCTCTTATCTGTATGCCGCCGGAAGCTGAACATTCACCGGCCTATAAGGAAATTATTCACGCCACAGGAAAAAGG
>NZ_WTVN01000116.1 GCF_012910905.1 Aromatoleum toluvorans
GGGGATGAACCGTCCGAGCCTCGACAACCACCTCGCGCTCGGCTGCGTTCCCCACGGGCGTGGGGAAGAACCGGAAGGCCGCGTCGTTGGCGTCGCCGCGATACTGCGTTCCCCACGGGCGTGGGGATGAACCGCCGGGTAACGGCGTACACGTTGAATCGGGCATGCGTTCCCCACGGGCGGGGGGATGAACCGTCCGAGCCTCGACAACCACCTCGCGCTCGGCTGCGTTCCCCACGGGCGTGGGGAAGAACCGGAAGGCCGCGTCGTTGGCGTCGCCGCGATACTGCGTTCCCCACGGGCGTGGGGA
>NZ_WTVN01000117.1 GCF_012910905.1 Aromatoleum toluvorans
CTGTCGCAGGACGGCAAGGTCGTGAATGGCCAGGGCGCCGACACCGACATCATCGTCGCGTCGGCCAAGGCCTATCTCAACGCGCTCAACAAGCTGCACGGCAAGTTCGAGAAGCTGAACCCGCAGCTGTGACCGGCTGCGGCCGCGGGCGGGCTGCCCGCGGCCGCAGCCCGAAACGCGTCAGGCCTCCACGCGTGCCTGGCGCGACGGCGCGGAAACCCGCGCGTACCACACCGCGCAGGCGAAAAGCAGCGCCGCCAGCACCGCCTCCGCGATCGCCAGCCTTCCTG
>NZ_WTVN01000011.1 GCF_012910905.1 Aromatoleum toluvorans
GGCGGGGGAAGAGCTCGGCGAGGGTGGCCGAGAGCGACTGTGGCGCGAGGCCGGCGACGGGGAGGTCGTAGGGGGCGGGGCGCTGCGGGGCGTTCGTGATGACGCCGGCGAGCGCGAGGGTGACGATGTCGTTGGGGTTGCGGGCGGCGGCGATGAGGTCGGGGTAGGTCGGGGCGGAACTGGCCGTGGCCCGACGCAGCCGGGCGACCGCAGCGAGGGCGCCGTGTGGGAGCAGAGTGCAGGCGACGGCTGGCATGGCGACGTCCTCGCCTAGACGAAGCTCAGCAGCTCGACCGCGACGTCGGCGTCGCCGATGACGGCCTGACAGGCGAGCCGCGATTTGGAGCCGACGCCGACGATGCTATCGAGCTTTTCGTTCTCGTCGCGCTGGATCTTGGAGAGCGTCTTGCGGCCGTCCTGCACGAAGAGGTGACAGGACCCGCACTGGGCCTTGCCGTCGCACTTGTGGCCGACGTTTTCGCCGGCGGCGAGCAGGGCTTGCAGCAGGGTGGTGCCGGCGGTGACGGCTACGGTCTTGCCGGCGGGCTGGATGGTCAGGGTGGGCATAGTGTGCGTTCTCTCTTGTCCGACTGTTTCTGTTGGGGTTGGGGGTTCGCTTACGCCGTCTGGGCGGCGCTGTGCGTGTAGCACTTCTTCGGGCAGATCTTCATGCAGGCCTCGCAACCGACGCAGTTCTCGGGGTTGGCGATGGTCATGACTTTCTTTTCGTATTCGTCGTCCTCATCGTCGCCGACGGCGACGCGTTCGCCTTCGTCATCGAGACCGACGAGCTGCAGCACGTCGCGGCCGCAGACCTTGAAGCAGCGGCCGCAGCCGATGCACTTTTCCTCGTTGATGGACTCGGCGAACTTCGGCGTCCATGCGCGGCCCGAGGGCAGGGTGATCGTGAAGTCGGCCATGGCGTCAGCCTCCGAGTTCGGCGATGCGGGCGCGCAGCGCGGCGAGTTCGTCGAAGGCCTGGTAGGCCTTGGCGGCGATTTCGGGGATCTTCTCCCAGCCGATCGGCAGTTCCTCGGAGAGGTCGTGCAGTTCCATCTTGAGGTTCATCGCACGGGCCGAGAGTTTCCTGACCCGGGTCTTGAGGTCGTCGAGGGTTTCGGTTTCCATGTGCTTCTCCTGTCCCTTAGCCGTAGTTCGCGACGTCGGGGAACTTGGCGATCATCTCGACGCCGGCTTCGACCCATTTCGTGCCTTCGGCAGCGAGCTTTTCCAGCGACTCGAAGCCGAAGCGGTGGATGTCGCGCAGGTAGCGGTTGACGACGATCAGGCGCCCCGCGGCGAGGGTGAGCTGGCCGAAGCCTTCGTGGCTCATCTTCATCATCGGCCTGACCATGATCCCGGTGCGCCGCTCGATCGCGAGGCCGACGGCGTTGTAGAAGAGCTCGAGCCGCCACAGCGTCTCGGGGTCGGGGTCGCCGATGATGGGGATCTCGCGGCGCTGTTCCTTGGTGACGAGGTAGGGCGCGAGCAGCGCCTCGTCGCGCTTGCCGTCCCAGCTGCCGTGGGTGTCCTGGGCGCGCCACTGCTTGACGAGCTCGACGACGAACTCGTTCTGCATCGGGTCGATCGCGACCGCCGTTGCTGCTGCCGTTTCAGCCATGTTCCACCTCGTCTTCGAAATCGAATTCGCGTTCCTCTCCCTTCATCAGCGCCTTGCGCAGCCACGGCGGCGGGGTGCCGGCGAGCGTGGCCTGCAGCTTGTCGAGGATGTCCATGATCGGTTCCGGCTGCGGCACCTTGACGGGATGGATCTTGTTGGCGACGACGCGCGCGGCGCCCGAGCCGCCGATCGCGGCGACGTAGAGGATCGCGCAGTCGCGGATCGCGTCGAGCTTGGGCGCGAGCTTGTCCTCGTTGCCGTCTTCCTGCAGGTCGCCGTCGAAGACGAAGGTCTCGACGAAGTCGTAGCCGTCGGGGCGGACGTCGTACACGGCGATGTTCTTGGCCCAGCCGAAGTGGGCATCGACCCTTTGCAGGTCCTGGGTCGTGAAGGCGACTTTCATGGTCAGCTCCTTTCTCGTGCGGGGTTCAGGCGGCAAGCGTCGCGCGCTCGACCGCGCGCAGCGTCTCTTCGGGCGGCGCCCACTGCGTGGGGCCGACCTCGTGGTGTTCGTGCGCGGCGAGGAACAGGTTGCCGAGCGTGAAGATCAGCGCCTTCGTGCCGCGGTAGCCGACCGACAGCACGTCGCCCGCGCCGAGGCGGTCGAAGAGCGGCAGGCCCGCGCGGTGGAAGGGGATGGCGAGGCGCGCGGCGGCCTGGCGGCCGTGCGAGTGGGTGATCAGCAGGTCGCAGCCGCGCGCACCGGCTTCCAGGTCTTCGAGGTCGCCGATGATCACTTCGTCGGTCGCCAGGCGTTCGAGCAGCGGCGACGCGGTGGTCGTGACGGCGGTGTGCAGCTGCGCGCCCATCTCGGTGACGAGGCTGCCGAGCGCCCACAGCAGGTCCGGCTCGGCGCCGATCGCGATCTTCTTGCCGCCGAAGAAGAAGTGGCCGTCGAGCATCGCGTCCTGTAGCTGGCTGCGCTGGCGGCGCCATTTCTCGGGCACCGGCGTGCCGGAGAGGTCCGCGAGGTGGGCGAGGAACTGGTCCATCGCATCCAGCCCGGTGAGGCGGTCGAAGACGCGGTAGGGCACACCCGCGCGCGCTTCGAGCGCGGCGGCGGCGGGGCGCATCTGTTCGCCGATCGCCAACGTCGCAATGGAGGCGCTCAGCCGCCGCGCGTCGTCCAGCGTCGTGCCGCCTATCGTCGTCGGGCTGAAGGCGTCGGCGATGTGGCCGTCGAGCGAGCCGGAGACGTCGGGCAGGAAGATCGGCGCGAGGTCGAAGGATTTGACGATCTCGCGCACTTCCTCAATGTCGCGCGGCGTGAGGTGGCAGCCGGGCAGTACCGCGACCTGGCGCGAGCGCGCGGGGCGAATCTGGATGGGCTCAACGAGGGTCTCGATGATCGCGGTCGTGGCCTTCGCCCAGCCGTCCTGGAAGGCGCCGAGGTAGTCCGGCGTCGAGACATAGACGATCGCGGTGTCGGCGAGCTCGGGGTGGCGCTGGCGGATCAGCTTGAGGAAGCCGACGACGTCGTCGCCCTTGGTCTCGGTGAGGCCGGTCGAGCAGATCGCGATCAGGTCGGGCTTGGCGCGGGTGCGGATGTTGAGGATGGCCTTCTCGATGTTCTCCATCCCGCCCATGATCGTCGTGGCCTCGTTCATCGCGGTCGTCTGCAGCGGGATCGCCTCGCGGAAGTGGCGCACCAGCAGCACGAGGCCGAACGAGGTGCAGCCCTGCGAGCCGTGCATCACGGGCATGCAGCGGTTCATGCCGAGGAAGGCGTAGCTCGCGCCGAGCGGCTGGCTCATCTTGAGCGGATTGACCGCGCAGGCTTTCTTGGGAACGGTGACCTTAGCCATGGGCCACCTCCACTGCCGCGGCTTCGTCCAGCTCCCAGGGGGCAGCCTTGCGCACCTGCTCCCACACCGGGTTGTAGAGCGTCTTGTCGATCTCCTCGACGAGCTTGACCATGCCTTCGTAGCCGGCGTAGGCGTGGTGGCGTTCCTGGTTGATGTCGAGCCAGGGCATCTTGGCCTTCAGCGCGACGAACTGCGAACGCCCGCCCGAGAGCATGATGTCGGCGCGCGCTTCCTTGAGCATCGCGTACATCTCGCGCGGGCTCATGTCGTCGATCATGTGCGCCTCGTCACCCATGATCTCCTTGATCTTTTCCTTGTCTTCCCGGGTCGATTTCTTGACGCTGGTGCCGACGATCTCGATGCCGACTTCCTGCAGCGCCGCGACGACCGACCAGGACTTCACGCCGCCGGTGATCAGCAGCACGCGCTTGCCCGCGAGGCGCGCCTTGTACGGTTCGAGCCGCGCCCACGCGCGGGCTTCCTCGGCGGCGATCAGCGCTTCGGTGCGCGCCATCAGGTCCTCGGGCGCGCCCCGCCGGATCAGCAGGCGCGCGATCTCGCGCAGCGAGTCGGAGATGTCGCCGATGCCGTAGAAGGAGCCCTCGAAGTAGGGGATGGCATAGCGCTCTTCCATCTTGCGCGCGACGTTGATCATCGCCTTCGAGCACACCATCATCGCGGCCTTGGCGCGGTGCGAGTACGCGACTTCCCTGTAGCGCGCGTCGCCGCTGATGCACGACAGCACGCGCACGCCCATCGCGTCGAGCAGCGGCTTCACCTGCCACAGCTCGCCCGACAGGTTGTACTCGCCGATGATGTTGATGTCGTAGGGGGTGGTGTAGTCGGGCTCTTCGGTGCCGATCACGTAGTCGAGCAGCGCCTCGGCGCCGAGCTTGTTGCCGAGGTTCTTCACGCCGGCGAAGCCGGGGGCATTGACCGGGATCACCGGCTTGCCGAACTTGGCGGTCGCGGCCTTGCACACGGCCTCGATGTCGTCGCCGATCAGCGCGGTGACGCAGGTCTGGTACACGAAGACCGCGGGCGGATCCTGCTTGTCGATGATCTCCTTGATCGCCTTGTACAGACGCTTCTCGCCGCCGTAGATGACGTCCATCTCGTTGATGTCGGTCGTGAAGCCGGTACGGTAGGTCGTCGGGCCCGAGGACAGCGCGTGGCGGTTGTCCCACGAGTTGCCTTCGCAGGCGATCGGGCCATGCACGAGGTGGGCGACGTCGACGATCGGCTGCAGCGCGATCTTCGCGCCGTCGAAGGCACAGCCGCCGGCCGCGGCGCCGGGCGCGAGCTGCTTGGTACAGCCCTTCTTGCGTTCCTTCTCCGATTTGCCCTGGTTCTTGTCGCAACCGGGTTCGTCGAAAACCGCCTGGATCTTCTGGTTGAGCAGGGCGCTCATGTCGTGCCTCCGTGCGACGGGTACTGCCTGTTCTGAAGGCGCCGGGCGGATCGAAGCCGCCCGCCCGGCGCGTCCGCGGACGCCTTACCGGATGATGTCGAAGCTGTAGTCGGTCTTCGACGGGATGTTGGTGTTGGCATCCAGCGCCTCGAAGTACTCGTCGAGGATGGACATCAGCACGTGCAGCCCGCCCTGGTAGCCCCAGATCGGCAGCCGGTGGTAGTGGTGGCGGTCGAAGATGGGGAAGCCGATGCGGATCAGCGGCGTGCCGGTGTCGCGCTCGAGGTACTTGCCGTAGGTGTTGCCGATCAGGAAGTCCACCGGCTCGGTGTTGAGCAGCGAGCGCATGTGCCACAGGTCGCGCTTGGGATAGACGTGGCAGTCGCGGCCGACCGGCGAGGCGTCGAAGAGCGCCTGCACCTTCGCGGCCCACTTGTCGTCGCCGTTGGTCGACAGCACGTGGGTCGGCTCGCAGCCGAGGTCCAGCAGGAACTGCGTGAGGCCCAGCATCAGGTCCGGGTCGCCGTAGAGCGCGAACTTCTTGCCGTGCAGGTGGGCCTGCGAGTCGGTGATCGCATCGACGAGCCGCCCGCGCTCCTTCTTCAGCGCTTCCGGCACCGGCTTGCCGGTGATGCGCGACAGCTCCTTGAGGAAGGTGTCGGTGCCGGTGACGCCGATCGGCGAGTTCAGCGCGACGACTTCCTGGCCCTTGTCGGCGATGTACTTGGCGGTCTTCTCGGCGCTGTACTCCTGGTAGATGAAGGTCGCCCTGGCGTTGAGCGCGGCTGCCGCCTCTTCCTTGGTCGTGCCGCCGTCGTACATGCGGAATTCGCCGTCGGTGGGGGTATCCCAGGCGTCGGACGGATCGCACAGGAAGGTCGTCTCGACGCCCATCATCGAGAACAGGCGCTTCATCTCCTTCATGTTGCCGACGACGTAGCCGTCGAAGCCACCGATGAAGTTCACCGTCTCGTTCGGCACGCGCTCGAGCTTCGGCGCGGTGCCGGCCTTGCCGTCCCAGAAGTGCTGCAGGATGCCCTTGAGCGCGTTGTCGTAGCCGGTGACGTGGCTGCCGACGAAGGCGGGCGTATGGGCGAAGGGCACGTCGTAGTCGGCCGGCACGCTGCCTTTCTGCTTGGCGGTCTTGATGAAGGCGTCGAGGTCGTCACCGATCACTTCGGCCATGCAGGTGGTGGAGACGGCGATCATCTCCGGCTTGTACAGGCTCAGCGTATTGGCGAGGCCATCGACCATGTTGTTGAGGCCGCCGAACACCGCCGCGTCCTCGGTCATCGACGAGGAGACGCAGGACGTCGGCTCCTTGAAGTGGCGCGAGAAGTGCGAGCGGTAGTAGGCGACACAGCCCTGCGAGCCATGCACGAAGGACAGCGTCTTGGCGAAGCCGTTGGCGACGAAGACCGCGCCGAGCGGCTGGCAGGCCTTCGCGGGGTTCACCGTCAGCGCCTCGCGCTTGAAGTTCTTCTCGCGGTAGTCCCAGGACTTGGTCCAGTCGCGGATCTCGGCGACCTTGTCGGCGGGGTGGCCGAACTCGAAGTTGGCTTTCTTGTTCTCGAACAGCGCGGTGTATTCGGGCTGGCGGAACAGCATCTCGTGGTCGATGACCTTTTCAGCGTTTTGCGGCATTTGGATTCTCCGTTAGGGTCGTGAAGGTCAGGTCGGGATCAGGCTGCGAACGGGTCTTTGGCCAGATCCCACACCGGGCTGTTGATGGCCATGTCCATGTCGCGCGCGAAGATCGCGAAGCCGTCGTAGCCGTGGTAGGGGCCGGAGTAGTCCCACGAGTGCATCTGGCGGAAGGGCACGCCCATCTTCTGGAAGACGTACTTTTCCTTGATGCCGGAGCCGACCAGGTCGGGCTTGATCTTGTCGACGAACTGCTCGAACTCGAAGCCGGTGACGTCGTCGTAGATCAGCGTGCCGTCCTTCACGTAGTGCGTCGTGCGCTGGTAGTCGTCGTTGTGGCCGAACTCGTAGCCGGTGCCGACGACGTTCATGCCGAGGTCCTCGTAGGCGCCGATCACGTGGCGCGGGCGGAGCCCCCCGACGAAGAGCATCACCGTCTTGCCTTCGAGGCGCGGCTTGTACTTGGCGATCACCGCCTCGGTCAGCGCGCGGTACTTGGCGATCACCTTTTCGGTGTTCTCCTTGATCCTGTCGTCGAAGTGGCTGGCGATCTCGCGCAGGCTGGCCTCGATCTTCGACGGCCCGAAGAAGTTGTACTCGACCCAGGGCACGCCGTACTTCTCTTCCATGTGGCGCGAGATGTAGTTCATCGAGCGGTAGCAGTGCAGCACGTTGAGCTTGGCCTTGGGTGTGTTCTCCAGCTCGGCCAGCGTGCCGTCGCCCGACCACTGCGCGATCACGCGCAGGCCCATCTCCTCGAGCAGGATGCGCGAGCTCCACGCGTCGCCGCCGATGTTGTAGTCGCCGATGATCGCGACATCGTAGGGGCTGGGCTCGAAGGCGTTCTTGTCCGGGTCGGTCTTGTCGAAGACGAAGTCGCGCACCGCGTCGTTGGCGATGTGGTGGCCGAGCGACTGCGACACGCCGCGGAAGCCCTCGCAGCGCACCGGCACGATGGTCTTGCCGCCGTATTCCTTCGACTTCTTCTTCGACACCGCCTCGATGTCGTCGCCGATCAGGCCGATCGGGCACTCGGACTGCACGGTGATGCCCTTGTTGAGCGGGAAGAGCTCCTGGATCTCGTCCATGATCTTCTCGAGCTTCTTGTCGCCGCCGAAGACGATGTCCTTCTCCTGGAAGTCGGAGGTGAACTGCATCGTCACGAAGGTATCGACGCCGGTCGTGCCGATGTAGTAGTTGCGGCGCGCGGCCCACGAGTACTGGCCGCAGCCGACCGGGCCGTGCGAGATATGCACCATGTCCTTGATCGGGCCCCACACGACGCCCTTCGAGCCGGCGTAGGCGCAGCCACGGATCGTCATTACGCCGGGCAGCGACTTGATGTTCGACTTGACGTTGCAGTCGGGCTTGCCTTCCTCATGCACCGCGAGGTGCTTGGCGCGCTTCTTGGCGGTCTTCTCGGGATAGGCCTTGAGGACCTCGGAGATCAGTTCGGTGTTGCGGGCTTTGGTTTCTTCAACGGTGAGGCTCATGGCGCTCTCTCCATTCACGGTTCAAATCATCGAAACTGCGCGTCAATCCGGCAGCTCCCGGCCTGCGAGAGCTCTGCGCAAAGCGCGGACCGGCGGGGCGGGCGATCGGCCACCCTGGCCGCGCCACACTTTCGGCGGAGGTCTCCGCGGCGCGTCCGGCCCGGGGAGGCGGCCGGACGCACGCGCCGGCGCTTAGGCCGCCAGATCGGCTGCGCTCTTGCCGATCAGCGACGTGTCTTCCTGCTTCATGATCCCGAACTCGAGCAGCAGGTCTTCCAGCTCGTCCATCGTGATCGGCGTCGGGATCGTGCCCTTGCCCTTGTTGGCGTGGATCTTCTGCGCCAGTTGGCGGTACTCGCCGGCCTGCTTGGACTCGGGGTCGTACTCGAGGACCGTCATGCGGCGCAGCTCGGCGTGCTGCACGACGTTGTCGCGCGGGATGAAGTGGATCAGCGAGGTGCCGAGCTTCTTCGCCAGCGCGTCGGCGAGCTCGTACTCCTTGTCGGTCTGGCGCTCGTTGCAGACGAGGCCGCCGAGGCGCACGCCACCGGCGTTGGCGTACTTCAGGATGCCCTTCGAGATGTTGTTGGCGGCATACATCGCCATCATCTCGCCCGACATCACGATGTAGATCTCCTGCGCCTTGTTCTCGCGGATCGGCATCGCGAAGCCGCCGCACACGACGTCACCCAGCACGTCGTAGGAGACGTAATCCACGCCGTCGTAGGCGCCGTTCTCCTCGAGGAAGTTGATCGAGGTGATCACGCCGCGGCCGGCGCAGCCGACGCCGGGTTCCGGGCCGCCGGACTCGACGCAGCGGATGCCGCGGTAGCCGACCTTCAGCACGTCCTCGATCTCGAGGTCCTCGACCGAGCCCGCGTCGGCCGCCAGCGACAGGACGGTGTCCTGGGCCTTGGCGTGCAGGATCAGGCGGGTCGAGTCGGCCTTGGGGTCGCAGCCGACGATGAGGATCTTCTGCCCCATCTCGGCGAGCGCCGCGAGGGTGTTCTGGGAGGTCGTGGACTTGCCGATACCGCCCTTGCCGTAAAAAGCGATTTGCCTGAGGTCAGACATTTCAATCTCCTTGAATCGAAAAATGCAGTTTGTCGAGGTGCTCAGCGTTTACCGTTGCATGCATCCGGTATTGGCCGCTCCGAAACTCTTATAGGTCTTCGTCTCAGTTGCGCGTTCGGCGAGACATCACGGTGCAAGCCTCTTCAGCAACCCTTGTGCCAGTGCGGGAAAATTTTCATAACTTGTTGAGATGTAATGAGAAATCGCGGATCACGGGGTTGCGTGCGGCGCCGCTCGCGCGATTTACAAACCGGACAAAGGCCACAGACCGGTGTGCGGAACGACGAGCCGCGTCCGGCGCAGGGGAGGGCGTCGCGAGCCGTTGCGGCGCGCCGGCGCTGGCATCGGGGGCGACCGCTTCACCGCCCCGGCGGCCGGAATGCGCCTTGCTTGAAGTCGTGCAGACCAACACGCGGGAGCGCAATCATGCAGATCGGTGTGGAATCCGGCAGGGCAGTGGAGAACAAGCGCATCTTCGTCATCGACGACGATGAGGTCAGCGGCATCGCGCTGCAGTTCATGCTCGCCGACGAGAACGAGACCCATGTGTTCGGGGAACTGGACGCGGCCCTCGACAAGGCGAGCGCCTGGCCGCCGCAGCTGATCCTGCTCGGGCACGGCCTGTGCCGCGGCGGGGAGGCGGCGCTGATCGCGCGCATCAGGGCGCATCTCGCCGGCGTGAAGATCGTGCTCGTGTGCGACGCCGGCAGCGCGCCCGAGCTCGCGACGCTGCGCGGCTTCGGTGCCGACGGCCTGCTCACGCGGCCGCTGGAGCTGGCGACGGTAAGGCGTAAAGTGGACGCCCAGCTCGGGCGGCGCACGCCGCTCGGCATCCCCCTCGTCGTCCGTTGAGGAAGTCCCGATGCACCCCCCTTTTCCGAAAATCGTCGCGCACGCGAACCCGCACTACGCCAGGCTCGGTGGCGAGGCCGCCGTGCGCCGGCTGGTCGAGCGCTTCTACGCGCTGATGTGCGAGCTGCCCGAAGCGGCGGCGATCCGCGCGATGCACCCGCAGGACCTGAGGCACGCGAAGGAAAAGCTGTTCATGTTCCTGTCCGGCTGGCTGGGCGGGCCGCCGCTGTACGCCGAGCGCCACGGCCCGCCGCGCCTGGGGCGCGCGCACGCCGGTTTCGGCATCGACCGCGCCGCGCGCGACGCGTGGATGCTGTGCATGACGCGCACGCTCGAGGAACAGGTGCCCGACGCCGAGCTGCGCGCGCAGCTGCTGGCGGCCTTCGCGAAAGTGGCGGATTCGATCGTCCGCCACTGAGCGCGGGCGCTCAGGCGGCGACCAGCCCCGATTCGGCGCGGTCGCGATCGGCCGCGATCAGCTTCGGCGCCGCCCCGGTCTCGATGGCCGCGGCGTCGATCTCGACGCGCTTGACGTCGCTGCGGCCGGGCAGCGAATACATCGTGTCGAGCAGCGCCGCTTCGAGGATCGAGCGCAGGCCGCGCGCGCCGGTGCCGCGTTCGAGCGCCTTGCGCGCGGTGGCCGCGAGCGCATCGGCGGTGATGTCGAGCTCGACGCCTTCCATCGCGAGGAGCTTGCGGTACTGCTTCACCAGCGCGTTCTTCGGTTCGACGAGGATCTGCACCAGCGCCGCCTCGTCGAGCTCGGCGAGCGTCGCGACGACCGGCAGGCGCCCGACGAACTCCGGGATCAGGCCGAAGCGGATCAGGTCGGCCGGCTCGACGCCGGCCAGCAGCTCTCCGCGCATGCGCGCGTCGGCGGTATCCTTCAGCGCCGCGCCGAAGCCGATGCCGCCCTTCTCGCGGCGCCGGCGGATCACGCGCTCCAGCCCGTCGAAGGCGCCGCCGCAGATGAAGAGGATGTTGCCGGTGTCGACCTGGATGTAGTCCTGCCCCGGGTGCTTGCGCCCGCCCTGCGGCGGCACGGCGGCGACGGTGCCTTCGATGAGCTTCAGGAGCGCCTGCTGCACGCCTTCGCCCGAGACGTCGCGGGTGATCGAGGGGTTGTCGGACTTGCGCGCGATCTTGTCGATCTCGTCGATGTAGACGATGCCGCGCTGCGCCCTGGCGACGTCGTAGTCGCACTTCTGCAGCAGCTTCTGGATGATGTTCTCGACGTCCTCGCCGACGTAGCCGGCTTCGGTCAGCGTCGTCGCATCGGCCATCACGAAGGGCACGTCGAGCAGGCGCGCCAGCGTCTGCGCGAGCAGCGTCTTGCCCGAGCCGGTGGGGCCGACGAGCAGGATGTTGCTCTTCGCGAGCTCGACGGCGTCCCTGTCCCCGGCATCGGCGGCGTGGCGCAGGCGCTTGTAGTGGTTGTACACCGCGACCGCGAGGATGCGCTTGGCGCGCTCCTGGCCGATCACGTACTGGTCGAGAATCGCGTGGATCTGCGCCGGGCGCGGCAGCGGCGCGTCGTCGGCCGCGAGCGCCGCCGCGATGCCGGCCTGTTCGCGCACGATGTCGTTGCACAGCTCGATGCACTCGTCGCAGATGAACACCGACGGACCGGCGACGAGGCGCCCGACCTCGTGCGTGCCCTTGCCGCAGAAGGAGCAGTGGACCGGGATGCCGGTCGGGGATTTCGTCTCGGACATGGCGTGGTCCTCCTGTCAGGCGGTCTTCGCGGCGGGCGTGTCGCGGTGGCTGAGGACTTCGTCCACGAGCCCGTAGGCGACGGCCGCTTCGGCGGATAGAAAGTTGTCGCGGTCGGTGTCCTTCCCGATCCGCTCGACCGGCTGGCCGGTGTGACGCGCGAGCATCGCGTTGAGCCGCTCGCGCAGGTACAGGATCTCCTGCGCGTGGATCGCGATGTCGGAGGCCTGGCCCTGGAAGCCGCCGAGCGGCTGGTGGATCATGATGCGCGAGTTGGGCAGCGCGCAGCGCTTGCCGGCCGCGCCCGCGGCGAGCAGGAAGGCACCCATCGACGCGGCCTGGCCGACGCACAGCGTCGACACGTCGGGCTTGATGAACTGCATCGTGTCGTAGATCGCGAGTCCCGCCGTGATCGAGCCGCCCGGCGAGTTGATGTAGAAGAAGATGTCCTTGTCCGGGTTCTCGGACTCGAGGAACAGGAGCTGCGCGACGACGAGGTTGGCGGTCGCGTCGTTCACCGGCCCGACGAGGAAGACGACGCGCTCGCGCAGGAGCCGCGAGTAGATGTCGTAGGCGCGCTCGCCGCGGCCGCTCTGTTCGATCACCGTGGGGATCAGCCCCAGGGCTTGCGGATTCCAGTCTGCTGCAGGGTGCATGGTGTGCGCTCCTGGGTCGGGAAGGATTCGCGGCGGGGGGAGGCTGGCGTGTTCAGGCGGCCGCCGTCTGCGCAATCGTCTCGAACCGCGCCGCGAACTCCGCGAGCGGCAGGTCGATGCGCGCGATGTTCTGCTCGGCCAGGAAGCGCAGCTCGTTGCGCGTCGGCTCGCCGGGCAGCACCGCCCAGTGGCGGTCGGACGAGCGCTTCATGATCTGGCGCGCGAAGCTCCTCTGCAGCTGGTCGTTGAAGCGGCAGCCGAGGAAGAGGAAGTGGCGGCCGGCGCGGATGTCCTGCACTGCGGGCGGGATCGGGGTCTGGATGTCGATCTCGGTCAGCACCTCGACGTAGTCGGAGTCGGACACGAGGTAGTTCGCGGCCGGGGCGACGCCGCCGAGCGGCTTGTACAGCAGCGTCGTCCAGCCGGAGGCGACTTCGTCGGGCGTCACCGCGCCGTCGGCGCCGTAGAAGCCGAACCAGCTGCCGAAGTGCTCGGACTGCGCGAGGCCCTGCACCTGGCCCCAGTCGGTGCGCGGCGCGAGCGCCTTCTGCATCGCGTCGTCGTACCAGGCATCGACGACGAGCGGCAGCGGCAGCGCCGCGAGCCGGCGGTGCAGCGCGGACGGCGTGGCGCCCGGCGCGTAGGCCTCGTTCATCAGCGCGACGAGGCTCTTGCGGTGCTTGAAGTTCTCGATGTACTGCGCGGCCGCGGTGAGCCTGCCGCGGATCTTGTGCGGCACGGCGGTCTTCGCGGTGAGCCTGGCGACGAGCTGCTCGGGCGAGGCGGGCACGGGCGCGGTGGGCACAGACCTGAGGGGCACGAGATCGAGCATGCCGGGGCCGAGGTAGGGGATCAGCGTGCCGGCGGCGAGGGCGGCGCCGAGGTCGTCGAGCACTGGGGCGTTTGCAGTCATTTCCGGTCTCCGAGGGGGTAGGTCAATAGATCGCCGCGCCGGCGCCGACGTTGACCGACGAGTCCTTCGCGGTCTGCACGATGAAGGCAACCTGGTCTTCGTCGAGATGGGCGTGGAAGGGCAGCGCCAGCGCGCGGTCGGCGATCTTCTCGGTGACCTTCAGGTCGCCGCGCCGGTAGCCGAGCGTCGTGTAGTGGTACTGCTGGTGCAGCGGGTTGCAGAAGGCGGCGGCCTCGATCGATTCGGTCGCGAGATCGTCGACGATCTGGTTGCGCGCGCTCTGCGTGAAGCGCGTGCCGAGATGCACGAGGAACAGCATCCAGTGGACCTCGTCGATCTCGGGCGCGAGGTAGGGCGGCTTGATGCCTTCGAAGGACTGGATGTGGCCGAGGTAGTGGCTCTCGACCTTCTTGCGCCGCGCGAGGATCTCGTCGATGCGCTCGAGCTGCGCGAGGCCCAGCGCCGCGGTGAGCTCGCTGATGCCGGCCTGGGTGGGCACGCGGCCGGCGATCGAGATCGAGAAGCGCTCGTCGAGCGCGCGGCTGCGGTGGTAGCGCAGCTCGCTCGCGAGCTCGGGGTCGTCGGTGACGATCATGCCGCCTTCGCCGCAGCACAGCGCCGAGGGCTGCGAGAAGTCGAACAGCGCGAAGTCGCCGAAGCCGCCGACGAGCCGGCCCTGGTAGCGCGAGCCGATCGCCTCGGTGGAATCCTCGACGAGCTTCAGGCCGTGGGCGGTCGCGAGCTGGCGGAGCTCGTTCCATGCGGCGGGGTGGCCGTTGCTGTTGCCGGCGAGGATCGCGCGGGTCTTCGGGCCGATCTTCTGCGCGACCTTGTCGGGGGCGAGGCAGCCGGACCAGTAGTCGATCTCGGCGAACACCGGCGTCGCGCCGGCGATCGCGATCGCGTGCGCGACCTGGTGCCAGCCGTAGGCGGGGGCGATGACCTCGTCGCCGGGGCCCAGCCCCAGCGCGCGCAGGCCGAGCATCAGCCCGAGGGTGCCGCTCGCGACCGCGATGCCGTAGCGGCGCCCGACGTAGTCGGCGAACTCGTCCTCGAAGGCCTCGACGCGCGGGCCGGCGGACAGGCGCGGCGAGCCGAGCACGGCGGTGACCGCGTCGATCTCGGCGCGGCTCATGTCCGGGTCGCTGAGGGGGATCCAGTTGTCGTTCATGAAGGGGCTCCGGTGGCTATCAACGCGGCAATCGGGTTCTTCCGTTCGCCCTGAGCCTGTCGAAGGGCACTGGCGGGGCTGCGACAGGCTCGGCCCGAACGGGATTTCCTTGTCGGCTAATCCTTGTGCGCGGCCAGCACGACGCCGCCCGCCCGCTGCGGGTCGGCCGTGATGCGCCAACAGTGGTCGGCGTTGTCGACGAGATAGAGGTCGTAGCCGCCGGCGTGCATCGCGGGCGTCTCGCCGTCCATGTCGGAGGCGTCGCAGCGCGTGAACACCATGCCGGGGAAGGCCGCGCGCAGCCCCGGCAGCGGGTTCTCGGCGGGGCCGGTGCGCTGCAGCAGCGTGCAGACGTCGGAGAGTTGTTGGTCGGATACGGTCATTTCAGTCTCCCAGCCGGCGCGCTTCGACGGTGATCGGCAGCCGCGTATCCGCGGCGAGGTCCGGCAGCTCGAGCTGCCAGCCGTTGGCGAGCGTGATCCTGCCGCCCCACAGGCTTTCCTTCTCCATCGCGACGATCGGCTCTTCGAGGTCCTTCTTCGGCACGTAGGCCGACAGGGCGCCGGCGGCGTCCTTGCGGATCATGACTTTCATGCTGCGGGCTCCAGGTTTCGGTGGGTCGGATTCATGCCGCGGCTCCCGACAAGGGGCGGACGATGTCGGGCAGCAGCGCGAGCACGCGGTCGATGTCGGCGGCGCTGGTGTCGCGCCCGAGCGAGAAGCGCAGCGCGGCGAGCGCTTCCGCGCGGGTCTGCCCCATGGCGAGCAGCACCGGCGAGGGCTCGGTGCCGCCGGCGGCGCACGCGGAGCCGCTGGAAGCGCAGACGCCGGCGCGGTCGAGGCGGTCGAGCACGATCTCGGCGTCGATCGTGCCGAAGCGCAGGTTCGAGGTGTTCGGCAGGCGCCCGGCGGCGGCGCCGTGGATGTGCGTATGCGGCAGGCGCTGCCGCAGGCCGGATTCGAGGCGGTCGCGCAGCGCGGCGATGCGCGGCCCGTCCTCCGTCGCCGCGCGCGCCGCGAGCTGCGCGGCGATGCCGAAGCCGACGATCGCGGGGAGGTTCTCGGTGCCGCCGCGCCGGCCGCGTTCCTGGTGGCCGAAGACGAGCGGCGGCAGTGCGAGGTCCTTGCGCACGCAGAGCGCGCCGATGCCTTTCGGGCCGTGGAACTTGTGCGCGGACAGCGTCAGCAGGTCGACCGGCAGCTGCGCGAGGTCGATCGGCACGCGCCCGGCCGCCTGCACCGCGTCGCAGTGGAAGGCGACGCCGCGGCGCCGGGCGATCGCGGCGATCTCCGCGACCGGGAACAGCACGCCGGTCTCGTTGTTCGCCCACATCAGGCTCAGGAGCGCGGTGTCGTCGCCGATCGCGGCATCGAGCGCCGCGAGGTCGAGCCGCCCGGCCGTGTCGACGCCCAATGTCGTGACGCGCACGCCGCGGCTCTCGAGGTGGCGGAAGAGCAGGCGCGAGGCGGGATGCTCGACCGCGCTCGTGACGACGTGGCGCTTGTCCGGACGCGCCGCGAGCGCGCCGAGGATCGCCATGTGGTTGGCCTCGGTCGCGCTCGCCGTGAACACGATGCGCGCCGCGGCGGCGCCGAGCAGCGCTGCGACCTGGGCGCGCGCGAGCTTGAGTCGCTCCTTGGCCGCGGCGCCGAGTCGATGCGCGCTCGACGGGTTGCCCCAGCAATGCGCGAGGCAGTCCGCCATCGCGGCGACGACTTCCGGCGCGGGCCGGGTCGTGGCGTTGTGGTCGAGGTAGATCCGCGCGTCCATGGCGATTGTGCCGGGGGTGGGCATCAGGGCCAGAAGACGCGGTAGGCGTCGACCAGCAGCGCCATCAGCACGGCGTCGATCTGGCGGCCACTGTCGTAGAACAGCCATTCGCCGCGCGCGTGGTCCTTCGAGTACAGCCGCCACGCGCCGCTGTCGGCGTCCCAGGCGAGCCGCGCGATGTCGATGTCGCCGCCCGCCTGATCGACGTTGCGCGAGCAGCAGGGGCTGACGACGCGGTAGCCGTCGTCGCAGGCTTCGACGCGCGGCGACACGTAGCGGTAGCGCATGCGCTTTTCGAGCAGCCGCGCGATGCGCCGCTGGTCGAGCTCGTTGGGATGGGTGCGCAAACCGGGGCGCGGTGCGTCGGCGGGCGTGGCGGCCGCGGCCGGGGCGGGGGCGGATTCCTTCATGGCGCGGGCTCTCATGATCACGGCGCCCGCGCGATTTCTTCCTCGAGGCAGCCGATGACGCTGCCGTCGGGGAACTCGACGAGGTACACCGGCGTGTCGCTCTCGGTGTGGCGGCCGACCTGCACGACTTCGCCGACGGTGCCGGCGCCCGCGAGCAGCGCGTCGGCGGCGCGTTCGGGATAGGAGCCGTCGTTGAGCAGGTCGGCGAGCGCGACGACGCGCATGCCCCAGTCGAATTTCGGCAATCTCGGATCGATCATGATGTGGCTCCCGAAGTGAGGGTGAGCGGGGTGGCGGCGAGCGCGTCGCCGGAGTCGTCCTCGTCCTCCTCGTCGGCCGCGTCGAGCGACACGAGCTCGCGCCCCTTCATGCCGACGCGGTAGCCGTGGTCGACTAACTCGACGCCGTAGATGTAGAACTGCTGCAGGAAGGTGCCGATGCTGCTGACGTAGCCGATGTCGCCCTTCTTCACGAGGATGTCGCCGATCTCGCGGCCCGGAAAGGTGCCGTCGTTGCGCACGGTCTTCGTGCTCATGACCTTCTCGCCGTAGCCGAAGCGCGGCGGGCTGTTCAGCTCCACGATGTCGCCGTCACGGTTGATCTTCATGGTGGGCTCCTGTAGTCGGGTTCAGGCGACGCGGTTCCCGGCGCGCCCGCGCGCGGCCTCGCGCACCGCGGCGTCCTCGTCGTCGAGCAGCGGGCCGAGCCGGGCGGGGTCGATGCGTTGCGCGACTTCGTAGCGGATGCGCCAGTCGGCGTCGTCGATCAGCAAGGGCAGCTGGGCGGACGGCAGGCGCTGCGCGACGATGAGGCGCACCGCCGCGTCGGCGTCATGCGCCATCGCGCGCAGGCCGGCGATGTCGCTGCGCCGCGCGACCGCGGCACGCACCTCGCGGTCGGCGTCATGCGCGAGGCGCGGCAGCAGGCCGACCGGCAGGCGGCGCGCGACGATGCTGCGGACGTAGTAGTCCGGGTCGTCGATCATCGTCTTCAATTCGGAGGCGTCGAGCCGCGCCGCGACGCGGATGCGCACCTCGCGGTCGGGGTCGTCGCGCAGCCGCATCAGGAAGCCCTGCGGCAGGCGCTGCGCGACGCTCCAGCGCACCGTCTCGTCCGGGTCGCCGATCAGCGCCGGCAGGCGGAACACGTCGGCGTGCTTCGCCGCGACCGCGCGCACCTCGAAGTAGGGATGATCGAGGCACTGGTCGGCGACGCCGGGGTTCCACGCGAAGAAGCGGTCGATGCGCTTCGCGTAGCGGTCGGCGACGCAGGCCTGGCCGAGCCGGCAGCGGCCCGCTTGCTGCAGCGCGTGCTGCGGGCAGGCGGTGCAGTCGAGCGCCCGCCCCTGCCAGTCCACGGCCGGGATGCCGTCGGAGGGGGTGTCGGGGGCGGGGGCCATGATCGCGCCTTCAGGCCTTGCGGCGGATCGAGTCGATGCTCACCGTCGTCACCCCCGCCGGGCCGGCCGGCGCGCTGGTGCTGCAGCCGCAGCTCGCCGCGTTGGGGTTGATGAAGGTCAGGCCCGAGCTCGTCGGCGTGTCGGCGAAATCGATCGTCACGCCTTCGAGCAGCAGGCGCGATTCGGCCGGCAGGATCAGCTTGAGGCCGTTCCAGTCCAGCGTCGCGTCGCCGCTGCGCGGCGCCGCGACGTCGAACTCGGAGGCGTAGCCCGAACAGCCGCCGGCGCTCACCTGCAGGCGGAAGCCGGCGTCCGGCCCGCCGCCGCCGAAGCGCACCATGCGGCGCATGAATTTCTCCGCGGCCGGCGTGATCGTGATGTTCATGTCGCTCTCCTCAGGCCGCCTGGTAACGGGGGTAGGACTTGTCGATCACGCAGGTGTCGTCGACCGGACAGACGGCGACGCACTGCGGTTCGTCGAAGTGGCCGAGGCATTCGGTGCACTTCGCCGGATCGATGACGAAGGTGCCGTTTTTCTCGCGGATCGCGACGTTGGGGCACTCCGGCTCACAGGCCGAACAGCCCGTGCATTGGGAGGAAACGATCTTGTAGGCCATGATTTTCTCCTGATGATTTCTCGGTGGGATGCGCCGCGCGGCTCACGCGGCGGCGATGTAGGCGCCCTGGCGGATGTCGGCGTCGCCGCGGGGCTGATGGACGATCTCGCCGGAGGCGACCTGCGCGAGGTAGTCGCGGAAGTACGCGATCGCCGACTGCTCGATGAACTCGTAGGCGTAGCGATCCACCGGCTCGATGCCCGCGGCCTTCAGCTCGTCGCGCGGGCAGCCGCCGATCTTCGCGACGAAGACCGCGTGGCAGTCGTTGATCGCGCGGATCACCGTCGGCAGCGTGTCCTCCTCGCCGTAGCCGCCCTGGCAGTAGAGATCGACGCGGCGGTGGCCGACGAACTTGGCGCCGGCGGTCGACAGCTCGTACACCTGGAACTCGCTCGCGTGGCCGAAGTGCTCGTTCACCTTGCCTTCGCCCTTGGTCGCGACCGCGATCAGCAGCTTGATGTCGCTCTCCGCGCCGGCGAGCCCGGCGAGCTCCGCCTGTTTCGCCGCGACCTTCGCCTGGCGCTGCTCCTCGACGAGCTCCTGGTAAGCCTGGCGCGTCGTCGCGTCGTACTCGACCGCCATCGCGTCGATCTTCTCGGTCGTGAACTCGGCGCTGCGGTCCTCGCCGAGCAGGCCGACGGCGTCGGCGCGGCACTGGCGGCAGTGGCGCATCATGTTCATCTCGCCTTCGCAGGCGTCCTGCAGCGCCTTCAGCTCCTGCGCCGAGGGGCCGCGCTGGCCGTTGAGGCCGAACACGGTGCCGTGCTCGGGCGCCGAGATCAGCGGCATGATGTTGTGCAGGAAGGCGCCGCGCGACTTCACCGCGCGGTTCACCTCGACCAGGTGCTGGTCGTTGATGCCGGGGATCATCACCGAATTGACCTTGCACAGGATGCCGGCCTCGGTCAGCATCTCCAGCCCCAGCAGTTGCCGCTCGCTGAGGATGCGCGCCGCGTCGATGCCCTTCCAGCGCTTGTTCCGGTAGTAGATCCACGGGTAGATGTGCTGGCCCACCTCGGGATCGACCATGTTGATCGTGATCGTCACGTGGTCGACGTTGAACGACTTGATCGTCTCGACGTGGTCGGGCAGCGTCAGGCCGTTGGTCGACAGGCACAGCTTGATGTCCGGCGCGGTCTTCGAGATCAACTCGAAGGTCTTGAAAGTCTTCTCCGGGTTCGCGAGGGGGTCGCCGGGGCCCGCGATGCCCAGCACCGTCATCTGCGGGATCGCCGACGCGACCGCGAGCACCTTCTTCGACGCCTGCTCGGGTGTGAGCTTTTCGCTCACGACGCCGGGGCGCGACTCGTTCGCACAGTCGTACTTGCGGTTGCAGTAGTTGCACTGGATGTTGCACGCGGGCGCCACCGCGACGTGCATGCGGGCGTAGTGATGGTGGGCTTCCTCGCTGTAGCAGGGATGGTTCTTCACCTTCTCCCACACTTCCGGCGACATGTCCGCGGGCCCGGCCGAGGAGCCGCAGCTCGACTTGCCGCTGCCGCCGGAGGTGCCGCAGCCCTTGTGTTCCGCGACCTTGTCGAGCAGCTGCTGCAGCGGCTTGATTTCTTGCACACCAACGTAGGCGGTAGGTTCCATGGAGACCTCTGACACGGTGAATGGTGACGGGAGCGCTGTCCCTCCGATTCACCTATCGCCAGAACCGTGCCATGGCTTGTTGTTGCGTTAAATCAACTGCTTACGATGTTTTTGTGCCCTGTGTGGAATGCGACAATCCGGACATTCGCAACGCCGCCGGCGAGGTTTGTTGCAATGCAGCGAATAAATATGGCGATGAGTAGGGCGGAAAAGCCGAAGGCGCCTTCCGCCGCATGTACCCGATGGGCGTTGGCATACGGCGGAAGGCGCTGCGCTTTTCCGCCCTACGGACCTGCGCAAACAAAACGGCGCAGGTGGAAGCCTGCGCCGCGTCGAAGACCGCCCCTCTCGTGGGGCGGCGCGTCAGAACTTCTTCACGCGGACGTCGTGCTTCTGCAAGGCGTAGCCGAACTGCCGCGGTGACAGGTTCAGCAGGCGCGCCGCCTTCGCCTGCACGCCGCGCGCCTGCTCCAGCGCCCACAGCAGCGTGTCGCGCTCCGAGAGATCCGGCGCGGGCTGCGGCGCCTGCGCCGTCTCCTTGCGTTCGAGCGGCGCGCTGCGGACCGGGATCGTGCCGAGCGCGCTGTGCACCGGCCGTTCGCAGCTGTCCCCGGTGGTCAGCGCATGCAGCACCTGCGTCAGGCAGCGGTTGAAGTGGCAGGGGATGTTGGTCTCCCGGATCACGCCGCCGCGCGTCATCGTCGCGGTGCGCTCGATGCAGTTCTCCAGCTCGCGCACGTTGCCGGGCCAGTAGCAGTTCTTCAGGATGTGCATCGCCTCCGGCGAGATGTCGAGCTCGCGGTCGTTGTCGCTGTTGTAGCGCGTGAGGAAGTGCTGCACCAGCGAGGGGATGTCCTCGCGCCGCTCGCGCAGCGGCGGCATGAAGATGCTGACGACGTTGATGCGGTAGTACAGGTCGGAGCGGAAGTCGCCTTTCGCGACCGCGCGCTCGAGGTCGCGGTTGGTCGCGGTGATCAGGCGCACGTCGACCTTGATCGGCCGGTTGCCGCCGACGCGCTCGAACTCGCGCTCCTGCAGCACGCGCAGCAGCTTCGCCTGGAAGGCGAGCGAGATCTCGCCGATCTCGTCGAGGAAGAGCGTGCCGCCGTTGGCGAGCTCGAAGCGCCCCTTGCGCTCGAACTGCGCGCCGGTGAAGGCGCCCTTCTCGTGGCCGAAGAGTTCGGATTCGAGCAGCGTCTCGGACAGCGCCGCGCAATTGACCTTGATGAAGGGGCCGTCGCGGCGCGGGCTCAGGAAGTGGATCGAGCGCGCGATGACCTCCTTGCCGGTGCCGCTCTCGCCGCGCAGCAGGATCGTCGAGCGCGACGGCGCCGACTGGTGCACCTCGGCGAACACCTTCTGCATCGACGACGAGTTGCCGACGACGTTCTCCAGGCTGTAGCGCTCGCGCCGGCGCGGCACCGCGACGACGTGCGGATCGCTGCCCTGGGGGGCCGCCTCGCTCACGCCCGCCTCGCGATGCAGGCGCACCGCCTGGCCGATCAGGTTCGCGACCATCTTGAGCAGATTCACGTCCTCGTCGAAGCGATGCGAAGCATCGAAGATCACGCGCTCGATGCCCATCACCCCGACCACCTCGCGCCCGGTCTTGATCGGCACGCCGATGTAGGCGACGCGCCGGCCTTGGCTTTCGAGTTCGCCGGTGCAGCCGTGGCAGTGCTGGAACTGGGGCTCCTTCGTGATGTCCGCGATCACGACCGGCATGCCGGTGTGGAAGATCCGGCCGGGCAGGCCGTCGCCGACGCATTCGCGGCACTTGCGGAACTCGTCGCCCGACATCCCGCTTGCACCGACGAGGTGCAGTTCGCCCGATTCGTGCACCAGGCTGATCGTGCCCTGGCGCGTTTCGAAATAGATCGCGAAGACGTTGAGGATCTTGCGCAGCATCTTCGGCAGCTCCAGGGGCTCGCCCAGGATCTTGCTGATCTCATAGATCGTCACCAGCTGGAGATGCTCGTTACGGACCGGCGTCTTGCTCATCGGCCCCTCCTACGGGAAAAGATGGACATCGGGAACGCCGTCGGCATGTTCCGTTCCGACGGGCCGCGTGCCGCCGTCCGTATGCATCGTGCAAATAGCGGCGCTGCGCGGGCCTGGCGGACGATCGGGTCGGCTGCGAGTGGACGGCTTTCTAGACGCAAGCTCTGTGCCGTATGTCACGAATGTCGCGCCGCCCGTGCCCGACGCGGGACGTGTGCGCGTCAGGCTCCGATTTGCGCGTGCTGCGTCGCAACATACAAACCCGACAATCGCGACAGGATGTCAGGTTCGCGACAGCGCGGATCGTCAGCCGGCTGGCGTCGGCAGGGGCTTCGCTTGCCGGCGAGCGGACAGCGGGCGCTTGCGCTTCACGCTTACAACTCGGAACACTCGGCCGTGTGACCTTATTTCGGCTCCGACGTTAAGGGCTCATGGGGCACACCGCTCCATGAGAATTCCGTCAGGAGCGAAAAATGAAAAGGTTCTGGATTCCGGCGCTGGTGATGTCCGCAGTGTTCAGTGCGAATGCGTTCGCCTATCACGACGACTGCGACGAGGAGGGCGGCGTTCGCTACGAGCGCTCCTACCGTCCGATCGTCAAGCGCCAGATCGTCTATGAGGAGCCGGTGGTGGTCTATCGCGAACCGCGCCGGGTCGAGTATCGCGAGCGCATCGTGTATCGCGATCGCCCCGTCTATTACCAGGAGCCGGAGGTGCGCTACTACGAGCAACCGCGTTCCGCCCGCGGCTATGACGGTCGCTACGACGACCGCTACTATGAAGAACGCCCGACCGACTATCGCCGCAACGACGGCAACCGTGCGCTGGGCCAGGTGGTGGGGGCCGTCGCCGGCGGTGTGATCGGCAACCAGATCGGCCGGGGCAGCGGGCGCGTCGCCGCCACCGCGGTCGGGGCGGTGCTGGGGGGCGTGCTGGGCGGCCGCGTGGCCGACGAGTATCCCTACTGATCGACCGCCGCGCCGTCGAAATACGGGCGCGTCATGAGCTCCAGCAGGTGGCCGTCGGGATCGTCGAAATAGACCCCGCGGCCGCCGTTGAAGCGGTAGCTTTCGCCCGGGCGGGTCCTGCCCGGATCGGCCCAATACGTCAGCCCCCGCTCGCGGATGCGGGCGAAGGCCGCGTCGAAGTCGTCCTCGCCGATCAGGAAGGCGTAATGCTGCGAGGAAATGTCGCCGGGCTGGTCGTAGAAGTCGAGGGACACGCCGTTGTCGAGCTGGACGACCAGCATCGGTCCGAATGGCACGGGCGGCGCCAGGCCCAGGAGATCGACGAGGAAGGCTGACGATTTCCGCTTGTCGCGGCACCAGACGATGGTGTGGTTGAGTTGCGCGTGCACGTGAGTGGCTCCGGTCCGGTACGTTTTATTTGACCGCGCTGCGGCGGGAACGATCGGGCGCTCGCGCCGCGGCATCGCGTCATGTCGGAAGCATGGGTTTTCGCGGCTGTTCGGCTGGCGGGATCGCCTGTATGCTGAAAGGATGTTCCCTGCAGCGTGCCGGCTTTCCCGATGATGACCATTGCCGCCCTGGGGCGAGGCTGTGCACTCGCAGCGCTGCTGGCGCTGGCGGGCGGTTGCGCGACGCAGCCCGTGCCGGCGGGGCACCCGCCGCAGGAGAAGGGGGGCGATCGGCATGGGGCTCCGCGGCACGCTGGCCACGCGGCGGCGTGGCCGCTGGCCGAGCTCGGCGCGCTGGACGGCCGGCGGGTCGGCGTGCAGGTGCCGGGTGGCGTGCGCTGGTTCGACGGGGCGGCCGTGCGCGCTGCCTGGGCGGCCGCGCAGCGTGTGGTGGCGGCCACGCCCGGCGTCCGGCCGCAGTACCTGCTCGTCGACGACCCCAGCGCCAACGCCTTTGCGATGCGCATCCGCGACGGGGGTGTGGTCGGCATCAACGCCGGGATGGTCGAGCTGCTGGGGGCGGACGAGGCCGCCTGGGCGGCGCTGATCGGGCACGAACTCGCGCACCTGAACCTGCGACACGCCGAGCAGCAGCGTTCGCGCCGGAACGAAACCGGCGGGATGGTGGCGCTCGCGAGCGTGTTGCTGACGGCGGTGGCCTTTCCGCTGACGCCCATCCTTGCCGAAATGGCGACCACGGTCGCCGAGAAGGGGTACAGCCGTGACGACGAGCGCGCGGCGGACGAGACCGGCATCGTCTACATGCGGCGTGCGGGCTACGACCCGGAAGGAGCGGTGCGATTTTTCGAAAAGCTCGCGGGCACCGGGCAATCGGCGCGCTTCGGCTTCCTCGATTCGCATCCGGACAGCGCCGAGCGTATCGTGGCGGCGCGCGCGCTCGCGGCGCGTGCAGCCGACTGAGGCCGCGGCAACGCGTCCGGTGCTGAGGCGGGCCGGCGCTGCGCTATGATTATCTGTTCGCTGAAAATTATGGAGAACTCATGAAGCTGTTCCTTGCCCTGATCGCAGTGGCGTCGCTCGTCGGCGCATGTGCCGTGTATACGCCGGCAGGTTCGGTGGTGGTCGATCCGGCCGGTTCGGGCGGCCCGCGCGGCGGCGGTTTCTGCCCGCCGGGACAGGCGAAGAAGGGCAATTGCTGACCGGGGCGGCCATGCAATCTCCCGCCGGTGCGGCCGGATCGTGACGCCCGACCGCCGCTACCCGTCTTCCATGCCGCCGCGCGACCGTTTCCTGTGGCGCGTGTTCGTCGTGACGCTGTCCCTCGCCGCGCTGATGGCGCTGTGGCGGATGCTGCCGGCGTTCGAGGACTGGTTCAGCCCGACGCAGGTTGCCGAGCGCACGGTCACGCCGCGCGGCGATCTCGCTGCGGACGAGAAATCGACGATCGAACTGTTCGAGCATACGCGCAATTCGGTCGTGTTCATCAGCACCGCGCAGCTCGTCCGCGACGCCTGGACGCGCAACGTGATGCAGGTCCCGCGCGGCACGGGTTCGGGTTTCATCTGGGACGACGCGGGTCACGTGGTGACGAACTTCCACGTGATCCAGGGCGCCTCGCAGGCGACCGTGAAGCTCGCGGACGGGCGCGACTACCAGGCCGCGCTGGTGGGCGCGAGCCCGGCGCACGACATCGCCGTGTTGCGCATCGGGGTGGGCTTCAAGCGGCCGCCGCCGGTGCCGATCGGCACGAGCGGCGACCTCAAGGTGGGGCAGAAGGTGTTCGCGATCGGCAACCCCTTCGGCCTCGACTGGACGCTCACGACCGGCATCGTCTCGGCGCTCGACCGCTCGCTGCCGGGCGAGGGCGGCGACACGACCATCGAGCACCTGATCCAGACCGATGCGGCGATCAACCCCGGCAATTCGGGCGGGCCGCTGCTGGATTCGAACGGCCGGCTGATCGGCATCAACACCGCGATCTACAGCCCGTCGGGGGCCTCGGCGGGCATCGGCTTCGCCGTTCCCGTCGATACGGTGATGCGCGTCGTGCCGCAGCTCATCAAGAATGGCCGGTACGTGCGTCCGGTGCTCGGCATCGACATCGACGAGGGCGTGAACGAGCGCTTGCGCGAGGAACTCGAGGTCGAGGGCGTCGTCGTGCTGCGCGTGGCCCCCGGTTCGGCGGCGGACCAGGCCGGCCTGAAGGGCATCCGCCGGGACCGCAACGGCAGCCTGTATCCGGGCGACATCATCGTGTCGGTGGATGGCAAGCCGGTCGATTCCGTCGCGAAGCTGGCCGCCCGCCTGGACGACCGTCGCGTGGGAGACACCGTGACGCTCGGGGTGCTGCGGGAAGGCAAGGAGCAAACCCTTTCCGTGACGCTGCAGCCGGGGACCTGAGCTCGGCCCCTCAGAGAAGGCGATCGCGGGACCTTGGCTCGCCGTCGAGGGCGAGCCTCGCCGGGACGGCGGGATCCCACAGCCCCAGCTTTTGCATCATGCGGCTGCGGCAGGCAGCCACGCTGTCAGGCGGGAGCGCAAGGATTTCCGCCACTTCCGCGCTCGTGTGGCCCTCCAGGAGCAGCCTCAGCACCTGCCGCTCTGCGGCACTCAGGCTTTCCAGCGGATTCGCGGCATGCCGCTGGCGGACATAATCTTCGACCACCGTGTCGGCGATCGTCGCCCCGAGATAACGCTGTCCGGTGTATACGGCGCGCACCGCGTCGATGATTTCCCTGCCTGCCGTCTCCTTGCGCACGTAGCCCAGCGCCCCGGCGCGCAAGGCGCGAAAGACGTGTTCGGCGTCCGCATGCACGGACAGGATGACGACCCGCGTGCCCGGGCAGCGGTCGCGAATCTGCTCGGTCGCCTCGATCCCGTTGAGCACCGCCATGGTGATGTCCATGACCACGACATCGGGCTCGTGCTGCAGCGTCCGCTCCACGGCCTCGCCGCCGTCCGCGGCCATGCCGACCACGCGGATGTCCGGATGGGACTGGAGGAGCAGCGCGAGGCCTTCGCGCACGGCAGGGTGGTCGTCGGTGAGCAGCACCTGGATGGCCATGCCTAACCCTCCTTCGGCGCGCTCCTGTCCCTGCCGGGGACGGTTTGCGCCTCGATGTAGCGGATCAGGGCGTCCACGTCGCCGTCCCCGAGACGCAGGTTGGGCATGCGCACCTCCTTGTACTTGCGGAACAGCTCCAGGGCGACGGGATCCTTGTCCGCCAGCACGGCGTCGGGGGTCTTGATGAAGCGGTGCAGCCACGCCCGCTCGCGGCGCTCGGTGACGCCCTGCAGGTCCGGCCCCACGGCGTCGCCGCGACCGATGGTGTGGCAGGCGGCGCAGCGGGTGCGGAAGAGGTAACCGCCGGCATCGAAGTCCCGGATGGGCTTTACCGCCGCGTAGCTCTTGTCGGGCGCCGCGGGGCGGTCCTTCCAGCCACCGACGAAGGTCTCGATCTTGGTGGCGAGGAAGCGCGGGTTGTCCATCGCGGAGAGGCGCATCCATTGGCCGTCGGCGGTGCCGACCATGAGGCTGGGCAGATGTCCGTCCCGGTCGGCGCTGTCGGTGAGGGAAGAGAGGCCCATCTTGCGGGCGATGCGCGCGATGTCGTCCATCCGGCCGGTGAGGAACAGCCAGCCGCGGCCGGCCTGGAACTTCTCGGCGTAGGCCTTGAGCACCGCCGGCGTATCCCGTTCCGGATCGATGCTGATGGAGTAGAAGTGGATGTCCCGCCCCGCCCGCTCGCCGAGGATTTGCTGGACCTGCGCCAGGCGTGCGGTCTCCAGCGGGCAACTGTCTTCGCAGTGGGTGTAGATCAGGTTGATCGCGACGGCCTTGCCCTTGAGCAAGTCGTCGTAGAAGCGGACGTTGCGGCCGTCCTGGGTGACCAGCGGCACGTTGGGGAAATAGCCGGCGCCCCAGCGTGTCCCTCGCGGCGAGGGGACTGCGCCCGATGCGCGGCCGTCGGTGCCGGCGTCGACCTGACGGGCCTCGCCGGCCGGGGCCGTTGCTCCATGGTCCGTACCGTCGTGGCCCCACGCGGGCGACGCCGCCGCGAGCAGCGCCGCCATCGCGGTCCTCGTCAGCCGGATGCCGAAGGTGCGGCCCCGGGATTCGTGGCAATGCCTCCGCATCGTCTGTGATCCTCCTTACTTGAACGCCGTCGGCAGTACGTCGGTGGGATCCACGAAGGTCACCCCCTGGGGGGTCGGGATCGGGGTGGGCAGCGGTTGCAGCGAGGCACTGCCGGAGCCATCGATTTCCCAGCGCAGCAGCATCGCGTTGTCCTCGTGGACGGTGTTGTGACAGTGCTCCATGAACATGCCGCCGAAGTCGCGGAACTGCATCTTGATGGTCACGCTGCCTCCCGGCCGCAGCCGATACACGTCCTTGCGCCCGCGCTCCCAGGGCGGCACCTTGCTCGGGCTGCCGTCGCGGGCGAGCACCTGCCCCTCCTCGAAGTGGATGTGGATGGGGTGGTCCCAGCCGCCGCCGCCGTTGACCAGGGTCCAGATTTCGCAGGTGTCGAACCTGGGCGCGGCCGAGACGCGGCCGAAGTCGGCGGCGAGCATCTGCCCGCCATCGGTCTTGACGCCCCAGGGGCCGAAGAAGCTCGAAACCGGATCGTCGGTGGTCTGCGCGGCGCCGCGTCCGAACTCGAAGGTCCGGTATGCGGCGACGGGCTTTTGCGACAGGTCCGGGTTCGGAATCAGCCTGGACGGGACCCGGCTCACGTCGGGTTTGGGCGGATCGCGCACGATCCGGAACTCCAGGAACTTGCCGACGCAGGGATCGGGGGATTTGCCCGCCACGGCCTCCCGGATCGAGAGGTCGCGGCTCGGTTTCTTGCCGTTCTCGTGCTCCGTGAGATTGACCATCCAGACCTTGTCGCCCGGACGATAGCGGGAAAAATCGATGACGATGTCGTAGCGTTCGGCAATCCCCTGCTCGTCGAGTGCGCGCAGTTCCACCGGAGTAGGCAGCAGGTTGCCGTCGTTGGCGATCTGGATCATCGGCGATCCGTCGCTGAGGGCGATCTTGAAGAAGCGGGAGACCGCGGCATTGAGGATGCGGAAGCGGTACTTGCGCCGTTCCACCTCGAAATAGGGCCGGTACACCAGATTGACGGTCATCACGTCGCCGAGGAAGCCGTCGAAGTCGAAGATGTCCATCGCCAGCTGCCCGTCGGCATCCCAGGCCTTGTCCGCCAGCATGAGGTTCACGTCGTAGTCGAGATTGCCCCAGGTCTTTCCGCTGTCGCTGGCCCGCCCGCTGGGCAGGCGCAGGTTGACCCCGTCGTCGATGTCCTCCGCGCCGCGGTCGAGGCTGCTGTAGATGTTGAACATCCCGGCGTTGCCCTTGTACACGTTCTGCGACGTGAAGCTGAACATGTGGTCGTGGAACCAGTGCGTGCTCATGGTCTCGCGGTAGTCGCCGGCGAGCTTGTAGATGCCGCCGCCGTCGCTCGGGCTGCCGCAGCGCGGGTCCGAGCCTTCCAGGTTGATGCTGTAGTAGCCGCCGTGACAGATCGGGTAGTGGTAGTCGTAGAACTGGCCGGGGAAGAAGAAGGCGCCGGTGAAGCCGTCGTTTTCCGCCCCGTGGTGGCCGTTATGCTCGTGGGTGCTGATGGTGTGACGGCCGAAGCCGCCATTTTGGGCGGGATCCGCCGGCAGCCGGTTGTGGTGCCGCATCAGGATCGACTCGTGGTAACGCCCCATCAGCAGCTTGGGCGGCAGGCTGCCGTTGAAGGTCCACAGCGCCAAGGGCCCCTGGTCCGGCAGGTCGGGATGGAAGCGCGGGTGAAACGCGACCGCCGGGTCGATCCCGGAATTGAGCTGCGGCGAGACGCCGGGGTGGTAAGCCATGTTTGGCTTGGCGCCCTCCTGCGTGACCTCCACGACCACTTCGGGCGTGAACTCGTCCCAGCGCTGGTGCGCCCAGATCGGACCCGGCGGCCGGCCCTCGACGGGGCCGAGGCCGCCGCCCAGCTCGGGCGCCACGGGCTGCGACGTGGTGTTGGCTTCCCGGGTCGGATCGGGACCGGGGGCGCCGGGAAACGCGGGCAGCGGGTCCATGACGCCGGTGCCGAACTTGTACGCCTTGCGCGGCAGTACGTCGAAGCGCGGCATCGGTTGCGTAAACGGCCGCACCCCGAAGAGCGGACTCGGCGGCAAGCCGGTCGGAATGTTGCTCCCGCCGGCCGCAAACGCGCTCCCGGCGAAGGGGCTCAAGCCCTGGATGGGCACCAGTACGCCGCCGGCGGTGATGAGGCCCCATTTGAGGAAGTCCCGCCGCGTCACTTGGCCGCGGGCACAGGCCTGGGCCAGCTCCAGCCGATTGCGACGCGCGTTCTCAGCCTCCTGCAGCCTCGGCCCGGAGATATTCGATGGCAGGTACACGGTGCGCCTCCGTCACGATTGGGTAAGTTAACCCTAGGCAGAGGGGCACAACGCGTATGTGGGGAAAGCTGGATGATCTGCGCGGGGAATTCCTGACACATGCTTTGGGGAACTTCACCCATGACCGGGGGAAATGCCCCCATTGTTGGGTGAAATGCACCTGTAATTGGGGGGTGTCGCCCATGCGTGGCCGGCCGACGGCTGCCGTCGGCACCGCTGCAGCCGCATCACTCGAGGGAAGTCAGCCCGTGCTGGATGGCAAACTTGACGAGGGACGGCAGGTCGCCGATCCCGAGTTTCTGCATCATCCGGCTGCGGTAGGTATCCACGCTCTTGGGCGAGATCGCGAGGATCTCCGCCACTTCAGCGCTGGTCCGCCCTTCCACCACCAGCTGGAGAATCTGGCGCTCGCGGGGGCTGAGGTCCTCCAGCGGACTCACCGTGTGGCGCTGGCGGATGTAGTCCTCGATGAGCGTGTCGGATATCTTGGTGCCCAGATAGCGCTTGCCGGCATGCACGGCGCGCACGGCGTCGATCACTTCCGCCCCCGCCGATTCCTTCAGCACGTAGCCCAGCGCCCCGGCGCGCAAGGCGCGAAAGACGTGCTCGGCGCTGGAATGCACGGACAGGATCACCACTTCCGTGTCGGCGCAGCGGTCGCGGATCTGCTCCGTTGCTTCGATGCCGTTGAGCACCGGCATGGCGATATCCATCACCACCACGTCCGGTTCGTGCTGCACCGCCTGATGGAGTGCTTCGCGGCCGTCGGCGGCCACGCCGACCACCTGCATGTCCGTCTGCGACTGCAGCACCAGGCTCAGTCCGTCGCGCACGACGGCGTGGTCATCGGCGAGCAGAACCTTGATTGTCATTGTTGGGCGCCAGCGGAGTACTCCCTATCCATATAGCTATAGGGCGGCGTGCGGACATTGTCCATGTGAAAGCGTCCGCCTGCCGCGGGCCCCTGTCATCACGGCGGATGGGGGGTCTCGACGACGATCCGCGTGCCTTGCCCGGCAACCGATTCGATGCGCAGCACGCCCCCCACCGCCTCGATCCGCTCTTCCATCGAAACGATGCCCCAGCCGGCTCCCAGGGGGCGTTCGCCATCCAGATCGAAGCCGACCCCGTCGTCGCTGATGAGGAGTCGCGCCACGGTGGGGCCATCCTCCAGCGATACATTCACCCCCGACGCCCGGGCGTGCTTCGCGACGTTGTTCAAGGCCTCCTGGGCAACCCGGAACAGGGCCGTTTCCGCTGCCCGGGGCAGGCGGGGCGACGGCTCGCTGCCGGTCACCGTGACGGCGATGCCGGCACGCCGCGAGAACACGTCGGCGTACCAGCGCAGCGCGGCGAAGAGCCCGTAGTCTTCCAGTACCGGCGGGCGCAGGTCGGCCATCACGTCGCGCACCGCCTCCACGGTCGACCCGACGAGGGCCATCGCGTCGTCCACCCGGGCACGAACGGCGGTGTCGCCGGGCGGCACCTTTTCCCGGATCATGCTCAGATGCAGGTTGATCGCCGTCAGGTTCTGTCCGGTGCGATCGTGCAGCTCCGCGGCGAGGTGGCGACGCTCGTCCTCCTGGACTTCCACCAGGCGGCGGGAGAGCAGCTTCAGGTGTTCCGTGTAGCGGGTGAGCTTTTCTTCGGCCTGCCGGCGTTTGGTGATCTCGCGCACGGAGCACAGGTGCAGGTCCGGCATGAAGTTGGCCACGGCCCGGTACTCGACGTCCACCAGGGTTCCGTCCTTGCGCCGGCACTTGAACTCCCCTTCCAGCGTCCCTGTGACGAGGAAGCGGCGCCACATTTCGCCCAATTCGCCGTGCAGTTCCGGTGGCACGTCGTCCCACAGGGCCATGTGCAGCATCTCCTCGCGCGAGTAGCCCAGCATGGCGCACAGGGCGGGGTTGGCGTCCACGTGGGCGGCGTTGCCATCCACCAGGAGGATGCCGTCCCGGATGTTGTCGAACAGGGCCTGCAGCCGCTGCTGACTCTCGTCGAGCGCCAGCGCCTCGCGGGCCCGCACGGCCAGCACGCGGTTGAACTTCTCGGCGACCTCGTCCATCTCCCGCGGCCCCTCCGGGGTCAGGCGCGACTCCAGCTGGTCGTCCGGCAGGGCGCGGGCGGCGTCGGCGACCCGGCGCACCGGGCGGGCGACGATGCGGGCGATGAACAGGGCCAGCCCGGTGGCCACGGCGATCACCAGCACGAGAACGATCCCGCCATGGATGGCGTGCCTGCGGACGGTGGCGAAGGCCACTTCGGTGGGAATGCCGGCCGCCACGACCCAGCCCGTTCCGGTGACCGGGGTGAACCCGCAGAGGCGGGTGATGCCGTCCACGTCGGCGTACTCCTGCTCGCCCTCCTTGCGCGCCAATGCGTGCTCTGCCATCTCGCTCTCGCGGACGTTCCTGCCCACCCATTTGTCGCCTTGCGGGGACCTGGCAAGGATCGTCCCGTCGCCATCCAGGATGGTCACCGCCGTGCCCTGTGGCACGCCTACGCGGGGCGAGATCAGCTGATAACGCACCAGGTCCATGGCCACCGCGATGCTTCCCCGCAGGCGACCGTCGTCGTTGTGGATGGCGGTGGCGAAAAGGACCACCCAGCAGCCGGTGAGCGGGCTGACCATCGGCTCGCCAATGGCAAACGCATCGCCGTTCAGGAGCCGGCGGAACCAGGGTTGCTCGGCCATCGACACGGCGGGCGGATGCTCGCTGGCGGTGGTGCAGACGACGCTGCCCTGGGCATCGACCAGCATGAGGCTGGCGAATTCGGGGTGGAGGGCGTGGAAGTCGGCGCCCGGTCCGCGGCGACAGGCCTCCTCATCGAGAAGGGCGAACGCGGAACTGCCCGCCAGGGTCGCGAGGTAGCTCCGCCCGCGGGCGATGAACTCTCCCGCGTTGGCCGCCGCCAGTTCCGCCAGGCCGCGCGCCGCCGCCTTGGCGTGGGCGGACTCCCCCTCCAGTTCCACGTAGTACCCGTAGCCCACCACGCCAAGAAACGGCAAGGCCGTCACGGCAACGAGGAGATGGAGGTACGAGAGAATGGAGCGGCCGAACCGCATACGCTGGGAACCGATCCACAAGAGAAGTATGATTCACTATAGGGGGCAACGGGCGGCGGCGACAGGAAGCGAATTCGATGAGCGTGCGCTGACCGCATTCTTCGAGAAAAGACGTCTCGGGGGAAAAATGGTTCCAGTGGGCAAATTCAAACTGCCGCCCCAGGCGCCGGACTGGCTGGAGCGCACCGCGGCCGAAGCCCGCCGCAAGATCGCGGCCTCGCCACTCATGCAGGGATGCGCCGCCGAGCGTTCGGGCGATCTGCGCTACGCACGCGCCCTGTTCGGCGGTTTCTGGCACTTTGTGGACGTCTTTCCCGGCATCATCCGGGAAACCTATACGGCTGTGCCGGCGCTGGAGGCGGACGAGCGCCTGCAACGCTTCCTGACGCGGGCCGCTCGCCGCGTCGCGGGGAAGCTCAGGGGCATGGAAGCGGACGAGCGGGGCCACCGCGAGCTGTGGATCGCCTCGGCGCGGCAAGCCGGCCTCTCGGAAGGGCAACTCCACGCGTGGCCGGTCCTTCCCGAGATCCGGCAGCTGGCGGACCGGATGGCCGCCGAGCGGAATATGGGCCGCCGGCTCCTCTACTTCGTCGCCGTCGAGATCGTCGCCGCGGAGGCGTCGCAATTCCTCTCCCGCGCCCCCCGCTTCGTCGAGGCCATGGGTGCCGACGGCATGCTGTGGTTTGCCGCCCACCCGGTGGCCCGCCAGGACCCGACGACGCACGAGGCCATCTCGTATGCGCTGGCGCTGTCGTTCAAACGGGTCACGGCAGAGCCGCTCGACGAAGCCGCCGTTGACGCCGACATCCAGCGCTGCGTGGATTGGTTCTTCGCCGGCAGCGTGGCCTGCGCGCACGAGTTTGCCGAGGCGAAAGGCAGTCCCTGAGCCAGCCGGAGTGCTCACCGCCGGCCTCGCCAACGCCGGGTCCCGTTACGCGCCGCTACGGGTGCGACGCAAGCGCCGGGCCATAATGGCAAGCGTTACCGGCCATCCAACGACGAGGGAGTCACATGCTGTTCCGCAACGGGCGCGAGAGCGACAACATCGAGGACCGCCGCGATGAAGGGGGAGGGGGCGGTTTCGGCGGCTTTGGCGGAGGACGCAGCATCGGCGTCGGCACGATCGTCATCGCGCTGGTGGCGATGTATTTCGGCATCGACCCGCGCGTCGTGCTCGACACCGCGGGCGTCACGCAGCAACGGCCGCCGGCCGAAGCGGCGCACCGCGCGGCGCCGCGTTCGGCCGCGGAGAACGAGCTCGCGCGCTTCTCGTCGATGGTGCTGGCGGATACCGAGGACACCTGGGGGGCCCTCTTCAAGGAGGCCGGCGGGCGCTACGACCAGCCGCGCATGGTGCTGTACACCGGCGCGACGCGCAGCGGCTGCGGCGTCGGGCAGGCGGCGATGGGGCCGTTCTACTGCCCTGCGGACCAGAAGGTCTATCTCGACCTGTCCTTCTTCAACGAGCTGAAGGACCGTTTCCGCGCGCCCGGCGACTTCGCGCAGGCTTATGTGATCGCGCACGAGGTCGGGCACCACGTGCAGAACCTGCTGGGGATCTCGGAGAAGGTGCAGCGGGCGCGCGAACGCGTGTCGGAGCGCCAGGGCAACCAGCTGTCGGTGCGGCTCGAACTGCAGGCCGACTGCCTCGCCGGGGTGTGGGCGCACCACGCCGACCGCGCGCGGCACGTGCTGGAAGCAGGCGACGTCGAGGAAGCGCTCGGCGCCGCCACCGCGATCGGCGACGACCGCCTGCAGGAGCAGTCGCAGGGGCGCGTGGTACCCGACAGCTTCACGCACGGCAGCTCCGCGCAGCGCGTGCGCTGGTTCCGCATCGGGCTGGAGAAGGGCGCGCTGAAGTCCTGCGACACCTTCAACACGGCGAAGCTCTGAGGCTTCGCCGCGCGGAGCAACGAGGGGCGGGGGATCAGCCCGCGAGTTTCGCGAAGGCCTCGACGACTTCCGCCGGGGCCTGCACCAGCTCGACCAGCACGCCTTCGCCGCCGATCGGGAACTCCTCGTTGCCCTTCGGGTGCAGGAAGGTGATGTCGTAGCCGGCGGCGCCGCGGCGGATGCCGCCGGGGGCGAAGCGCACGCCGTTGGCGGAGAGCCATTCGACCGCCTTCGGCAGGTCATCCACCCACAGGCCGACGTGGTTCAGCGGCGTCGCATGCACGGCGGGCTTCTTCTCCGCGTCGAGCGGCTGCATCAGGTCGACCTCGACCTTGAGCGGGCCCTTGCCCATCGCGCAGATGTCCTCGTCGACGTTCTCGCGCTCGCTCACGAAGTTGCCGGTCACCTCCAGGCCGAGCATGTCCACCCACAGGGTCTTGAGCTTGTCCTTGCTCGGGCCGCCGATGGCGATCTGCTGGATGCCGAGGATCTTGAACGGGCGCTGCGTCATGGAAGTGCTCTCCGTGGGTGCGTTTGGATTAAGAATTCATAATTATGGCGGTGCGCGCACCCGTTTGCACCTTTTTTATCTCCGCGGCACCAGAATCCATTCCAGCCATCCGCGGCGAGCCTCGTAACGGCCGCCGCCGCAAAGCATCCGGGGCAACAATGAAAATCGACAATCCGGAACAGCTCTCCCGTGGAGCCCGTCATCTGCTCGCGCTTCTCGCCTGCGGCCTCACCGTCATGGTCGGCCTGCCGCTGCGCGACGTGCTGGACCTCGCGAACATCGCCATGCTGATGCTGCTCACGGTCGTCTTCATCGCGGCGATCCTGGGGCGCGCGCCGGCCATCCTCGCCAGTTTCGTCAGCGTCGCGGCCTTCGACTTCTTTTACGTTCCGCCACGGCTGTCCTTTCTCGTGAGCGACGTGCAGTACCTCGTGAGCTTCGCGGTGATGCTCGTCGTGTCCTTGCTGATCAGCCATCTGACGACGCGCCTGCAGGCGAGCATGCAGGAGGCGCTGGAGCGCGAGCAGCGCGCGCATGCCCTTTACGCGCTCGCGCAGGCCCTGGCCGGGGCGATGAGCGTCGCCCAGGTCGTCCGGCAGGTCGGCGCCTTCGTGCGCGAACAGGCCGGTGGCGAAGCGCGCTTTTTCCTGCCCGACGAGGGGGAGCGGCTCGGCGAATTTCCCGAGGCGGGACATCCGCTCGGGCTGGACGAATCGCTCGTGCTCGAGGCGGTGTTCCGCGCCGGGAGCGGCGATCCGTCGAACTGCGTGTCCGGGCCGAACGGTCTCGACCTGTACCTGCCGCTCAACGGCGCGACGCGTCGCCGCGGGGTCCTGTTCGTGCGTGCCCGCGAGGACGATCCCGGGGTTCCCGTCCTGCGTCCCATGCTCGAGGGCGTCGCGTCGCTGACCGCGATCGCGCTCGAACGCCTGCACTTCGTCGAGGTCGCGCAGGCGAGCCAGCTGGAGATGGCGGCCGAGCGCCTGCGCGGATCGATCCTGTCGTCGATCTCGCACGATATCCGCACGCCGCTGACGGTGCTGTTCGGCCAGGCCGATGCGCTGGCGCTCGCCGGTGACCATCTCGGCGACGCGGAGCGCGAGGCGGCCGGCGCGATCCGCGATCAGGCGGGCCGCCTGCACCAGATGGTCGAGAACCTCCTCGACATGGCCCGCCTGCAGGCCGGACAGGTGCGCCTGCGCAGGGACTGGCACGCCATCGACGAGGTGATCGGCGCCAGCATCCGGCTGCTCGGCGACGCGCTGCGCGAGCATCCCGTCAAGGTCGGCGTCGCCCGCGAGCTTTCCCTGATCGCGCTCGATGCGGTGCTGATGGAGCGCGTGTTCTGCAACCTGATCGAGAACGCGGCCAAATATTCGCCGCCCGGCGCAGCGGTCACCGTGGAGGTGCGTCCCGACGACGGCGGCCTCGCCGTCGAGGTCCGTGACCGCGGCCCGGGCTTCCCGTCGGGGAGCCTGGGGCGCGTGTTCCGCGTGTTCGAGCGCGGCGTGCCGGAGTCGCCGGCGTCGGGCGCCGGGCTCGGCCTCGCGATCTGTCGCGCGATCGTCGAGGCACACGGCGGACACATCGCCGCGTCGAATCCGCCCGAAGGCGGGGCCTGCGTGCGCTTCACGCTGCCGTCCAGCGGCGAGCCGCCGCGCATCGAGCCGGAGCTTGCGGACCCGGCGGGAGCAGGTTCATGAGCGAGCATCAGACCGGCATCCTCGTGGTCGAGGACGAGCAGGAGATCCGCCGCTTCATCCGCCAGACCCTGGAGCGCGCCGGCTACCGCGTCTTCGAGGCCGCCACGCTGCAGCAGGCGCTCGACGACGCGGTGGCGCGGCGGCCCGAATTCGTCGTCCTCGACCTGGGCCTGCCCGACGGCGACGGCACCGACTTCGTGCGCGCGGTGCGCGACTGGTCGCGCATGCCGGTGCTGATCCTGTCGGCGCGCTCCGACGAGGCGAACAAGATCACCGCGCTCGACGCGGGCGCCGACGACTACCTGACGAAGCCCTTCTCGGTCGGGGAGCTGCTCGCGCGCGTGCGCGCGCTGCTGCGCCGCGCCGAGGGCGGCGATGCCGGCGCGGCGCAGGTCCGCTTCGGCGAGGTCGAGGTCGATCTCGCGCGCCGCACGGTCACGCGTCGTGGCGAGGCGGTGCATCTCACCGCGCTCGAATACCGCCTGCTGGTCGTGCTGCTCGCCAATGCCGGCAAGGTCATGACGCACCGGCAGCTGCTGCGCGAAGTGTGGGGCGCGGCCTACGTCGACAGCACCCACTACCTGCGCATCTACGTCGGCCATCTGCGCCAGAAGCTCGAGGCCGACCCCACGCAACCGGCGCACCTGCGCACCGAAATCGGCGTCGGCTACCGCTTCCAGCTGTAGCTGCCGGCCGGCTCGCACCACTCGAGGAACACGACATGTCAACTACACAGGATCACTCGCGCAGCAGCCTCGGCGGGCTCGCGCTCGCCGCGCTCGGCGTCGTGTATGGCGACATCGGCACCAGCCCGCTGTACGCGTTCAAGGAGGCCTTCCACGGCTCGCACGCGCTGGCGGTGAGTGAAGCCAGCGTGCTGGCGACGCTGTCGGCCTTCTTCTGGGCGATGATGCTGATCATCTCGCTCAAGTACGTCTGGATCGTGCTGAAATTCGACAACGACGGTGAGGGCGGGGTGCTCGCGCTGACCGCGCTGGCGCATCGCCGCGCCGCGAAGGCGCCGCGGCTCGCGGCGCTGGTGATTGCGGCCGGCGTCTTTGCCGCGGCGCTGTTCTACGGCGATGCGATCATCACGCCGGCGATCTCGGTGCTCTCCGCAGTCGAAGGCCTCGCGGTCGCCGCGCCGCAGTTCGAGCGCCTGGTCGAGCCGATCACGATCGGCATCCTCGTGAGCCTGTTCCTGATCCAGAAGCACGGCACCAGCCGCGTCGGCGCGCTGTTCGGCCCCATCACGCTGATCTGGTTCGCCGCGCTGGCGGTGCTGGGCCTGCATTCGATCGTGCAGACACCGCAGGTGCTTGCCGCGCTCAATCCCGTGCATGCGCTCGCCTTCGCGACGGAGCATCCGCGCGCGGCCTTCCTGCTGCTGTCGGCCGTGTTCCTGGCGCTGACCGGGGGCGAGGCGCTGTACGCGGACATGGGCCACTTCGGCGCCAAGGCGGTGCGCATCGCGTGGTACGGCCTCGTGTGCCCGGCGCTCTTGATCAACTACTTCGGGCAGGGGGCGCTGGTGCTGCGCGACCCGTCCGCGGTCGAGAACCCGTTCTACCTGCTCGCGCCGGACTGGTTCGTGTTCCCGCTCATCGGCCTCGCGACGGCGGCGACGGTGATCGCATCGCAGGCGACGATCTCGGGCGCCTATTCGATGACGCTGCAGGCCTCGCGCCTCGGCTACCTGCCGCGTGTGCGCATCCTGCACACCTCCGACCGCGAGCGCGGGCAGATCTACATTCCCAGCGTCAACTGGCTGATGCTGGTGTCGGTGGTGCTGCTGGTCCTCGAATTCCGCTCCTCGAACGCGCTCGCTGCCGCGTACGGCATCGCCGTGTCCGGCACGATGATCATCACCACCGTGCTCACGGTCTTCGTCACCCTGTCCGTCCACGGGCGCTTCCGCCTGCCCATGCTGGCCGGACTGGGCCTCTTCGCGCTGCTGGAATGCGCCTTCTTCGGGTCCAATCTCACCAAGATCGCCGCCGGCGGCTGGTTCCCGATGGTGCTGGGTGCCTTCATCTTCATCGCGCTCACGACCTGGAAGGACGGCAGCGCGCTCGTGGCCAGGCAGCGGCGCAAGATCGACGTGCCGATGGACGGCTTCGTCCGCGGCCCCCATCCCGAAGTGCCGCGCGTCGCCGGCACCGCCGTGTACCTGACCTCCGACACGAGCGTCGTGCCGAGCGCGCTGTTCCACAACCTCAAGCACTACAAGGTCATGCACGAACAGACGGTGTTCCTGCACGTGATCAACGAGGAAATCCCCTACGTCGCCGACGCCGACCGGCTGCACCTGACGCCGCTCGCGCCGGACATCTACCAGCTCGACGTGCATTTCGGCTTCCGCGAGGAGCCCGACCTGCCCGGGGCGCTGGAAGGCGTCGGCCGCTTCGGACTGGTGCTGGAGCCGATGCTGACGACCTATTTCGTCGCCCGCTCGGTAATCGTCGACGGCCCCGGCGCGTTGCCGCGCTGGCGCTGCGCGCTGTTCTCGTGGATGACCCGCCAGGCCGAGGGCGCGGCGACCTACTTCCGCCTGCCGGCGAACCAGGTCGTCGAACTGGGAACGCAGGTGATGCTGTAGGCGGCGGGTCGCAAGGTCCGGTGGATGCGATTAGACTGCGTCATACCGGTTCCCGGGGAGGCCGCGCGTGACCGACAGACAGGCACAAGAACCCGTCGTACGCCATTTCAACCAGGTGCTGCTGTGGCCGCTGCGGCTGCTGCCGGTTTCCGACGCCTCCGGCGTCCGCCAGCGCCCGTGGTGGCTGCTGCAGGAAGCGGGCGACCGCTCGGCGTGGCGCGAGTGCGGGCGCGAGCGCGACCACTTCAGCGAGCGCCACTACCACGAATTCGTCACCTTCCTGCCCTACGTGCAGCGCTTCCTGTACGGCGACGGCGTGTCGGCAAAGTCGGCCGAAGGCGGCTACGAGGATTCGCCGATGCGCATCTTCGAGCGCCGCGACATCGCCGCCGCGCGCGTCGCGGTGCGCGAAGGCGACGCGCCGGTGACGCTGGTCGTCAATCAGGTCCGGCTGCATTTCTTCTTCGATGTCGACGTCGTGCTGCTGAAAGTCGCGGTGCGCGCGGAAAACCTGCCGCTCTCGCTCGCGCAGGAGCTGATGTACCGCTGCGGCCGCGCCTATCCCTCCGGCTGGGAGGAGGGCGGGCGCGCCCTGCACAGCCTCGCCGCGTTCGAGTGGCTCGCCGCGGACGGCCGCGTGCTCGCGTGCAGCGACGTCGAGCAGCGCGAGCCCTACCTCGCCCATGTGCGCGAGCACCGTGCTCCGCGCATCGCCGCGCACTGGGCTTTCCTGCTCGAACCGCTGGTGAGCGACCGTTCCGAGCGCGAGGGGGCGCTGCGCTACCGCCAGATCGAGTACTACCGCATGCCGCTGATGGCCTACCTCGCGCTCGACGACCCGGCGGCGCTCTCCCGCAACGACTTCATCCGCCTGGGACTGGTGACCGGTGCCCGCCCGCCGCAGACCGACACCGCCCCGGATGCGATGCCCGACTCCCCGCCCTACGCGGCTGCCCACCTCGCGGACTTCGAGGAGCGCTTCTGCTACGACCGTTTCTGGTCGGTCAATGGCGCCGCGCCGCACACGCGCTACCTGTGCAGCGGCCATGCGCTGGTCGTCGTCGGCGACGCGCACTCGGCCTATTTCACCAGCCCCGAATTCGGCGTGCGCGCGCAGTTCGGGCACCAGCACTTCCTGCTCTTCCTGATCGCGCATTTCCAGAAGGCCGCGCTGCTGATGTTCTCCGACCGCCTCGTCGAAGCGCTCAAGCGCCTCGAGGTCAGCGACCCGGCCAGCGTGCGCCGCTTCAAGCGCACCATCCGCGCCTGTTTCGAAGGCTTCCTGCGCTTCACGCACCGCTACTGGTTTCACGAGATCGCCGAACAGGCGCAGGCGCGCACGCTGTTCCGCATGACCGCCGCGCACCTGGAACTCGATCCGCTGTACGCGGAAGTGAAGGAACGCATCGCCGACATGGACGACTACCTCGCCGCCGACAGCCTGCGGCGCCAGGCCAACACCGTCGTGCGCCTGACCGTCGTGACGGTGTTCGGCCTGATCGGTTCGATCACCACCGGCTTCCTCGGCATGAACCTGCTGGCCGAGGCCGAGGCGCCGCTGACGCAGCGGCTCGCGATGTTCGCCGTCGTCGGCGGCACGACGGCGGTGCTCACCCTCTACACGATGGCGAAATCCAAGCGCCTGTCGGATTTCCTCGACGCGCTCTCGGACGAGCGCCTGTCGGTGTGGAACAAGGCCAGGGCGCTTGCAGCCGTGTGGCGGCGGGGAGGGTGATCGCGCGGATTGCGCCGATCGATGCGATTGGCCGTTACAATCTGCGCGCGACGCGTCCGCGTCGTGCCGGCCCAAGCGTTTCGTGAAGCCTCCAGCCTGAGATAGATCGGTGTTCGCCACCGCGCCCGCATCCCGCTCCCGCATCGCCCCGCGCCACTTCGCGTGGCTGCTGTGGCTCGCCCTGCTGCTGCCCGTCGGGCAGCTGGCGGCGATGGCCCATGCGGTCACGCACAGCGGCGGGGAAGCGACCCGTCAGGCCGAGCGCGACAAGGGGCTGCCGGAGACCGCGTGCGACCTGTGCCTGATCTCGGTCGCGATCGGCGCCGGCGGCCTGCGCGGCGCGCCGCCCTCCCTGCCGGACCCGGCCGTCCGCGACGAAATCCCGCAGGCCGCGCTCGACAGTGCACGCCTGCCGCTGGCCGCACGGGCCTACCTCAGCCGCGCACCGCCTTTCTCCGTTCCGCACTGATCGTTGCCGCCTGCGCCTGCCCGCCGTGACTGCCCGCCGTGACTGCGGGCGGGCGTGCTTCGACATTCCTGCTGGAGAAAGAACCCATGCACAAGCTTTTCCCGGCGAGCCTCGCGCTCGCGCTGGCCGCGCCTGCCTGCGCGCTGGCTGCCCCGCCGTCCCCCGCTACCTCGTCCCCCTCGACCTCATCCTCTGGTGCCGCATCCGACCTTGCCGCGCTGCGCCAGGAAATCGACGCGCTGCGCACCGCCTACGAGGCCCGCCTGCAGGCGATGGAACAGCGCCTCAAGGCCGCCGAAGCGGCCGCCGCGGCTACCCCCGCGGCAGCTCCCGCGGTCGCCGGCAACGCCACGACCGCGCCGGTCGCAAACGTGCCGCCCCCGGCCGTTTCCGCCGCAGGCGGCGGTGCCAACGCCTTCAATCCGGCGATCTCGCTGATCCTGTCGGGCCTGTACACGCGCACCTCGAAGGATCCCGAAAACTTCGCCATCACCGGCTTCCAGCTGCCTGGCGACGCCGAGGTCGGGCCCGGAACGCGCGGCCTCAGTCTCGCCGAAACCGAACTCGGCCTGTCCGCCAGCATCGACCCGTGGTGGCGCGGCGCGGCTGCGATCGCGCTGCACCCGGACAATGAAGTGTCGGTCGAGGAGGCCTTCGTGCAGACGACTGCACTCGGAAACGGCTTCTCGCTGAAAGCCGGCCGCTTCTTCTCCGGCGTCGGCTACCTCAACCCGCAGCACGCGCACACCTGGGATTTCGTCGACAACCCGCTCGCCTACCAGGCGATGCTCGGCACGCAGTTCGGCGACGACGGCCTGCAGCTCAACTGGCTCGCGCCGACCGACCAGTACCTCGAACTCGGCGCCGAAGTCGGGCGCGGCCGCAGCTTCCCGGGCACCGACACCTCGCGCAACGGCGCCGGCATGGTCGCGCTGACCGCGCACACCGGCGGCGACATCGGCGCGAGCCACAGCTGGCGCGCGGGGCTGTCGCTGCTGCATGCGAAGGCGGCCGACCAGGAACTCGACGCGATCGATGCGGTTGGTAACGCCGTCACCAACGCCTTCAGCGGCAAGACGCGCGTGTGGATCGCCGACGCCGTGTGGAAATGGGCGCCGAACGGCAACGCGACGCGCACCAACTTCAAACTGCAGGGCGAATACCTGCGCAGCACGCGCGACGGCGACCTGGTCTACGACGTTGGCAACACCGACAGCAGCGGCAGCTTCCGCGTCGTCCAGTCCGGCTGGTACCTGCAGGGCATCTGGCAGTTCATGCCGGGCTGGCGCGTCGGTCTGCGCACCGAACGCCTCGACGCCGGTTCGCCCCGCTTCGACGGCAGCGCGCTGGCCTTCGGCGACAGCACCTTCCACCCGCACAAGAACAGCCTGATGCTCGACTACAACCCGAGCGAGTTCTCGCGCGTGCGCCTGCAGTTCGCGCAGGACCACTCGCGCGACGGCGTCACCGACAACCAGTTCTTCGTGCAGTACCAGATGAGCCTCGGCGCGCACGGCGCGCACAGCTACTGATGCGCGCATCGGTGCAGGAGAAAACCATGATGAATCGCAAGACCTTCTTTGCCCTGCTGGCCGCGCCGCTGGTGCTGCTCGCGAACCCCGCCGACGCGGCGCTGCGCGTCTTCGCCTGCGAACCCGAGTGGGGGGCGCTCGCCGAGGAGCTCGGTGGCAACCTCGTCGAGGTGTGGGTCGCCACGACCGCACTGCAGGATCCGCACCAGATCCAGGCCAAGCCCAGCCTGATCGCGCGCGCGCGCAACGCCGACCTCGTCGTATGCACCGGCGCCGAGCTGGAGATCGGCTGGCTGCCGGTGCTGCTGCAGCAGTCGGGCAACGCCAAGGTGCAGGCCGGCCAGCCGGGCAATTTCGCCGCCGCCGACTACGTGCGCAAGCTCGACGTGCCCGGCCAGCTCGACCGCGCGCAGGGCGACGTCCATGCCGCCGGCAATCCCCACATCCAGACCGACCCGCGCAACATCGCCCAGGTCGCCACCGCCCTCGGCACCCGTCTGCAGCAGGTCGACCCGGCCCACGCTGCCGACTACGCCAAACGCCAGGCCGACTTCGCGCAGCGCTGGCAGCAGGCGATGACGCGCTGGAACACCCAGGCGGCGCCGCTCAGGGGCGCGCCGGTGGTGTCGCAGCACAAGGCCTTCACCTATCTGTATGACTGGCTCGGCCTGAAGGAAGTCGCGGTGCTCGAACCCAAGCCCGGCGTCGAGCCGACCGCGTCGCACCTGCAGGGCGTGCTGTCGACGCTGAAAGGCACGCCGGTGCGCATGGTGATCCATGCCGCGTACCAGGACTCGCGCCCGTCCGACTGGCTCACGACCAACGCCGGCGTGCCCGCGGTGAAGCTGCCTTTCACGGTCGGCGGCACCGACGGCGCGAAGGACCTCTTCGGCCTCTTCGACGACACCGTCGCCCGCCTGCTCGCCGCGGGAGGCAAGCGATGAACTGGGGCGCGCTCGACTGGGGCATCCTCGGGCCGGCGCTCGTCGCCGGCCTGCTGGTGCTCGCGACGCACGTGCCGCTGGGCACGCAGGTGCTCGACCGCGGCATCGTCTTCATCGACCTCGCGATCGCGCAGATCGCCGGGCTCGGCGTGATCGCCGCCGACGCGCTCGGCATGCCGGAGGGCGGCGTCGCGGTGCAGGCCGCCGCGGTGACCGCCGCATTGCTCGGCGCGCTGCTGCTCACGTGGACCGAACGGCGCGCGCCGCGCCAGCAGGAGGCGCTGATCGGCGTGATGTTCATCCTCGCCGCCTGCGCCGGCATCCTGCTGCTGGCGGGCAACCCGCACGGCGGCGAGCACCTGAAGGACCTGCTGGTCGGGCAGATCCTGTGGGTCGGCACGTCGCAGCTCGCGTGGCTCGCCGCGGTGACGGCGCTGCTCGTCGTGGCGATGGCACTCGGCTGGGTGCGGCGTCTCGGCCGCTTCGGCTTCTACGCCGCGTTCGCGCTGGCGGTGACGGCTTCCGTGCAGCTCGTCGGCGTGTATCTCGTGTTTTCGAGCCTGATCATCCCGGCGCTCGGCACGCGCGCGCACTACGGCGCGCGGCGCCACGTCGTCGCCTACGTGCTCGGCGCGCTCGGCTACGCGCTGGGGCTGGCGCTGTCGGCGGTGTTCGATCTGCCCTCGGGCGCGGTGATCGTATGGACGCTCGCCGCATGCGCGCTGGTCGGTGCACTGGCGGCGCGGCCGCGCGAGGAGGGGGTGGCGCTGCGGGAGGCCGCGGGGCATCCGGGCGAGCGCTGAGGCGCTCCCGCTACTCCCAGCCGACCTGCGCCGCGAACAGGTAGCCCGCGCCGTAGACGGTCTTGATCAGCTTCGGGTTGTGCGGATCGTCGCCGAGCTTGCGGCGCAGGCGCGAGATGCGCACGTCGATGCTGCGGTCGAAGGGATCGACGTCGCGCTCGCCGAGCAGCTGCTCGCGGCTGAGGATCTTGTTCGGGCGGCGCACCAGCGTCAGCAGCAGGCCGGCTTCGGCGGACGACAGGCCGGTCTCGCTGCCGTCGGCGTGCACCAGCGAGTGGCGCCCGGTGTCGAAGCGCCAGTCGCCGAAGCGCGCGACGCTGCGCTCCGGCGGCGTCGCGTCGCCGGGCGCCTCGGGCGCGGCCGGACGCATGTAGCGGCGCAGGATGGAGCGCACGCGCGCGACCAGTTCGCGCGGCTCGAAGGGCTTGACGATGTAGTCGTCGGCGCCCAGTTCGAGGCCCAGCACGCGGTCGGTGAGGTCGTTGCGCCCGGTCAGGATCAGGACTGCGCAGGGGCTGCCGTCCTGCAGTTCGCGCACCACCTGCATGCCGTCCATGTCGGGCAGGCCGAGGTCGACGATCACGAGGTCGGGCGAGGTTTCGCGCGCACGCACGAGCAGGTCGCGCCCGGTGCGCAGGTGTTCGCTGCGGAAACCGTAGCCGGCCAGTGCGTTGCAGATGATGCGGGCGATGTCGGGCTCGTCTTCCAGCACGAGGATCAGCGGTGGCGAAGTCTCTTGGCCGGTCATCGGTCGGGGGCTTCCTCTCTCGGGGTGGGCGCGGTCGTCGGGTGTTCCAGCAGCTGATCGAGCGCGACGGCGAGCGCGGCCTGGTCGAAGGGCTTGCGCAGCACGGGCACGTCGAGCTCGGCGGTGCCGGCGAGCGCATTGTCGCTCGCGTAGCCGGTGATCATGAGGATGGGCATGTCCGGACGCAAGGCGCGCGTGCGCGTCACGAGCTCGCGGCCGCCGATGCCGCCGGGCATGATCGTGTCGGTGACGAGGACCGCGATGTCGGACACCGCCTCGAGCAGCAGCCAGGCTTCGACGCCGTCGGCGGCCTCGATCACCGTGTGGCCCAGCGCGGTGAGCTGCAGGCGGATGACGCGCCGCACCTCGGGCTCGTCCTCGACCAGCAGCACGGGGCCGGACACGCTGCGGCCCGCGCCCACCGCCACGGCCGCGCCCTGCTCGTCGGGTGTCGCCGGCGCTTGCGCGCGCGGCAGCACGAAGGTGACCGTCGTGCCCTTGCCCGGCGTGCTGCGGATGCGGATGTTGCCGCCGGACTGGCGAACGAAGCCGTACACCATCGCGAGGCCCAGCCCGCTGCCGCGCCCGAAGGGCTTGGTCGTGAAGAAGGGCTCGAACAGGCGTGGCAGCAGCTCCGGTGCGATGCCGCTGCCGGTGTCGGTGACGTCGATCTGCACGTAGTCGCCCGCCGGCAGTTCCACGAGCGCGGCGACGCCCTCGTCGATGCGGCGTTCGCCGATCGCAATCGTCAGGTCGCCGCCGTCGGGCATCGCGTCGCGCGCATTGAGCGCGAGGTTCAGCAGCGCGTTCTCCAGCTGGTGTGCATCGACGAAGGCATGCAGCGGCGCCGGCGGCGCCTGCGTGTGCAGGCGCACGTTCTCGGTCAGCGAGCGGGCGAGCAGTTGCGCCATGTCCTGCACCAGCGCGCCGACCTCGACCGCGCGCGGCTCCAGCGTCTGCCCGCGCGAGAAGGTCAGCAGGCGCTTGATGAGTTCCGCCCCGCGGCGCGCGGCGTGCAGCGCCGGGTCGAGGTGCTCCGCGAGCGCGCCGGGCGCGACTTGCGACTGCAGCGCCGAGAGGTTGCCGATGATGATCGTCAGCAGGTTGTTGAAGTCGTGCGCGAGCCCGCCGGTGAGCTGGCCCACGGCCTCCATCTTCTGCGCCTGGATCAGCGCCGCCTGGCTCGCCTTCTGCTCGGTGATGTCGGTCGACAGCACGAAATAGCCCTGCACCGCGCCCTGGGCCGACATCTCCGGCACGATCACGCTGCGCGCATGCGCCATGCGGCCGTTGGCGAGCTTGCGCGCGTATTCGTAGCTGACGCGCTCGCCGCGGTCGACGATCGCCAGCTGCTTCACGACGAGCGGATAAAGCTCGGCGCCGAACACGCTCGCGATGCTGCGCCCGACGATCTCCTCCTTCGTCAGTCCGAACCACTCCGCGTAGCCGCGGTTCGCGAACTGGTACACCTCGTCGCGTCCGACGTAGGCGATCAGCGCCGGGATCGAGTCGATGATGGTCTTGAGCTTCTCCTCGCTGTGGCGCAGCGCGCCGGCGATCTGGTCGATCTCGGCATTGGCGCGGGCGAGGCAGGCATTGGCGTTCTCAAGTTCCTGCGTGCGTGCCCTGACGCGGGCTTCGAGCTCGAGATTCTGCTCGTGGATCACCTGTTCGGCGCGCCGCTGCTCGGTGATGTCGGTCCACAGCGAGACGAAGCCGAGGTTGGGGATCGGCACGCCGCGGATCGCGAGGATCTTGCCGTTCGGCCGTTCGCGCTCGGCATAGTGCGGCAGGAAGGCGCGCGCCGCCGCGAGCCGTTCGGCGACGAGCCGGTCGACGTCGCCGTCGCCGTATTCGCCGCGCTCGGCGTTGAAGCGCGCGAACTCCTCGAACGGGGTACCGACGCGCACCATGCTCTCGGGAAAATCGAGCAGCCGCAGCATCGCCTTGTTCCAGGTGACGAGCTTCGGCGTCGCATCGAACACCGCGATGGCCTGGTCGAGGAGGTCGAGGCCGGCGAGCAGCAGGTCGTAGCGCCGCAGCTCGTGCGAAGACATGCGCGGCGGCGGTTTGCTGCTCTCGGGCGGTGGCGGGTTACGGAGCATCGGGCGGGTCTCTCGGCGGCGTCTGCACCATTCTAGAGCAGGACATGGTGATGGAAACGGATATGCCCGCGCCCGCGTGACGACGCCCTAGGGGCGGCGGCTGCCCGATTGATGCTGCAGCTGCTGGCGGAAGCGTTCGGGCGACAGCCCCGTCCACGACACACAGGCGCGGTAGAAGGCGGAGGTATCCGCATAACCCAGTTCGGCCGCGATCGCGGCGACCGGCTGCTGCGTCTTGGTCAGCCGCGACAACGCGATGTCGCGCCGCAGCGCGTCCTTGATCGAGCGGAAGGTCGCGCCCTCATCGTCGAGGCGGCGGTGCAGCGTGCGCGGCGAGAGATGCAGGCGCGCGGCGACGTCTTCCAGCGCGAGGCTTTCCGGCAATGCGTCGCGCAGCAGGTCGCGCACCCGCAGCACCATGTCGCGGTCGCGCCGGTACAGCATCGTGATCTTGCCCGGCGCACCGATCAGGAAGGCCTTTAGCGCGGCCTCGTCGCGCCGTACCGGCAGGTCGAGCAGGTTGTCGCGCAGGCGGGCGACCAGCGTGCCGGCGTCGAAGTAGGAATGTTCGGTGTAGACGAGCGCATAGTCGTCGGCGTGCGCCGGGCGCGGGTAGGGGAAATGCACCGAGTCGAGCGCGAGGCCGCGGCCGACGAGCCAGCACGACACCGCGTGGATCAGGCGCAGCAGCCATTCGAACGCGAACACGCGCGCCGGGTCGCCGCGCCAGTCGGTGAGGCGCCGCGTCTCCGAGATGCGCAGTTCGGCGCGCTCGTCGTCGGGGTCCTCCGCGCGGCGCACGCTCACCGCCATGTCGGGCAGGACGATGCGCAGGAAGCGCGCCGCGCGCTCGAGCGCATCGCCCAGCGTCGCCGCGCCGAGCATGCCGCGGCACAGGAACTCGAAGCTGCCGCAGCGCATCGGCTGTCCAAATAGCGCGAAGCCCTCGTCGTCGAGCGCGCGCGTGATGTCGTTGTAGAGCCGCGCGTAGCGGTCGATCGGCACCCGCGTGGCGGGGTCTGCAAGGTCGATGCCCGCGGCGGCGAGGAAGGGGGCGGCGTCGCGGCCCCGGCGCGGCAGGCCGGCGAGCATGCCGGTCACGAACCCCATCGCCACGGTCGCGCGCTTCGGGCGAAGCGGCGCTGCGTCGGCAGCAGAGGGCGGTAGCGTTGCGGGCATGCGGACCTGTTCGGGGCGGGTGGCGAGCGATTGGCGGATTTTGCACGATTGTCGTCGGCACGCACAATGGAAATCGCCCCGTCGGCCTTCTACCATTAAGCCCACAAACATGACCGAGCGCCGCCCGGGCGCCAACCAGAGGGAAGAAGGCATGACCAATCTCAGCGAAGCCAAGAAGCTCGTCGCCTACAAGCCGCAGCACAAGGTGCGTTTCGTCACCGCGGCGGCGCTCTTCGACGGCCACGACGCCTCGATCAACATCATGCGGCGGATTCTGCAATCGACCGGCTCCGAGGTCATCCACCTCGGCCACAACCGCTCGGTCGGCGAGATCGTCAACGCGGCGCTGCAGGAAGACGTGCAGGGCATCGCGATCACCAGCTACCAGGGCGGCCACGTCGAGTTCTTCAAGTACATGATCGATCTCTTGAAGGCCAACGGCGGCGAGAACATCAAGGTCTTCGGCGGTGGCGGCGGCGTGATCGTGCCCTCGGAGATCAAGGAACTGCACGACTACGGCGTCACGCGCATCTACTCGCCCGAAGACGGCGCCGTGATGGGCCTGCAAGGCATGATCAACGACCTCGTCGCGAAGGCGGACCAGGATCTGACCGGCGCGGCGCCGAAGTCTGCCGACGAAGTCTTCCGCCAGCTCACCGGCAGCGACCGCAAGGCGGCGCTGCGCAACCTGTCGCGCATCATCACCGCGCTGGAGAACGGCGCCTATGGCGACGACGTCAGGAAGGCGCTGATCGAGGCCGCCGCCAAGATCAAGACCCCGACGCTGGGCATCACCGGCACCGGCGGCGCCGGCAAGAGCTCGCTCACCGACGAGCTGGTGCGCCGCTTCCGCCTCGACCAGAACGACAAGCTGCGTGTCGGCATCGTCTCGATCGACCCGTCGAGGAAGCGCACCGGCGGCGCGCTGCTGGGCGACCGCATCCGCATGAACGCGATCGAGCACGAGAACATCTACATGCGCTCGCTGGCGACGCGCGACACCGGCTCGGAGATCTCCGCCGCGCTGCCCGAAGTCATCGCCGCCGCCAAGCTCGCCGGCTTCGACCTCATCATCGTCGAGACCTCCGGCATCGGCCAGGGCAACGCCGCGATCGTGCCTTTCGTCGACCTGTCGCTCTACGTCATGACCCCCGAATTCGGCGCCGCGAGCCAGCTCGAGAAGATCGACATGCTCGACTTCGCCGATTTCGTCGCGATCAACAAGTTCGACCGCAAGGGCGCCGAGGACGCGCTGCGCGACGTGAGGAAGCAGTACCAGCGCAACCGCGAACTATTCTCCACGCCGACCGACGACATGCCGGTGTTCGGCACGATGGCCGCGCGCTTCAACGACGACGGCATCACCGCGCTGTACCAGGCGATGTTCCCGCGCCTCGTCGAGAAGGGGCTGAAGGCCAAGCCGGGCGCGCTGCCCAAGGTCACGATCAAGGCGTCGTCGCGCGGCCGCGCGATCGTCCCGGCCGAGCGCGTGCGCTACCTCGCCGAGATCGCCGACACCGTGCGCGACTACCACGCGCACATCCAGCAGCAGGCCCGCGTCGCGCGCGAGCGCCAGTCGCTGAAGATCGCCAAGGCGCTGTTCGAGCAGTGCGGCAAGGACGGCGGCGCGAAGGTGACCTTCGACGAGCTGATCGGCTGGAAGGACGGCGAGCTCACGTCCACCGCGAAGAAGCTCCTCGACATGTGGCCGAAGACCAAGGAGCTCTACGCCGCCGACGAATACGTCGTGAAGATCCGCGACAAGGAGATCCGCACCAAGCTGACCTCCGACTCGCTGTCCGGCACCAAGATCCGCAAGGTGTCGCTGCCGAACTTCGAGGACGAGGGCGAGACGCTCAAGTTCCTGATGAAGGAAAACGTCCCCGGCTCCTTCCCCTACACCGCCGGCGTGTTCGCGTTCAAGCGCGAAGGCGAGGACCCGACGCGCATGTTCGCCGGCGAAGGCGACGCCTTCCGCACCAACCGCCGCTTCAAGCGCGTGTCCGAAGGCATGCCCGCGCACCGCCTGTCGACCGCCTTCGACTCGGTCACGCTGTACGGCTGCGACCCCGACCTCAGGCCCGACATCTACGGCAAGATCGGCAACTCCGGCGTGTCGATCGCGACGCTCGACGACATGAAGGTGCTGTACGACGGCTTCGACCTGTGCGCGCCGACGACCTCGGTGTCGATGACGATCAACGGCCCGGCGCCCATCATCCTCGCGTGCTTCTTCAACACCGCGATGGACCAGCAGGTCGCCAAATTCCGCGCCGACAACGGCCGCGAGCCGACCGAGACCGAGTTCCAGAAAATCAAGGAATGGACGCTGTCCTCGGTGCGCGGCACGGTGCAGGCCGACATCCTCAAGGAAGACCAGGGCCAGAACACCTGCATCTTCTCGACCGAGTTCGCGCTGAAGATGATGGGCGACATCCAGGAATACTTCGTCCATCACAAGGTGCAGAACTTCTACTCGGTGTCGATTTCCGGCTACCACATCGCCGAAGCCGGCGCGAACCCGATCTCGCAACTCGCCTTCACGCTGTCGAACGGCTTCACCTACGTCGAGTCGTATCTGGCGCGCGGCATGCACATCGACGACTTCGCGCCCAACCTGTCCTTCTTCTTCTCGAACGGCATGGACCCCGAGTACTCGGTGATCGGCCGCGTCGCGCGCCGCATCTGGGCGGTCGCGATGAAGAACAAGTACGGCGCGAACGAGCGCAGCCAGAAGCTGAAGTACCACGTGCAGACCTCGGGCCGCTCGCTGCACGCGCAGGAGATGGACTTCAACGACATCCGCACGACGCTGCAGGCGCTGATCGCGATCTACGACAACTGCAACTCGCTGCACACCAACGCCTACGACGAGGCGATCACGACCCCGACGGAAGAAAGCGTGCGCCGCGCGATGGCGATCCAGCTGATCATCAACCGCGAATGGGGCCTCGCGAAGAACGAGAACCCGAACCAGGGCGCGTTCATCATCGACGAACTCACCGACCTCGTCGAGGAAGCGGTGCTGAAGGAGTTCGAGGCGATCGCCTCGCGCGGCGGCGTGCTCGGCGCGATGGAAACCGGCTACCAGCGCGGCAAGATCCAGGAGGAGTCGCTCTACTACGAGCACAAGAAGCACGACGGCTCCTACCCGATCATCGGCGTCAACACCTTCCTCAACCCGAAGGGCCAGGCACAGCAAGAGATCGAGCTCGCGCGTTCGACCGAGGAAGAAAAGCAGGGCCAGCTCACGCGCCTCGCCGACTTCCACGCCCGCAACAAGAACGAAGCGCCGAAGTGGCAGGCGAAGCTGCGCCAGACCGTGATCGAGAACGGCAACGTGTTCGAGGTGCTGGTCGACGCGGTGCGCTACTGCTCGCTGGGCCAGATCACCAGCGCGCTGTACGAGGTCGGCGGGCAGTATCGGCGCAGCATGTAAGCGGACCAGCGCACGGCATCACGGAAACGGCGCCTGCGGGCGCCGTTTCCTTATCCGCTTGCGAGTGCGCGTCGCGCGTGACTACACTGAACGCAAACTGCGAAATTGCGGGAGTCTTCATGGGACACATCGAACTGATCCACAAGATCGAATCGCTACCGGTCGCGCAGCGGGCTGCGGTGGTGCAACTCGTCGATGCCCTGCTTGCGGAGGCACACCATGGTGCCAACCAGCTCGACGCCGCGATCGCCGCGGCGCGCGGGTCCTTGCCGAAAAGGATGAGTGTCGAGGAGATCGATGCGGCAGTGGCTGCGATGCGAGCAGAGTGGGACGAGCGGCACTGATGTCGTGCGTCGTCGATACGAATGTCCTGATCTATTTTCTCGGCGCGACCGCCGATGTGGAGGTTCTCGACCGAATCGAGCATGCCTTGAGGGATCAGGCACGCGTGTCGGTCATTACCCGGATGGAAATCCTGGGGTGGCGGGGCCATACCGACGAAAGCCGTGCCAGCGCGCGCTTTCTCCTCGATCAGCTCGGCGAGGTCGCCCTGACCTCGGCTGTGGTCGAACGCGTGATCGAAATGCGTTCGGCGATGGCGATCAAGCTGCCCGACGCAATCATTGCTGCGAGCGCATTGATTGAAGGTCTGCCGTTGATGACCCACAACGCCCGGGACTTCAAGCGCATTCCAGGTCTGGAGTTGATCGATCCGCTTGTCGGGTGATGTGGCGGCCGTCCGGGCGAACGGAAGGCTGTCGCTAGTGCTCGCTCGGGCAGATTACCGGCGCGCCGGACGAGGTCGGCGGGCAGTATCGGCGCAGCATGTAAGTGGTTTTCGTTCGCAAATCGATCGAAAAACGGCGCTTCGGCGCCGTTTTCTTTGCCTGTTACACCTCTCGGGGGTGGATATATGCACCAGAACGGGGCAAACGTTAAGAAAGTTTAAGAAAATCGTTGATTGAATGCCTGAAATTGGTGCATAAAGGCGGGCGAATCATTACCGGCGTATTTCGCCGCACCATTTTGGGGAATTTGATGAAATACCAGTCGCTCGAGAATTTTCTGGAACACGTCGCGGCGCGCAACCCGGGGCAGCCCGAATTCCTGCAGGCCGTCACCGAGGTGATCGAAAGCCTGTGGCCCTACATCGCGAGCCACCCGAAGTATGCCGAGCAGGGCCTGCTCGACCGTCTCGTCGAGCCCGAGCGCGTGATCATGTTCCGCGTCTCCTGGGTCGATGACCACGGCGACGTGCAGGTCAACCGCGGCTACCGCATCCAGCACAGCTCGGCGATCGGCCCCTACAAGGGCGGCATCCGCTTCCACCCGTCGGTGAACCTCTCGATCCTCAAGTTCCTCGCCTTCGAGCAGACCTTCAAGAACGCGCTCACCACGCTGCCGATGGGCGGCGGCAAGGGCGGCTCCGACTTCGATCCGAAGGGCAAGAGCCCGGCCGAAGTCATGCGCTTCTGTCAGGCCTTCGTGAGCGAACTGTTCCGCCACGTCGGCTCCGATACCGACGTCCCCGCGGGTGACATCGGCGTGGGCGGCCGTGAGGTCGGCTTCATGGCCGGCATGATGAAGAAGCTGTCGAACCGCGCCGACTGCGTGTTCACCGGCAAGGGACTCGCCTTCGGCGGTTCGCTGATCCGCCCCGAGGCGACCGGCTACGGCACCGTGTATTTCGCCGAAGAGATGCTCAAGCAGAAGGGCCTGTCCTTCGACGGCCTGCGCGTGAGCGTGTCCGGCTCGGGCAACGTCGCGCAGTACGCGGTCGAGAAGGCGATGGCGCTGGGCGCGAAGGTCGTCACGGTGTCCGATTCGAGCGGCACGGTCGTCGATGAGGACGGCTTCACGACCGAGAAGCTCGCCGAGCTGATGGAAGTGAAGAACCACCTCTACGGCCGCGTCAGCGACTACGCGCAGCGCGTGAAGGCGAACTTCCACGCGGGCGTGTCGCCGTGGCACGTGCCGGTCGATGTCGCGCTGCCCTGCGCGACGCAGAACGAGCTCGACGGCGAGGATGCGCGCGCGCTGGTCAAGAGCGGCGTCAAGTGCGTCGCCGAAGGCGCCAACATGCCCTCGACCGCCGATGCGGTGCGCGTGTTCGAGCAGGCGGGCGTGCTGTATGCGCCGGGCAAGGCCAGCAACGCCGGCGGCGTCGCGACCTCGGGCCTCGAGATGAGCCAGAACGCGATGCGCCTGTCGTGGCCGCGCGAGGAGGTCGATTCGCGCCTGTTCTGCATCATGCAGAGCATCCATGAAGCCTGCGTGCAGCACGGCCGCCGCCCGGACGGCACGATCAGCTACGTGGATGGCGCGAACGTCGCCGGCTTCGTGAAGGTGGCCGACGCGATGCTGGCGCAGGGCGTGATCTGACGCACCTGCCGGGCCGGGGACGATCGCGCCCCGGTCCGGAGCACGCGGTTCAGTGCAGGACGCCGGCGCTGGCGCCGTCCGGCGCCGGATGGCTCCACGGCGATTGCGCTTCCCATTCGTCGAACTGCGCCGTGGGAATCGGACGGCCGACGAAGTGCCCCTGCGCGGTGTCGCAGCCGAGCTCCTGCAGGTGATCCCACAGCGCCTCGCTCTCCACACCTTCGGCGACCACGCCCAGCCCCAGGTTGTGCCCCAGCTCGACGGTCGAATGCACGATGACCTCCGAGCCGGCATTCGTCAGCATGCTCGTGACGAAGGAATGGTCGATCTTCAGTGAATCGACCGGCAGCTTCTGCAGGTAGCTCAGGCTGGAGTAACCGATGCCGAAGTCGTCGATGTAGAGCTCGACGCCAAGATCCTTGAGGTGGCCGAGCGTCTCCAGCGCGCCGGCCGGATCCTCCATCAACGCGCTCTCCGTGAGCTCGAACTGCATCAGCTCGGGCGGCAGCGCCCAGGTCGCGAACAGCCCGCTGATGCGGTCGATCAGGCGCGGGTCGCGCAGATCCTGTGCCGACAGGTTCACCGACAGCGGCCGTCGGATGCCGCGCTCGAGCCATGCGTAGGACTGGCGGAAAGCGGCCTCCAGCACCCAGCGCGTGAGCGGCATGATCAGGCCCGCCCGCTCGGCGAGCGCGATGAAGTCGCCCGTCGCGATCATGCCGTGCTGCGGATGCTGCCAGCGCACCAGCGCCTCGGCGCCGCAGATCTCGCCGCTGCGGATCGCCACCTTGGGCTGGCAGTACAGCAGCAGCTCGTTCTGGTCGATCGCGCTGCGCAGCTCGCTCATCAGCGCCAGCCGCTGGGTGCTCTCGCGGTCCTCGGTGCCCTTGTACAGCGTGTATTTGCACGCCGTCCTGCGCGCCTGCACGGCAGCGATCTTGGCGCGCCGCAGCAGGGTTTCCGGCGTATTGCCGTGGCCCGGAAACAGCGAGATGCCGATATACGCATGCGGGTCCATCGCCAGGCCGGCGAAGCTCACCGGATCGCACACGTCGCGCATCGCATGGTGCGCGACGCGTGACGCCGCTTCGGCGCTCGCGTGCGGCATGATGATCGCGAATTCGTCCTCGCCGACGCGCGCGACCGACTTGTTCGGGCCGGCGATGTGCAGCAGGCGTTTGCCCATCTCCACGATCAGGTGGTCACCCTCCAGGTAGCCGAGCGTGTCGCTGATCTCCTGGAAGCGCCCCACCTTCATCAGCAGCACCGCCATGGACTGGTTTTCCTTCTGCGCCTGGGCGATCTCCGCGGCGAGCCGCGCGTTCAGGGAGCTGCGGTTGGGCAGGTCGGTCAGGGCGTCGAAATAGGCCATGTGGCGGATCGTCTCCTCCGCCTCGCGATGCCGTTCGCGCATGCGCAGCGTGGCGATGCCGAAGGCGAGGTCATCGGCCATTTCGGCCAGCAGATTGCGTTCGCATTCGTCGAATGCGTCCGGTTCGGCGGCGAAGATCGTCAGGTTGCCGATCGCCTCGCGCTCGATGATCAGGGGGAAGGCCGCGATCGATGCGTAGCCGCGCCGGAGCGTCTCGGCGAGCGGAATCGGGAGCTGGGTGCCGGCGAGTTTGGTCGTGTCCTGGACGACGGCGGGCTTGCCGCTGCGGATCGCCTGCGCCGTGGGGCCGCGCGACTCCTCCGATTCCCCCTCCGCCCAGGTGAAGCGGCCGAGCTCGAGGAAGCCCTCGTCGAACCCGAGGTGGGCCATCGGACGGATGGTCCGTGCCTCGTCGTGCTGGGCGTAGCCCACCCATGCCATGCGGTAACCGCCGAGCTCGACGATGACCCGGCACATCTCCTGCAGCAGCGTCTGTTCGTCCTGTGCCCGCAGCAGCGTGCGGTTGCCTGCGCTCAGGGTGCGCAGGGCGCGTTCGGCATAGCTCATGCCGGTCTCCTCGGCGTTCTATTCCCCGACGGGTGCCGCCGGGTCTTGTGCTGGCCGTGCCGGAGCGCGTTTTGCGTCATCGGCATTTTCATCCTAGTGCCCATGACGGGGCGGCGCAACTTTGCGCCGCCGCTGCTGCGATCAGGATGCGGTCGAACGCGCCTTCAGTGCGCCGATCACGACCGGCAGCAGCGACAGCACGATGATGCCGACGATGACCAGCGTGAGGTTCTGCTTGATCCACGGCATGTTGCCGAACCAGTAGCCGGCGAGCGTCAGCGACACGACCCAGGCCACCGCGCCGACGACGTTGAAGAGCGTGAAGCGCGCGTAGCTCATGCTGCCGATGCCGGCGACAAAGGGCGCGAAGGTGCGGAACAGCGGCAGGAAGCGCGAGATCACCAGCGTCTTGCCGCCGTGCTTCTCGTAGAAGAGGTGCGTCTTCATCAGCGCCGCCTTGTTGAACAGGCGCGAGTTCTCCCAGTGGAAGACCCTGGGCCCGAAATAGCGGCCGATCGAGTAATTGACCGTGTTGCCGATCACCGCCGCCGCCGTCAGCGTGAGGATCAGCAGCGAGATGTCCATGTTGCCCAGCGCCGCCAGCGCGCCGGCGATGAAGAGGAGCGAGTCGCCCGGCAGGAAGGGCGTCACGACGAACCCGGTCTCGCTGAAGATCACCGCGAACAGGATCGCGTAGATCCAGATGCCGTAGGCGGCGACAAGCGCCTCGAGGTGCTTGTCGAGGTGCAGGACGATGTCGAGCAGCGGGGCGAGAAATTCCATGGGCGGATGCAGGGACGGGAAAGTCTGCGATTCTACCCGAGGCCTGCGCCGCTGCCCGGACTGCAAGGGCAACTGCATGCACCGATAGCGTAACCGTGCGTTTCGGCAGCCGATTGTTGCAGGAAACGATACGATGAAATGATGCGTTCAAACTTGCCCCCCACGGCCGGGCCTTCTATATTGCGCGGCGCAATGGCCTACCCTGATCAATCGCGTCCGACGGGCCGCGCCGACTTTCTCGCGGGAATCGCCGAATGACAGCCCTGTTGCGCAAGTTCTGGTTCGAGCCGCCCGTGCGCGCGGTGCTGCTGCTGACCGCGCTGATGCTGTCGGTGCTCGCCGGCGGCACGGCGTTCCTGATGTACGACATGCGCCAGCGCGAGCTCGAATACGCGCGCAGCGAGATCTCGACCCTGAGCCGCATCCTCGCCGAGCAGACGGCCCGCACGCTGGACGGCGTCACGATGGCCCTGCGCGGCGCCCAGGACCGGCTGTCCGACGAGATCGGCCAGCAACTCGAACTCGACAGCTTCCCCGTCATGGCCTTGCTCAAGGCACGTGCCGAGGGGCTGCCGCAGTACTCGTCGATGTTCGTCCTCGATACCAGCGGCGTCGTCATGAACTCGACCCTGCTCGGCACGCGGCCGGGCTTCAGCGAGGCCGACCGCGACTACTTCACGACGCTCGCGCGCCAGGACGAGGGCGTCATCGTGAGCCAGCTCTACCGCCGCCGGTTCGATGGCGAATGGACCTTCTACCTCAGCGCGCGGCTCGCCGACCGCAGCGGCAACTTCCGCGGCGTCGTCGCGGCGGCGGTCGTCGTCAACTACTTCGAATCCTTCTACCGCCGGCTGGACCTGCGCTTCGGCAAGCAGATCCAGCTGATCAACGCGCGCGGCAACCTCGTCGCGAGCTTCCCGAGCGACATGGACAGGGTCGACCAGCCGGTGAAGGGGGCGCCGACCTTCCCGGGGGCGGCGGATCCGGCGGGCACGGTGGTCGTCACCGAAACCGTCGAAGGCGTGAATCGCTTCGTCGCCTACCATCCCGTGCCGCGCTACCCGTTCCTGATCGGCGTCGTGGTCGACCAGGATTCGGCGCTGGTGTCCTGGCCGATGACGGCGCGTCCCATCGTGCTGGGGGCCGGCATCGTCGCGGTGCTGCTGCTGGCCGCGTCCTGCGGGGTGCTGTGGAGCATGCGCCGGCGCGCGTTGATGGCGAGAGCCCTGGAGGACAGCGAGGAACGTCTGCGCGGGATGGTCGAATCGGTGATGGACGCGATCGTCACGATCGACGAGGACCTGTCCGTCGTGCTGTTCAATCGTGCGGCCGAGCACATGTTCGGCGTGCAGGCCGACGATGCGCTCGGCAAGCCCTTCGACCGGCTGCTGGCGGGCGAATCGCGCGGCGCCTATCACGCCATTGTCGGCCGGCGGCGCAATTCCGGCGAGCCCCATGCCCGTCGCGGCCGCGCCGAGCTGACGGCGCGCCATGCCGACGGCCGCGAGTTCTCCGCCGACGCCACCTTCTCGTCCACCGAAACCCAGGGCCGGCGCTTCCTCACGGTGGTGCTGCGCGACCTGACCGAGCGCAAGCGCATCGAAACCCACCTGCGCGAAACCAACCGCCAGCTGCAGGAACTGTCCACCGCGCTGCAGCGGGTGCGCGAGGACGAGCGCGCCGGCATCGCGCGTGAAATGCACGACGAGCTCGGGCAGCGGCTCACCGCGATCAAGCTCGAACTCTCCTGGCTCGGCGGCCGCCTGCCGGGCGAGCGCGCCGACCTGCAGGACAAGGTGGGCGCCATCAAGGAGCAGCTCAACCAGACGATCGCCTCGGTGCGGCGCATCACCTACGAGCTGCGGCCGCTGATCCTCGACGACCTCGGCCTGCGTGCGGCGATCTCGTGGCTCACGGACGACTTCTCCAGGCGCACCGGCATCGAACTGGTGCTGGACATGGACGACGACGAACCCGAGCGGGGCAGTGCCGAAGCGACGACCTTGTTCCGCGTGTTGCAGGAATCGCTCACCAACGTCACGAAGTACGCGCAAGCGAGTACGGTGTGGGTCGCGTACCGGCGCGATGGTGATGACTGGTGCCTGAGCGTGCGCGACGACGGCGTCGGCTTCGTGCTCGACGCGGCGAACCAGGCCGGGTTCGGCCTGCTCGGCATGCGCGAGCGCATCCGCCTGGTGCAGGGGACCTTCGCAATCCATTCCACGCCCGGCGACGGCACGGCGATAGATGCCACCGTCCCGGCCGGGCAATGAGGAAGGCAAGATGGAAAAACTCAGGGTATTGCTCGCCGACGACCACACCATCATCCGCGACGGTCTGAAGCAGATCCTCGCCGATACCGACGACCTCGCGGTGTGCGGCGAGGCGGCCAACGGCAACGAGGCGCTGCTGCTCGTGCGCGAACAGGACTGGGACGTCGTCGTGCTCGACATCTCGATGCCCGGCCGCAGCGGCCTCGACCTCATCCGCCTGATCCACGACGAGAAGCCCAAGCTGCCGATCCTGATCCTGAGCATGCATCACGAGGAGCAGTACGCGGTGCGCGCGCTGCATGCGGGCGCGTCCGGCTACCTGACCAAGGAGAGCGACGCCGACCTGCTCGTGCACGCGATCCGCCGCGTCGCGCGCGGCGGCGTGTATGTCAGCGACACCGTCGCCGAGCTGATGGCGCGCGGCCTGATGCCGGCCGCGAACGAACTGCCGCACACCGCCCTGTCGGACCGCGAATACCAGATCTTCCACCGGCTCGTGCTGGGGCAGGGCCTCACCGACATCGCCAACGAGCTCTCGCTCAGCGTCAAGACCATCAGCACGCACAAGACGCGCATCCTGCAGAAGATGGCGATGGCGAACACCTCCGAGCTGATCCGCTACGCGGTCGCGCACCACCTCGTGAAGTCCACCGACGTGTAAGCCGGCGCCGCCCTCGCGCGGCGCCGCTCGCGTCCTCTCTCCCGCCTGCTCTCCCGCCTGCTCTCCCTCCCCCTCTCCGGCCCCGCCGGAGCCTGTCGCCGCGCCGTGAAGGCCGCGGTGCGCCGGCGTGCGTCCGGCTCGCGCGCGTCATCGGGCGTGTTCGCGGACCACCTCCGCATTAGGAATTTTCCTACACGGAATTTAAACCCTGTCCGATATGTGGTCTTGCGCGAATTCGTGAAAATTTCGTCACGTCGGGCCGCGCCGTCGGTGTGGCCGAAACGACGAAATTTCAGCTTCAACAGGAGAGCCCAAATGCAATTCCGTTTCAACCGCGCTTCGCTGCTCGTGGCCGCCACCGCCGCGATCCTCGCTTCCTCGCCGTCGTGGGCCGTCGATGCCGACGCCGCCAAGTCGCTCGCGAAGGAGAACGACTGCTTCAAGTGCCACGCCATCGACAAGACCAAGAAAGGCCCGTCGTACAAGAAGATCGCCGCCAAGTATCAGGGCAAGGAGGCGGAAGGCTTCGAGAAGATCAAGAAGAACATCACGACCGGCCCGAAGGTGAAGCTCGAGGACGGCACCGAAGAGGATCACAAGATCATCAACACGAAGGATGAAGCCCAGATCAAGAACCTGATGCAGTGGATTCTTTCGCAATAAGCCTGTTCTGAATCGCGCCGCCCGGCCGGCGGCGCGGCAAATGGAAGTTCGAGCCAAGGGGGTAACATGAAAAAAATGCGAAGCTTGCTTGCAGTGCTGGCCTGTATCGGCAGCATCTGCGCCGGGGCGGCATACGCCGCGGATGCGCCGAAAGAGGCGCCCAAGGACATCGTGCTCAAGGGCGATGCCAAGTGCACGTCCTGTCACGACGAGGCGGATGCCCCGGGCGTGCTGCACATCGGCAAGACCAAGCACGGCACGCGCGCCGACGGCCGCACGCCGACCTGCAGCGACTGTCACGGCGACAGCGAGAAGCACGTCAATTACAAGGGCAGCGACAAGCCGCCCAAGCCCGACCGCACCTTCGACAAGAAGTCGGCCACGCCCGTTGCCGAGCGCAACGCGGCCTGTCTGTCCTGTCACCAGACCGATCCCAAGCGCCACCTGTGGGCCGGCAGTACGCACGAGCGCCGCGACGTCGCCTGCAGCTCCTGCCACGACACCCATACCGCCAACGACAAGGTCCGCGACAAGCGCACCCAGGCGGAAGTGTGCTTTGCCTGCCACAAGGAGCAGCGCACGCAGGTGAACCGTCCGTCGCACCACCCGATTCCCGAAGGGAAGATGTCCTGCTCGGACTGCCACAACCCCCATGGCACCACCGGTCCGAAGCTGCTCGTGAAGGACAGCACTAACGCCACCTGCTTCACCTGCCATGCGGAGAAGCGCGGCCCGTTCGTGCATAACCACGCACCGGTCACCGAAGATTGCGCCAACTGCCACAACCCGCACGGCACCGTCGCCGATGCGATGCTCAAGGCCCGTCCGCCCTTCCTGTGCCAGCAGTGCCATGACCCGGCCAACCACCTCGGCACGATCCCGGGCGTCGCTGGCAACACCGATCTCAGTCGTAACGTCAATGGGACCGTGATCCCCGGTCAGGCCGCAGTTCAGAACAATGCCCTCAACTCGGTCGGCGTCACCCAGGGCCGCGGCTGCCTGAACTGCCACACCGAGATCCACGGCAGCAACAACCCGGCGAATGCCTCCAAGGCAGTGCGCTTCTGGCGTTAAGAGTCAGGGAGAACGAAATGGACAAGAATCGTTATTTCAAGCGGACCGTGCTCGCACTGGCCGTGTCGATGGCCTTCCCCGTCTCTTCCGCCCTGGCGCAGGAGGACGTCGCGGAACTGATCAGCCCGAGCGAGGCCGAGGCCGGCGTCAAGCTGCAGTACCTCAACGACGTCAATCCGCTGTACCGCCAGTACTACGGCCTCAACAACGACGGCGTGAACGGCAGTGCCGACCTGAAGCTCATCCGTCGCTCCGACGAGGGGCGCTGGATGCGCCTCGAGGGTCGCGACCTGGGCCTGCGCACGCAGGAGTTCAACGCTTCGGTCGAGCAGCAGGGCGACTGGAAACTGGGGATCGACTACAACCAGATCCCGCGCTTCGCCCCTTTCGTGGCGCGTACACGGGTGACCGGCATCGGCCATGACACGCTGAACCTCGGCAATGTCTTCGACGACAAGGACCTGAAGACCGAGCGCACCGCGACCTCGCTGACCCTCACCAAGTTCATCAGTCGCAACCTGCAGGCGAACGTCATCTTCAAGAACGAGGACAAGAAGGGCGAACGCCTGTTCGGCGCCAACGGCAGCGCGAACGGTTTCGTCGGGCAGTTGTTCGCGCCCGAGCCGATCGACTCGAACCACAAGCAGATCGAGGCCTCCCTCGATTATGCGACCGAGAAGTTCTACGTCTCGGGCAGCTACTACGGCAGCTTCTTCGAGAACAAGGCGGGCAAGGGGTTGTTCGTCAATTACGGCACTCCGGCGGGACTCTTCGGCGGCAATCCCGTCGCGACCGCTGCGACCCCGACGCAGATGAGCCCGTTGTCGCTCGCGCCCGACAACCAGGCGCACCAGTTCGCGCTCGCGGGCGGCTACAACTGGAGCCGCGACACGCGCGCGAACTTCAAGGTGAGCAAGAGCTTCGCGAAACAGGACGACGACTTCCTGCCGAACTCGCCGCTCGTGCCCTACCTGTCCTCCATGACGCGCAGGGATCTCGGCGGCAAGGTCGAGACGACGAACGTGTTCGGATCGCTGACCTCGCGCCTCACCGACAAGCTCAACCTGCTGGCGTCGTGGGCGTACGAGGACCGCGACGATCGCACGCCACAGACCGGCTACGTGGTGGATGTGGCTCACGGCGGCGCGCTCATTCAAAACAACCCCGAGTCGCAGAAGACGCATCGCGGCAAGTTCGAGGCGAGCTACCGTCTGCCCCAGGGCTACAACCTGACGGCGGGCTACGACTACGACTTCCGGAAGTACGAAGGCATGGAAGAGCTGTTCCGTGATGAGGTCACGGAGCAGACCTACCGTGTCGACGTGCGCAAGTCCTTCGGCGACACCGTCAACGGCAGCCTGACGCTTGCGCACAGCGAGCGCGACGGTTCGAGATGGGGTAGTACTCCGTCATTTGTGAATGACGGCGTGCACGCGGTCGGCCTGCACTGGACCGCGCCGACGCAGTTCTCCGATCGCGAGCGTGACAAGGTCAAGGCGCTGGTCGACTGGGCGCCGGTGGATCCGCTGTCGGTGCAGTTCGCCTACGAGTACGGGCTGGACGACTACAAGACGCGTGTCTTCGACATCGGCCTGAACAAGGGACGTTCGGAACTGTTCTCGGTGGATGCCTCCTACCGCTTCAACGACAGGTGGAGGGCCAACATGTGGGCCTCTCACAGCACCAACGACATCGAGCAGAAGTCGCTCAACAGTACCTTCGGTTCGCTGTGTGACGGCTCGGGTGGGAACACCGCAGACAGGATCAAGAACACCTGCGTGCCTTGGGGCGCCAAGCTCAAGCTCAGCTCGAACGCGGTTGGTGCCGGCTTCGACGGCCAGATCAACTCGAAGCTGTCGGTCGGCGGGCAATACCTGTACAGCCGCGACGTGAATGAGTACGACATCAGCTTCGCGGACGCGGGCACCTTCTCGTCCATCCGCCAGGGAGCGGGTATCCTGCCGGACACCGAGTACACGCTCAACACGCTGCGGCTCTTCGCAAGATATGCCATTACAAAGGCTACGGCTATTCGTTTAGACTATGTCTGGGATCGGCGCGAGCTGGACGACTTCACGTGGTCGAACTGGACTTACTCGGATGGAACGCGCGTCCTGGTGAATCCGGATCAGATCACCCGCATCATTGCGGTGAGCGTCTCGCACGCGTTCTGATTCAACGGCAGCAACGACCGGGCCGGAGGCGGCCCGGTTCAGTCCGGAGACCGGGAGTCGCCGGACCAGGGGGAGGCATGGGCGCATCTGGCGCATCGCGTCAGCCAGTGGGCGCGCAACGTGCCGGCCCCCTTTTTTTCATGGCGCGAGGCCGCGCCGAGCATGGGAGCATTTACAAGTGAAGATACGCAACATTCGAGGTCTGCTGGCCGCAGCCGCGTCTGTGGCGCTGCTCTGGCCGTTGTCAGGCCTGGCGGCGGGCGAGGGCGCGGCGCCGGCCAAGCTCGACAATGCGACCTGCCTGAACTGCCACCAGAGTGGCAAGCCCGCGATCCAGATCGAGGACGCCGAGGGCGAAAAGATCAAGCTGGCGCCGGTCGATCCCGCCAAGGTGGCGAAGGGCGTGCACGCCAAGCTCGATTGCGTCGCCTGCCACACCGATATCGTCGACGCGAAGGAGAAGCACGAGAAGGCGCCGAACGCGGTCAAGCCCGACTGCGCCGGTTGCCACGAAAAGCTGTGGGACGAGGCGAAGAAGAACAACCAGGCGGCCGACAAGCCGCGCCTGGGCGTCGTCGTCGAGAACATCGCCGCCTACAAGGAATCCTTCCACGCACGGCCGGACGCGGATTATCCGGATCGCCCGAAGGCCGCGTGCCACCAATGCCACGCGACGCACGACTTCGCCGTGCCGCCCGCCGGTACGCCGGAGCGCGACCAGTGGCGCCTGACGATTCCCGAGACCTGCGGCACCTCGTGCCATGAGGACCATCTGGAGGATCTGGCCGAGTCCGTGCACGGTGAACTGACCGCGAAGGGCGACCCCAAGGGCGCAGTGTGCATCGACTGCCACACGACGCACGAGATCCGTGGCACCTCGACGGAACTCTTCAAGCTCAAGAACGTGCTCGCCTGCGGCGACTGCCACACGGAAGAGCTGCACAGCTACCGCGACACCTACCACGGGCAGGTGAACCGTCTCGGCTTCGTCTACACCGCCAAGTGCGCGGACTGCCACGGCAGCCACGGCATCAAGGCGGGCGACGATCCGAAATCGCGCGTGCATCCGGACAACCGCCTGAAGACCTGCCAGAAGTGCCACGACGACAAGAAGCCGGGCATGGTGAAGGCGACGGCGGGCTTCGTGACCTTCGGGCCGCACGCCAACACGCACGACTTCGAGAAGTATCCGAAGATGTGGATCGCCGGCAAGTTCATGACGGCCCTGCTGATCGGCGTGTTCGCCTTCTTCTGGCTGCACAGCGGCCTGTGGTACTACCGTGAATGGCAGGAGCGCAAGGAGCGCAAGACCGTGCCGCACGTGCGCACCGGCGAGCTGGGTGTGAACGAGGGCAAGCACTTCGTCCGCTTCGCCTGGGGCTGGCGTGTTGCGCACCTGTGCTTTGCGCTGGTGACGATGACCCTGGTGCTGACCGGCACGACGGTGATGTTTGCCGACAGCGCGTGGGCGCCGAAGGTTGCCGCGCTGCTCGGCGGGCCGAAGGTGATGGGCATCATCCACCGCGTCGCCGCCTCGCTCTTCGTCGGCATCTTCATGATCCACTTCGTGTACGTGATGTCGCGCCTGCTCCGCAATCGCAAGTTCCGCTGGTTCGGCCCGGATTCGCTGATCCCGAACTGGAAGGACTTCGCCGACTGCTGGGGTATGTTCAAGTGGTTCTTCGGCAAGGGGCCCAAGCCGCAGTTCGACCGCTGGACCTACTTCGAGAAGTTCGACTACTGGGCGGTGTTCTGGGGTGTGAACATCATCGGCTGGAGCGGCCTGATGCTGGCCTTCCCGCACGTGACGGCGAGCTTCCTGCCGGGCTGGGTGTTCAACGTCGGCACGCTGGTGCATGGCGAGGAAGCCTTCCTTGCGGCAGTGTTCCTCTTCACGGTGCACTTCTTCAACAACCACTTCCGTCCCGACAAGCTGCCGCCGCCGGATGTGGTGATGTTCACCGGTACGCAGTCGCTGGAAGAGTTCCGCCGCGAGCACCCGGCGCAATACCAGCGCATGGTCGAATCGGGCGAACTGGAGAAGTACCTGGTCGATGCGCCGTCGCGCCAGCTGCACGTCGGCTCGGTGGTCCTCGGCCTGACCCTGATCACCTTCGGCCTCGTGCTGCTGGTGCTGGTGGTGACGGGTTTCTTCAGCTGATCGCGGTCTGAAGCGGTAACGGAAAAGGGGAGGGCGACCTCCCCTTTTTTTCGTCCACGGCCCGGGCGCGGCAGTGTTACGCCCGGTCGTTACGATTCACTACATTTCACAAACAGTTGCGCAAACATGGCTTGCGAGACTGCACGCACACAAAAGCGCGAGCGGCAGCCACGATGCTGCCGCCGACGCTGCGGCGCACACGATTGCGCCGGACCCCGGACCCGATAACGACAACACCGGCCGGGTGGAGACGCAGGATAAAAACCAAAGGAGGAGGTGGTATGTCCGACAGGAACGGGCAAGCCGCGCATCCGGCCGCCCTGGATACCTTTCCGCGGCTGCTGATGCATCACGCCGCCGTGCGACCCGCGCGGCCGGCGATGCGCGAGAAGGAGTTCGGCATCTGGCAGACCTACAGCTGGGCCGAAGTCGCGCGCAACGTGCGGGCGATTGCGTGCGGGCTGGCGGCGCTGGGGTTCAAGCGGGGCGACCGGCTTGCGATCATCGGCGACAACCGCCCGCGCCTGTACTGGTCGGTGACCGCCTGCCAATGCCTCGGCGGCATTCCGGTGATGCTCTACCAGGACGCCGTGGCGCCGGAAATGGCCTACGTGCTGCAGGACGCGGAGATCCGCTTCGCGGTGGTCGAGGATCAGGAGCAGGTCGACAAGATGCTCGAGATCCACCCCGAGGTGCCTTTCCTCGAGCACGTGATCTACGATGACCCGCGCGGCCTGCGCCACTACAGCCAGCCGATGCTGATGGGCCTCGACGAGCTGCAGGAGATGGGCGGCATCCACGATCGCAACCACACCGATTTCCTCGACGGCGAGATCGACAAGGGCGCGGGCGACGACATCTCGGTGATGCTGTACACCTCCGGCACCACCGGCAAGCCCAAGGGCGTGTGCCAGACGCACGGCGCCTTCATCGCCGCGGCGACCGGCGCGATGCAGGTCGACGGGCTCACCGACCGGGAAGACATCCTGTCCTATCTGCCGATGGCCTGGGTGGGCGACCACCTCTTCTCCTTCGCGCAGGCGATGGTCGCGGGCTTCACGATCAACTGCCCGGAATCGGGCGACACCGTGATGACGGACCTGCGCGAGATCGGGCCGACTTATTACTTCGCCCCGCCGCGCGTGTTCGAGAACCTGCTCACGCAGGTGATGATCCGCATGGAGGACGCGAACGCCCTGAAGCGCAAGCTCTTCCACCGCTTCCTCGACGTCGCGCGCCGTTGCGGCGCCGACATCCTCGACGGCAAGCCGGTGTCGGCGGGCGACCGCTTCCAGTATTGGCTGGGCAATCTGCTCGTGTACGGCCCGCTGAAGAACGTGCTGGGCATGAGCCGCATCCGTGTCGCCTATACCGCGGGCGCGGCGATCGGGCCGGACCTCTTCCGCTTCTACCGCTCGATCGGCGTGAACCTCAAGCAGTTCTACGGCCAGACGGAGACCTGCGCCTACGTGTGCCTGCAGCCCGACGGCGCGATCAAGTTCGACTCGGTCGGCAAGCCGGCGCCTTTCGTCGAGGTGAAGCTCGCCGACAACGGCGAGATCCTGGTGAAGGGGCCGATGCTGCTGAAGGCCTACTACAAGCGCCCGGATGCCACCGCCGAGTCGATCAACGCCGAAGGCTACTTCATGACCGGCGATGCGGGCTACTTCGACGCGGATGGCCACCTGAAGATCATCGACCGCGCCAAGGACGTCGGCAAGCTCAAGGACGGCTCGATGTTCGCCCCCAACTACATCGAGAACAAGCTCAAGTTCTTTCAGCACATCAAGGAGGCGGTCGCCTTCGGCAGCGGCCGCGAGGCCGTCACCGCCTTCATCAACATCGACCTCGAAGCGGTCGGCAACTGGGCCGAACGGCGCGGCCTGCCGTACTCCGGCTACACCGATCTCGCGTCGCAGCCGGCGGTGTATGAGCTGATCCGCGACTGCGTCGAGAAGGTGAATGCCGACCTCGCCGCCGACCCGAAGATGAGCGGCTCGCAGGTGCGGCGCTTCCTGATCCTGCACAAGGAGCTCGATGCCGATGATGGCGAACTGACGCGCACGCGCAAGGTGCGCCGCAACTTCATCGCCGAGCGCTACGCGGTGCTGATCGATGCGCTGTTCGAGGGCAGGCCGACGCAGCACATCGAGACCGTCGTGAAGTACGAGGACGGGCGCGAGGGGCGCATCAGCGCCGACCTGCGCATCGAGGACGTGAAGACCTTCGCGCCGCAGGCGGCGAAGCACGCGGCATGAGGGGAGAGGCGATGATGATGAACGACATGCCGCAGGCGGTGCAGGCGCAGGAGCCGACGCAAGTGAGCGGACGCCGGATCGGCGACGTGGTCCTCGACCTGCAGAACATCTCGCTGTCCTTCGGCGGGGTGAAGGCGCTGACCAACATCAGCTTCGACGTGCGCGAGCACGAGATCCGCTCGATCATCGGCCCGAACGGCGCCGGCAAGAGCTCGATGCTCAACGTCATCAACGGCGTGTACCACCCGCAGGAGGGGCGCATCCTCTTCCGCGGCGAGGAGCGCCGCAGGATGGAGCCGCACATGGCGGCCGCGCAGGGCATCGCGCGCACCTTCCAGAACATCGCGCTCTTCAAGGGCATGAGCGTGCTCGACAACATCATGACCGGGCGCAACCTGAAGATGAAGTGCGGCCTGCTCGCGCATGCACTGTACTGGGGTCGCGCGCAGAAGGAGGAGATCGCGCACCGCGTGAAGGTCGAGGAGGTCATCGACTTCCTCGAGATCCAGGACATCCGCAAGACCCCGGTGGGGGCGCTGCCCTACGGCCTGCAGAAGCGCGTCGAGCTGGGCCGCGCGCTCGCCGCCGAACCGAATCTGCTGCTGCTCGACGAGCCGATGGCGGGCATGAACGTCGAGGAAAAGCAGGACATGTGCCGCTTCATCCTCGACGTGAACGACCAGTTCGGCACGACGATCGTGCTGATCGAGCACGACATGGGGGTCGTGATGGACATCTCCGATCGCGTCGTGGTGCTCGACTACGGCAAGAAGATCGGCGACGGCGTGCCCGACGAGGTGCGCGCCAACGAGGACGTCATCCGTGCCTATCTCGGCACGTCGCACTGAGCGGGAGCTTCGCAATGGGATTCTTTCTTGAAACCTTGTTCGGCGGATTGATGGCCGGCATGTTGTATTCGTTGATTGCGCTCGGCTTCGTGCTGATCTACAAGGCCTCGGGCGTGTTCAACTTCGCGCAGGGCGCGATGGTGCTGTTCGCGGCGCTGGCGATGGCGCGCTTCGCCGAGTGGATTCCGAAGTGGCTCGGGTTCGACAACCTGATCCTCGCGAACCTGCTCGCGTTCGGCGTCGCGATGGCGCTGATGGTGGTGCTGGCGTGGGTGATCGAGCGGCTGTGCCTGTCGAAGCTGGTGAACCAGGAAGGCATCACGCTGCTGATGGCGACGCTGGGCATCAGCTACTTCCTCGACGGACTCGGCCAGACCCTGTTCGGCAACGACATCTACAGCATCAACGTCGGCATGCCCAAGGAGCCGGCGATGATCCTCGAAGGCACCTTCCAGGGCGGTCTGCTGATCAGCAAGGAGGATCTCGTCGCGGCGCTCATCGCCGCAGGCCTGGTGCTCGCGCTGGCGCTGTTCTTCCAGAAGACGACGACCGGCCGTGCGCTGCGCGCGGTCGCGGACGACCACCAGGCGGCCCAATCGATCGGCATCCCGCTGAACCGTATCTGGGTGATCGTGTGGTCCGTCGCGGGCTTCGCCGCGCTGGTCGCGGGCATCATCTGGGGGTCGAAACTCGGCGTGCAGTTCTCGCTCTCGCTGGTCGCGCTGAAGGCGCTGCCGGTGGTGATCCTGGGCGGCCTGACCTCGGTGCCGGGCGCGATCCTCGGCGGGCTCATCATCGGCGTCGGCGAGAAGCTGTCCGAGATCTACCTCGGCTCCTTCTTCGGCGGCGGCATCGAGATCTGGTTCGCCTACGTGCTGGCGCTGGGCTTCCTGCTGGTGCGTCCGCAGGGCCTGTTCGGCGAAAAAATCATCGACCGCGTCTGACGCGGCTGCAATTCCCGGGAGAGTTTCCACATGCTCTACAGAGAAAACGGCCAGTTCAAGACGAGCTACGCGGCCGACCAGCAGATCTTCCCGATCGCGCAGGACCGCCTCGCGATCGGCCTGCTGCTCCTCGTCGCCTTCGTCGTGATGCCGATGGCCGGCTCGGAGTACCTGTTCCGCGCCGTGCTGATCCCCTTCCTGATCCTCGCGCTCGCCGCGCTGGGCCTCAATATCCTGGTCGGCTACTGCGGCCAGATCTCGCTCGGCACCGGCGCCTTCATGGCGGTCGGCGCGTACGCCGCATACAACTTCATGGTGCGCATCGACGGCATGCCGCTGATCGGCGCGATGCTGCTCGGCGGGCTCACGGCCACGGTCGTCGGCGTGCTGTTCGGCGTCCCGTCGCTGCGCATCAAGGGCCTGTACCTCGCGGTCGCGACGCTGGCGGCGCAGTTCTTCACCGACTGGGCTTTCCTGCGCATCAGCTGGTTCACGAACAACTCGACCTCCGGTTCGGTGAGCGTCGCGGGCTTGAACGTGTTCGGCCTGCCGATCGAGTCGCCGGTCGCGAAATACCTGTTCTGCCTCACGGTCGTGTGCGTGTTCGCTCTGGCCGCGAAGAACCTCACCCGCACCGCGACCGGCCGGCAGTGGATGGCGATCCGCGACATGGACGTCGCCGCGGCCGTGATCGGCATCCGCCCCGTGTATGCGAAGCTGACCGCCTTCGCGGTGAGCTCCTTCATCGTCGGTGTCGCCGGCGTGCTGTGGGCCTTCGTGCATCTGGGCGCGTGGGAGCCGGCCGCGTTCAGCATCGACCGCTCCTTCCAGCTCCTCTTCATGGTCATCATCGGCGGGCTCGGCTCGATCATGGGCGCCTTCTTCGGCGCGGCCTTCATCGTGGTCCTGCCCATTATCCTCGACCAGGTGCCGCATCTGCTCGGGATCCCGCTGTCGACGGCGACGACCTCGCACCTGGTGCACATGATCTTCGGCGCGCTGATCGTGTTCTTCCTGATCGCCGAGCCGCACGGCCTGGCGAAGCTGTGGAGCATCGGCAAGCAGAAGCTGCGCCTGTGGCCCTTCCCACACTGACCGGTGTCGCTACCGGTTCAACGTAGTCGTGATACCGCAAAAGAACGGCAGGCACGCCGCAAGTGCCATCCAAAATAGAGGAGGAGACACCATGAAACGCAAGGCTTTCGCACTCGTCGCCGCGCTGGCGGCATTCGGTGCCGGCACCCTGTCCGCGCCCGTCGCGGCGCAGCAGGAAGGCGACCAGTTCTTCCCGTTGCTCGTCTATCGCACCGGCGCCTATGCGCCCAACGGCACGCCCTGGGCCAACGGCAAGCAGGATTACGTCAAATACATCAACGCGACCGGCGGCATCAATGGCGTGAAGATCGGCTGGGAGGAGTGCGAGACCGGCTACGCGACCGACAAGGGCGTCGAATGCTACGAGCGCCTGAAGAGCAAGAAGCCCTCGATGATCGACCCCCAGGCCACCGGCATCACCTTTGCACTCACCGACAAGGCGCCGGTCGACAAGGTCCCGCTGGTCACGCTCGGCTACGGCCTCGCCGCGTCGCAGGATGGCGGCGTGTTCAAGTGGAACTTCCCGCTAATGGGAAGTTACTGGACCGCGGCCGACGCGCTGATCCAGCATCTGGGCAAGAAGGAAGGCGGGCTCGACAAGCTCAAGGGCAAGAAGATCGCGCTCGTGTATCACGACTCGCCCTTCGGCAAGGAGCCGATCCCGCTGCTGCAGAAGCGCGCGCAGATGCACGGTTTCGAGCTGGTGCTGCTGCCCGTCACCGCGCCGGGCGTCGAGCAGAAGGCGACCTGGCTGCAGGTGCGGCAGCAGCGCCCGGACTACACGCTGCTGTGGGGCTGGGGCGTGATGAACTCGACCGCGCTCAAGGAAGCCGTCGCGACCGGCTATCCGCGCGAGAAACTGCTCGGCGTATGGTGGTCGGGCGCGGAGCCGGACGTCAAGGACGTCGGCGCCAACGCCAAGGGCTACAGCGCGCTGGCGCTCAACCCGCATGGCACGGACTCTGTGCTGATCAAGGACATCCTCAAGAAGGTGCATGACGCCGGCAACGGCGCTGGCCCGCGCGAGGAGGTCGGCTCGGTGCTCTACATGCGCGGTCTGTTGATCTCGATGCTGTCGGTCGAGGCGGTGCGCACCGCGCAGGCGAAGTTCGGCAAGGGCAAGGTCATGACCGGCGAGCAGGTGCGCTGGGGTCTCGAGAACCTCAACGTCGACGAGAAGCGCATCGGCGAGCTGGGGCTGGCCGGTCTGATCCGTCCGATCAAGACGAGCTGCAACGACCACATGGGTTCCACTTCGGTGCGAATCCACTCGTGGGACGGCACGACGTGGAAGATGCAGCCCGACTGGTACGAGGCCGACAAGAGCGTGATCGATCCGCTGGTGAAGGAGGCCGCGGACAAGTACGCGACCGACAAGCAGATCAAGCGTCGCGACGCGAGCGACTGCGCGGCCTGATCGCCGCAAGCACGCCGCGGCCCGGCTCCGGCCGGCCGTGGTGTGCGGATGAGGCAGACCCGGTCGCTCCGCGCGGCCGGAGCGAAAACGACTTAGCGGATGAACCGATGGATACGTCGAACCTCCTCCTCAATGTGAACGGCATCGAGGTGATCTACAACCACGTCGCGCTGGTGCTGAAGGGCGTGTCGCTGCAGGTGCCCGAAGGCCGCATCGTCGCGATCCTGGGCGGCAACGGCGCAGGCAAGACGACGACGCTGCGCGCGGTGTCGAATCTGCTGAAGGGCGAGCGCGGCGAGGTCACGAAGGGCACGATCGAGCTCAAGGGCGAGCGCGTCGAGAGCCTGTCGCCGTCGGACCTGGTGCGCCGCGGCGTCGTGCAGGTGATGGAGGGGCGCCACTGCTTCGCCCACCTGACGATCGAGGAAAACCTGCTCGCGGGGGCCTACACCTGCCGGGACAAGGGCCAGATCGCCGCCAACCTCGACAAGGTCTATACCTACTTCCCGCGCCTGAAGACGCGCCGCGCGAGCCAGGCCGCCTACACCTCGGGCGGTGAGCAGCAGATGTGCGCGATCGGCCGCGCGCTGATGTCGAACCCGCGCATGGTGCTGCTCGACGAGCCCTCGATGGGCCTGGCGCCGCAGATCGTCGAGGAAGTGTTCGAGATCGTGAAGGACCTGAACGTGAAGGAAAAGGTCAGTTTCCTGCTCGCCGAACAGAACACCATGGTCGCGCTGCGCTACTCGGACTTCGGCTACATCGTCGAGAACGGCCGCATCGTGATGGAAGGCGAGGCGAAGAGCCTGGCGGATAACGAGGACGTCAAGGAGTTCTACCTCGGCATCTCGGGCGAGGGCCGCAAGAGCTTCCGCGATGTGAAGCACTACCGCAGGCGCAAGCGCTGGTTGTCGTGAGTTCCCCTTGGCGGTCGAAACGCCTGTGCCCGCCGCGGTCCGGGCCTGTCTCGCGCCTCGTTGGCGCGTGGCGGACGCCTCGGCACGAAACAGGCCCGGACCGCGGCTAAGTCACCGCCGTGTCGCCGGAATGTAAAAACGGCTCAGTCGAATGGCTCCGTTCGCCCTGAGCCAGCCGAAACGCGAGATCCGGGCAGGGCTTCGACAGGCTCAGCCCGAACGGAAATTGGGTGCCGAGTCGGTAGTGGCCCGGCCTGTGCAGGAATCTTGAGATGAACTACTACGACGCCAGAGAAACCCGTGACCCCGCCGAGCGCGAGCGGGAGCTGATGGCCCGCCTGCCCGCCCACATCGCCCACGCGCAGGCGAACGCGCCGGCCTTCGCGGCGCTGCTGGAAGGCGTCGATCCGGCGACGGTCACGAGCCGCGAGGCGCTTGCCCGCCTGCCGGTCACGCGCAAATCCGAACTGGTCGAGCGGCAGAAGGCGTCACGCCCCTTCGGCGGCTTCGCCGCCACGAAGTGGGGCCCGACCTGCCGCCGCGTGTTCGCGTCGCCCGGCCCGCTGTACGAACCGGAAAGCGCCCGGCCCGACTACTACCGCATCGCCCGCGCCTTCCACGCCGCCGGCTTCCGCGCGGGCGACCTCGTGCACAACACCTTCTCCTACCATTTCACGCCGGCCGGTTCGATGATGGAGACCGCCGCGCACGCGCTGGGCTGCACGGTGTTCCCCGCGGGCGTCGGCCAGACCGAGCAGCAGGTTGCCGCCATCGCCGACCTGCGGCCGAACGCCTACGTCGGCACGCCGTCCTTCCTGCGCATCCTCCTCGACAAGGCCGGGGAACTGGGCGTGGCGTCAAGCTTCACGAAGGCCTTCGTCTCCGGCGAGGCCTTCCCGCCTGCGCTGCAGGAGGCGTTCGCCGCGCGAGGAGTCTCCGCCTGGCAGGCCTACGCGACCGCCGACATCGGCCTCATCGCCTACGAGACTTCCGCGCGCCAGGGCATGGTCGTCGATGAGGACGTGATCCTCGAGATCGTCCGCCCCGGTACCGGCGACCCGGTCGCGCCGGGCGAAGTCGGGGAAGTCGTCGTCACGACCTTCAATCCCGATTACCCGCTGATCCGTTTCGGCACCGGCGACCTCTCCGCGGTGCTGCCCGGCACCTCGCCCTGCGGCCGCACCAACGTGCGCATCAAGGGCTGGATGGGACGCGCCGACCAGACGACCAAGGTCAAGGGCATGTTCGTGCATCCGGGGCAGATCGCTGCGGTCGCGAAGCGCCACCCGGAGATCCTGCGCGCGCGTCTCGTCGTCGATAACCCGGACCTCAACGACCGCATGACGCTGCACTGCGAGACGGCGCAGTCCGGCGAAGCGCTCGCCGACGCGATCGCCGCGAGCATCCGCGAACTCACGAAATTGCGCGGCGAGGTGAGCTTCTGCGCGCCCGGCAGCCTGGCCAACGACGGCAAGGTCATCGACGACGTGCGCAAGTACGATTGAAGACCGCGCGGCATCATTCCGGAGCATCGCGTCGCGCGGACGGTAGAATCGCGCGTCCCCACGAACCGATACCGACAGCATGAGACAGAAGCCCCTCGCGAACCTGCGCGTCCTCGACCTCACGCGCCTCCTTCCCGGCCCGCTCGCGACCCAGCACCTCGCCGACTACGGCGCCGAAGTCATCAAGGTCGAGGACACCGGCGCCGGTGACTACGCGCGCACGATGGGTGCGATGAACGGCGACACGAGCTTCTTCTACCAGGTGTGCAACCGCGGCAAGAAGAGCGTGCGCCTCGACCTCAAGCAGGCCGAAGGGCGCGAGCTGTTCCTGCGCCTCGTCGACACCGCGGATGTCGTCGTCGAAGGCTTCCGCCCCGGCGTGATGGACAAGCTGGGCCTCGGCTACGACGCGCTCGCCGCGCGCAAGCCGCAGATCGTCGTGTGCAGTATCTCCGGCTACGGCCAGACCGGCCCCTACGCGCTGCGCGCCGGCCACGACATCAACTACATCGGCTACGCCGGCGTGCTGGACCAGATCGGCACGGCGGGCGGTGCGCCGGCGATGTCCAACCTGCAGATCGGCGATCTCCTCGGCGGGACGATGACCGCGCTGTTCGGCCTGCTCGCCGCGGTGCTCGACGCGCGCGCCAGCGGGCAGGGTCGGCATGTCGACGTCGCGATGACCGACGCCGCGCTGGCGCACGCGATCTTTCCGCTCGCCGAAGTGCTCGCGCACGGTGGCGTGAAGCCGCGCGGCGAGGATCTCCTCACCGGCGGCGTGCCCTGCTACGGCGTGTATGAGACCGCCGACGGCCGCCACATGGCGGTCGGCTCGCTCGAAGAGAAGTTCTGGCACCTCGTGTGCGATACCCTCGGCCGCCCCGACCTCAAGCCCGCGCATCTCGCGACCGGAGCGGCGGGCGCCCGCGCGCGCGCCGAGCTCGCCGCGATCTTCCGCAGCCGCACGCAGGCCGAATGGACGGTGATCTTCGACGGCATCGACTGCTGTGTGACGCCCATCCTGCGCCTAGAGGAAAGCCTGGAGAATCCGCAGCTCCGCGCGCGCGGCATGGTCACCGAAGTCGAGGGCGTGCGCCAGTTCGGCCCGCCCGTGCGCCTGTCCGGCTTCGAGCCCGGCCCCTTCACCCCCGCGCCGCAGGCCGGCGCCGACAGCGATGCCGTGCTGACGGCGCTCGGCCTCGATGACGCGGCCATCGCGCGTCTGCGCGCATCCGGCGTGATCTGAGCGTCGACCCCGCGGGCGGCAGGGAGTAGAAGCCGCAGTCGCGGCGCTGCCCGCCGCAGGTTAAGCTGCGCCGATGCAAAGCCTGCTCCTTCTTCTTCCCGACTTCAGCCTGATCCTGCTCGGCGCCGTCCTGCGCCGCCACCTCGTCGACGGCGAAAGCTTCTGGACCGGCGTCGAGAAGCTGGTCTACTTCGTGCTCTTCCCGGCGCTGCTCTTCAACGCGCTGGCGACCGCCGACGTCGACCCCGGCCGGGCGCTGCCGCTTTTTCTCTCTGGGCTCGGCACGATGTTCGCGGGCTTCGTGCTCGGCTGGATCGGGCGCGGGCTGATGGGACTCGACGCGATGGGTTTCGCCTCGCGCCTGCAGTGCACCTATCGCTTCAACACCTACATCGGTATCGCCATCGCCGGCAAGCTGCACGGCGTGCCGGGCGTCGCGCTGATGGGCGGCCTGTGTGGCGCGATGGTGCCGTTCGCGAACCTGATGGCCGTCGGCATGCTCGCACGCCACGGGCAGGGCAACCTGCTGCGCGAACTGTCGCGCAACCCCCTGGTGCTTGCGACGCTCGCGGGCCTGCTGTTCAACCTCACCGGCCTGGATCTGCCCGGCCCCGTCACGTCCTTCCTCAAGCGCCTCGGCGATGCGGCTGTGGCGCTGGGGCTGCTCGCGGTCGGCGCCGCGCTGCGCTGGGAAATGGTCGGCGGGCGCTGGTCCGGCTCGGCGTGGATCGTCGCCGTGAAGCTGCTGCTTCTGCCCGCCCTGGCCTGGCAGATCGGCCGTGCGCTGGGGGTCGAAGGCATCGCCTTCGATACGCTGGTGCTGTTTGCGGCGCTGCCGAGCGCGAGCTCCGCCTACATCCTCGCGATGCGCATGGGGGGCGACGGCGCCGGTGTGGCGTGGCTGATTTCGGCAACGACGCTGCTGGCCGTGCCTACGCTGACCCTGTGGCTATACCTGCTGTGAGCGGGCGAGCCAGCGGGCCGGGCGCCGCGGCCGCCACCCGGCCGGGGCGTTCCTACTTGCCGCCGGCGGCCGCCTGCGGGTTTCCCGTCGCGCCGGCTGCCGAGGGGCTCGCGGCACCCGCCTGAGGAGCACCGGCCTGGGCGCCGCTCATGGCGGCCCACGGCCACATCGCGGCCGTCGCAAAGGGGTTGACCGGCGCTTCGCCCTGCGCCGAGCGCCCCGATTCGCGCGCCTGTTCGCTCATCGCCTGCACGGCGGCGATCGCCGCCCGCTGCACCTCCAGCCCCTGCGTCGTCATCTGCAGCATGCTGAGGTTCATCTTCAGCCAGTTTTCGACCGCCTTCAGGTCGGCGATGCGCTTGTCCAGTTCGCCGACATCCAGTGTCGGCGTAATCATCCCGGGCAGGGAGAAACCCATGCTGTTCCACATGCCGCGCACGAATTCGAGCGGATCCTTCGCCGAGTTGTCATTCGTCATGCCTCGCTCCCTTTATATGAATGCGTTTTCATCTTACTCCTCCTGGCCGGGAAGGCGATTCAGGAGCGCCCGCAGGCGTGCCGGCCGGACCGGCTTGTGCAGCAGCGGCAGCCCTTCGTCCTGCGCCTGGCGCAGCGTGTCGGGGCCGGTGTCGCCGGTGACGAGCACCGCCGGAATGTTCCCGCCCTTCCATGCGCGCAGGCTGCGGATCACCTCGATGCCGTTGCACCGGCCATCGAGCCGGAAGTCGCTGATGATCAGTTGCGGAACCGTCTCGTCCCGCTTCAGCGTGTAGATCAGCGTGTCGATATCGCCGGCCGCCGCCACACAGCAACCCCATGACGTCAACAAGCTCTCCATGCTGCCGCGCGCGAGTGGGTCGTCGTCGACCAGTGCCACGCGCAGGCCTTCCAGATCGCCCGGCAGGCGCTCGGCCTCCGCGGCGGGCAGGTCGGCCTCGGGCTTCGCCAGCGGCACTTCGACGGCGAATACCGAGCCCGCCCCGGGACTGGAGCGCAGTGTCAGGCGATGGCCGAGCAGCTCCGTCAGGCGCCGCACGATCGGCAGTCCCAGCCCCAGCCCCTTGTCGCGCGAGCGCTCCGGATTATGCAGCTGCGTGAATTCCTGGAAGATCACCTCGTGCGATTCGGCCGGAATGCCAATGCCGTTGTCGCGCACTTCGACACGCAGCCGGTCGCCGCGCCTGCGACAGACCACCAGCACGCGCCCCTTGCGCGTGTAACGCACCGCATTGCTCACGAGGTTGCTCAGGATGCGCTCGAACAGGACGGGGTCGCTGCTGATCCACGCATCGGTCGGCCGCGCCCTGAGTTCGAGGTCGCACTCCGCGGCGCCGGGGCCTTCGTCGGCCGCAATGCGGTCGAGCAGCGGCTGCAGCGGGAAGGGGCGCACGTTCGGTGTCACGACGTTGGCGTCGAGGCGCGAGATGTCCAGCAGGCTGTCCAGCAGGTTGCCCATGGCTGCCGCCGAGGCGCCGATGCGCTCCACGAGGCGCTGTGCGTCCGGCGCATGCTCGTGCTGTGCCAGTTCGGCGATGAACAGCCCCAGCGCATGCATCGGCTGGCGCAAGTCGTGGCTGGCCGCCGCGAGAAAGCGCGACTTCGATTGGGTCGCGCGTTCGGCCTCGTCCCTGCTCGCGCGCAACTCGGCGGTGGCCTCGGCAATCTGGCGGCTCATGTCCTCGTGTGCGCCGGCGAGCTGCGCCGCCATCTGGTTGACTCCGTCTGCCAGCGTGCGCAGGGTGCCGCCACCGATCGGCGGGACGCGTGCGGAGAACTGTCCGCGTCCGATGCGCTCGACCGTCACGGCGACCTGCCGGATCGGTCCGGTCACGCCGCGGCTCATGTAGTTCGCCAGCATCATGCTGCCGACCAGGACGAGCACGATCGCGACACTGCCGGTGAGCAGAAGCCCGCGCTGGCGCGCCTCGAGCCGCGCGCGCGACATGTCGACAATCACTGCTCCCAGCATGGGCGGCGCCGACGTCGCTGCGGCGCCGAGCGCGGTCGTGGACATGTCGTCGTCGAGATCGAGCGTGCTCGGGAGTACCGGCTCGATCACCCGCAGCGTTCGCGGCGTGTCGAGCAGCCGCGGCGAAGCGGCCAGACTGGAAAGCACGGACAGCGTGTTGTCCAGATACCCGCTGCGCGCCAGGGTTTCGCCGCCGCGGTCGACGATCAGCACGCCCGTCACGTCATCCTCGGCGAGCATCGCCATCGCCAGCCGTTGCAGCGTGTCGCGGTTGCCGGAAAACAGCGCATACTCGCTCGCCGCCGCGAGCTGCCGTGCGAAGGCCTGTCCGCGCGCCTGGTAAGCCTCCTCGTGGTCGGCAACGCGCGACCGGGTATAGAAGGCCGTGAGCACGATGGCCAGTACCAGCATGGGCAGCAGGGCCACCAGCATCACGCGTGCGCGGACGCCCCATGCGTCGATCATGGTCTGGCCTCCAGTTGGCCACCTTCGCGCTGGCGCAGGCGGGCCGTGATCCGCGTCGCCGGTTCCAGTTCGATGGCGAGCGAGCGCGCAACGCTAGGGTTGGTCGCGACCTCGAACTCGCGCGGCGCCTGGGGCGGCGGCAGTCCTCCGCCAGCGAGCACGCGCCGCACCGCATCGGCGGCCTGGCGGGCGATCTGCGTGGGGGTGGAATACAGCGCCAGCAGCGCTCCGGCATGGACATAAGCGGGCGAGAAGCCCACCAGCGGCGCACGGCGCCGGTAACTTGTCAGCAGCACGTTCTGGATCGTGTAGCTGTTGAACAGGGTGCTGTCGGGCAAGGCGAGCAGCACCGCCGGTTCGGCCAGGAGGCGCTCCAGCGCGGGGTAGATCTCGTCGACCGTCGAGATCTTCTCGATGTTGGCGTCGAGCTGCTGCTCCCGCGCCACGGATGCCAGCCGGCGTGCCAGCTCGTAGGAGGCCGGACTCGCGAGCAGGGCCACCGTCGGTTTGTTCGGCAGGGCAATGTTCAGCAGCGCGATCTGCCGGTGCGCGGGCTGGTCGAGGAAGATCGCCGAGTAACGCTCCGGGTGCGGGCCGTACTGGACGAACTCCAGCGCGTCACGGGGAATCAGCGTGTGCAGCACCGGGGCCGTCGGCGTGCGGGCGGCGACGGCCTTGGCGGCCTGCGTGCCTATCGTGACGATCACGCGTGCATCGCCGAGCACCCCGCGCTCGAGTTCGCGGACACCGTACACGGCGAAATCGCTGCCGGGAACGTCCGGCGCCAGCGCACTGCGCAGCGCGACGAGCGTCTCCTCGTACGCACCGCTCCGATCGGTGGTGACCACGACGACACGCTGGCTCGCGAGCACCTGGCCGCAGCAGTTGGCGACAAATACGAGCGCCAGCAGCAGGGCGCGCAGGATGCGATGGCCGTGGTGCGACATCGGTGCTCAGCGGGGCGGCCTGGCCGGCGCCGCGCGGATCCGGCCTCTGTCCGGGCAAGGGCCCGGACTGCGGGTTTCGCCGACACGCACGGACGCCGCGGCGAACGTCTGCCGAACCGGGCTCGGATGCGAAACTCGTATGCTCATCGAGTAATGATAATTTTCGGGCTGGTGGCGTGACAATGCGTGATGTCCGTGCGCAGCCCCGGATAACTCGCGATCGGAATATAACAGCGTGATTTTCTCCCATTTCTTCGCAGGAAGGGGGCGAGCTGCGACCTTTTGTGACAGTTTCGACGTGCTATCCTAACCGCTTTGCATCTGCAGCGTTTGGAGCGCGTCGTGACCCGGATCCTCATCGTCGAAGACCACGCACTTGTTCGTGAAGCGCTGGCGCAGACCCTTGCGCGCCTCGAGCCCGGCGTCGAGTGCGTCGAGGCCAAAGGCTCGGAGGACGCGCTTGCCAAGCTTGAGGCAAGTCCCGACTGGGACCTCGCGGTGATCGACCTCATGCTGCCGGACCTGAACGGATTTTCCCTGCTGGGCGTGCTCGCGAAGCGCTTCCCCGACATCCCCACCATCGTCGTCTCGGCCCTCGACGATCCTGCGTCGATCCGGCGTGCGATGAAGGGCGGCGCCTCGGGTTTCGTGTCGAAGGCAAGCTCGGGTGACGTGCTGCGCGAAGCCGTGCGCTGCGTTCTCGAGGGGGGCGTGTACGCGCCGGACAACGGCAACGACGCCGCCGCAAAGCGTGCCGGCGCCCCGGTGAGCGAACGCTTCGGCCTGACCGCCGGCCAGACGCGCGTGCTGGAACTCCTCGCCCAGGGCAAGACCAACCGCGAGATTGCCGATCTCCTCGGCCTGTCGGAAGGTACCGTGAAGGTACACATGTCGGCGATCTTCCGCGCGCTCAACGTCAGCAGCCGCGCTCAGGCCCTGATCGTCATCGCCCGCCACGGCCCGCGGCTCTGATCCGCGACAGGCGCCGCGTGGCGCCTCTCAGTGGGTACGCCGGTTCGCCTGCAGGCGCATCGGCATGTCGGCCGGCGACAGGTGGCCGCTCAGCTGCGGTTCGTCGTCATCATCCAGGGACGCCGCGGTGTCCGTGTGATCGAGGTTCATCAACTCCAGCACCTGCCGGGCGAGCGCGCGGCACGCGTTCGCGACGGCGGTCGGCAGGTGTTCGGGAATCTGCTTCTGCAGCAGCAGCTTGGTCCCCGACAAGGCCTGCACCGGATTCAGGATGCGGTGGCGGTAGGCGCCCATCAGCTGTGCGACGCTGCGGTCGACCGCCTCGCGCTGCCATGCGTTGGTCGGCCACTGCGTCGGCACCGCGTAGGCGCGCGGAAACATCTCCAGGTCGCGCACCACGGTGCGGATGTCTTCGTGTGATTCGCGGAACGGCAGCAGCACGATGTCCGACATCGCGTACAGCTTGCGGTCCATCTCCGTGCGGTTGCCGCCTCCGTCGATCACCCCGAGCCAGCCGTCGAGCGAACGCAGCTTGTCGACGACCTTGGTCAGCGCCTCGCGCGTGCGCGCGTCGGCCGTGATGTAACGGCGCCCCGCCGGATTCAGCGGTTCGCGCGATGTGTCGGTCAGCACGCATGCGGCGCGGTGGCCCAACAGGCCCAGGCCCTGCGACAGCATGTGCGACAGGGTGGTCTTTCCCGTCCCCCCCTTGTTCCCGATCACACAGATGATTTCAGCCATGCCGGTGTTCCTCGCTCGCGGCCCCTTCGCCGCTCGATTGCATTATCGGCGCGGGGCGCCTCGTGCAAGCGGCGAAAAAGCGCCCGGATAGTCCCGTTATTTCGCCGCCCGGCCGCCCGCCACCCGATAGACGTACAGCCGTGTCGCCCGCCGGTCGCCGACCTCGACGACCCCGTCCGGTTTACGGCCCGGAATCGGAAAACTGTTGCTTATCACGATCGCCCCCGCAGCGAGTTCCAGCTCCGCCTTGGCCCAGACGCGCGCCATCGGTACGGGCGACAGGAACGCATAGATCACGTCGTAGCGCGACCACGGTTCGGCGAAGAAATCCCCGCGACGGAAGCTGACGTTACCCGATCCGTGCGCGAGCAGGCGGCTCAGCAGCCACGGCGCGGGCGCGGCCTCGATGCCCTCGAAGCGGCTCTCGGGATACCGGCTCCCCAGCGGCCGCAGCAGGGCGCCGGTCCCGCTGCCGAGGTCGAGGAGCCGGCAAGGCCGGCCAGCCGGGAGCAGGGCTGCGACCGCCGCGACGGTCGCGCCGTTCGACAGGTACAGCGGCACCTGGGTGCGGAAGCTCGTCCAATACACGGCGAGCAGCAGCGCGAAGGCCGCCAGATACCAGCCCGGCGCAATGCCGAGCCGCCCGGCGACGATCAGCAAGGGCGCAAAGGTCGCGTGGATCGGCAGCCACCAGCGCGCGCTGCGCAGCATCGCCGCCGCAATGGTCGCTGCCAGCGCCTGAACGCCCACGAAGGGCCAGACCCCCGCCGGCAGCCAGCCCGTGCGCGCCAGCGCGGCGGCACATGCCCATCCGGCGATCTGGGCGAGCAGGGCCTGGAGCGCAGGGGGCATCGTGGGCGGGCGAAGGCGGCGGGGCGACCGGAAAACTGCCGTCAGCCAGCCGGAACGACCTTGCCCGGATTCATCAGGTTGTGCGGATCCAGCGCCAGTTTCAACGCGCGCATCGCGTCGACCGCGGCGCTGCCATGCTCGGCGACGAGGAAATCCTGTTTCCCGAAACCGATGCCGTGCTCGCCCGTGCAGGTGCCGTCCATCGCCAGCGCGCGCTCCACGATCCTGCGGTTCAGCGCTTCGGCGCGCGCGATCTCGTCCGGGCTGTCGGGATCGACCAGGATCACCGTATGGAAATTGCCGTCGCCGACATGGCCGACGATGGGGGCGATGAAGCCGCTCTCCGCGATGTCCGCACGCGCGCCGGCAATGCAGTCCGCGAGCCGCGAAATCGGTACGCACACGTCCGTCGTCACGCCGCGACACCCCGGGCGCAGGTTGATCGACGCGAAATACACGTCGTGGCGCGCCGCCCACAGCCGGCTGCGGTCCTCCGGGCGCGTCGCCCACTCGAAATCCTGGCCGCCGTTCTCGCGCGCGATCTCCTGCACTGTCCGCGCCTGCTCCTCGACGCCGGCCGGCGAACCGTGGAACTCGAAGAACAGCATCGGCGCCTCGCGCAGGTTCGTCTTGCTGTAGCGATTGATCGCCTGTACCGTCAGCGTGTCGAGCAGCTCGATGCGTGCGACCGGCACTCCCAGCTGGATCGTCTGGATCACCGTGCGCACCGCATCGTCGACATCCGCAAACGCGCACACCGCGGCCGACACGGCCTCGGGCAGCGGATGCAACCGCACGGTGAGCTCCGTGACGAGACCCAGCGTGCCCTCCGAGCCGACCATCAGCGCGGTCAGGTCGTAGCCCGCCGACGACTTGCGCGCCCGCCCGCCGGTGCGGACGATGCGCCCGTCCGCGAGCACCACCTCCATCGCCAGCACGTTGTCGCGCATCGTCCCGTACCGCACTGCGTTCGTTCCCGACGCCCGCGTCGACGCCATCCCGCCGAGGCTCGCGTCCGCACCCGGATCGACCGGAAAAAACAGGCCCGTGCCATGCAACGCCGCATTAAGCTGCTTGCGTGTGATGCCCGGCTGGATGACCGCATCCATGTCGTCGCCATGGACCGCGAGCACCTTGTTCATTGCCGAGAAATCGACGCTCAGGCCGCCGTGCAGCGCTAGCACGTGTCCCTCGAGCGAGCTGCCGACCCCGAAGGGCACGATCGGCACGCGGTGCGCGTGGCAGGCCCGCGCGATCTCGACCACCTCGGCGGTCGTGTGCGGCCACACGACCGCGTCTGGCAGCATGTCGGGGAAATGTGATTCGTCGTGTCCGTGGTGCGCCCGCACAGCCTCCGCCATCGAGAACCGTTCGCTGAAGCGTGCGCGCAACGCATCGACGAAACCGGCAGGCAGCGGATTGTGCGAAGCGGGTGCGGGGGGCGTCATCGGCGTCGACTCCAGGCAAGGGGCGGCCATCTTCGCCCATTTGCCACGTCTGGGCACGTCGCACTGCCGCATCGCCGAGCAGATCGGAGCCCGGAAATTGCCCTTTTCAAAAAAAGTTCCAATGGTGTTTGACACGCGCGTAATCATCCCCTATAGTGCGCGTCTTCCGCTTGGAGGGGTTCCCGAGCGGTCAAAGGGATCAGACTGTAAATCTGACGGCACTGCCTTCGAAGGTTCGAATCCTTCCCCCTCCACCAAGTTTCTGTGATCGGCCCGTTGTTCGGGTCGGTCAGGGTGTAAAGCGTTTCGTCTGCGTTGTATGCGGGTGTAGCTCAATGGTAGAGCAGAAGCCTTCCAAGCTTATGACGAGGGTTCGATTCCCTTCACCCGCTCCAGGCTTGGTGCGCTTGAGTTTTTACGGAGCCCATGTAGCTCAGTGGTAGAGCACTCCCTTGGTAAGGGAGAGGCCACGTGTTCAATCCACGTCATGGGCACCACAGTTTTTCGTGTTGTTGTGGTCGATCTGTTCGGTCCGGTTTTCTGATTCTGTCAAAGAGGTACTGGCATGGCTAAGGGTAAGTTTGAGCGGACGAAACCGCACGTAAACGTTGGGACGATCGGCCACGTTGACCATGGCAAGACGACCCTGACTGCGGCGATCACGACGATCCTGTCGACGAAGTTCGGCGGCGAGGCGAAGGCCTACGACCAGATCGACGCGGCGCCGGAAGAAAAGGCGCGCGGCATCACGATCAACACCGCGCACGTCGAGTACGAAACCGCGACCCGTCACTACGCCCACGTTGACTGCCCGGGCCACGCCGACTATGTGAAGAACATGATCACCGGCGCCGCGCAGATGGACGGCGCGATCCTGGTCGTGTCGGCCGCCGACGGCCCGATGCCGCAGACCCGCGAGCACATCCTGCTCGCCCGTCAGGTCGGCGTGCCGTACATCATCGTGTTCATGAACAAGTGCGACATGGTCGACGATGCCGAGCTGCTCGAGCTCGTCGAGATGGAAGTGCGCGAACTGTTGTCGAAGTACGACTTCCCTGGTGACGACATTCCCATCGTCAAGGGCTCGGCGCTGAAGGCGATCGAAGGCGACAAGAGCGACTTGGGCGAAGGTGCGATCATGGCGCTGGCCGATGCGCTCGACTCGTACATCCCGACTCCGGAGCGTGCGATCGACAAGCCCTTCCTGCTGCCGATCGAAGACGTGTTCTCGATCTCGGGCCGCGGCACCGTCGTGACCGGTCGTGTCGAGCGTGGCATCGTCAAGGTTGGTGAAGAAGTCGAAATCGTCGGCATCAAGCCCACGGTCAAGACCATCTGCACCGGCGTCGAAATGTTCCGCAAGCTGCTTGACCAGGGGCAGGCGGGCGATAACGTCGGCGTGCTGCTGCGCGGCACCAAGCGTGAAGACGTCGAGCGTGGTCAGGTTCTGTGCAAGCCGGGTTCGATCAAGCCGCACACCCACTTCACGGGTGAAGTGTACGTGCTGTCGAAGGAAGAGGGGGGTCGTCACACCCCGTTCTTCAACAACTACCGTCCGCAGTTCTACTTCCGTACGACCGACGTGACTGGTTCGATCGCGCTGCCGGAAGGCACCGAGATGGTCATGCCGGGCGACAACGTGTCGATCACGGTGAAGCTGCTGGCACCGATCGCCATGGAAGAAGGTCTGCGCTTCGCGATCCGCGAAGGTGGCCGTACCGTCGGCGCCGGTGTTGTCGCCAAGATCATCGAGTAATTGCCGCTGAAATCGTAGCAATTGCCTGATCGAAGGCGTCTCGCTGGCCGAGGCGCCTTGTAGTCTCTGCTGCAGGGGTATAGCTCAATTGGCAGAGCGTCGGTCTCCAAAACCGAAGGTTGGGGGTTCGATTCCCTCTGCCCCTGCCACTCAAATTCGTGGTTCTTTCTATCTAGATGGCCGATAAGATCAAGTTCGCGCTGGCTCTCGCCCTGCTTGCAGCCGGCGTCGTCGGCTTCTACCTGCTTGCCGAGCAAGCGATGGTGTTCCGCGTGCTATCGGTCCTGGCCGGTGTTGCGGCCGGAACCGCAGTTGCGTGGCAATCCGAACCCGGGCGCCGTTTCGTCGAATTTGCGCGCGAGGCAATCACCGAAGCGAAGAAAGTCGTGTGGCCGTCGCGCAAGGAAACGGTGCAGACGACCGGAATGGTGTTCGCCTTCGCCGTGGTGATGGCGGTTTTTCTGTGGCTGACTGACAAGAGCCTCGAGTGGGTCTTCTACGACCTTATCCTGGGCTGGAAGTGATCATGACGAAGCGCTGGTACGTGGTGCATGCCTATTCGGGCTTCGAGAAGTCTGTCCAACGCGCGCTCGTCGAGCGCATCGCGCGTGCCGGGATGCAGGATTCCTTCGGGCAGATCCTTGTTCCCGTCGAAGAAGTCATCGAGATGAAAAGCGGCCAGAAGAGCATTTCCGAACGGAAGTTCTTCCCCGGCTACGTGCTCGTCGAGATGGACATGAACGACGAGAGCTGGCATCTGGTCAAGTCGACACCCAAGGTCACCGGTTTCGTGGGCGGTACCGCCAACAAGCCGACGCCGATTTCCGAGAAGGAAGTCGAAAAGATCATGCAGCAGATGCAGGAAGGCGTCGACAAGCCGCGTCCGAAGGTGCTGTGGGAGCTCGGCGAGGTGGTGCGCGTCAAGGAAGGTCCGTTCACCGATTTCCACGGCTCCGTGGAAGACGTCAATTACGACAAGAGCAAGCTGCGCGTGATGGTCACGATCTTCGGTCGTGCCACGCCGGTCGAACTGGATTTCAGTCAGGTCGAGAAGACCTGATGCAGGTGGGCCGCAAGGCCCGAAAATGCCCGCGCAGAGCGGGCAAGAGCGAGGAGCGCCGGCAATTGCCGGCGCGTTTGCACTCATAACAGGAGCTAGCCGCGATGGCAAAGAAAATCATCGGCTATATCAAGCTGCAAGTGCCAGCTGGTAAGGCCAACCCCAGTCCCCCGATCGGCCCGGCGCTCGGTCAGCGTGGCCTGAACATCATGGAATTCTGCAAGGCGTTCAACGCCAAGACCCAGGGCATGGAGCCCGGTCTGCCGATTCCCGTGGTGATCACCGCCTACGCGGACAAGAGCTTCACCTTCATCATGAAGACCCCGCCCGCGACGGTCCTCATCAAGAAGGCAGCGAAGATCCAGAAGGGCTCGCCGAAGCCGCATACCGACAAGGTCGGCTCGATCACGCGTGCTCAGGTCGAAGAGATCGCCAAGGCCAAGATGCCTGACCTGACCGCAGCGAACATGGACGCCGCCGTGCGCACCATCGCCGGTTCCGCGCGCAGCATGGGTATCACGGTGGAGGGCCTCTGATCATGGCGAAACTTTCGAAACGAGTTCAGGCGCTGCGCGCCAAGGTCGACCGCAACCGCGTCTATTCCGTCGCGGAGGCCCTCGCGCTGGTGAAGGACTGCGCGACCGCCAAGTTCGACGAATCGGTCGACATTTCGGTGAACCTCGGCGTCGATGCGCGCAAATCGGACCAGGTCGTGCGTGGCTCCGTCGTGCTGCCCGCTGGTACCGGCAAGACCGTGCGCGTTGCCGTGTTCGCCCAGGGCGACAAGGCTGAAGCCGCTCGCGCCGCCGGTGCCGACGTCGTCGGTTTCGACGACCTCGCCGAGCAGGTGAAGGCCGGCAATATTGATTTCGACCTCTGCATCGCCACGCCGGACGCCATGCGCGTCGTCGGTCAGCTGGGCCAGATCCTCGGTCCGCGCGGCCTGATGCCGAACCCGAAGGTCGGCACGGTGACCATGGACGTCACTACCGCCGTCAAGAACGCCAAGGCCGGTCAGGTCCAGTACCGCACCGACAAGGCCGGCATCGTGCATGCCACGATCGGCCGTGCGTCGTTCTCGGTTGAAGCGCTGCAGCAGAACCTCGGTGCGCTGATCGAGGCGCTGCAGAAGGCCAAGCCGGCGGCTTCGAAGGGTGTTTACCTGCGCCGCGTCGCCGTGTCGAGCACCATGGGTGCCGGCGTGCGCGTCGAGCCGTCGAGCATCGTCGCAGCCTGATCGGGCTGCAGCAAGGAACTTTGGGACGCTCCGCCGTGCAAGCGGCGGAGCGGATCGTCAAAGACCGCAGGTGCGATCGTTTCGACGATCGTTTAAGCGTTTAAGGACGGCCTGCGCAGACGGTGTGCCCAGAACAGGATTTTGGCTGATTCGTCGGCCGCGCTCCTGATCCAGGTCGCCGTGGGTGTGAGCCGTTTTTGCGGTTCACGTGTGGACTTGAAAGGAGGAAAGACCCGTGGGTCTCAATCTTGATGACAAGAAAGCCGTAGTGGCAGAGGTGTCGGCACAGGTGGCCAACGCTCAGACCATCGCGGTGGCCGAGTATCGCGGCATTGAAGTGGGTGATCTCACTGTGCTGCGTGCGAAGGCCCGCGAAGCTGGCGTGTACCTGCGTGTGCTGAAGAATACCCTGGTGCGCCGTGCGATCGCCGAAACCCCGTTCGCCGGGTTGTCGGATCAGCTGACCGGTCCGCTGATCTATGGCATTTCGGAAGATCCGGTTTCCGCAGCCAAGGTGCTGAACGACTTCGCCAAGGGCAACGACAAGCTGGTGCTCAAGGCCGGTTCCTACGCGGGCAAGACGCTCGACAAGGCCGGCGTGCAGGCGCTCGCGTCGATCCCGAGCCGCGAAGAGTTGCTCGCCGCGCTGCTGGGCGTCATGCAGGCGCCGGTTTCCGGCTTCGCTTGCGCGATGGCCGCCCTCGCCAAGAAGCGCGAGGAAGAGGCAGCTGCCTGACCGTTTTCCGAAAAAGTTTCGATTTAGGAGTGATTTGACATGGCTATCAGCAAAGAAGACATCCTCGAAGCCGTTGGCTCGATGACCGTTATGGAACTGAACGACCTCGTGAAGGCGTTCGAAGAGAAGTTTGGCGTTTCCGCTGCCGCGATGGCGGTTGCTGCCCCGGCTGGCGGCGCTGCCGCTCCGGCCGCCGAAGAGAAGACCGAATTCGACGTCGTGCTGCTCGCGGCCGGCGAGAAGAAGGTCGAGGTCATCAAGGTCGTGCGCGCTGCTACCGGCCTGGGCCTGAAGGAAGCCAAGGACCTCGTCGACGGCGCACCGAAGACGGTCAAGGAAGGCGCACCGAAGGCCGACGCCGAAGCGATCAAGAAGCAGCTCGAAGACGCTGGCGCGAAGGTCGAGATCAAGTAATACCGAGTTGTCTCTCGGGGCTGGCGCTCGTTCGGGCGCCAGCCCTTTCGTGCTTTGTAAATCCAAGAAGGCAGAACCCAGCGCGAGATATGGTGTCTACGAACCTATCGCCTGGCCCGAACTCCTCGGGGCGCTGTGTTCTGTCTCTTTGACGTCCGACCTCTACCCGGAGCATCCATGGCGTATTCCTACACCGAAAAGAAACGTATCCGCAAGAGCTTCGCCAAGCGCGCGGCAGTGCTGAACGTCCCTTTCCTTCTCGCCACCCAGATCGAGTCCTTCGCCTCGTTCCTGCAGGCTGAAACGCCGCCGATGTCGCGCCTGAACCAGGGCTTGCAGGCCGCCTTTTCGTCGATCTTCCCGATCGTGAGCCACAGCGGGAATGCGCGGCTCGAATTCGTCCAGTACATGCTCGGCGAGCCGGCGTTCGACGTCAAGGAATGTCAGCAGCGCGGCCTGACCTTCGCGTCGCCGCTGCGTGCCCGCGTGCGCCTGGTCATTCTCGATCGCGATGCGCCGAAGGAGACGGTGAAGGAAGTCAAGGAGCAGGAAGTGTACATGGGCGAAATTCCGCTCATGACTTCCACCGGTTCGTTCGTCATCAACGGTACCGAGCGTGTCATCGTCTCGCAGCTGCACCGTTCGCCGGGCGTGTTTTTCGAGCACGACCGCGGCAAGACCCACTCTTCGGGCAAGCTGCTCTTCTCGGCGCGCATCATCCCCTACCGCGGTTCGTGGCTCGACTTCGAGTTCGACCCGAAGGACTGCCTGTTCTTCCGCGTCGACCGTCGCCGCAAGATGCCTGCGACGATCCTGCTGCGCGCGATCGGCATGACGCCGGAGCAGATTCTCGAGACCTTCCACGACTTCGATACCTTCCAGCTGAAGGGCGAGGAGATCGCCTTCGAACTGGTGCCCGATCGTCTGCGTGGCGACGTCGCGAAGTTCGACATCACCGACGGTTCGGGCAAGATCATCGTCGCGCGCGACAAGCGTATTACCGCCAAGCACATCCGTGAGCTCGAACAGGCTGGCATCAAGACCATGGTCGTGCCGGACGACTTCTTGCTGGGCCGCATCGTTGCGCGCAACGTCATCGACCCGGAGACCGGCGAGCTGCTCGCACGCGCCAACGACGAGATCACGGAAGACTTGCTCGGCAAGCTGCGCGACGCCGGCGTCAAGGACCTGCTGACCCTGTACGTCAATGACCTCGATCGCGGTCCGTACATCTCGCAGACCCTGCGCATCGATGAGACGGCCGACCAGTGGGCCGCACGCGTCGCGATCTACCGCATGATGCGTCCGGGTGAGCCGCCCACCGAAGAAGCGGTCGAGGCGCTGTTCCAGGGCCTTTTCTACTCGGAAGAGCGTTACGACCTGTCGTCGGTTGGCCGCATGAAGTTCAACCGCCGCGCGTATCCGGAGAAGATCGAGGACAAGGCGCCGGGCTGGCTCAAGCGCTTCTACGAGGCGGTAGGCGCCCGTGGTGAAGAGGGCCCCGCCACACTGTCGAACGAAGACATCCTCGCGGTGATGGGCGTGCTGGTCGAACTGCGCAACGGTCGCGGCGAGATCGACGACATCGACCACCTCGGCAACCGCCGCGTGCGTTCAGTCGGCGAACTCGCCGAGAACCAGTTCCGCGCCGGTCTGGTGCGCGTCGAGCGCGCCGTCAAGGAACGTCTGTCGCAGGCCGAATCCGACAACCTGATGCCGCACGACCTGATCAATGCGAAGCCGATCTCGGCCGCGATCAAGGAGTTCTTCGGCTCGAGCCAGTTGTCGCAGTTCATGGACCAGACCAACCCGCTCTCCGAGATCACGCACAAGCGTCGCGTGTCGGCTCTCGGCCCGGGTGGTCTGACGCGCGAGCGTGCCGGCTTCGAGGTGCGCGACGTCCATCCGACGCACTACGGCCGCGTGTGCCCGATCGAGACGCCAGAAGGCCCGAACATCGGCCTGATCAACTCGCTGGCCGTGTATGCGCAAACCAACCGTCACGGCTTCCTCGAGACGCCGTACCGCAAGGTCACTGATGGCAAGGTCACCGACCAGATCGACTTCCTCTCCGCGATCGAGGAAGGCCAGTACGTGATCGCGCAGGCGAACGCCGACGTCGGTGAGGACGGCGCGCTGCTGGGCGATCTCGTGTCCTGCCGCCACAAGGGCGAATTCCTGCTGGCGACGGCGGACCAGATCCAGTACATGGACGTTGCGCCGGGTCAGATTGTGTCGGTTGCGGCTTCGTTGATTCCCTTCCTCGAGCACGACGATGCGAACCGCGCGCTGATGGGCGCGAACATGCAGCGTCAGGCCGTTCCCTGCCTGCGTCCCGAGAAACCGCTGGTAGGCACCGGCATCGAGCGCACCGTCGCGGTCGACTCCGGTACCGCAGTGCAGGCGATGCGTGGTGGCGTGGTCGACTATGTCGACGCGCAGCGGATCGTGGTGCGTGTCAATGACGATGAAACCCTCGCGGGCGAAGTCGGCGTCGACATCTACAACATGATCAAGTACACCCGTTCGAACCAGAACACGAACATCAACCAGCGTCCCATCGTGAAGGTCGGTGACTTGATCGGCAAGGGCGACGTCATCGCGGATGGCGCCTCGACCGACCTGGGCGAGCTCGCGCTCGGCCAGAACATGCTGGTCGCGTTCATGCCGTGGAACGGCTACAACTTCGAGGACTCGATCCTCATCTCCGAGCGCGTCGTCGCCGAAGACCGCTTCACGTCGATCCATATCGAAGAGCTGACGGTCGTCGCGCGTGACACCAAGCTCGGCCCCGAGGAAATCACCCGTGACATCGCGTCGCTGGGTGAGGCACAACTGTCGCGCCTCGACGAGTCGGGCATCGTCTATATCGGCGCCGAAGTCGACGCCGGCGACGTGCTCGTCGGCAAGGTCACCCCGAAGGGCGAGACCCAGCTGACGCCGGAAGAGAAGCTGCTGCGCGCGATCTTCGGCGAGAAGGCCTCGGATGTGAAGGACACCTCGCTGCGCGTGCCTTCGGGGATGAACGGCACTGTCATCGACGTGCAGGTCTTCACGCGTGAAGGCATCGAGCGTGACAAGCGCGCGCAGTCGATCATTGACGACATGCTGCGCAGCTTCAAGACCGACCTCGCCGACCAGATGCGCATCGTCGAACGCGACGCGTTCGCACGTATCCGTCGTCTGATCACCGGCCAGAAGGCCAATGGCGGCCCGAAGAAGCTGGCGAAGGGCGCCGAGATCACCGGCGAATACCTCGATTCGCTCGAGTTCTACCACTGGTTCGACATCCGCATGGCGGACGAGGAGCTGGCGGCGCAGCTCGAAGCGGTGCGCGAAGGTCTGGAGAAGACGCGCAAGGACTTCGAGCAGGCCTTCGAGATCAAGAAGAAGAAGCTCACCCAGGGGGACGAACTGCCCCCGGGCGTGCAGAAGATGGTGAAGGTCTACCTCGCGGTGAAGCGCCGCCTGCAGCCTGGCGACAAGATGGCGGGTCGTCACGGCAACAAGGGTGTTGTGTCCCGCATCGTTCCGATCGAGGACATGCCGCATATGGCAGACGGCACCCCGGTCGACATCGTGCTGAACCCGCTGGGCGTTCCGTCGCGTATGAACATCGGCCAGATCCTCGAGACACATCTGGGCTGGGCGGCGAAGGCGCTCGGCAACAAGATCGGCGAGATGGTCCGGTCGAATGCCGCCGCCGCCGAGATCCGGGACCTGCTCGAGCAGATCTACAACACGAAGGGCCGACCGGAGGCGCTCGACAGCCTCAACGATCAGGAAGTGGTCGAACTGGCGTCGAACCTGCGCAAGGGTGTGCCGTTCGCGACGCCGGTGTTCGACGGTGCGAAGGAAGAGGAGATCGAGGCCATGTTCGCGCTGGCCGGCATCGAGTCCGGCGGTCAGGTCACGCTGTTCGACGGCCGTACCGGAGAAGCCTTCGATCGCAAGGTCACCGTCGGCTACAAGCACGTGCTCAAGCTGCACCACCTCGTGGACGACAAGATGCACGCGCGTTCCACCGGCCCGTACTCGCTCGTGACGCAGCAGCCGCTGGGCGGCAAGGCGCAATTCGGCGGCCAGCGCTTCGGCGAAATGGAAGTGTGGGCGCTCGAGGCCTACGGCGCCGCCTACACACTGCAGGAAATGCTCACCGTGAAGTCCGACGACGTGACCGGCCGTACGAAGGTGTACGAAAGCATCGTCAAGGGCGAGCACAAGATCGACGCGGGCATGCCCGAGTCCTTCAACGTGCTGGTGAAGGAAATCCGTTCGCTCGCGATCGACATCGATCTGGACACGTACTGAACCGGGTGAATGCCCATAAAGCCACCCGGACGGAGTGATTAATGAAAAGCCTGCTCGCTGACCTGTTCAAGCAAACCCTGCCGAACGAAGACCAGTTCGACGCGATCACGATCGGCCTCGCGTCGCCGGACAAGATCCGCTCGTGGTCCTACGGCGAGGTCAAGAAGCCCGAGACCATCAACTACCGCACCTTCAAGCCCGAGCGCGACGGCCTCTTCTGCGCCAAGATCTTCGGGCCGGTGAAGGATTACGAATGTCTGTGCGGCAAGTACAAGCGCCTCAAGCATCGCGGCGTGATCTGCGAGAAGTGCGGCGTCGAAGTGACGCTGTCGAAAGTGCGCCGTGAGCGCATGGCGCACATTGAACTCGCCAGCCCGACCGCCCACATCTGGTTCCTGAAGAGCCTGCCGAGCCGTCTCGGCATGGTGCTCGACATGACCCTGCGCGACATCGAGCGCGTGCTGTACTTCGAAGCCTTCGTCGTCGTCGAGCCGGGTATGACTCCGCTCAACCGCGGCCAGCTGCTGACCGAGGACGACTACCTCGCGAAGGTCGAGGAGTACGGCGACGAATTCGACGCGCTGATGGGTGCCGAGGGCATCCGCGGCCTGCTGCGCACGCTCGACATCCAGCTCGAGATCGAGAAGTTGCGCGGCGACCTTGAAACGACCAATTCCGAAGCGAAGATCAAGAAATTTTCGAAGCGCCTGAAGGTGCTTGAGGCCTTCCAGCAGTCGGGCATCAAGCCGGAGTGGATGATCCTCGAAGTGCTGCCGGTGCTGCCGCCGGACCTGCGTCCGCTGGTGCCGCTGGACGGCGGCCGCTTTGCGACCTCGGACCTCAACGACCTGTACCGCCGCGTCATCAACCGCAACAACCGCCTCAAGCGCCTGTTGGAGCTGAAGGCCCCGGAAATCATCGTCCGCAACGAAAAGCGGATGCTGCAGGAAGCCGTCGACTCGCTGCTCGACAACGGCCGCCGCGGCAAGGCGATGACCGGCGCCAACAAGCGTCCGCTGAAGTCGCTCGCCGACATGATCAAGGGTAAGGGCGGCCGCTTCCGTCAGAACCTGCTCGGTAAGCGCGTCGACTACTCGGGCCGTTCGGTCATCGTCGTCGGTCCGCAGCTGAAGCTCCATCAGTGCGGCCTGCCGAAGCTGATGGCGCTCGAACTCTTCAAGCCCTTCATCTTCAACAAGCTCGAGCTGATGGGTCTGGCCACGACCATCAAGCAGGCGAAGAAGATGGTCGAGAGCCAGGAACCGGTGGTGTGGGACATCCTCGAAGAGGTCATCCGCGAACATCCGGTGATGCTGAACCGCGCGCCGACGCTGCACCGCCTCGGTATCCAGGCATTCGAGCCGGTCCTGATCGAAGGCAAGGCGATCCAGCTGCACCCGCTCGTCTGCGTCGCGTTCAACGCCGACTTCGACGGTGACCAGATGGCCGTCCACGTGCCGCTGTCGCTCGAAGCGCAGATGGAAGCGCGGACGCTGATGCTCGCGTCGAACAACGTGCTGTCGCCTGCGAACGGCGAGCCGATCATTGTCCCGTCGCAGGACATCGTCCTGGGCCTGTACTACGCGACGCGCGAAGGCGTGAACGTAGTGGGTGAAGGCATGGCGCTCTCAGACGTAGGCGAACTCAAGCGCGCCTACGAATCGAAGCAGCTGTCGCTGCACGCCCGCGTCTCGGTCCGCCTGAAGGAAATCGAGGTGGGGGCCGACGGCGAGCGCCGTGAGAAGATCACCCGCTACAACACGACTGCGGGCCGCGCGATGCTGTCCGAGATCCTGCCGCCGGGGCTGCCCTTCAGCGTCATCGACAAGCCGCTGAAGAAGAAGGAAATCTCGAAGCTGATCAATGCGTCGTTCCGTCGCTGCGGCCTGAAGGAAACGGTCGTCTTTGCCGACAAGCTGATGCAGTTCGGCTTCCGTCTGGCAACCCGCGCCGGTATCTCGATCGCGGTCAAGGACATGCTCGTCCCGAGCCTGAAGGACACGCTGATCCACGCGGCCGAACAGGAAGTGAAGGAGATTGCCCGCCAGTACACCTCGGGTCTGGTGACCGACGGCGAACGCTACAACAAGGTCGTCGACATCTGGGGGCGTGCTGGGGATCAGGTCGCGAAGGCGATGATGGACCAGCTCGGCCAGGAAGACGTCGTCAACCGCAAGGGCGAGAAAGTCAAGCAGGAGTCCTTCAACTCCATCTACATGATGGCCGACTCCGGTGCGCGCGGTTCCGCCGCCCAGATCCGTCAGCTCGCCGGCATGCGCGGCCTGATGGCGAAGCCGGACGGCTCCATCATCGAGACCCCGATCACCACGAACTTCCGTGAAGGCCTGAACGTTCTGCAGTACTTCATCTCGACGCACGGCGCCCGTAAGGGTCTGGCCGACACCGCGCTGAAGACCGCGAACTCCGGTTACCTCACCCGCCGTCTGGTCGACGTGACCCAGGATCTGGTCGTCACCGAAGACGACTGCGGCACGCGTGACGGCTTCGTGATGAAGGCGTTGATCGAGGGCGGTGAAGTCATCGAACCGCTGCGCGAGCGCATTCTTGGCCGCGTCTGCGCCGAGGACATCGTCAACCCCGATTCGCAGGAAACGGTCATCGAGGCTGGCACGCTGCTCGACGAGAACGCCGTCGATCTGATCGAAAGCCTCGGCATCGACGAGGTCAAGGTGCGCACGGCGCTGACCTGCGAGACCCGCTACGGCCTGTGCGGCAAGTGCTACGGGCGCGATCTCGGCCGCGGCAACCTGGTCAACGTCGGTGAAGCGGTCGGCGTCATCGCCGCGCAGTCGATCGGCGAACCGGGGACGCAGCTCACCATGCGGACCTTCCACGTCGGTGGCGCGGCGTCGCGAGCCGCCGCCGCGAGCGGTGTCGAGTCGAAATCCGCCGGTACCATCCGCTTTGCCGGCAATATGCGCTACGTCTCGAACGCCAAGGGGGAGAAGGTCATCATCGCCCGCTCGGCGGAGATCGTCGTTGCCGACGACATGGGCCGTGAGCGCGAGCGCCACAAGCTTCCCTACGGTGCGACCCTGCTGGTCGATGACGGTGCCGCCATCAAGGCCGGCGTCATGCTCGCGACTTGGGATCCGCACACCCGTCCGATCGTCACGGAATACTCCGGTACCGTGAAGTTCGAGAACGTCGAGGAAGGCGCGACCGTTGCCAAGCAGATCGACGAAGTGACCGGTCTGTCGACCCTGGTCGTCATCGATGGCAAGCGCAAGGCCGGTTCGTCCTCGAAGGGTGTGCGTCCGCAGGTCAAGCTGCTCGACGAGAACGGCGAGGAAGTGAAGATCGCCGGCACCGACCATTCGGTGGCGATCACCTTCCAGGTCGGCTCGCTGATCACTGTCAAGGACGGCCAGATTGTCTCCGTTGGCGACATCCTCGCGCGTATCCCGCAGGAATCCGCGAAGACCCGCGACATTACCGGCGGTCTGCCGCGCGTTGCGGAACTCTTCGAAGCGCGTCCGCCCAAGGATGCGGGCGTGTTGGCCGAGTACACCGGCACGGTTTCGTTCGGCAAGGACACCAAGGGCAAGCAGCGCCTGGTGATCACGGAAGCCGACGGTACCGCTCACGAGTTCCTGATTCCGAAGGACAAGCACGTGATGGTGCACGACGGCCAGGTCGTGAATAAGGGCGAACTGATCGTCGATGGCCCGGCTGATCCGCACGATATCCTCCGTCTGCAGGGCATCGAGGCGCTCGCGCGCTACATCATCGACGAGGTCCAGGACGTGTACCGCCTGCAGGGCGTGAAGATCAACGACAAGCACATCGAGGTGATCGTCCGCCAGATGCTGCGCCGCGTGGTCATCACCGACGCGGGCGACACCAAGTTCATCCGCGAGGAGCAGGTCGAGCGTTCGGAAGTGCTCGACGAGAACGACCGTGTCGAAGCCGACGGCAAGCTGGCGGGCCACTATCAGAACATCCTGCTGGGTATCACGAAGGCATCGTTGTCGACCGATTCGTTCATCTCCGCCGCCTCCTTCCAGGAAACGACGCGCGTGCTGACCGAAGCGGCCATCATGGGCAAGCGCGACGAACTGCGCGGGCTCAAGGAAAACGTCATCGTCGGCCGGCTCATTCCCGCCGGTACCGGCATGGCGTACCACCGCAACCGCCGTGCGCAGTCGGCGGGCGAGGATCTCGCAGCCGAGCATGCATGGGCGGCGATGCAGGAACAACCGTCGGAAGTGTCCGATGGCGTCTCGCAAGATGTGCAGGCCGGTTGACTTTCGCTGGCCTGTCGGGATAACATCCGGCCTCTTTTTGTGGACTGACCAATCGTAGTCAGCCTCAGCCGGAATCAACCGCCCGGGGCGGCCTTTGGGGCTGCCTCGGTATAATGGAAAATTCTCAAGCTATGCCAACAATTAATCAGCTCGTCCGCAAGCCCCGGCAACTTGCAGTCGTAAAGAGCAAAGTGCCGGCGCTCGACGCCTGCCCGCAGAAGCGAGGCGTCTGCACCCGCGTCTACACCACGACGCCGAAGAAGCCGAACTCCGCGCTGCGTAAGGTGGCCAAGGTTCGTCTGACCAACGGTTTCGAAGTGATCTCCTACATCGGTGGTGAGGGTCACAACCTTCAGGAGCACTCCGTGGTCCTGATCCGCGGTGGTCGTGTGAAGGACTTGCCGGGTGTGCGCTATCACATCGTGCGCGGCTCACTTGACCTTCAGGGTGTCAAGGATCGTAAGCAGTCGCGTTCGAAGTACGGCGCGAAGCGTCCGAAGAAATCCTAATTGTCGGCATTCAGAAATAGCTAGAGGTTGTCATGCCCCGTCGTCGCGAAGTACCCAAGCGTGAAATTCTGCCGGATCCGAAGTTCGGTTCGCAGGATGTTTCCAAGTTCATCAACGTGATCATGCAGTCCGGCAAGAAGTCCGTTGCCGAGCGTATCGTCTATGGCGCGTTCGAACATATCTCGGGCAAGGCTGGCAAGGATCCGCTCGAGGTCTTCTCGTCGGCCGTTGCGAACGTCAAGCCGGTGGTCGAGGTCAAGAGTCGCCGCGTCGGTGGCGCGAACTACCAGGTTCCTGTCGAAGTGCGTCCGTCGCGCCGAATGGCGCTGTCGATGCGCTGGCTGCGCGAAGCCGCCCGCAAGCGCGCCGAGAAGTCGATGGCCCAGCGTCTGGCTGGTGAGCTCCTCGAGGCTGCGGAAGGTCGCGGCTCTGCGATGAAGAAGCGCGAAGAAGTGCATCGCATGGCCGAGGCAAACAAGGCCTTCTCGCACTACCGCTTCTGAGAAGTTTAAGGCGGCGGTTAATCGGGCCCTGGCAAGGGCTCGATTGTTTTGTAATACGACACTTGGACTTTCGCGCCCTGCGCGAATTCTGGAAGGCAGGATAAACCGTGGCTCGCAAGACTCCCATTGAGCGCTACCGCAACATCGGTATCTCGGCTCACATCGACGCCGGCAAGACAACGACGACCGAGCGCATTCTTTTTTACACCGGTGTTAACCACAAGATCGGTGAAGTCCATGATGGCGCGGCGACCATGGACTGGATGGAGCAGGAGCAGGAGCGGGGTATCACGATTACCTCGGCCGCAACGACCTGCTTCTGGAAGGGAATGGATCTGTCGTTCCCCGAGCATCGCTTCAACATCATCGACACCCCGGGGCACGTCGACTTCACGATCGAGGTCGAGCGTTCGATGCGCGTGCTTGATGGTGCCTGCATGGTCTACTGCGCGGTCGGCGGCGTTCAGCCGCAATCGGAAACCGTGTGGCGTCAGGCGACCAAGTACAAGGTGCCTCGTCTTGCGTTCGTGAACAAGATGGACCGTCAGGGCGCGAACTTCTTCAAGGTGTACGAGCAGATGCGTACCCGCCTCAAGGCGAACCCGGTGCCGATCGTGATTCCGATCGGTGCTGAGGAGTCCTTCGCGGGTGTGGTCGATCTCGCCCGGATGAAGGCGATCTACTGGGACGAAGCCAGCCAGGGCATGAAGTTCGAGTATCGCGATATTCCCGCCGAACTGCAGGCCGATGCTGCCGAGTGGCGTGAGAAGATGGTCGAGGCCGCGGCCGAAGCCAGCGAAGATCTGATGAATGAATATCTCGAGAACGGTGATCTGCCGATCGAGAAGATCAACGCCGGTCTGCGTCTTCGCACCATCGCGTGCGAAATCCAGCCGATGCTATGCGGCACTGCGTTCAAGAACAAGGGTGTGCAGCGCATGCTCGACGCCGTCATCGAATTGCTGCCGTCCCCGGTCGATATCCCGCCGGTCGCCGGTGTGGACGACGACGATCAGCCGGTGTCGCGCAAGGCCGATGATGCAGAAAAGTTCTCGGCGCTCGCATTCAAGCTGATGACCGACCCGTTTGTCGGCCAGCTGACCTTCGTGCGCGTCTACTCCGGCGTTCTGCAGTCGGGCGAAACCGTGCTGAACTCGGTCAAGAACAAGAAGGAGCGCATCGGCCGCATTCTCCAGATGCACGCCAACGAGCGTCAGGAGATCAAGGAGGTTCTCGCGGGTGACATCGCTGCTTGCGTGGGTCTGAAGGAAGTGACCACGGGCGAGACGCTGTGCGATCCGAGCGCGCCGATCATCCTCGAGCGCATGGTCTTCCCGGATCCGGTGATTCACGTGGCCGTCGAGCCGAAGACCAAGAGCGACCAGGAAAAGATGGGTATCGCACTGGGTCGCCTGGCTGCCGAGGATCCGTCCTTCCGCGTGCGTACCGACGAGGAATCCGGTCAGACGATCATCTCGGGTATGGGCGAGCTGCACCTCGAGATCATCGTCGACCGCATGAAGCGCGAATTCAACGTCGAGGCGAACGTCGGTGCCCCGCAGGTTGCCTACCGCGAAGCGATCCGCAAGGCGGTCGAGCAGGAAGGCAAGTTCGTCAAGCAGTCCGGCGGTCGCGGCCAGTTCGGTCACGTGTGGATCAAGCTCGAGCCGAACGAAGCCGGCAAGGGCTACGAATTCGTGGATGCGATCAAGGGCGGTGTGGTTCCGCGCGAATACATCCCGGCGGTCGACAAGGGTCTTCAAGAAACGTTGCCGAACGGCGTGCTGGCTGGCTTCCCGGTGGTCGACGTGAAGGTCACCCTGTTCGACGGCTCGTACCACGATGTTGACTCGAACGAAAACGCGTTCAAGATGGCCGCGTCGATGGCGTTCAAGGACGCGATGCGCAAGGCTAGTCCGGTGCTGCTCGAGCCGATGATGGCGGTGGTTGTCGAGACGCCCGAGGATTACATGGGTAACGTCATGGGCGACCTTTCCGGTCGTCGCGGCATCGTTCAGGGTATGGACGACCTGCCTGGCGGCATGAAGGAAGTGAAGGCCGAAGTGCCGCTGGCCGAGATGTTCGGCTACGCGACGCAGCTGCGTTCGCTTACGCAGGGTCGCGCAACGTACTCGATGGAATTCAAGCACTACTCCGAGGCGCCGAAGAGCGTTGCGGAGGCGGTGATCAGCAATCGTAGCAAGTAATAGAACTCAAGCGAGGATTCTCACAATGGCAAAAGGCAAGTTTGAGCGGACGAAACCGCACGTAAACGTTGGGACGATCGGCCACGTTGACCATGGCAAGACGACCCTGACCGCGGCGATCACGACGATCCTGTCGACGAAGTTCGGCGGCGAGGCGAAGGCCTACGACCAGATCGACGCGGCGCCGGAAGAAAAGGCGCGCGGCATCACGATCAACACCGCGCACGTCGAGTACGAAACCGCGACCCGTCACTACGCCCACGTCGACTGCCCGGGCCACGCCGACTATGTGAAGAACATGATCACCGGCGCCGCGCAGATGGACGGCGCGATCCTGGTCGTGTCGGCCGCCGACGGCCCGATGCCGCAGACCCGCGAGCACATCCTGCTCGCCCGTCAGGTCGGCGTGCCGTACATCATCGTGTTCATGAACAAGTGCGACATGGTCGACGATGCCGAGCTGCTCGAGCTCGTCGAGATGGAAGTGCGCGAACTGTTGTCGAAGTACGACTTCCCTGGCGACGACATTCCCATCGTCAAGGGCTCGGCGCTGAAGGCGATCGAAGGCGACAAGAGCGACCTGGGCGAAGGTGCGATCATGGCGCTGGCCGATGCGCTCGACTCGTACATCCCGACCCCGGAGCGTGCGATCGACAAGCCCTTCCTGCTGCCGATCGAAGACGTGTTCTCGATCTCGGGCCGCGGCACCGTCGTGACCGGTCGTGTCGAGCGTGGCATCGTCAAGGTTGGTGAAGAAGTCGAAATCGTCGGCATCAAGCCCACGGTCAAGACCATCTGCACCGGCGTCGAAATGTTCCGCAAGCTGCTTGACCAGGGGCAGGCGGGCGACAACGTCGGCGTGCTGCTGCGCGGCACCAAGCGTGAAGACGTCGAGCGTGGTCAGGTCCTGTGCAAGCCGGGTTCGATCAAGCCGCACACCCACTTCACGGGTGAAGTGTACGTGCTGTCGAAGGAAGAGGGTGGTCGTCACACCCCGTTCTTCAACAACTACCGTCCGCAGTTCTACTTCCGTACGACCGACGTGACTGGTTCGATCGCGCTGCCGGAAGGCACCGAGATGGTCATGCCGGGCGACAACGTGTCGATCACGGTGAAGCTGCTGGCACCGATCGCCATGGAAGAAGGTCTGCGCTTCGCGATCCGCGAAGGTGGTCGTACCGTCGGCGCCGGTGTCGTCGCCAAGATCATCGAGTAATCGTTTCGACTAATCTCCCCGGGGTCACTCGCCCCGGGGTTTTTTGCTCTTTTAAGGACTGCAACATGCAAAACCAGAAGATTCGTATCCGTCTGAAGGCATTCGACTACCGTCTGATCGATCAGTCGGCCCTCGAGATCGTCGATACCGCCAAGCGTACCGGTGCTGTCGTTCGTGGCCCCGTGCCGCTGCCCACCCGCATCGAGCGCTTCGACCTTCTGCGTTCGCCGCACGTCAACAAGACCTCGCGCGACCAGTTCGAAATTCGCACCCACCAGCGTCTGATGGACATCATCGATCCGACCGACAAGACGGTCGACGCACTGATGAAGCTGGATCTGCCTGCGGGTGTCGACGTCGAGATCAAGCTGCAGTAATCTCCCGCGCTTGCGGAAGTTTCAAAGAGGCCGGTATAATCCGGCCTTTGCGTCTTTTGGCGCAATTCATGTGATAGGGCCCGGTCAATCGTAACCGGGGATCAGGAGAAGAAAATGAGTCTAGGCCTTGTAGGACGCAAGGTTGGCATGACTCGCATTTTCGCTGAGGACGGTCGTAGCGTCCCGGTGACGGTGCTTGATGTTGCCAACAACCGCGTTACCCAAGTCAAGACGCCTGAAAACGACGGCTATGCCGCGGTTCAGGTGGCTTTCGGCAAGCGCCGTGCGAGTCGCGTCAACAAAGCGCTCGCCGGGCATCTCGCCAAGGCTGGCGTCGAAGCCGGTCACACCCTCCGCGAATTCACCGTCGAGCCGGCGCAGTTGGCCAGTCTCAAGGCGGGTGACGTGATCAGCGTGGAGCTCTTTGCGGTCGGGCAGAAGGTCGATGTGACCGGTACGTCGATCGGCAAGGGCTTTTCGGGTGTCATCAAGCGTCACAACTTCTCGTCGAACCGCGCGTCGCACGGTAACTCGGTGTCGCACAACGCGCCGGGCTCGATCGGTATGGCGCAGGACCCGGGTCGTGTTTTTCCGGGTAAGCGGATGGCTGGTCAGTATGGCAACGTGACCCGCACGACGCAGAGCCTCGAGGTGGTTCGTGTCGATGTTGAGCGTCAGTTGCTCCTGGTCAAGGGGGCTGTTCCTGGGTCCAAGGGTGGCGACGTGATCGTTCGTCCCGCGGTCAAGGCCCGTGGCTGAGCGAGGACGTGATGGAACTTAAACTATTGAACGATCAGGGTGTGCAGGCGGCGACGCTGCAGGCTTCTGATGCGCTGTTCGGGCGCGACTACAACGAGGCGCTGATTCACCAGGTCGTCGTTGCCTACATGGCGAACGCGCGCTCGGGCGACCGTGCGCAGAAGGGTCGCTCCGAAATTGCCAAGTCGACCCGCAAGCCGTGGCGCCAGAAGGGTACCGGTCGCGCGCGTGCCGGTAGGGCGTCGAGTCCGCTGTGGCGTGGTGGTGGTCGGATCTTCGCGAATTCGCCGGACGAGAACTTCACCCAGAAACTGAATCGCAAGATGTATCGTGCTGGCGTCGCGTCGATCCTGTCGCAGCTCGCTCGCGAGGATCGTCTGGCGGTGGTCGAGAATTTCAGCGTCGAAGCGCCGAAAACCAAGCTTCTGTCGCAGAAGCTGAAAGGTATGGGGCTGGACTCCGTGCTCGTGATCACGGATCAGTTCGACGAGAACCTGTTCCTGTCGTCGCGCAACCTGCACAAGGTGCTGGTGCTCGAGGTCAGTGAGACGGATCCGGTGTCCCTGGTGCACTACGATCGCGTGATCGTGACCAAGGGTGCGCTGGCCAAGATGGAGGAGGCCTGGCAATGAGCGGATTTAGCCAAGAGCGTCTGATGCAGGTGCTGCTCGCGCCCCAGATCTCCGAAAAGGCAACGTATGTTGCCGACAAGAACGAGCAGGTCGTGTTCAAGGTTGCGTCGTGCGCAACGAAGCCTGAAGTGAAGGCTGCGGTCGAGCTGCTGTTCAAGGTCGAGGTCAAGTCGGTCCAGATCGCGAACGTGAAGGGCAAAGTCAAGCGCTTCGGCAAGACGATGGGGCGTCGCAAGGGCTGGAAGAAAGCCTTTGTGTGCCTGAAGCCGGGCCAGGAAATCAACTTCGCGGCCGGGGAGTAATAGTCATGGCACTGGTAAAACTCAAGCCCACGTCTGCCGGCCGTCGCGCGATGGTCAAGGTTGTGAACGCCGACCTGTACAAGGGCCGTCCGGTCGCATCCCTGGTCGAAAAGCAGTCGAAGAATGCCGGCCGTAACAACAACGGTCACATCACCGTCCGTCACAAGGGCGGTGGTCACAAGCAGCACTATCGCCTGGTGGATTTTCGCCGCAACAAGGACGGGATCGTCGCGCGTGTCGAGCGCATCGAGTACGACCCGAACCGTTCGGCAAACATCGCCCTGATCTGCTATGCGGACGGCGAGCGTGCGTACATCATCGCCCCGAAGGGTCTGGAAGTCGGTCAGCCGGTCATGAGCGGCGCCGAAGCTCCGATCAAGCCGGGCAACGTCCTGCCGATCCGCAATATTCCGGTCGGTTCGACGATCCACTGCGTCGAAATGATGCCGGGCAAGGGTGCGCAGATTGCGCGTGCGGCCGGTACTTCGGTGCAGCTCCTGGCGCGTGAAGGCGCCTATGCCCAGATTCGTCTGCGCTCCGGCGAAGTCCGTCGCGTGCACGTCGAATGCCGTGCCGCGATCGGCGTGGTGGGCAATGAAGAGCATGGTCTGCGCAAGATCGGCAAAGCCGGCGCGAATCGCTGGCGTGGTATTCGTCCGACCGTTCGCGGTGTGGCGATGAACCCGGTCGATCACCCGCACGGCGGCGGCGAAGGCCGCACCGGCGAGGGTGGTGTGCCGCGCAGCCCGTGGGGCCAGCCGGCCAAGGGCTATCGCACGCGCAGCAACAAGCGCACCGATACCATGATCGTGCAGCGTCGTCACAAGCGTTAAGGGGTAACAGATGGCACGTTCTATTAAAAAAGGCCCGTTTGTCGACGCGCACCTCCTCAAGAAGGTCGACGCCGTCCGGGCGAGCAACGACAAGCGTCCGATCAAGACGTGGTCGCGCCGTTCGACGGTGCTGCCCGACTTTGTCGGTCTGACGATCGCGGTGCATAACGGCCGCCAGCACGTTCCGGTGTTCGTGTCCGAGAACATGGTCGGTCACAAACTCGGCGAGTTTGCGCTGACCCGTACGTTCAAGGGTCACGCCGCGAGCAAGAAGGCAAAGAGGTAAGGAGCCACCATGGAAACCAAAGCAATCCTCCGTGGCGTTCGCCTGTCGGCCCAGAAGGGCCGTCTGGTGGCCGACCAGGTGCGGGGCAAGCCGGTTGATCAGGCCCTGAATATTCTCGCCTTCTCGCCGAAGAAAGGCGCGCAGATCATCCGCAAGGTCGTCGAGTCGGCGATCGCCAATGCCGAACACAACGATGGCGCAGACATCGACACCCTGAAGGTGAAGACGATCTACGTCGAGGAAGGTACGTCGCTGAAGCGCTTCACGGCGCGCGCGAAAGGGCGCGGCAACCGCATCCTGAAGCCGACCTGCCATGTCTACGTGACCGTCGGGGAATAAGGGGTAATTATGGGTCAGAAAATTCATCCGACCGGATTCCGTCTTGCGGTCACCCGTGACTGGAGTTCGCGCTGGTTCGCCGGGAGCCGCGACTACTCCAAGATGCTGCACGAGGACATCAAGGTCCGTGACTTCCTGAAGAAGAAGCTCGCGCACGCGTCCGTCGGCCGCATTGTCATCGAGCGTCCGGCCAAGAACGCCCGGATCACCTTGTTCAGTGCGCGTCCGGGTGTCGTGATCGGCAAGAAAGGCGAGGACATCGAACTGCTGAAGCGCGAACTGCAGAAGATCATGGGCGTGCCGGTGCACGTCAATATCGAGGAAGTTCGCAAGCCGGAGGTCGACGCCAAGCTGATCGCCGATTCCATCGCCCAGCAGCTCGAGAAGCGCATCATGTTCCGTCGCGCCATGAAGCGCGCGATGCAGAACGCGATGCGTCTGGGTGCCCAGGGCATCAAGATCATGAGCGCGGGTCGCCTGAACGGCGCGGAAATCGCCCGCACCGAGTGGTACCGCGAAGGTCGTGTGCCGCTGCACACGCTGCGTGCCGACATCGACTATGGTGTGTCGGAAGCGAGCACGACCTACGGCATCATCGGCATCAAGGTTTGGGTCTATAAGGGCGAGATGCTCGGCCGCAATGAGCGTCCGGTCGTCGTCGAGAACGAAAACGAGGCTCGCCGTGGCCGTCGCGGTGCTCCGCGTGGTGCCGAAGGTGGCGAGGGCCGTCCCGGCCGCCGTCCTGCTCGCAGGGGTGGAGCTGAAGGCCAGGCCAAGCAGCCGCAAGAAAGCAGGGGTGAATGATGCTGCAGCCGACGAGAAGGAAATATCGTAAGGAGCAGAAGGGCCGCAACACCGGCGTTGCGACGCGCGGTGCGAAAGTCAGCTTCGGCGAGTACGGTCTCAAGGCTATCGGCCGCGGTCGTCTTACCGCGCGCCAGATCGAGTCGGCCCGCCGTGCGATGACCCGTCACATCAAGCGTGGCGGCCGCATCTGGATCCGGATCTTCCCGGACAAGCCGATCTCGAAGAAGCCTGCCGAAGTCCGCATGGGTAACGGTAAGGGTAACCCGGAATACTGGGTCGCCGAGATCCAGCCGGGCAAGGTGCTGTACGAGATGGATGGTGTCGACGAAGCGCTGGCGCGCGAAGCGTTCCGCCTCGCTGCTGCGAAGCTGCCGCTCGAGACCGTGTTTGTTCACCGTCAGTTGGGGTAATCATGAAAGCGAGTGAACTCCGCGCAAAGAGCGCCGGTGAATTGAATCAGGAACTGCTTGAGCTGCTGAAGGCGCAGTTCTCGCTGCGCATGCAGCTGGCTACTCAGCAGCTCGGCAATACGAGCCAACTCGGAAAGGTTCGTCGCGACATCGCTCGCGTGCGTACCCTTCTGCGTGAAAAGGCAGGGCAGAAATGAGCGAACAAATCGAAAAAGTGCGCCGCGCCCTTGTTGGTCGTGTCGTCAGCGACAAGATGCAGAACACGGTGACCGTGCTGGTCGAGCGTCGCGTCAAGCACGAACTGTACGGCAAGGTGATTACGCGTTCGGCGAAGTATCACGCACACGTCGAGGGTGGCATCGCCGCTGCTGGCGACCTGGTTGAGATCGAGGAATGCCGTCCGATTTCAAAGACCAAGTCGTGGCGCGTCGCAAAGGTGCTCGAAAAAGCACGCGTTATCTGATAAAAGTACGGTTTATCAGCGGACAGCTTGGCAGGTGACTGCCAAGCTGTTATAATTTTCTTTCTTTGCTTTTCGCTCTTCGGGGCTCCTTACCCGTACGGGTTCCAAGACTGACCGCTGTAGCGGGGCAAGTTGGAGATAAATTCATGATTCAAATGCAGTCCATTCTGGACGTCGCCGATAACACGGGTGCGCGTTCGGTGATGTGCATCAAGGTGCTTGGTGGCTCGAAGCGTCGCTATGCCAGCATTGGCGACATCATCAAGGTAACCGTGAAGGATGCAGCGCCGCGCGGTCGCGTCAAGAAAGGCGACATCTACAGTGCCGTTGTGGTGCGTACCGCGAAAGGCGTGCGCCGTCCCGACGGTTCGCTTGTCAAGTTCGACGGCAATGCCGCTGTGTTGCTGAATAACAAGCTCGAGCCGATTGGCACCCGTATCTTCGGGCCGGTGACGCGCGAGCTGCGTACCGAGCGGTTCATGAAGATCGTCTCGCTGGCGCCTGAAGTGCTCTAAGGAGTTGTCGAGATGAACAAGATCCGCAAAGGTGATGAGGTTGTTGTCCTGGCAGGCAAGGACCGCGGTCGTCGCGGTGTCGTGCTGCGTCGGGTTGGTGATGAGCACCTCGTGGTCGAGGGTGTGAATCGCGCGAAGAAGCACGTGCGTCCGAACCCGCTCAAGGGTGAGGTGGGGGGTATCGTCGAAAAGGAAATGCCGCTCCATATCTCGAACGTCGCTTTGTTCAACCCCGCGGCCCAAAAGGGCGACCGCGTGGGTATCCGGGTGCTTGAGGATGGTCGCAAGGTGCGCTTCTTCAAGTCGAATGGCGAACTGGTCGACGCGTAAGGAGCGGTGATGGCGCGCTTGCAGCAGTACTACAAAGAAACGATTGCTCCCGAGTTGCTCAAGCAGTTCGGGTACAAGTCCGTGATGGAGGTGCCTCGCATCACGAAGATCACGCTGAACATGGGTGTCGGTGAGGCGGTCGGCGACAAGAAGATCCTCGAGCATGCCGTTGGCGACATGCAGAAGATCGCTGGTCAGAAGGCGGTCGTTACGAAGGCACGCAAGTCGATCGCGGGTTTCAAGATTCGTGACGGTTATCCGATCGGCTGCATGGTGACACTGCGCGGCGAGAAGATGTTCGAGTTCCTCGATCGTCTCGTGACGATCGCGATGCCGCGTATCCGCGACTTCCGCGGGATCGCCGGCAAAGGCTTCGATGGTCGCGGCAATTACAACCTGGGCGTCAAGGAACAGATCATTTTCCCGGAAATCGAGTACGACAAGATCGATGCGCTGCGGGGGATGAATATCAGCATCACGACGACGGCCAAGACCGATCAGGAAGCTCGAGCTCTGCTCGCGGCGTTCAAGTTCCCGTTCAAGAATTGAGGGTGTTATGGCAAAACTGGCTCTGATCAATAGAGAAGAGAAGCGCCGCAAGACGGTCGAGAAGTTCGCCGCCAAGCGTGCCGCGCTGATCGCTCAGATCAACGATTTCAAGTTGCCTGAAGAAGAGCGCATGGCTGCTCGTCTGAAGCTGCAGCAGCTTCCGCGCAATGCAAGCCCGGTTCGCGAGCGCAATCGCTGCGCCCTGACGGGGCGTCCGCGGGGCGTTTTCCGTAAGTTCGGTCTTTGCCGGAACAAGCTGCGCGATCTCGCGTTCCGCGGCGAAGTGCCGGGCATGACCAAGGCGAGCTGGTAAGGAGATTATCGAATGAGTATGTCCGATCCGATCGCCGATATGCTGACCCGCATCCGCAATGGCCAGCAGGCTCAGAAGCAGAGCGTGTCGATGCCCAGCTCAAAGCTGAAAGTCGCGATCGCCAAGGTGCTGCAGGATGAAGGTTATATCGACGGTTATGCAGTGCGTGATGCCGAAGGCAAGGCGCAGCTGGACGTGGTGCTGAAGTACTACGCCGGTCGTCCGGTCATCGAGCGCATCGAGCGCGTCAGCCGTCCCGGTCTGCGTGTTTATAAGGGCAGTGACGATCTTCCGCGCGTCATGAACGGCCTGGGTGTGGCGATTGTTTCCACGCCGCGTGGCGTCATGACCGACCGTGCGGCGCGCGCCGGACGCGTGGGCGGCGAAGTCATCTGTTACGTCGCTTAAGGGGGTCTCATGTCTCGTGTAGCTAAAAATCCGGTGGCAATCCCCGGCGGCGTCGATGTGACGGTCGCGGGCGGCGAAGTCTCCGTGAAGGGGCCGCTGGGTACCGTAAAGCAATACATCGGCAATGCCGTGTCCGTGCAACGCGATGGCGATGCGCTGCTTTTCGCGGCGGTTGCCGGCGCGGCGAATGGCCGTGCGATGTCGGGTACCGTCCGTGCGCTGGTGAACAACATGGTTACCGGCGTGACCAAGGGCTTCGAGCGCAAGCTGACCCTCGTCGGCGTGGGTTATCGTGCTCAGGCGCAGGGCGACAAGCTCAACCTGACGCTCGGTTTCTCGCATCCTGTCGTGCATCAGATGCCGGCGGGCGTGAAGGTCGAAACGCCTTCCCAGACCGAGATCGTCATCAAGGGCATCGACAAGCAGCAAGTTGGCCAGGTGGCGGCCGAAGTGCGTGCATACCGCGCTCCCGAACCCTACAAGGGCAAGGGCGTCCGTTATTCGGACGAAGTGGTCGTGCTCAAGGAAACCAAGAAGAAGTAAGGGCGGTTCGATATGAACAAGAAAGTGGTTCGTCTGCGTCGTGCTCGTAAAACCCGAGCCAAAATCGCGGAACTGAAGGCGGTTCGTCTGACTGTGTTCCGTTCCAATTCCCATATCTACGCCCAGATCATCGACGGTTCCGGCGCGCGGGTGCTTGCAGCTGCCTCCACGGTCGAGGCCGATGTGCGTTCGCAACTGGCTCATGGCGGCAATGCTGCCGCCGCGGCGGTCGTCGGCAAGCTGATTGCCGAGCGTGCGAAGGCCGCGGGTATCGAGTCTGTCGCGTTCGATCGCGCCGGCTTCCAGTATCACGGTCGCGTCAAGGCGCTGGCCGAGGCCGCCCGCGAAGGCGGTCTCAAGTTCTAAGCGAGGAATCGTATGGCTAAGCAACAAAGCAAGCGTCCGCAGGCTTCCGAGGAGCGTGACGACGGCCTGCGCGAGAAGATGGTCGCCATCAACCGTGTCACCAAGGTCGTGAAGGGTGGTCGTATCCTCGGTTTCGCGGCGCTGACGGTGGTTGGCGACGGCGATGGCGGCATCGGCATGGGCAAGGGCAAGTCCCGCGAAGTCCCGGTGGCGGTGCAGAAAGCCATGGACGAAGCGCGCCGCAAGATGGTCAAGATCTCGCTGAAGAACGGCACGCTGCAGCATTCGGTGATCGGCAAGCACGGCGCCTCTTCGGTTCTGATGCAGCCGGCACCGAGCGGTACCGGCATCATCGCCGGCGGTCCGATGCGCGCCGTCTTCGAGGTCATGGGTGTGACCGACGTGACGTGCAAGTGCATCGGCTCGTCGAATCCGTACAACGTCGTGCGTGCAACGCTGAACGGCCTCCTGGCGGTCAATACGCCGGCGGAGATTGCTGCGAAGCGTGGCAAGAGCGTCGAAGAGATTCTGGGGTAAGCCATGGCCGAGAAAACGATCAAAGTTACGCTGGTCAAGAGCGTTATCGGTACCAAGCAGTCGCACCGTGCGACGGTGCGCGGACTCGGTCTGCGCCGCCTGAACCATACGGTTGAACTCCAGGACACCCCGGAAGTTCGCGGTATGGTGAACAAGGTGTCCTACCTGGTGAAGTGTGAGGGTTGAGATGCGTCTGAATACGATTAAACCCGCGGCGGGCTCGAAGGCCGCCGGCAAGCGCGTGGGACGCGGCATCGGCAGCGGCCTCGGCAAGACTTGCGGCCGTGGCCACAAGGGCCAGAAGTCCCGCTCGGGCGGCTTCCACAAGGTCGGCTTCGAAGGCGGTCAGATGCCGCTGCAGCGTCGTCTGCCGAAGCGTGGCTTCGTCTCGCTGACCGGTTCGCGCAACGCCGAGGTGCGTCTGTCCGAAGTGGACAAGCTCCCGGTGGACGAGATCGATCTGCTCGTGCTGAAGCAGGCCGGTGTGGTGCCGAGCGATACGCTGTCCGCGAAGGTCGTGCTGTCCGGTTCGATCGGGCGCAAGGTCACCCTGCGTGGCGTGAGCGCCACGAAGGGTGCGCTGGCTGCCATCGAGGCGGCCGGCGGTTCCGTCGTCGCCGAGTAAGCAAGGAACCGAGCTGTGGCCAATCCCGCTGCCACGTTGGGTACGCCCGGTCGCTTTGGCGATCTGAAGCGCCGACTGATGTTCCTGGTCGGCGCGCTGATCGTTTACCGCATCGGTGCGCATATTCCCGTGCCCGGAATCGACCCTAATCGGCTGGCCGAGCTGTTCCAGTCGCAATCGGGGGGGATTCTCGGGGTCTTCAACCTGTTCTCGGGCGGTGCGCTGTCGCGCTTCACGATCTTCGCGCTGGGGATCATGCCGTATATCTCGGCGTCGATCATCATGCAGCTGATGACCGTTGCGGTGCCGTCGCTCGAAGCGCTGAAGAAGGAAGGCGAGGCCGGTCGGCGAAAGATCACGCAGTACACCCGCGCCGGCACCTTGGTGCTGGCTCTGGCGCAGTCCCTCGGTATCGCGATCGCGCTCGAGGGGCAGGCCGGGCTTGTGCTCGACCCGGGGCTCACCTTCCGGTTCGTGACCGTGGCGACGCTGGTCACGGGCACGATGTTCCTGATGTGGCTGGGTGAGCAGATCACGGAACGCGGGCTGGGCAACGGTATCTCGCTGATCATCTTCGGCGGTATCGCGGCGGGTTTGCCCGGGGCGATCGCCGGTCTGTTCGAGTTGGTGCGCACCGGGGCGATGCATCCCTTCACGGCGCTGCTGATCTGTGTGCTCGTCGTGCTGGTGACCGCGTTCGTGGTGTTCGTCGAGCGTGGGCAGCGCAAGATTCTCGTGAATTACGCCAAGCGGCAGGTGGGCAACAAGATCTACGGCGGACAGAGCTCGCATCTGCCGCTGAAGCTCAACATGTCCGGTGTGATTCCGCCGATCTTCGCGTCGAGCATCATCCTGTTCCCCGCGACGCTGGGCCAGTGGTTCGGCTCGTCGGAAAGCATGATCTGGCTGCGGGACCTTTCGGCCAAGCTGGCTCCCGGTCAGCCCGTCTACGTGATGCTGTATGCGCTGGCGATCGTGTTCTTCTGTTTCTTCTACACCGCTCTCGTGTTCAACGCACGGGAGACGGCGGACAACCTGAAGAAGAGCGGGGCATTCGTTCCGGGCATCCGTCCGGGTGACCAGACGGCCCGGTACATCGACAAGATCCTCACCCGGCTCACGCTGGTGGGAGCGGTGTACATCACGCTGGTGTGTCTGCTGCCGGAGTTCCTGATCCTGAAATGGAACGTACCGTTCTATTTCGGTGGGACCTCGCTGCTGATCATCGTGGTGGTGACGATGGACTTCATGGCGCAGGTCCAGGCATACGTGATGTCGCATCAGTACGAAAGCCTGCTGAAGAAAGCGAATTTCAAGGGGGCGGGGCTTCCGATCCGGTAAGTTATGGCGAAGGAAGACGTCATCGAGATGCAGGGGGAGGTTACCGAGAACCTTCCCAATGCAACGTTCCGCGTCCGACTCGAAAACGGACACATGGTCCTCGGGTACATCTCCGGAAAGATGCGCATGCACTACATCCGCATTCTCCCCGGCGACAAGGTCACAGTGCAGTTGACGCCCTACGACCTGACCAAGGCCCGGATCGTTTTCCGGACCAAGTAATCAAGAAACAGGAGCAAGGAAATGAGAGTTCAGGCTTCGGTCAAGCGGCTGTGCCGCAACTGCAAGATCGTTCGTCGCAAGGGTGTGGTCCGCGTCATCTGTGCGGATCCGCGGCATAAGCAGCGCCAGGGTTGATCTTCGGGCGTTCAGGGATTAACATTTAATGTTTAGCATTTTGGGGTAATCGAATGGCCCGTATTGCTGGGGTAAACATTCCCAATCACAAGCATGCCGAGATTGCGCTGACCGCCATCTATGGAATTGGCCGTTCGCGTGCTCAGAAAATCTGTGACGCTGCCAACATCGTGCGTTCCGTCAAGGTGAAGGATCTTACCGAGTCGGACATGGAGCGCCTGCGCGATGAGGTGGCCAAGTTCGTCGTCGAAGGCGATCTTCGCCGTGAAGTGACGATGAATATCAAGCGCCTGATGGATCTGGGCTGCTATCGAGGTGTCCGTCACCGCCGCGGTCTTCCGCTGCGCGGTCAGAGGACCCGGACTAACGCCCGCACCCGCAAGGGACCGCGCAAGGCGATCGCCGGCAAGAAGTAATAAGGACTGATAATGGCTAAAACCGCAACGAAAGTTCGCAAGAAGGTCAAGAAGAACGTTGCCGAAGGCATCGCTCACGTTCATGCGAGCTTCAACAACACGATCATCACGATTACCGACCGTCAGGGTAACGCCCTGTCGTGGGCGACGTCGGGCGGCGCGGGCTTCAAGGGCTCGCGCAAGAGCACGCCGTTCGCCGCTCAGGTCGCAGCCGAGGCTGCCGGCAAGGCAGCCCAGGAGTGCGGCGTGAAGAATCTCGAAGTGCGCATCAAGGGCCCCGGCCCCGGCCGCGAATCCGCCGTTCGCGCCCTGAACGCGCTGGGCATGAAGATCTCCAGCATTACCGACATCACGCCGATCCCGCACAACGGCTGCCGTCCGCCGAAGAAGCGTCGTATCTGACAAGGAGTTGAAACGTGGCTCGTAATCTGGATCCCAAGTGCCGTCAGTGCCGTCGCGAAGGCGAGAAGCTGTTTCTGAAGGCCGAAAAGTGTTTTACCGACAAGTGCGCGATCGAGCGCCGGTCGTATGCTCCTGGTCAGCATGGCCAGCGTTCCGGTCAGCGTCTGTCCGGCTACGGCGTTCAGCTGCGCGAAAAGCAGAAAATCCGCCGCCTCTATGGCGTGCTCGAAGCGCAGTTCCGCAAGGTGTATGCCGAAGCTGACCGCCGTCGCGGTCAGACGGGCGAAAACCTGCTGCAGTTGCTCGAAGGTCGTCTGGACTCCGTCGTCTACCGCATGGGCTTCGGCGGCTCGCGCGCAGAAGCGCGCCAGCTGGTTCGGCACAACAGCATTCTCGTGAATGGCAAGCGCGTCAACATTCCGTCGTACGTCGTGCGTCCGGGCGAAGTGGTCGAGCTCACCGAAGCCGCGCGTGGCCAGTTGCGCGTGAAGGCCGCGCTGGAAGCGGCCGCTGCTCGCGGGTTCCCGGAGTGGCTGGAAGTTGATGCCAAGGCGGGCAAGGGTGTGTTCAAGGCCTATCCGCAGCGTTCGGAGCTGCCGCCGACGATCAATGAAGGTCTCGTCGTCGAACTGTACTCCCGCTAACGGGTTCGCCTGAAGACTCACAGATCCGAGGAACTGCTGATGCAAAGCAATTCACTGCTGAAACCGCGCATCATCGACGTCCAATCCGTGTCGCCCGTTCAGGCGCGCGTGACGATGGAGCCGTTCGAGCGCGGTTTCGGTCATACCCTGGGGAATGCGCTGCGGCGCATCCTCCTTTCCTCGCTGCCGGGCTATGCGCCGACGGAAGTCTCGATCGAGGGCGTGCTGCACGAGTACTCGACCCTGGACGGGGTGCGCGAGGACATCGTCGACCTGCTGCTGAACCTGAAGGGCGTGGTGCTGAAGCTGCACAACCGCGGCGAAGCGACCCTGCGTCTCTCGAAGTCCGGCGACGGCGTGGTTACCGCACGCGACATCGAGGCCAGTCACGACGTCGAAATCATCAATCCTGATCACGTGATCGCGCACCTTGCCCCGGGTGGCAAGCTCGACATGCAGATCAAGGTCGAGGAAGGTCGTGGTTATGTTCCGGGCAACGTGCGTCCGGCGGCCGGCGAAAGCAAGAGCATCGGTCACATCGTGCTGGACGCCTCGTTCAGCCCGGTGCGCCGTGTGAGCTACCTGGTCGAGAGCGCACGTGTCGAACAGCGCACCGACCTTGACCGGCTCGTGATCGATATCGAGACCAACGGCGCGGTGGACCCCGAAGAGGCGATTCGCTATGCGGCCCGCGTGCTGATGGATCAGCTGTCGGTGTTTGCGGATCTGGAAGGCACGGCGCCGGTGGCGGAAGTCGCCGCCGCCCAGGTGATCGATCCGGTGCTGCTGCGTCCGGTCGATGACCTCGAGCTGACCGTGCGGTCGGCCAACTGCCTGAAGGCCGAGAACATCTACTACATCGGCGATCTGATCCAGCGCACGGAAACCGAGCTGCTGAAGACCCCGAACCTCGGCCGCAAGTCGCTGAACGAAATCAAGGAAGTGTTGGCCTCGCGTGGGCTTACGCTCGGCATGAAACTGGAAAACTGGCCGCCGGCCGGGCTCGAGAAGCTCGGTTGAGTCGGCGCAGTTGAGTGAGGAATAGAAATGCGTCACCGCAACGGTCTTCGCAAGCTTAACCGTACCAGCGCGCATCGCCAGGCGATGTTCCGCAACATGGCCAATTCGCTGCTGCGTCACGAAGTCATCAAGACGACTCTGCCCAAGGCCAAGGAACTGCGCCGCGTGGTCGAGCCGCTGATCACCCTGGGCAAGAAGCCCAGCCTGTCGAACCGTCGTCTGGCGTTCAGCCGTCTGCGCGACCGCGACATGGTCGTGAAGCTGTTTGACGAGCTGGGTCCGCGTTTTTCGGCCCGTAATGGCGGCTATCTGCGCATCCTGAAGTTCGGCTTCCGCGACGGCGACAATGCGCCGATGGCGCTGGTCGAACTGCTGGATCGTCCGGCAGAGGTCGAGGGCGACGTGGCTGGCAAAACGAAGGAAGCCGCTGCGGCGTAAGAATTCGCTTCGCGACCATCGTGTCATGGAAAATGGGCCGTTACGCGGCCCATTTTTTTTGGTGCGCCCGGCAGGGCGCACTCACTTGGAGGTGGAAGTCCTCTACTCGCCCGGCAAGGGGAAGAGTTAGCCGAACGGCAAGGGTGTCGCGGGTAACTGCGAATCTGGAGGAAGCCGAAGGCAAA
>NZ_WTVN01000012.1 GCF_012910905.1 Aromatoleum toluvorans
CCTCCCGCCTCCGCGCCACCCCTCCCGCGCCGGTGCAGGCGGCCGGCGCCCCGTTCGCGATCCCGCTGCGCTGGCGCGACTTCGAAGCCAACCTCGTCGTGCATCTCGACGTCCGTCGCTGAGCGCCGCACTCAGCGAACGCATGCATTCTCCAGCCCGTGCGCCTAATATGCGGGACTCCCCCATCCTGCAGCGGCGCTGACGCAACCTCACGGTTTCCGGCAGGCCGCGCACACGAATCCGATTCATGACAAAGATCTCCGCAAGATTCCCGGTCGTCGACGCCCAGGTGTCGCCCACCGGACGCATGGAAGTGCTTTCCCGCACCGAGGCGGCCCGCCTCTCCAGCCAGGGCCACGGCGGCCTGCGCGAGCTCTTCCGCAATTGCGCGCTCGCCGTTCTCAACTGCGGCAATCCACTCGACGACGGCAAGGAACTGCTCGCGCGCTACCCCGATTTCGAGATCCACATCATCCAGCGCTCGCGCGGCATCAAACTGGACATCCGCAATGCACCGGCAAGTGCCTTTGTCGACGGCACGATGATCCGCGGCATACAGGAACATCTCTTCGCGGTGCTGCGCGACGTCCTGTACGTCAGCAGAGAGGCCGAGGGAACGGCCGGTGCCGTACCGGCGCGTTTCGACTTCGGCACCTCGGAGGGCATCACCGACGCGGTGTTCCAGATCCTGCGCAACGCAGGGATCATGCAGCCGGTCATCCAGCCCAGCGTCGTGGTGTGCTGGGGCGGGCATTCGATCAGCGGCGCGGAGTACGACTACACGAAGCGCGTCGGCTACGAACTGGGCCTGCGCGGGCTGGATATCTGCACCGGCTGCGGGCCCGGCGCGATGAAGGGACCGATGAAGGGGGCGGCCATCGGGCACGCCAAGCAACGCATCGGCAAGGCGCGCTATCTCGGCTTCACCGAACCGGGGATCATCGCGGCCGAATCGCCCAATCCCATCGTGAACGATCTGGTAGTCTTCCCGGACGTCGAGAAACGGCTGGAAGCCTTCGTCCGTACCGGACACGGCTTCGTCGTCTTTCCCGGCGGAGTCGGCACGGCGGAAGAAATCCTGTACGTGCTGGGGATCCTCCTGCATCCGGCCAACGTCGATCACCCGCTTCCCCTGGTCTTCACCGGCCCGAAGAGCGCCGAGGAATACTTCCGCCGCATCGACGGCTTCATCGCGGAAACGCTGGGCGACGAGGCGCGCAGCCGTTACCGCATCATCATCGATGATCCCGCCGCCGTCGCGCGCGAGATGCAGGGTGGAGTCGCAAAAGTGCGCTCCTTCCGCAAGGAGTATCGCGACGCCTACTATTTCAACTGGCTGCTGCGCATCGAGCACGAGTTCCAGCAACCCTTCCGCCCGACGCACGCGAACATGCGTCGTCTCAGGCTGAGCCACAACCAGCCGCGCCATCTCCTTGCGGCCGACCTGCGCCGCGCGTTTTCCGGTGTCGTGGCGGGCAATGTCAAGAACGACGGCATTCGCGAAATCGAGCAGCATGGTCCGTTCGAGATCCACGGCGATGCGGGGATCATGGGCCCGATGGACGCCCTGCTCTCGTCCTTCGTCGCCCAGGGGCGCATGAAGCTGCCGGGAACGGCCTACAACCCCTGCTATACGGTGGTTTCCGGGAAGCCCGAAGTAACACGATCTTAATCATTGGCAGGTATAGTGGCGATACGAGACATCAACACACCAAAAATAACCATGAAAAGCCACACCACAGAGAACTTCCTCCCCGCCGAGCCGGGTTTCCATCGCACGCGCGCCGACGGGTTCTACGAGCCGATCCGCTTCGTCTTCGTGAACAGGAACATGCGCGAACGCATCCTGAACGAACGCCGCATTATTCTGGATGCGCTCTCCCCCTTGAGCCGGGCGCGCCAGGAGCGGATCTTCAGCCAGTACGACCCGGACGAGCGGCACCGCAAGTTCCGCGAGATCCTGTTGATGTATGGTCGCCCGGTAAACGCCTGAGCGCGGGGTGCGGCCAGGCCGCACTGCGATTCGCCCCAGAGACAAACGCGGCCTCGGCCGCGTTTGTTTTTTGTCCGCGCAGCGGGCGTTCGCGACGCCCGCCGGGTCTCTGCGTCAGACGCCGATCTTGCCGCCGTCCTCGCGCGTGATGACGATGGTGGCCGAGCGCGGACGCGACAGGCCGCCATCCGGCCAGTGGCTGCCGAAGCTGCCGGTCGCAAAGTCGGGGCGGGTGTCTTCGCCCGGGTGCTGGATGTTGATGAACAGCGCCTTGCCGTCCGGCGTTTCCGCCACACCCGTGATCTCGCACTCCTTCGGTCCGACGAGGAAGCGCCGCAGGTTTTCCTCGCCCAGCTGCTTCCCGACGTACGTACCCACCGTCCGCGAATCCGTGCCGTTGCTGTTCGTGATCGTCCGCGGCCCGCCATCGCCGACTTCACCCGGGACGGCCGCCAGCAGCATGCAGTTCGTCACGTCGGTGTAGGCGCCGTCGTCGGTCTCGATCCACAGCACACCCGTAGCCTGGCTGAACCAGAGGCCGTCGGGGCTGGAGAAGTCGTTGGCGTCGGTCAGCCCCGAGAGGTTGACGTTCGCCGCATCCGCCGCGGCTCGCGCGCCGAACAGGAACACGTCCCACTTGAACGCGGTCGCGGCGACGTCGCCGCCGGCTTCAGCGAAGCGGATGATGTGGCCGTTCGGGTTGCCGAGCTGGTTCTGGCCCGTCGTCTTGCGGTCGTTGTAGAAACGCGGGTTGGCGGCGTCGAGGCGCTCGAGCGGACGGCTCGCGGCATTGGTGTTGGTCAGCGCCATATAGACCTCGCCGTTGCGCGGATTGACGGCGCCCCATTCGGGACGGTCCATCTTCGTGGCGCCGGCCGCGTCGGCCGCGAGGCGCGCGTGGATGACCACGTCGGCCTGATCCGCGAACGGGTATGCGGTGTTCGCGGGCGACACGTTGCCGACGCCGAAGCCCAGCTCGATCCATTGCCCCGTGCCGTCGGCGTCGAAGCGCGCGACATAGAGCCTGCCGTCGTCGAGGTACTTGTCGCCCGCCGCCATCCCGCCATTGGCGTCGTCCGGGCTCCACATTGCATTCGAGACGTACTTGTAGATGTACTCGTTGCGCGAGTCGCAGCCCATGTACCACACCAGCGGATGGCCGGTCCGGACGGGGCCGAGCCATGCGCCTTCATGCGCGAAGCGGCCCAGCGCGGTACGCTTCTTCGGCATTGCGTTGGGATCGAAGGGATCGATCTCGACGACCCAGCCATAGGTGTTCGGGCCGTTGCGATAGTCGTCGCTGCCGTCGGTCGAAGCACCGAGCTTCATCGCATTCCAGCGGCCGTAGAGATCGTCCGCCGTATCGGGGGTGACGGTCGCCCACAGTTCGCGGCCGTTGCCCGCCACGCCGTAGCGTGCCAGGGCGGTCCGCTCCCTGGCCGTGCGGTTCGGGTTGTCGGTCGCAACGATGCGGCGGAAATAGCCGGCCCAGTTCTCCTCGCACGTGAGGTAGGTGCCCCACGGGGTGTTGCCGCTCGCGCAGTTGTTCGCGGTGCCGCGCGTGCGGCTGCCGTCCGGCGAGTACTTCGTGACCATGTACGGGGTCTTCCCGGCCGGGCCGGACAGCTCCATCTCGGTCAAGGTATGGACGCGGCGGTTGAAGTGCGAATCGCGCCGGTAACGCCATTCGCCGCCCTCGCGCGCGGTCTCGATCACGCTCACGCCATGGACGTAGAACTCGCGCAGCACTTCCTCGGCCACCGTGCGCACGCCGCCGACCACCGTGGGGCCGTTCGGATGCAGGAAGGCCGGCGTGATCGCTTCGTGGTTCAGGCACAGCAGGCCGCGATCCGATTCGTTCTTGTGGTGCCTGCCGTTGGGACCGAGGCCGAAGAAGTGCATGCCGTCGTGATGGTCGCCGGCGCGCAGTGCGAAGCTGTCGGCGGGGTCCGTGCCGTCGTTCCGGTATTCGCCCACACTACCGTCGATCGGGTCGCCGAGGCGGTACAGCACGGTATGGCGATAACCTTCCGGCAGCGAAACCATGTCGGCGAGGCTCTTCGCGACAGGCGTGAAGGCAAGCCTGGGCGGCGTGCGACCGGGCGCGGCCGCGCCGTTGGCGGCAGGTGCGGCCATCGCGGGTGACAGGCCGGCGCCGAACATCGTCAGCGCGGCGGCACCCATCCCGCCGCCGAGAAGCTGGCGGCGCGACAGGCGCGCCTGCAGGATGCCGTCGAAAGAAGGATTCGCTGACGGGTTGGTGGATTCGTCGTCGCCGTCGACGTGCAGGACGTTCTGATTGTTCATCGTGTGTTTCCTCTGTGGGGGGTGCCAACTGGGCACCGTAAGCCACACAGATTAAAAACACATGACAGAACAATCACTTCGCGAACCGGACGCGGGGAAGTGTGGACCGTGTCACTCCCCGGCACGAAGATCCGCGATGCGCTGCCGCGAACCGACCGCCACCCCCAGGCCCGATGAGTCCGGCCTGCCGCAGGGCTTCGCCCCGACGCACGCGGCGAGATCCGCCAGCTCCGGCGGAAAATAGAGCATCAGTTCGCAGTGCAACCCGCCGTAGTTCTCGTGCCGCATCAGTACCGCGGTCGTCGCGTTTCGATCGCCTAGCTGTCCGAACAGTGCACACACGCGATCCAGCTCGTCGCCGGCGAGCATCGCATCACCCAGGTTTGCCATGAACCATTGTTCCATTTCCGTCTGGCCTTCTATGCGTGCTTCACTTCCGATGGCGAGACTGCTCTTCCGGAACCCGCCCCTGCTCGTCCGGGAACACCGTGCGGTAGAGCGCTTCGGTCGCGAAGGCCGCTATGGGCAGCGTCACCGTCAGCAGCAGGGGCACGGCGATTGACGCGATGATCGTGCTCGCCAACAGGCAGCTCCACGTCAGGTTTGCCGGAATGCTGCGGAAGATGGCGCGAACACTCGCGCTCACGGCCACGACGAGATTGGCGCGGCGCTCGATGAGCAGGGGCACGGCATATGCGGTGATGCTGAATGCGATCACCGCAAAGAGTCCGCCCGCCAGCACCGCTCCGAGGTGGAAACGCAGAAGCTCAACGGAGAACGGAAAGAGCATTCTCCATCCGGAGTAGCTGCGGCCCAGCATGAAGCTGTAGAGGATCCCGGCATCCGTCATCCAGATCACGAAGAGGAAGAGGCAGACAAGTACCAGGCCCCAGAGTGACGGCGGCGATTGCAGGAAGCCACCACCCACGTCTCGCCACGTCGGTTTCCGGCCGCGGCGCTGTGCGGCCGACATGGCGAAAAAACCTGTCAGCAGTGCCGGCGCGACAATCAGGAAGCCTCCCACCAACGGCAACGCCATCGGTGCCAGGCCGACCGTAACCAGCAAGGAAATGAACCCCACGCCGAGCACCGCGAATCCCCCCGCATACGTCAGCGACAGGGGCGCCGTCTGCACGAACACGCGCAGGCCCGACGACACGGCAGCAACGACCTGCCCGGGGCGGACATGCCGCGGTTCCGGGCGACTGACATTCATCGACATGGGGCACCGTAAGGCAAGTTATCCATTTCATCCTAGTCCGAATCTGCCGTCTGGCATCACGCGCAAGCAAGCGCGGGTGGCACGGACATAAGATGCATTTTTGTTGACTCTTTTTCAAGTCCCCCTATAGTCAAGTGAACGCTCGCCTCGACAGGCCACGAGAACACCATGGGACACGCGCCACCACTGTCCGCCCTGCGCCCGCAGCCCGGCCCGCTCGCCGGACACGGACGCGCCTTCGCCACAGCGCTGGCGCAACGGCTGGGGGCGCTCGACATCTTCTCGCTGCTGCCGCCCGCGGACCTCGAATCGCTTGCGCAAGGCGCGCGCTCGCGCCGCATCGGCCCGGGGGAATCGCTGTGGTTCGCCGGCGAGCACGCGAAACATTTCGCGGTGGTCGAAGCGGGCATGGTCGAGATCCGGCGGATGACGCCAACGGGCGAAGGGATCGTCGTCGGGCTATTCCGGCGTGGCGAGGCGGTCGGCCTCGTCGCCGCACTCGAGAGCGGCAACTTCCCGGCGGACGCCATCGCGCTCGGCGGGCCGGCGGAAGTGCTGCTGATCCGCGCGGAAGCGCTGCGGGAAGCACTGGGCAACTCCGTAGCTGTCGGGCTGGCGGTGAACCGTGCGCTGCTGCAGCACACCGCTGCGCTGCGCGCGAAGATCGACATCGTCAGCGCGGGTTCCGTACCGCGCCGCCTCGCTGCGCTGATGCGTTACCTGATCGGGCGATTCGGCCAAGCGACAGAAGACGGCACCATCATCGTCGACGCACACCTCGGCCGCGATGAAATCAGCCAGCTCGTGAGCGCGCGGGTCGAAACGGTGATACGGATCCTGAGCCGGTGGCAGAAGGCCGGCTGGCTCGCCTCGCGGCCCGGCAGGATCGAGATCCTGCGTCCCGACATGCTGCAGCGGATCGGCGAATCCTGACCCGCCACGCGCAGGCCTTCGTCGTCAGCGCTCGAGCAGTTTGAGCTTGTCCTTGACGGTCGCCCAGAAGCCGGCATCCTCAGGCGCCGGCTTCACCTCGACAATCGGGATCCACTTTCTGGCGAGTTCCTCGTTGAGCGGAATGAAATGCCGCTGGTCAGCGGGCACGTCATCCTCCGAATAGATCGCATCGACCGGGCATTCGGCGACGCACAAGGTGCAGTCGATGCATTCACTCGGATCAATGACGAGGAAATTCGGGCCTTCGCGGAAGGCGTCGACGGGGCAGACATCGACGCAATCGGTGTGCTTGCACTTGATGCAGGCTTCGGTGACGACATAGGTCATGATTTGCTCTCTCGGGGTGATCGGGTCTTGCAGTGCGGGATCAATGTAGGGCGGACGCGCCGCAGCCTGAATGACAAAAATCATTCCCCGCGCAGGACCCGCTCCCTAGGATGGAATCACACCGCACAGACCGGCTCCGCGGCATCCGGGATGCCGGAATCGCCCACGATTGCTGGAGATCGCCATGTCCGGACACATCCTGAAGTGGCAGGCCGAGCACGCCAACTACCACAAGCTGCTCGACCTGCTGCAATCCCTTACCGCATCCTTCATGCACGGCGACGAGCCGGATTACGACCTCATGTCCGACATCGTCTACTACATGACCCAGTATCCCGACCACTACCACCATCCACGCGAGGATGTCGCATTCCGGCGGCTGCTTGCGCGCGACCCGACCTTGGCTGCCATCGTCGACGAACTCGCGCACCAGCACGGTGCGATATCCGAATGCAGCACGGCACTGGCGGCCGACCTCGCTGCCGCGGCCAATGGCGCGATGATGCCGCGCTCGACGCTGGCCACGGACGTCCGCAACTACGTCGCCTTCCTGAAAAATCACATGGACGACGAGGAGCGCGAGCTCTTCCCGCGCCTTGCCGCCGCGCTCGATGACGAAGACTGGTTCCTTGTCGATTCCGCGATTCATTTCGCTGCGGACCCGATCTTCGGCGATTCCGTGCAGGAGCGCTTCAGGACCCTGCATCGCCGGATCGCAGGCCAGGCTCACTGCGGATGCAAGGAACCTGCCGCGACCGTCTGCTGCCTCGATTGAGGTCTGGAGCCGGCGGGGAAACCGCCGGGCGCACCGCTCAGGCGGAGGGCCGGGGCTTGTTCTGTTTGTCCGCGTACATCGCCTCGTCGGCGTGCTTCAGGATATCGTCCGGGTCCTGTCCGTGCCCGGGATGGAACGCCACGCCGATGCTCGCCCGGGTGCGCAGTATCCGCGCATCGAGATCGAACGGATGGCTGATCGTTTCGCGGATCTTGTCTGCAACCTCGTGCGCATCCTCGGGCGTCTGGATGTCCTCGAGCAGCCCTTCTCGGACCAGCACGTCGACCACATCAGGTCCACGCGATGCCCATCCTTGTGGACGTAGCGGTTCTCGAAACCGATGCGCGCACCACCGGCGATGATCTCGCCGGCTTCCTGCATTGTCCGCTCCCGGTCTTCCGGGGCGAGAAAATCGAACAGGTGGTGGCCGACCATTTCATCGGCCGAGTAGCCGAGAATCCGCTCGCATGCGGCGTTCACGTACATGATGCGTCCGCCGGGCGCGACGAGAAACACCACGTCGAGCAGCAGGTCGACGAAGTTGGGCAGGCAGTCATCGCTCGGAATCGCAGACATCTGAATAGAATACTATCAGTGCGGCAAGGTATGACGAGGAGCTTGACACGGATTCATGACACGGAGTCGAGGAGTCGTGCGCCCCATCGATCACCCCCCGGTTTCACCGATCAAGGCCGGCTGCACGTCAGGCCCTGCTGCGGCCCGACTTGCCCTTCTTCTCGCGCGCACCCTTCACTCCGGCCTTCCTCGTGGCATTGCGACCCGCGTCCGCCTGGTCCAGCCATAGCAGGGCATCCACGTAGGCGATGAACTGCTGCAGGTACTCCGGCGATATATCGCGCATCTGCCGGAGCGACTGCAGGACGAGGAAATGCGAGTTGAGCGGGCCGGCGTTCTCCGGCGCCTGGGCGAAAGCCTGCGACAGCTGCCGGTCGACGCTGAGCCGCGCCCAGGTGCTGCGAAAATACCTTACCGATCTCAGTTCCGCTTGCGGCTCGGCGACGGGGTCTGCTGCCGGTATCGCTCCGCCCGCCCCGCCGTCCGCCGCCTGGCGGGCAATGTGGGCCAGCAGCTCCCCCAAGGGCGTATTGCCCAGCCCTTCGCGCCGCGCGAGCGCGTCGTGGTCCTTGTCCTCCGCCCGCTCGAAGCGCTCACGGTAGTCGCTCACGAGCGTGGCCAGCCGGGCATCGAGAAAACGTCTGGCGTCGCCGCGACAGGCCGACGAGCGCCGCGCGAGCGACTCGATGAAGCGGAAGCGGACCGGATCGAAGCGCTCCGCACCGCGTACGCGCAGCGACTCCATCAGCCGCTCGGTATCGATCCTTGCCAGCGGATGCGACGCCGGCACACCGGACCGGCCTGGATCAGCCATGTCCCGCGCCCACCTTGCTTCCCTTGGGAACCGGCGCCATCTCCACGCGACGGTTCCGCGCACGCCCATCGGCGTCGGCGTTGGACGCCACCGGCTGCTCCTGCCCGAAGGCCGCGGCGAAAACCGAGGACGAAGGAATGCCCTCGTCGACCAGCGCCCGCGTCACCGTCAGGGCGCGCTGGGCGGAGAGTTCCAGGTTGTCGGCGAACTGCCGGTTGGTGTCGCGCACCGGCCGGTCATCGGTGAAACCGCTCACCATCAGCATCTCGTCGTTCACGGCGAGGTAGGCGGCCAGCGGCGGCGCCAGGCTCTTGAGCAGCTGTCGGCCTTCCGGCTGCAACTCGTCGGAATTGAGTGCGAACAGCACGCTGCCGCTGATGCCGATGCGCCCATCATTGAGCGTCACGCGCCCCGCGGCGAGCGGCACCGCGAGGGCTTTCTCCAGTGCCTCGCGCTTCTGCTCCTCGGCATGGCGCTTCTGCACTTCGGCCTCGAGGCTGGTCACGAGATCGAGCTGTACGCCGAGCACACCGACGAGTATCAGCACGAACGCGCCCAGCAGGCCCGACATCAGGTCACCGAAGACCGCCCATACGGGCGTCGAATGTTCGATGCCGGCTTCGAGCTCGTCCATTGTCAGACCTCGCCGACGACGGGCGCCAGTCGACCGGAAAGCGCCTGCAGGTCATCGACGATCTGTCTCTGCGACATGATCGAGAGATCGATGATTTCCCGCGCCTGGGCCACGTAATAGGCGAGTTGCTCGTCGCTGCGCGTGAGCGACTTGTCCAGCGCCCCTTCGATGCGCTGCAGCGTCGTCATGAGCTTGTCGTTGGATTCGGTGAAGAGCTGCACCGCGAACCCGAAGGCCTCGCTCAGGCTGGCGACCTCCACCGCTCCACCGGTGACCTGGCCCGCCGCCTCCGCCATCCGCGCCGACTCCGCGTCGATGTTCTCGGTGAAGCGGCTGCCGGCACGCTCGAGCATGCCCGACGACGAAACCACCAGCGCGTCGATCGCTCCCCTCTGTTCGATGGATGCGCGATTGATCACATCGAGCAGCGTGTTCAGCGTTTCCATGATGCGGCTGCGCTCGGCCAGCAGTTCGTTGTCGCGCGCGATGCTCGCCGAAAGTTCCTGTCGCAGCTGGCCGATGACTTCCGCCGCGGCCCGCGGCGCTTCGGCCGCCGTCTGCATGAGGCGGGAGACTTCGGCAATGGTGCTGCCAGCCTGGGCTTCCACGGACGCCGCGATGTCGCGGGCGGTCTCCCCCAGGGTCTCGCAGATCCGCTCCTGCTGCGCCAGCGTCCGCGCGCCGACCTCCTGCCACTCGCGTTGCAGCGACGCGGCCATCGACTCCAGCGCCCGGGTCTGCGCGACCCGCCGCGCCTCGTCGCCGGCGGCCAGTTCAGCCTGCAGGGCTCGTGCCGATTCGGCGATCGTCGCGACGAGCGCAGTCGAGCGTTGCGCGAAGGCATCGGCAAAGGCTTCGAGCGACTTGTGCAGATCTCCGGCGAGGCGGTCGCTGGTGCCCTCATGCTTGGCCAGGGCCGTCGTCCAGGTGTCCGCCACCGTGGCGACGCTGGCGCCGAAACGCTCGGAGATCCCGTCGAGCTGCGTCCCGACCGCGTGCGCGACACGTTCCTGCAACGCGGCGGTCTCGCGCGCAATCCCGTCCATCGTCGCGGCGACCACGGGCTGGATCGTCTCGCCGGCGAGGCGGGCACTCTCGGTCAGGCTCACCCTGAGGGACTCGTCAACCGAACGCGCCAGATTCGAATACATCTCGCGCGCGTCGCGGTGGAAACGCTCCTGCCCGGAAAGCAGTTGCTCGTTCAGTTCCCGGCCCTGCCGATCCATCCGCGCCATCATCGCGTCGAACCTCTCCACCAGCTCCGGCAGGAGCTGTGCCTGCACCTGCAAGGCCTTGTAGGTTTCCTGGCGTTGATGGACGAGCGAAAAACCGCGCAGCGTCGTGGCGATGCGGGTGTCGAGCCGCTGCCCCACCTGCAGCCGCTCGCGCCGGCACACGGCGGAAATCAGGCCCAGCATCGCGGATGCCGCGACGCCGGCCACCGAGGTGCCGAACGCGACGCCCAGGCCCCGCACCGGCGCGGCAAGCGATGCACGGATGGCCTCGAGGTTCGTCGTGCTTTCCAGCGCGATGACCGCCCCGTTGAGCGTCACGACCATGCCGAGAAAGGTACCCAGCATCCCCAGCAGCACCAGCAGGCCCACGAGGTACGGCGTCATCGCCGGGCCCGGGAGCCCGACGCGCTCGCCCTCGATGCGCAGGCGCACCGGGTTCTGCAGCGAAGCCGGCAAGCCGCGCAACCACTCACCCGCGTTCTCCAGCCCATCGGGAATGACGTCGAGCGCCCGCGCCAGTGCGGACGTGGTGCGATGAAAGCGCAGCAGCTCGACCGCACCGGTCACATACACGCCACCGATCAGCGCCGTCATCGTCAGCGCCAGCGCACTCGATCCGACATACCCGGCGCCGACCCACAGCACGGCAATCAGGCCGACGCCGAAGGCCACTGCACAGATCGTTCTATTCATTGCTTCCCCGTTGCCACATTCTCGAGTGCCGCGATCATCCCGGCGACCGGTTGCAGGCGAAGGTCCAGCTCTGCCAGCAGCACCGACTGCATCTCCCGGCAGAACCCCGCCAGCCACCCGCCGGGCTGCATCCACCGGCCCGGTTCGTCGGCTGCCTGCGCTTCGGCCAGCTTCAGCTGATGTGTCTTGTACAAATGATCAAAGCGCCTGCCCAGGAGCCCCGGCACCGTCGCCAGCAGGTCGCGCTCGCGGCCGGCCAGCGCCTGCTCCATGACCGCATCCAGCGCGGCGAGCCGTCCGAGAGCAGGGGTCTGCCCGGACAGCGCCGTACGCACCGTGATCCGCAGGGGGCCGATGCTCGCGCTCATGTCGCGCTGATGGGCGAGGTAGTACCGATGATAGGGCGCGAAATCGGCCGCGCTCTCGATGCTCGCCTGCGGATCCGGCGTCGGCAGCTCGATGCGCGCCCGGCCGGGCCTGATCACCCCATCGGTGGTGATCGACTCCACCAGCGCAGCACGCACACGGGCCAGCGCCTGTCGTGCGGCCGAGCTTTCCGCCGAAGGGGCTGCGGCCAGGACGTCAGACGCCGCCTTGTCGGCATTGATCACCGAGAACAGCGTCAGCGCGTCCGCGAAACCCAGCCATTGGCCGAGCCGGTCCGCGAAAGACTGCTTCGACGCGGGCACGTCCGCGACCGCGAGATCGGCAAGCGCGCGTACCAGACTCGAACTATTGAGTCGCGTACGCGGCAAACCCTGCGCCATGCCTAACGACGCCCGATCGGAGAAAACAGGAGGGGGCCTGCTTTACGACCCGATCACTCCCACTCGATCGTTGCCGGCGGCTTGCCCGAGATGTCGTACACGACGCGGTTGATCCCCCGCACCTCGTTGATGATGCGGTTCGACACCTTGCCGAATGAGGAAAAATCGGCTGCGCATCAATGGGTTACGACACTTCAATTGCTGTACCTCTCCTGCCTGTCCAAGCCCTGACCGTTTGGGGGCTTGAAATGAACATCCGACAACGGGGCGACCGCTTCCAAGTGCGGGTCACAGTGGCCGGTCAAACCGCTACCCGCACTTTCACATCGAAGGCGGAGGCTACACGATGGGCACGTCATCAACAAGTTGCGATGGAGCGCGGGGAGTACGAACCACCCCGCCCTGCCGTCACCCTTGCCGAAGCGATTGATCGCTATGAACGGGAGGTCCTCCCTTCCAAGCGGGGCGCGGCACAGGAGCGCTACACCCTCAAGGCGTGGCGGGCTTCCGCGCTGGGCCGCTGCTCACTGGCTACGATCAAGGCTGCGGACGTCGCGCAGGCACGCGACAAGCGGCTGCAGGAGGTTTCCAGCGGTTCCGTGCGTCGCTACCTGGACACCCTATCCGCTGTGTTCGAGGTCGCCGCCCGAGACTGGGAGATCGTCACCGCGAACCCGGTGCGGGCGATACGGAAGCCGCCCAACGGGCGCCCGCGCGAACGGCGCCTGCTACCGGGCGAACTGGAACGCATCATTGCCGCGTCCGAATCGCCCGACTTCCCGGCAATCGTCACGCTGGCCGCGGAAACGGCCATGCGGCGATCCGAAATTCTCGGGCTCGAGTGGCGGTATGTCGATCTGCGCAAGCGCCTTGTAACGCTTCCCCTCACCAAGAACGGCGACTCCCGCACGGTCCCCCTGACGCGCAAAGCGGTCGAGGTTCTTTCCACGCTGCCGCGCAGGATCGACGGCAGGGTGTTCGACAAGAACGGCACCAGCTTATCAGGCGCATTCCAGCGCGCCGTCCTGCGGGCCCGCCGCAGCTACGAGCGGGAACGCTCCGAAGCTGGCGCCACGGCCGCGGAAATCGGGCAAGACGGGTATCTGTGCGACCTGCGGCTTCACGACCTGCGCCATGAACGCGTCAGTGCGCTGGTTGAGGGCGGGTTCAGTCTGATCGAGGTTGCGGCGATCAGCGGACACAAGACCATGCAGTGCCTCAAGCGGTACAGCCACGTCCGGCCTACACACTTGGTCGCCAAGCTGGACGTGATGGGAAGTCGATAGTGCCACCCGGGGCCGGAATCGTGCCCCACAACATACCGGAGAAACCACCATGAACACCTTTAAAGCCCTTGTCGACCACCTCGCCGCCCTCCTCCATACGGACCTGGAGGGCGTGGAGCGCCTCATTCGATGGCCTGAAGCCGAAGGGTTGCAGCGTCGCGGTAGCTTCATGCGGAAGGAGACTTTCGCGCGGGCCTATGCGGGCGGGTGCGTGCACGAGCGGGTCACCGCTAACTTGGTCGAGGTCACGCCCCTGGCTCACGACCATATCGAGGCCCTGTCGGGGGTGCAGGACCGTGTCGGCTTCCTGCTCGCCAACATCACGAAATCCGCCCCCATTGGCAGCGTAAGGCGCCTGTGCGGGCTCAGTTTCGGGCAGATGGGGCAGGTATTGGGCGTGCATCATCAGACGGCCCGCGCGCTGTGTGGCCCTTCCTGGCTGTACTACAGGGACCATGACAGGCTTTTCGCGCGGCTGGCTCCGACGCTCGCCGGATGGGTAGGCGCTCGCGGCTGATTATTCCGTCTGGTTGCTCTTTCAAAATTCGGAAGCTATTCTCGGGCCGGGGCTAGATCGGCCAATCGAACCGGAGCGCAACCCCGTCCGCGCTCCCGCCCCGTCTCTTTTCCGATGGGCGGGCTTGGGACGGGGCAATAATGAAAGACTCTATTTTCGCGCGCTCGCAGCGCAACGAACTTGGCGAAACGCTCTCACTTGAGGACGTCGCAAGGCTTTCGCGGTGCAGCCTTGACGACGTTCACGGCCAGATAAATAACGACGACCCCTTACTTCGGCGACTGTACACCCTTATCAGTTTGGGGCAGTTGACCCCGGCAAAGACTGAGGACTATCTGATGCCTGAACTCGTGTTGGGGAGTTTTGGTGGGCGGGCCGTCAAAACCCCTTCGAGTCCTGCGAAGCGTTATTTCATTGATCCCGCCGCACTGCACCCCCATCGCGAGACCCTTGGTGACATCGGCCCTGAACTCAATAAGTGGTTGGAATCGGAGGACCTGCCCTCGGAAGACCACGCCGACTTCGACGCCAAGTCGGCGCGCGAAACCGCAACGTCCAAACCAAGAGGCGCGAAATTCACCAAACAGGATTGGGAGGACGATTACTTCCGGCGCATAAACCCATTGGGGGCAATCTTGGCTGGGGCCGCGAGGAAGGGGAAGGCCGCGCTAGGCGACCTTCTCAACGGTAAGGATCTGAAATTTACTATCCCTATGATGTACGAAGCCCTTGGGAAACCTGAGGATCTTAAAGGCTCCGACATACTCCGCCTCCCCCCTGTTAGGGACGCTGAAACCCTGCGGCACGCTGCCGAGCGTGCCTATCCTAGTTTTGAGTTTCCTCGGACGAAGGTTTCTGACAAGGTCGGCACTCTCGCACTCATGAGGGAATGCTATGAGATTGGCGAACCTCTTGTCATGAGTGGCGAGGGGTGCGAGATCCTCAAAAGGGAAGGAATTACCGTCTGATTCCATTCCGCGCGGAAAGTCGCGCGGAAAATCGCGGAGTCGCGCGATCCGTTTTCAGGGGAATTTTAGATTGGCCTCACCTAAACACGAGGGCCAATCCCCATGAAACAAGACCACTTTTCCGTTTCTGAAACGGATTTCTACAAGGTCATGCCGCAGATCACGCGGCTTGTCTGGTTGCTCGAAGGAGCGAAGCCGAACCTTCGGCAGGTGCTGCTGCGCGGTCAGGCACATCCGGGTTTTCACCCCCTACAGAGCGAGCTTCGGAATCTGGATCGCGTACTGCGGTCATTGCCGATTGAGCGCGACATCGACGGGGGCCCGTGCTTCTCCTCCCATGGCAAGGACGTGGGGTGCAGCATGAAACACACGTTTCATATCGCCACGAAACAGGCGGCGCGACTGGCGCGCGTCGAGCCTCATGTTCTTTACCAAGCGCGTGCCCGGAACGGTCATTGGCGCGGCATCGCGCCCACGAAACTCCCGAACGGGCGCTTGCTCTGGCGCGGCGATCACATCGCAGAAGTCGCCGGCATCATCCCCAACTATGCCGACCAGACGCCGGGTGAACGGGCACTGATTACGTTCCTGGAGCAACAGGGGTTTCCGGTCACGGCGGAATACTGGAACCTCGGCCGCACGCTCCTGGACGTCGAACGCGATCCCTGCGCCGACCCTGCGGACCTTGTTGGGGAAGCGCGCTTCGTTACCGAAATCGTGGTGGCGCTCTGCACAAGGGTGGAATGCTCGCTCCCTGCAATAGACGACGTTAGCAAGCGCAGGGTGATTGCCGCACTCGGATTGATCGCTTCGCAAGCTACCTCTTTCACGGGGGTGGGCGATGAGTAAGCTGAATCTTTCGAGACAAGCGCAGTGCGCCCGCCTCCTCGCCTGGCTGCGCGAACACGGCCAAATAGCGACCAGCGAATGCCGCGAATTGCTGGCAATCATGAGTCCCGCCGCGCGTATGATGGAGTTGCGTAAACAAGGTTTTTCGATCAAAACCGTGTGGCGCAAGGTTTCCGACTCGGAAGGGGTGATCCACACGCAAGGCGTTTACATCATGGGCGCGGGGGGCTGCGAGCATGAGTAATACGCTCGATTTTGCTCTCGCCTACGCGGCGAAACTCCCCGGACGCATGTTGCCAGTCGTTCCCAAGGGCAAGCGGCCGGCCATCGGGGATTGGGTCAATGCCGCGTCGCGCGACGAGGACACATTGGCGCGTTGGTTCAGCGAAACGGCGAATAACCTCGGCTGGACGCCTGATCGCGGTGTGTTCGTGCTGGACATCGACACGAAGCCCGACGAGGGCGGGCGCAACGGATTTGACACGCTGCACGATTTGGAATCGAGGTTCGGCGCCCTGCCCGCGACCTTGACTGCAACCACGCCGACAGGCGGAAAACACATGCTTTTCCGGTGTGATAACGACGTTCCGGTCAAGTCGATTGTCGGATCTAAACTCGGGTACAGCGGTATCGACATTCGCGCATCAAGCGGGCAGATCGTTGTCGCGCCGTCCGTTCGTGCGGAAGGCGTCTATCAGTGGGACGGGTGGGACCCGACCGCAGAGGACGCCCCGCAGATCGCGGACGCCCCCGATTGGCTGGTTCGCCTTGCCTGCGGGCGTGATACAGCGAATGGGAAGGGTACACGGGCAACTGCAGCGCCCAAGGGGCAAGGTGTCGGGCGCGCTGAGGGCAAGGTGTGTGCTGGTGCGCGGAATGCCACGCTGGTTTCGGAAGCGGGGGCGCTGCGGCGCCGGGGCTGGGGCTTTACTGCGATCGTGGAGAGCCTCACGGCCTTGTCCGAGAGCCAGTTCGATCCGCCGTGCGATGACAGGGAGATTCGCGAGGTGGCACGCTGGGCGTGCGGGTTCGATCCCGACGAGGGGGCGGATCTCGCAAGTGGTGTTGGCGCCGACGACTACGCTTCCATGCTTGATGACGCGGAAGGCGACGCCGGGGCCGTGGTTGAAGTAGCACGCCGGTTCAACGCCGACGAGCGCCTCTCGAGGACGGAAGCGCAAGCCCTGCTCAAGCGGGCGTCGAAGGCTGCAGGCGTCTCCATGAAGGTGCTGTCGGCCGATCTGCGGGCGCCTGCTGACGCCGGGAACATGCCGGTCATTGAGATCAGGCGGGGCGACTTTGCCGGGAGCGTTCGGAGTGCCGAAGCGATGCTGTCATCGGTGCCGGGGCTGCGCGTCCGCTCCGGCGCCCTGGTCGAGGTCGTGCGGAGCGGCAAGCGCGCCTCCATCGCCGCCGTACAGCCCGCCCGCCTCGCCTTCATGCTCGCGGACGCGGCCCGGTGGCGTTACGGGGACGAGTTTGGCACCCCTGACCCCGCTGTACTGCAGGCGGTAATGGCGGGGCCGAAACCCGGTGTTCCCGAACTGGACGGGCTAATGACACAGCCCTCGCTCACCGCAACCGGCGAAATCCTGCTGACACCGGGGAACCACGAGGGATGGGAAGCGGTGTTCGACCCTGCCAGTTTTCCGCCTTTCGAGGGAAGCGGCGCCGACGCGCTACAAGCGCTGCGCGGGCTCCTCGCCGGGTTCCCGTTCGCCTCTCCGGTCGATGAGTCGGCGGCGCTCAGTGCGATCCTGACCGCAGCGTGTCGCCCCTCGCTGCCGACTGCGCCCGCGTTCCTGGTCGCGGGGCACGATCTTGGCAGCGGTAAATCCTTCCTGGCACGGGTTATCGCCGCGTTCGCGGCCGATGAAGCGGACATGAAACGCTGGCCGGGGCGCGGCGAAGAACAAGACAAGGTGCTGACAAGTGCGCTGCTTGCTGGTGAGTTCGTCATGTCCTTCGACAACCTCATGACCAACTGGAGTTCGGCGACCCTGGCCGCGATCCTGACCGCGCCGACCTACTCCGATCGACTCCTGGGCGGCAATGAGGTTGCGCGGCTCTCGACCCGCTGCCTCGTGATTGCGAACGGCAACAACGTGCGCCCTGCTGCCGACCTGGCAAGGCGCGTCGTTACGGTCGAGCTTGATCCGCGCGTGGAACGCCCTTGGGAGCGGAGCTTCGACTTCGACCCGCTCGCGATCGTGCGCGCAGACAGGGGCAAGTGGGTCATGATCGCCTTGCGCGTCCTGCAGGAGTTCGTCCAGTCCGGGACGGCTCCCGATCTTTCGCCCTTCGGCTCTTTCGCGGAATGGTCCCGGCTCGTGCGCGGCGCGCTTGTGTTCCACGGCCTGCCCGACCCCGTGCGCGCGGTCAGCCGCAACGTCGAGGACGACGACGAGCGCGAGTTGTTGGGACGCCTGCTGCAGGCTTGGTTTGACGTGTATGGCGCCGAACCCGTGACACTGCGCGACGCCCTGCAAGAAGTGCGCGGCATGGCGTCCGGGCCGCGGGAAGCGCTGCGGATCGCCTTCGAAGAGGTGGCGCTGCGGCGCGGCGAGATCGACGCCAAGGCGCTTGGCAGCTGGATGGCGGCCCGACAAGGGCAGATCGTGAAGGGCAAGCGACTGTTGAGGGCCGGCCGCACCTACAAGGGGGCGGCATGGAAAGTAACGCCATGACCGCGCAAGCGGTGCTCTCTTGTTCCTCGCGGCCGTCCGTGGAACAATTTTTTCGTGGAACAAGTCAGGGTGTCAGGGTTCGAAAATTCTGGTGTCAGGGTCCGCAGCCCAGCAACGGCGCGGATTTCAGGCCAAAACCTGACACCCTGACACCCTGACTCTATGCTGGCTGGCTGGAAAACATATATATCGCTCTATGCATATACGCTCCGCTCCCCCCCCCACTTGCGCACCCTGAGTCAGGGTGTCAGGTTTTTGCTTTTGTCATACCTAAGCGCTAGTATCGGCGCGGGTTTCAGAGGCGTCGCCTACCCTGACACCTGTCAGGGAACGTGTCAGGCTTGAGTCAGGGTATCAGGGGCACCGAGCGTGCGACGCCTAGCCCCTCGGGCAAGGGGTGCCCAGCCGGCGACACCGTTACGGCGTAACGCTGCTATAATCGCTGTTACTGCGTAACGTTCGAGATTTTCCGGTGGCGACAGCGGCAGAACGACAAGCGGCTTATCGGCGCCGACGCGCCGAAGGCAACGGCGACAAGCGCCTCAACACCTGGATCAGCGCGGCCGCCAGCGCGGCCCTTGACCGCCTGACGTTGCATCACGCGACAACGCGGCGTGCGATGCTCGAACGCCTGATTCTGGAGGCTGACAGCGCCCTGTCCGTCGAGCCCGCCGAAGAGGACAAGGAGAACGACCAATGAGCGACATCACCTCCACCGCCCGTGTAGATGCTAACCGCGAGGAAAGCCGCACCGCGGCCCAAACCGCAGCCGTGGTTCCTGCCCTCGCCCTTGACCATCGGGAAGCCAAGGCCCGCGCCCTGTCCGTCTTGTGGACCGGAGATCCCTCGATCGCGGCCCGCGACGCGTTCAACGCCCTGGCCGAACGCAACCGCCAGCTTGTAAACGGAAGCCCCGCCGAAATCCGCGTCGCGCTCGCGGATCAAGTCGCGCTCCTGGAGGCGACAGTTTCCGCCTACACCATTGCCGCCGCCCGCGAACGCAAGATTGAGAACCGCCGCGCCCTCGCCGGGGTCGCGCTCCGTGCCTCGACCACGCTCACACAAGTCCTGCTCGCCCTGCACCGCGTCACCGAGGACCAGCGCAATGGCGCAGCGATCAACGTCTAAATTGCTGCGCATGAGGGCGCAGCGGGCGGAGAGTGCTGGCGCCAAGCGACGCCGCGACCTCGCCCAACGTTACCCGGATGTACCTGTGCAGGCGTGGGCGAACATGGGTGACGGGGTGTTACATGGAGTTGGCGCGGCAGCGCTGCGCGATTGGTTGGCTAGCACGGAAGAACTCGGAACGGCTCTTAAGCTGCCTATACGCTTGCCTCACCGCTAATCAGAGTCGGAAAATTCTTTTGCACATGCTCGCGCAATCCTGGCAACTCGGAGTGATGTAGCAACATTACCCCGAGCGCACTTGCAAGCTGCCTTGCAGATGGTGTGTAGTCTGCGTTGGAAACAACCAGCGCAATATCGCACTGCTCGAACTGCCGCCCTGCAGCGACCTCCTGCACAGCCTTGTTCCCCACGGGTTGCCCATAACGCTTACACTGAATAGCGACTCGCAAGTTGCCAATTATGGCGACGAGATCGACGCCCTGATCCCCTGTGCCGCCTTTCCGCACAATTGACCAGCCGTGGCGCCTCAAGACATCGGCGCAATAAACCTCGTAATCGGGACCAGTAAGTAAGTCGGTATCGAAGGGTACGGCATCGGGAACATACAGCTCCAAACGCTCATCCACGAGGCATTGAATGGTCGTCGCATTGACGGGGCTGAGCCTTGAAATCTCCCGGTCCGTGTTTATCACCTGGTCTGTGAAATAGACTACCTCTCTTGCCCAGTCATCAAGTCCCGCCTCTTTTCCATAATCATCGGTATATACACATTGGTGACGTTTCATCGAGAGAGTTGAAAGATGCTCATTGATTAGTTCAATCGCTCTCTTTGTCGCCACTTGCCGTTTGTCCGTGCTCGCTTTTACAAAATAGGCGAAGAAAACAGGGATGCAGACTATCAAAACGAAGATGACGATTAGTACGCTGGAAATGCTCATGCCACCTTCCTCCTTTCACCATGTTTAGTCGTCATCACACTTGCACAGTATCTGGCGCTCCACTTGTGTTTGGCTCGTAGGCTCCTATTGTTACCTTACAACTTGCGCCCGGCAATGTTGGCTGCCTGGGCGGCGTCGATCTGCGTAGCCGTGAATACGGGACGCCACAGCCACATCTGCAGCGAGTAACCGATCTCGATGTAATAGCTCTTATCGGCCTCGACGACGAAGGAGGCGGGCGCTCCCGTCGAGGCGACCAACGTCTTACCCACGGGAACGTAGCTTTTCAGGTGGCCGCCCGGCCCGATGTCGCCGATCTGCATGCCATTGATGAATACCGGCGCCGCGATTGCAGAGCCGGTAAAGTTATTCGCGCGAACCAGATGCACTGTCGCAGATGGTGCCCCCGCGGGCACCTCGACGTGATAAAACTGCGACGTCTCCGCACATCCGGCAGCGAGCAAGCCGGCAATCGCGCCGATCATGAACCCGCGTCGATTCATATCTGACCTCCGTCGTTCGGACATCAATGGGTACAGAATTCTTCCCACGCGACCTCTAATGCAGTCGTTGGGATCGACTCAGAGTTCATATGTTGATTCTGTGGAATTAAATTAAGCGCCATTAACTGCAACTTTGTCGCATTTACTTGCGCTGTTGCTTCAAATTTTTCAATCGTTACGCGCGCAGATAAATGGTCAATCATTTTCTCAGCGCTATCACGGCTCTTATTTCCGCTCGCATATACACCTGACTCATTTCCTACAAGTACAGCGTTTCCAATAACAACATAGCGCGTGAACCCAACCATTGCACCAAAAGAGTTCTTTGAATTTACCTCGCCACAATATACTTTCTCGCTGTCCACCTCTGAAAATCTACCGACCCGCTGGTTTCTGAATTCCGCGGACGACGCGTCTTTGAGCAAATATCTGACCCGAGTCTCATCCTCACCTTCAAACAGACCACATGCACTCACGAGCATGATGATTAGGCCGGCGCCTATTACGTGATCGATTCGCATAAATCGCCCTTTTATGAGCATCAGAAAAGATCTGTCGCCTCTGCCCGACGTCTTCTCCGACCGAGGCTAAAGCCTATCCCGGTCACATACGATATTCACAACATGGGCTGAGATGATGTGACATTTAACACATTCCCGTGCACAGGCGAGACCTCCGACAGCGTGACCGACTCATCAATCCAAGGTCGAAATCCAAGAGTTTGAAAACCTCGCTCGGATCTCAGAGCCCCCTGGGTCGCCATAGCAAAAATTTACCGAAATAAAACTTACTACGTCATCAAACTATCGTCATGACGAGGTTGATAGTCGCATAAACAATGACGCGGTGCTAATGTAACGACAAGGGCGAGGGGTTCGCCCCGGCAGATGATGGACAGAAAGCTTGTCCATTTTTCTGTCCATTCACACGTTGTAATTGCTTGGACAGGTAGAGGGCTAGGTACAGCGGCAGGGCGAGCGGCCAGCGGGCGGCCATGATGGTACATGTAGGCCACGGAGACAAAAAAGCCTAACGTTTTCAGGCGTTAGGCTTTCTTGGAACACCGTAGGTTAGATCCCGATCACTCCCACTCGATCGTTGCCGGCGGCTTGCCCGAGATGTCGTACACGACGCGGTTGATCCCCCGCACCTCGTTGATGATGCGGTTCGACACCTTGCCGAGCAGGCTGTGCGGGAGCTCCGCCCAGTGCGCGGTCATGAAATCCTGGGTCTGCACCGCGCGCAGCGCCACCACGTACTCATAGGTGCGCCCGTCGCCCATCACCCCGACACTCTTCACCGGCAGGAACACGGCGAACGCCTGGCTGGTCTTCTCGTACCAGTCCGCCGCACGCAGCTCGTCGATGAAGATCGCATCGGCACGGCGCAGCAAGTCGGCGAACTCCTTCTTGACCTCGCCGAGGATGCGGACGCCGAGACCCGGGCCGGGGAAGGGATGGCGGTAGACCATGTCGTGCGGCAGGCCCAGCGCGATGCCGAGTTCGCGCACCTCGTCCTTGAAGAGTTCGCGCAGCGGCTCCAGCAGCTTCAGGTTCAGCGTCTCCGGCAGCCCACCGACGTTGTGATGGCTCTTGATCGTGTGCGCCTTGCCGGTCTTCGAACCGGCGGACTCGATCACGTCGGGATAGATCGTGCCCTGCGCCAGCCACTTCGCGTTCGGCAGCTTCTGCGCTTCCGCCTGGAACACCTCGACGAACTCGCGGCCGATGATCTTGCGTTTCGCCTCCGGATCCGAGACGCCCTTGAGATGGCCCATGAACTGCTCGGTCGCATCGACGTGAATGACCTTCACGCCGAGGTTGCGCGAGAAAGTCTCCATCACCTGTTCGGCCTCGTTCAGGCGCAGCAGGCCATTGTCGACGAACACGCAGGTGAGCTGGTCGCCGATCGCGCGATGCAGCAGCGCCGCCACGACCGACGAATCAACGCCGCCGGACAGGCCGAGGATCACCTCCTCGTCGCCCACCTGCGCACGCACCTTCTCGATCGCCTCCGCGACGTAGTCCGGCATGTTCCAATCGTGACCGCAACCGCAGATCTCGTGCACGAAGCGGGCAATCATTTCCTTGCCCTTGATCGTGTGCGTGACTTCCGGATGGAACTGCACGGCGTAGAACTTGCGCGCTTCGTCGGCGATTGCCGCGATCGGGCAGGCTTCGTTGCTCGCGATCACCTTGAAGCCCGGAGGCATCTCGGTGACCTTGTCACCGTGGCTCATCCACACGTCGAGCAGGCCGTGGCCCTCGTCGTTCGTGCGGTCCTGGATACCGCGAAAGAGCTCCGAATGGCCGCGGGCACGGATTTCCGCGTAGCCGAACTCGCGCTTGCCCGAGCTCTCGACCTTGCCGCCGAGCTGCTGCGCCATCGTCTGCATGCCGTAGCAGATGCCGAGCACCGGAACACCCAACTCGAAGACGGCCTGCGGGGCTTTCCAGTCCAGCGCCTCGTACACCGAGTTCGGTCCGCCCGACAGAATGACGCCGGCCGGTGCGAACTTGCGCACGAAATCATCGGAAACGTCGAAGGGATGGAGTTCGCAATACACCTGCTGCTCGCGCACGCGACGCGCGATCAGCTGGGTGACCTGGGAACCGAAATCGAGGATGAGGATTTTCTGGTGAGCCATGGCGACGGTCTCGGGGTACGAAAAAAGGAAAGGCGGCCCGCGTGGGCCGCCTTCGGTGTCGGGATCGGATCAATCCACGTGGTAGTTCGGTGCTTCCTTGGTGATCTGCACGTCATGGACGTGGGACTCGCGCACGCCCGCCGCGGTGATCTCGACGAACTCCGCCTTCTCGTGCATGTCCTCGATCGTGGCGCAGCCGAGATAACCCATCGACGCGCGCAAGCCACCCACCAGCTGGTGGATCACCGCCGTGACCGCCCCCTTGTAGGGCACGCGCCCCTCGATCCCCTCGGGGACGAGCTTGTCGGCATTGCCGTCGGATTCCTGGAAATAGCGGTCCGCGGCCCCCTGCTGCATGGCGCCGAGCGACCCCATGCCGCGGTACGACTTGTACGAACGCCCCTGGTACAACACCGTCTCGCCCGGCGCCTCTTCGGTGCCGGCGAACAGCCCGCCCAGCATCACCACGTTCGCGCCGGCAGCGATCGCCTTCGAAATGTCGCCGGAGAAGCGGATCCCGCCGTCGGCGATCATCGGAATACCCGTGCCCGCCAGCGCGGTCGCGACATTGTCGATCGCCGTCACCTGCGGCACGCCGACACCGGCGACGATCCGCGTCGTGCAGATCGATCCGGGGCCGATGCCGACCTTGACCGCATCGGCCCCGGCATCGGCCAGCGCCCGCGCCGCGGCCGCGGTCGCGATGTTGCCGCCGATGACTTCGACGTGCGGGAAATTCTTCTTCACCCAGTTGACGCGGTCGATGACGCCCTGCGAATGTCCGTGCGCGGTATCGACGACAACGACGTCAACCCCCGCCTCGACCAGGGCCTCGGCACGCTCTTCGGTCCCGGCGCCCACGCCGATCGCCGCACCAACGCGCAGGCGACCGAGGTCGTCCTTGGCCGCGAGCGGGTGCTCGGTGGACTTCATCATGTCCTTCACGGTGATCAGGCCGCGCAACTCGCCCGCGTCGTTCAGCACCAGCACGCGCTCGAGGCGATGCTTGTGCATCAGCCGGCGTGCCTCCTCGAGGCTGTCGCCTTCCTTGACCGTAACGAGGCGATCGAACGGCGTCATGATCGCGGAAACGGGCTGATCGAGGTTCGTCTCGAAGCGCACGTCGCGGTTCGTCACGATACCCACCACCCGCTTGCCCTCGACGACCGGCAGGCCGGAGAACTTGTGCTGACGGGTGAGCGCGACAACGTCGTGAACACTCATCGTCGGCGGAATGGTGATCGGATCCTTGAGAACGCCCGACTCGAAGCGCTTCACCTTCGCGACCATGCCCGCCTGCTGCTTCACGGGAAGGTTCTTGTGGATGATGCCGATACCGCCTTCCTGCGCCAGCGCGATCGCCAGGCGGGACTCGGTCACCGTATCCATCGCCGCGGATACCAGGGGAATATTGATGCGGATGTTGCGCGTCAGCTGTGCCCGCAGACTGACATCGCGCGGGAGAACCGTAGAGTGGGCGGGGATGAGAAGGACGTCATCGAACGTCAGCGCCTTCTGAATCACTCGCATGGCTTCTATCCTTTCGGCCAAATCCGTATTATACAGATGCCGCGAAGTCATGGTAAGCGGCGCTTTTCAATGGAGCCCATTCGATGCGTCGCCTTAGCCTGCTTGTGTTGAGCATGACTCTTGCACTGCCCGCCGCGGCCCAGGTGTATCAATGGCGCGACGCGCAGGGGCGCATCAACTACTCCGACACCCCGCCCCCCGCGGGCACGGCGAAAACCGTCAAGCCCGCCGCGCGGAGCCCGGCGCCGGCGGTCGCCAATGACGCCCCCGAACAGCCGGCCGATTCCGGGACGCAGAAGCCTGCTGCCGACGGCAGTGCGCAGGGTACCGCGGGTGAAGCGGGCAAAGCCGCCGCAGGGAAGGCCGATCCGTCCAAACCCAAGACGATGGCCGAAAAGGAAACGGAATTCCGTCAGCGCCGCGTAGCCGCCGCAGAGGCCGAAGCGAAAGCCGAGAAGGAACGGCAGAAGGCGGCAGAGCTTGCCCGCAGTTGCAGCGAGGCGCGCGCCCAGATCGTTGGCCTGAAGAACAGCCGCCGCATCTCGCGCTACAACAGCGAAGGTCAGCGGGAACTCATGGACAGCGCCGAACGCACGGCCGAAATCGAGCGCTCGCAGAAGTACGTCGACCAGAACTGCAAGTAGCGCGCACGCGCCGCGACTTGCACGGGCGGCAGGAGTCCCTCATTCCTCGGCCGAGCCGCCGCCCTTCTTCATCACCTTGCCTTCCTCGGCGCGTTGCTTGCGCACCGCCTTCGGATCGGCGATGAGCGGCCGGTAGATCTCGACGCGGTCGCGGTCGCGCAGCACGGTGTCGAGTCGCGTGAGTTTGGCAAACACGCCGACCTTGTTGCGCCCGTCGAGCTCGATGTCGGGATGCTTCCGGAGAATTCCCGACGCCTCGATGGCGTCGCGCACCGTCGCCCCCGCCGCGACGCGGACCTTGATCAGCTCCTGCTTCGCCGTCAGCGCGTACGCAACTTCCACGTCGATGAATGCGGTCATCGTCATCCCTTGGGATACACCTGCTGCGCGCGTTTGATGAACGATTCCACGAAGGTGCTTGCGATGTGGTTGAAGACCGGCCCCAGGGCCTTTTCGAGCAGCTTGCTCGAGAACTGGTAATGGAGGTTGAACTCGACCTTGCAGGCGGTATCGCCCAGTGCCGTGAAACGCCACAGTCCGTCGAGGTGCGTGAACGGGCCTTCCCTGAGGCCGATCTTCATCTCGCGCGGATATTCCTTTGTGTTTTCGGTGGTGAAGTTCGCCTTGATGCCGTGATAGCTGATGTGCAAGGTCGCGACCGTCGTGTTTTCGGTGCGCGTCAGCAGGTCCGCGCCCCCGCACCACGGAAGGAATTGCGGATAGTCCTCGCAGCGGTCGACGAGCTCGAACATCTGCGCGGGGGTGAACTCGATCAGAACCTGCTTCTTGACGTCAGCCATGTGCGTGTGGGGCCGGCGCTTCGCCGAACTGCTAAAATGCGCGATTCTACCGCAATGCACCAGCTACGGCCGCTCCCCGCGCCATGCCGTGCCGCCGCGACGCACAGGATCCTGAACCCGCATGAGCATCATCGACAACCGCAAGGCCTATCACGACTACTTCATCGAGGAGAAGTATGAAGCCGGCCTTGTGCTCGAGGGTTGGGAGGTCAAGGCCATCCGGGCGGGCCGCGCCAACATCAAGGAAGCCTACGTCATCATCCGAAACGGCGAGATCTTCATCCTCGGCATGCACATCACCGCGCTGGCCGCGGCTTCCTCGCACATCAAGCCCGACCCCGTGCGCACCCGCAAGCTCCTGCTGCATGCGAGCGAGATCTCGAAACTCATCGGCAAGGTCGAACGCGCAGGCTACGCCCTCGTGCCGCTCGACCTGCACTACACGAAAGGCCGCATCAAGGCGCTGGTCGGCCTCGCGAAGGGCAAGAAGCAGTACGACAAGCGCGAGGACGCGAAGCAGCGCGACTGGGAGCGCGACAAGGCGCGCCTCATGAAGACCAAGGTCTGATCGGCGAACCGCGCTACGAACTGCACGACAGCATCGAGCAGCCGGCGCGATTGCGTGCCCAGTCGGGCCGTCGCGCGGCGAAGCGCTCGCGCCCCGGCTGATCGTCGTAGGGGCGGCGCATCACATCGAGCAGCTCGGACACCCGCGCATCGTCGCCCTGCTCCGCCGCGTCGATCGCCTCCTGCGCCAGGTAGTTGCGCAGCACGTAGCGCGGATTGACCGCATCCATCCGCGCCTGCCGCACGCCGGCGGGCAGGCCGTCGGCGCGCACCCGCGCCGCGTAGCGGCCGAGCCAGTCGGCGAACGCCGCCTCGTGCGCCTTTGCCTTGTCTTCCACGTAGAAGGCGTCACGCAGGGGGTCGAGCGTGGGCATCTGCGCATCGACGCGGGCGAGCCCGCGGAAGAAGATCGTCATATCGACTTCGGCTGCGGCCATCAGCTCATGCAGAGTTTCGACGAGCGCATCGTCTTCTTCGCGCAGTTCCTCCAGGCCGAGCTTCGCGGCCAGCATGCCGCGGCTCTCGGCCTCATACACGGCCGCGTAGCGCGACAGGCCGTCCTGCAGGGGCTCGACGCTACCGAACGCCGGATACAGCGCGTTCGCGAGCTGGAGCAGGTTCCACTGCGCAATATGCGGCTGGTTGCCGAAGCGGTAGCGGCGCCCCTCGGCGTCGGTCGTGTTCGGCGTCCAGCCCGGATCGAAATTGTCGATCCAGCCATAGGGGCCGTAGTCGATCGTCAGGCCGAGGATCGACATGTTGTCGGTGTTCATCACGCCATGCACGAATCCGACGCGCATCCACTGGACGATCAGCCGCGCCGTGCGCTCGCACACCGCATGGAACCAGTCCACGCGTCGGGTGGCGGTGTCTCCGGAGAGTTTCGGAAAGTCGCGCGCGATCGTGAAATCGACCAGTCTTTCCAGCAGGACCTGATCGCCGCGTGCGGTAAAGATCTCGAAGTTGCCGAAACGGATGAACGACGGCGCAACGCGGCACACGACCGCTCCCGGCTCGGGGCGTGGCCGTCCGTCGTAGAACATGTCGCGGATGACCGCTTCCCCTGTTCCCACGATGGATAGCGCGCGCGTCGTCGGGATGCCCAGGTGGTGCATGGCCTCGCTGCACAGGAATTCCCGTATCGACGACCTCAGCACCGCGCGCCCGTCCGCGCGCCGCGAATACGGCGTCGGGCCGGCGCCCTTCAGCTGCAGCTCCCAGCGCTCGCCAGCCGCGTTGATCGCTTCTCCGAGCGTGATCGCCCGTCCATCGCCGAGCTGGCCCGCCCAGTTGCCGAACTGGTGTCCGCCATAGCAAGCGGCATACGGTTCCATGCCCGGCAGCAGCGCATTGCCGGCGAACACCTGCGCGAACTCGGGCGAACGCACCTCGGCCTCGTCGAAGCCGACCAGCCGCGCCACCTCGGGCGACCAGGCGATCAGGCGCGGTGCCGCGACGGGAGTCGGCATCACGCGCGAATAGCAGGCGCCGTGCACCTGCCGGACATGCGGAGAGTCTTCCGGATCGCCGGGCAGCTCCCGGACGAAGCGGTTGTCGAACTGAAGGGTTTTCATTATGTGGATGATGCGCGGGGTTGGGGGACTGCCCTCTGAGACGGCACCGGCGGCGCTTGGTTCGCCGCCGCCGTCCCTTGCGTGCTCAGGAACGGCGCGGATCGAAGGCGTCGCGTACGACGTCCGCGAACAGGTTGGCCGACAGCACCAGCACGAACATGAAGGCGAAGGCCGCCATGAGCGACCACCACACCATCGGTTCGCGCGCGAGTTCGGCTCGCGCCATGTTGATCATGGTGCCGAAGCTGATCGTCGTGGGATCGACGCCGATGCCGACATAGGACAGGACGGCCTCGGCGAGCACCAGGCCGGAGAAATCCATCACCAGCGCGATCAGCACGATGTGCATCACGTTGGGGAGCACGTGCCGGCGCAGGATGGACGGCGTGCGCACGCCGAAGGCACGCGCGGCCTGCACGTACTCGAGCTCGCGCAGCTTCAGCGTCTCGCCGCGCAGCAGGCGGCACAGGCCGGTCCAGCTCGTGACGCCGAGGATCAGGCACAGGGCCATCAGGCGCGCATCGGCGCGTTCGGCCGCGGTCGAGAACCACTGCGGATGGGTATCGATCACGACCTGCATCATCAGCACGGCCGCGGCAATCAGCAGCACGCCGGGGATCGCGTTGAGAACCGTGTAGATGTACTGGATCACGTCATCGACCCAGCCCCCGAGATACCCCGCCATGATGCCGAGGGCGACTGCGAACGGCATCATCACAAGCGTCGTCAGCGTGCCGATGATCAATGCGGTGCGCACACTCTTGAGCGACAGGTAAAGCACGTCCTGTCCCACCTTGTCGGTGCCGAACACGTGGTAGAAAGGCGCGAGCTTGATCGCGAGGATCGTCACGAGCAGCACGCACGCGAGCGTGCCGAGCGCGGCGCGCCACGCGAGAACCGTCCGGCCGCGCCACACGGCACGGGCCGCCTCTGCCATTCCTTGCCTGCGCCTGCGCGCCAGCGCGAAGACGAGGACGGCCGCGACCGCGATCCAGGCTTCGGCCGCCCCTGCCACACCGGTCGCAATCCGCTGCGCGACGTCCGCATCGCGCCGGTCGGCCGCTTCACCCAGGTGGGCGCCGCCCCACACCAGGCGCGGATAGATGCGAGCCTGGCCGCCGCCGGGCAGTTCGACCGTCTCGCGCGCATACAACTCGGTCGCAAACGGAGCGGAGTAGGTCTTCTCCACCTGCGTGCGCAAGGACGCGAGCAGGACATCCAGTGCGCTGAGCACTTCCGACGAATATGCGACCTGCATGTTCGCGGGCGCACCCTCCGGCACCGGCAGTTGCGCGCGGAAATGCAGGCTGTCGGCGATTCCGACGGCGAGGAAAGCGAGCAGGATCACCGCCGACGCCATCCCGCTGGCGCGACTGCCCACGCGTCGCCATGCGGCGCGCAGCGGCTCGTCCCGACGGACGTGAATGACCGTCAGGCCACCGATCGCGAGCAGCAGGAAGAAGAGCGCATCGGTCCACAGGAGGACGGGCAGGAACCCCATGGCCTACTCCAGCCTCACGCGCGGATCGACCAGCGTGTAGGAGATGTCGGTGAGGATCAGGCCGACGATGTAGAGCACCGACCCGATGAACACCATTGCCCGCACGACCGCGAAATCCTGCGCATTGATGGCATCGATCGTGTAGCTCCCCAGGCCCGGGATGCCGAAGAAGGACTCGACCAGCAGGCTGCCCATGAACAACAGCGGAATGACCACGACCACCCCCGTCAGGATGGGAATCATCGCGTTCTTGAGCACGTGCCGGAACAGCACGACGCGCTCGGACAAACCCTTCGCGCGCGCCGTCCGCACGTAGTCGCGGGAAACCTCCTCGAGGAAGATCGTCCGATACCAGCGCGCATTCGACCCCACGCCGGCGATCACGCTGATCGCCACCGGCAGGACAAGGAAGCGCCAGGCGTCGAGCCCCGGGGCGTAGCCGGAGATCGGCACCAGCGCCCACAGTTTCGACACCAGCCATTGCCCGCCGATGATGTAGAAGAGGCTCGATATCGACATCATCGCGACGCACAGCACCACACCCCAGAAATCGAGGTAGCTCGCACGGAAGAACACCAGGATCAGTGCGAACGAAATCGACGCGAAGAGGCCCATCACGAAGGTCGGCAGCGCCAGCGCCAGCGAGGGCCCCATGCGATCGCGCATCTCCTGGGCGATGTCGCGTCCGTCGTCGGCGCGTCCGAAATCGAAGGCGAACATCCGCAGCGACTTCTGGAAGAAGATCGTGTCCGTGACCTGTCCGCTCCCCGCAGCCTTGGCGTTGAAGAACAGCGGACGATCGTAACCGCGCTCGGCCTTCCAGCGCTCGATCGCCTCCGGCGTCACGCGCTTCACGCCGAGCTGCATGCGAGCCATGTCGTCCGGCGAGTTGACGACGAAGAACAGGCCGAAGGTGACCAGATTGACCCCGATCAGGATCGGCACGGCATAAAGGAGCCGGCGCACGATGTAGGCGAACATCAGCCGCGCCCTCCTACGGCCGTCGCGCGTTCGCGCCGCCGGTAATGCACGAACGCGGGCGCCAGCGCGGCCACGACGAGCACCGCCAGGAGCCCCAGCGGCCACACGATCGGTCGATTCCACTGCGCACGCGCCGCGTCACGGCGGCCAAGGTCGATGCGCTGGTACTTCAAGGTGTTGCGCACCATGCTGCCCGTCTTGCGATTGAGCACCCAGGCATGCTGCAGCGAGTACGCCTTCGGGTGGAAGCCGAAAATCCAGGGCGCATCCTGCTGCAGGATCGCGACCATGCGATCGATCACCGCCTGGCGCTCGGGACCGTCGGGCATGCTCTTCATCTTCTCGAACAGGCGGTCGTACTCCGGATTCACGTAGTTCGCCGCGTTCTGGCCCGATTCCTTGACCTTGGCCTGCGCACCATGCAGCAGGAACAGCATGTTCTCCGGATCCGGATAGTCCGCGTTCCAGCCGAAGAAGAACATCTGCGCATTGCCCTCGCGGATTTTGTCCTGGAAGCGGTTGTAGTCCGTCGCGCGCACGACGAACTGCACGCCCAGCTCCCGGAACTGCTTCGCGAGCCAGTCGGACCGCGCCTTGTCGCCGAGCCCACCCGGCGTCGTGTCGAGGTTGAGGATCAGCGGTTCGCCCGTCTTCGCGTCGCGCCCGTCCGGATAGCCGGCCTCGGCGAGCAGGCGTCGCGCGACCTCCCTGCTGCGCCGCACCGGTCGCCCATCGCGCCACTCGTATACCACCGGATTGATCCCCGCCTCGCCTTCGCGTGCGCCGAAAATGCCGGGCGGAATCGGGTGCATCGCCACTACGCCGCGCCCATTGAGGAAGATGGAGATGAATTCGTCCATGTCGAGCGCAATCGAGATCGCCTGGCGCAACTTGCGCGCCCGCGTCTGTCCCTCGGCGCTCTCCCCGCCCCCGAGGACGTTGTCCAGCACGTTGAAGCCGAGGTAGAAGATCGACGGCGACACCGAGGTCAATAACCGGATGCCCTGCGCGCGCATCTCGTCGGACAGCGTCACATCGCCCTGGCTCGTCATCGTCACGGCCTGGTCGAAATTGTCCGACGAAACGCCGGAGGCATCGTAATAGCCCTGCAGGAACTTGTTCCAGTACGGAATGCCTTCGCGTTCGCGTGTGAACACGACCTCGTCGACGAAAGGCATCGTCTTGCCGCAATCGTCGAGCAGGCCAGCCTCCCGATCGCCGTGCTCGCCTTCACAGGGATAAGCCTCGCCGCGGAAGTTCGGATTCCGCGCGAGCACCATGCGCGCGTTCGGATTGTTCTCCGCCAGCATGTAGGGGCCGGTCCCGATCGGCCACCAGTCCAGCGTGAGGTTGCGCTCCGCCATGCCCGGCTGCCCGTAGAAGCGGTCCGCTTCGGGCGGGACCGGCGCGAAGAACGGCATCGACAGCCAGTACAGGAACTGCGGATAGGCGCCCTTCAGGGTGATGCGATAGGTGTAGCGATCGACGACCTCCACGCCCGGTACGGCATGGCGTTCCAGATCGATCCAACCGGAATTCCGCGCCGCTTCCTCGGCGAGCGCGCTCTGCAAGGTCTTCAGTCCGGGCAGATAGTCGGCGATCAACTCGAAGATCGGCGAATGCAGTCGCGGGTGCGCCAGACGCTTGATCTGATGAACGAAATCCCCGGCCTCGAGCTCGCGCGTGCCCGTTTCGGCAAAATCGCCGACACCGCGGACGCCTTTCAGGTCCTCGGCACGCAGTTCGGCGTAGCGCAGCGTGCCATCCGCCCGCCGCGCCAGGGCCGGATGCGGCTGGTAGAGAACTCCCGGCCGAATCCGGATCTCATAAACGCTCTTCGCAACTTGCGACGCCGGCGCGGTCGCGGGAAGTTCCCGTCCCGCGTCGTCGTATCTGCGCACCTCAGGCATGGCCGCAGCGCTGCCCGGCACGAGCGTGTACGGGCGCTTCAGGTAATGGTACTGGAGTGGCGGTTCGTAGATCTGATAAAGAAAAGTCGCCTCGTCCTCGCTGTACGACTGCACCGGATCGAGATGCTTCGGGCGGTCGGTAAAGGCGGAGTACATGATGTTCTGCCCCTGCTCTGCCGCGGGATAGGGGTCGTTCCACACCGACCCGCAGGCAGGCAGCAGCAGACAAGGCAGGAGCAGTAAACAGATGCGCCGGAACATGACCGGCGATTCTACCCGCAAGGCTGCATAATTCACCGCTGACGACACTCGACTGCCGCCGCACCCGTCGACCATCGGCGCCCATCAGCTATAATCCGCCGACTATCAAGAAGGAGCATTACCGAAAATGGGCTTTCTCGCCGGAAAACGCATTCTGATCACCGGACTGCTCAGCAATCGCTCGATTTCCTACGGCATCGCCAAAGCCATGCATCGTGAAGGCGCAGAACTCGCCTTCACGTACCAGAACGAACGCTTCCAGGACCGCGTGGCCAAGATGGCCGCCGAATTCGGTTCGGATCTCGTCTTTGCGTGCGACGTGCAAAACGACGCGGAAATCACTTCGCTGTTCGAGCAGCTGTCGCAAAAATGGGACGGTCTCGACGGCCTCGTCCATTCGATCGCCTTCGCACCGAGCGATGCACTGGAAGGCGATTTCCTCGACGGTTTCTCGCGTGAGGCCTTCCGCGTATCGCAGGAAATCAGCGCCTGCAGCTTCCCGCTGCTCGCCAAGGGCGCCCGCCCGATGATGAAGGGCCGCAGGGGTGCGCTCCTGACGATGTCCTACCTGGGTGCGGTGCGCACGATGCCCAACTACAACATCATGGGACTCGCAAAGGCCAGCCTCGAAAGCGCGGTGCGCTATCTCGCCGTCTGTCTCGGCCCTGAAGGCACGCGCGTGAACGCCATCTCCGCTGGCCCGATCAAGACGCTTGCGGCATCGGGCATCGGCAGCTTCGGCAAGCTGCTCTCCTTCAACGAGCACAATGCACCGCTGCGTCGCAACGTGACGATCGATGAAGTCGGCAACGCCGCGGCCTTCCTCTGCTCGGATCTCGCGAGCGGGATGACCGGCGAGATCATGTACGTCGACGGCGGCTTCAACACCACGGCGCTCGGCAACTCCGAACAGCCCTGAAGCCGATGCCCTCGGCCGGCTGCGTTACGCGCAGCCGGTGACCGAAAGCAAAAACGCCCGATGCTTGCGCATCGGGCGTTTTTTTGCGTGCTGACCAGGGCGCGCCGAACAGCAGCGCCTTGGTGAAAACGCTTATTGCTGCTGCGACCGGATCGCCGCCGTGTTGATATTCACGGCGTAGCGCTGCCGCAGCGAGTTCAGGAAGGCATTGAAATCGCGCTGGCCAACCAGGCGCTGGTACTGCGCTTCAAGTGCCTTCAGTCGCGGATCCTCCTTCGCGACATCGGGACGATTCACGCTTTCGATGCGATACACCGAATAGCCGCCCCCCTGCATCGGTGCCCCGACGTAGGCGGGCAGCTTTCCAGCCGGCGCGCCGAACACTGCCGACATCGCCGCCTGCGGCAACTCGGATTTGCCGCGCTGCACGGTGCGCGCTGCAGCCCATTCACCCGACACCGACTCGCCCTTCTGCAGCGAAGCAAGCTCCGCCTCCCCGCGTGCGGCCGCGAGTTTCGCCGCCTCCTCGGTCCTGAGCAGTTGTTCGATGGAAGCCTTCACCTGCTCGAACGGCGCCCGCTGTGCCGGTTGATGCTCGACGACGCGGGCAGACACCAGCGTCCCGCGCGATACCTCGACCGCTTCGACGTTGCGCCCCTTCGTCATCGCTTCGTCGGAGAACAGCGCATTCAGCAGCTTCTCGTTCGTGTAATCGCCCACGGCCCCGCCGACCCGCTCGATCCAGTCAGTAGTGTGGATCTTCAGTTTCAGTGCCTCGGCCACGGGTTTCAGGCTGTCGGACTGCTCATAGACGGTGTTCGAGAAGAGCTCGGCCTGTTCGGCGAATTTCTTGCTCGCCTCCTGGCGCTTGAGTTCCTCGACGATCTCGCCCTTCACTTCCTCGAACGGACGCGCATGTGCGGACTTGATGTCGGTGACCTCGATGATGTGGAAGCCGAAATCCGAACGCACGACATCACTGATCTGCCCCTTGCCGAGGCTGAACGCGGCATCCTCGAACGGTTTCACCATTGCACCGCGCCCGAAGAACCCGAGATCCCCGCCGCGCGAAGCGGAACCCGGATCCTGCGACTCCGCCTTCGCCAGCTCGGCGAAACGCTTCGGATCGGCGCGCAGCTGTTTCAGGATTCCGGCGGCCTTTTCGCCAGCCTTGGTCACCTCGGCTGCCGATGCGTCCGCCGCCGCGGAAATCAGGATATGTCGCGCGCTGCGCTCTTCAGGCTGGCTGAAACGTTCGGCATTTGCCTCATAGAACTTGCGCGCCGCATCATCCGACACGCTGACCTGCCCGAGAACCGCATCCTGGTTGAAAACCACGTACTCGGCACGCAGACGCGCTGGCCGCTCGAAGCGCGCCGCATTCGCGTCGTAGTACTGCTTCGCCGCGTCTTCCGCGAGCTTCACCTCGCCGGTGAACCGGCTCGCCGGAAACTGCAGCTCGCTGACCTTGCGCTCCTCGAGTTGCGCCGTCATGAAACGCCTGATCGACTCCCGCGACGCGAACGCGGAGTCGCCGACGGCCTGTGCCACCTGCTGGATGCGCAGATCCTGCGCGAGGCGCGACTCGAACATCGCCGGCGTCATTCCCTGCGCACGCACCGCCGCTTCGTAACGCTCGATCGCAAACTTTCCGTCCTGCTGGAACGCTTCAACGCTGCCGATGACCTGCTGCAATTGCTGCGGCGTCACGACCAGGTGCCGGTCTGCCGCATGCAAGGCGAGCAGACGCTGATTGACCAGACCCTCGACAACCGAACGGCGGATCGGCTCCGAGTCCAGCAATGCCCGGTCAACTTCGCCGCCCATCGACTCCCGCAGGCGATCCTGCTGCTCGCGCAAGGCCTGATCGAACTCCGCGATCGAAATCTTGGACTTCGCGACCGTGGCAACGTCGGCTCCGCCCGGTCCATTGGAAAAATAGGAATCCAGCCCGAAGAAGGCAAAGGGAACGATCAGCAGCGCCAGGATGAGCTGCGCCACGCGTTTGTTATTGCGAACTGTTTCCAGCATCGTCTGTTTCCGTGAGATCTCAGAAGGAAGGCAGTGCGGCCAAACGCCGCCAATCAAAGCGGACAATTATCGCATCGCGCGGCCCGGCAGACCAACCTTTGCAAACGGAATGCCCGATGGAGCGCGTAGAACAAGGCAGGCGGTGCGCCTGCCCGATCCATCACGACGTGCCGATCACCCCTTGGCGAAAGTGAGATGCCCACCCGCCGCGTCGACCGCGATCTTGTCCTTCGCGCCGAACTGCCCTTCGAGAATGGCCCTGGCCAGCGGGTTTTCCATCCGCTCCTGAATCGCACGCTTGAGCGGGCGGGCGCCAAATACGGGATCGAAACCCGCAGTCGCAAGCTCCGCGAGCGCCGCGTCTGTCACTTCGAGCGCCATCTCGAGTCGCGCCAGACGCTTTTCGAGATACTGCAGCTGGATGCGCGCGATGCTGGCAATGTGCTTTTCATCGAGCGCATGGAAGACCACCACCTCGTCGATGCGGTTGACGAACTCGGGACGGAAGTAGGTCTTGACCTCGGCCATGACGGCGAGCTTGATGACCTGGTAGTCGTCGCCCGACATCTGCTGGATCATCTGGCTGCCGAGGTTGGACGTCATGACGATGACGGTGTTCTTGAAATCCACCGTGCGCCCCTGCCCGTCCGTCATCCGTCCGTCGTCCAGCACCTGCAGCAGGACGTTGAAGACGTCCGGGTGGGCCTTCTCGACCTCGTCGAAGAGGATCACGCTGTAGGGCTTGCGGCGGACTTGTTCGGTGAGATAGCCGCCTTCTTCGTAGCCGACGTAGCCCGGAGGCGCACCGATCAGGCGCGCAACCGAATGCTTCTCCATGAATTCGCTCATGTCGATCCGGATCAGATGCTCCTCCGAATCGAACAGGAATTCCGCGAGGGTCTTGCACAGTTCCGTCTTGCCGACGCCAGTCGGCCCGAGGAACAGGAACGAACCATAGGGACGATTCTCGTCCGACAGGCCGGCGCGCGAACGGCGGATGGCGTCGGAGACCAGGCGCACGGCTTCGTCCTGGCCGACGACGCGCGAATGCAGGCGCTCCTCCATCTTGAGCAGCTTTTCGCGTTCGCCCTGCATCATCTTGCTCACCGGGATGCCGGTCGCGCGCGAGACGACCTCTGCGATCTCCTCGGTGCCCACCTGGGTGCGCAACAGCTTGAACTTGCGCTCGCCGCTTCCCGCCGTCTCGGCGGCCTTCAGCTGCGCTTCGAGCTGCGGCAGCTTGCCGTACTGGAGCTCCGCCAGCTTGTCGTACTGGCCCTTGCGCTGCATTTCCGCCATCTGCGCACGCAGCTTCTCGATTTCTTCCTTGATGTGCTGGCTGCCCTGGACGCTGGCCTTCTCGGCGCGCCAGATTTCATCAAGGTTGGCGTATTCGCGCTCGAGCTTTTCGATTTCGTCCCGAATCAGCAGCAGGCGTTTCTGCGAAGCTTCGTCGGTTTCCTTCTTGACGGCTTCCTGCTCGATCTTGAGCTGGATGATCCGGCGTTCCAGCTTGTCCATCGATTCCGGCTTGGAATCGATTTCCATCTTGATCCGCGCTGCGGCCTCGTCGATCAGGTCGATCGCCTTGTCCGGCAGGAAGCGGTCGGTAATGTAACGATGCGAGAGTTCGGCCGCTGCGACGATAGCCGGGTCCGTGATGTCCACCCCGTGGTGCAACTCGTACTTCTCCTGCAGGCCGCGCAGGATGGCTATCGTGGACTCGACCGAGGGCTCGTCCACGAGCACCTTCTGGAAGCGCCGTTCGAGCGCTGCGTCCTTCTCGATGTACTTGCGGTACTCGTCGAGCGTGGTCGCGCCGATGCAGTGCAATTCCCCGCGTGCCAGTGCCGGCTTCAGCATGTTGCCGGCGTCGATTGCACCTTCCGCCTTGCCGGCGCCCACCATGGTGTGGATCTCGTCGATGAAGACGATGATCCGCCCTTCTTCCTGGGCGATTTCCTTCAGCACCGCCTTGAGGCGCTCCTCGAATTCCCCGCGGTACTTGGCGCCTGCGAGCAATGCCGCCATGTCGAGCGACAGCACCCGTTTGCCCTTGAGCGTCTCGGGCACTTCGTCATTCACGATGCGCTGCGCGAGTCCTTCGACGATGGCCGTCTTCCCGACACCGGGCTCACCGATCAGGACGGGATTGTTCTTCGTACGGCGCTGCAGGATCTGGATGGCGCGGCGGATTTCGTCGTCGCGGCCGATCACGGGATCGAGCTTGCCCGCGCGGGCGCGATCGGTGAGATCCAGGCAATACTTGGTGAGCGCTTCGCGCTGTCCCTCGGCATCCTGGCTGCCCACGGCAGCCCCGCCGCGTACGGCCTCGATTGCGGCTTCGAGCGGCTTGCGCGCGAGTCCGTGTTCCTTGAGCAGGCGCCCGGTCTCGCCCTTGTCCTCGGTGAGCGCGAGCAGGAACATCTCGCTCGCGATGAACTGGTCTCCGCGCTTTTGCGCCTCGCGGTCCGCGAGGTTGAGGAGATTGGACAGGTCTCGCCCGATCTGGACCTCGCCGCCATACCCCTCGACCTTGGGCAAACGGGTGAGCAGCTTGTCCAGCGCGGTCTTCAATGGCGGGACGTTCACTCCCGCACGCTGGAGCAGCGAAACCGTTCCGCCATCGTCCTGTCCCAGCATTGCGAGCAGCAGGTGGACGGGCTCGATGAACTGCTGGTCGCCGCCGATGGCGATGCTCTGCGCATCCGCAAGCGCCTGCTGGAATTTTGTGGTGAGTTTGTCGAAGCGCATTTCCGCAATCCTCGTTCCGGTATGGGGTTGGCTGTGATATGGGGTCGCCCCATTCCAATTCAACCTTCGCACCGCCTGGCCATCGGCTCATTATGGGCAGTCCGATATCGAGCAGCGAACCAATTCTGCACGCGCACGCTTGCTGCGTTGCAGCAAGCGTGTTCAAATAGCACAGATAACTTTCTGCAGCCATGCCAAGCCGAATCGGCATGCTATGTTGAAAGAATCAAGCAGGCGTATCCAACGCCGCAAAAAATTTTTCAGCGCTCGTGGAGGAAGAACATGGCGATCAAGCAGGAACAGTTCAACGAAATCCAGAAGAAGAACTTCGAAGCAGCGATGCGCCTGGCGCAGATGTCGATCGAGAACTCCCAGCGCATCATGGAACTCCAGGTTGCGACCGCGAAGAGCCTGTTCGAAGAAGGCGTGCAGAACGCCAAGGCGCTCTCCTCCGCGAAGGATCCGAAGGAAGTCCTGGAACTGCGTTCGCAGTACACCCAGAGCGCGACCGAGAAAATGCTCGCCTGCGCCCGCGAAATGGCCGAACTGGCGAGCCGCACGCAGGCCGAAGTCGGCAAGCTCGTCGGTGAGCAACTGTCCACCGGCAGCAAGGACGTCTTCGAGTCGATGCAGAAGATGTTCTCGGGCATGCCCATCACCGACCAGAACGCCATGTCCGCGATCCAGAACGCGATGGACACGACGCGCGCCGCATTCGAACAGATGACCCGCGCTTCGACCGAAGCGTTCCAGCTGTTCACGCAGCAGACCGGCAAGGGCAAGAAATAAGCGGGCTCCCTGACCAGAAAAAACGGCGCCCGCGGGCGCCGTTTTTCTTTGCCGGGTCGGGCGCGCAGTCCTGGCCCTACTGTTCCCAGCGTGCCGCTGCCGAGTCGTCGCTCTCCCGCGCGTCGACCCAGCGTGCCCCGTCGGGGGTTTCCTCAAGTTTCCAGAACGGCGCCTGCGTCTTCAAATAGTCCATGATGAATTCGCACGCGGCAAAGGATTCTCCGCGGTGCGCACCGGCAACGCCGACAAACACGATCTGTTCGCCCGGCTCCAGCCGGCCGAAGCGGTGAATGACCCGCACGGCGTACAGCGTCCAGCGTGCCCGGGCCTGATCGACGATTTCTTCGAGCGATCGCTCCGTCATTCCCGGATAGTGTTCGAGCGTCATCGCACCGACGTGCGCGCCGTGACTCACGTCGCGCACCAGACCGACAAAGCTGGCGACCGCGCCGACCTCACGGCGTCCCGCAGACAGGGCCGCGATCTCGGCGCCCGCATCGAAATCTTCCTGTTGCACGCTGACCGACATGACTCAGCCTCCCGTCACGGGGGGGAAGAACGCGATTTCATCTCCGGGAAGCACCGGATCGGCGGGAGCCGCCATCCGCTGGTTTCGCGCCGCCCGGATGTTCCGCCCTTCGCCCAGCGCGTTCCATGGTTCGCCGCGCCCGGCGAGAAAGGTGCGCAGTTCGCCAATCGTCGATACGCCGGACGGCAGCACGAAATCCTCCCCGGCACAGCCGAGGGCTTCCTTCAGTGACGCGAAATACAGGATCTTGACGGTCATGGTGTCAGTACAGGAGTTGGCCATAAGGGAGGAAACGTATCGTCTGCCCCTTGCGGATGGGCGTCTCGGCCGGCACATCGGCCAGCCCCTCCGCCCACACGATGGACGACAAGGCGGCGGCACCCTGATTGCCGTATAGCTCGACCGCGCCGGCATCGTTGATGCGGGCACGCAGGAATTCGCGGCGACGATCCGGTCTGGGCCAGTCGAAATCCGCCTGCAGCATCAAGGCCTTCGGCGTCACCGCGGTGGCGCCTTGCGTCGCCAGGATGAACGGACGGACCATGAGCAGGAAGGTCACGAAACTCGACACCGGATTGCCCGGCAGGCCGATGAACGCCGCGGCACCGACCTGCCCGTAGGCAAGCGGCTTACCCGGCTTCATCGCAATCTTCCAAAGGTCCAGCGAACCCTCGGCCTGAACTGCGGGCTTGACGTGATCTTCCTCGCCCACCGATACGCCCCCGCTGGTCAGAATCAGGTCATGCCCTTCCGCCGCTTCGCGCAGCACGGAGCGCGTGGCATCCAGGCGGTCTGGGACGATACCGAAGTCGGTCACCGTGCAACCCAACTGATCGAGGAGCACGCGCAGCTGAAATCGATTCGAGTTATAGACGCCGCCTGGCGGGAGCGGCTCGCCGGGCATCACGAGTTCGTCGCCGGTGGAGAACAGCGCAACACGCATCCTGCGCACGACGGGGATCTGTGCGATGCCGACCGAGGCCGCAAGGCCGATCTCCTGGGCTCGAATGCGGGTCCCGGCAGGCAGGACGATGTCGCCGGCCGCGATCTCGCTACCGGCAAGCCGCACTGCTTCGCCGGCACGGGGAAGATGGTTGATCGCCACTTCGTCGCCGGCATGCTCGCACAGTTCCTGCATCACGACCGCGTCGGCGCCGGACGGCAGTGGCGCTCCGGTAAAGATGCGTGCCGCCGTTCCCGGTTCGAGGGTCTTGCCCACGCTTCCGGCGGGAATCCGTTGCGACACCGGCAGGCGCGTCCCACTTTCGGCCACATCGCACACGCGCACCGCGTAGCCATCCATCATCGATGTGTCCAGCGCGGGGACCACGAGCGGCGATCGGACGTCCGCAGCCATGACGCGCCCGAGTGCGACGAGCGTGTCCGCCATCTCGATCTCGCGGATCGGGCGGGCTTTCGCCAGCAGCGTGGCCAGCGCTTCGTCAAACGACAGCATGTTTGGATTCATGGCGGGCAGCGTACTCGAGAATGAACCGGACGATTTCGGATGCGTCGTTGAGCGACAGGCAGGGCAACGGGCATTCCAGTTGCGCGTCCGACGCCACTGCCACCACGTGGGGGTTTTCAATCCAGAGCGGCGGCTTGCCATGCGTCGGCCTATGGACCTCGACCTTGGGGACTGCGGCCGCCTTGAAACCTTCGATCAGCACGACATCGCACGGCGAAAGCACTCGCAACTGGTCGTCGAGCGTCGGTTCGGGTGCGCCTCTCAGCTCATGCATCAGCACCCAGCGGTCGTTGGAGAGCATCAGCACCTGGCTCGCACCCGCTTCCCGATGGCGATACGAGTCCTTCCCGGGCTTGTCGAGGTCGAAGCCATGGTGAGCGTGCTTGATGACGGACACCGAAAGGCCGCGGGACGAAAATTCCGGGATCAGTTTCTCGATCAGCGTGGTCTTGCCTGAGCCGGACCAACCGGCGATACCGAAGACGATCATCGTGTTGGCGCCAATGTTTTCACGGATTCAAAGCATACCTCAGGGATTACCTCTGCGCTCACGGCAACGCAACAACGGTGGCGAACCCGCCGCCGGGGGTACGGAAATTGGTCGTCTGGCCACGATACAACCGAGCCGCCGCGAGCTGAATCGCGCCCCGGTACGCATAGACGCGCAGGTCCATCTTGAGATCCGTCACGACCCCGCCGACGGACAGGCGCCGGGCGCTCGGGGGGACAAGCTGCTGCGCGATGTAATCGCCTGCCAGAATGCTCTCGAACACGCTCTTCGTGAGCTTGTCTCCGCGGTACGCCGCCCTGCTCCCGAAACCGGTCGCAGGCTTGAAGAAAAGCTCGCGGCGATTCTTCCACAAGGCTTCGGCATCTTCCCGACGCACGCGCACGGTATGGGGAATGCCGTTCTCGAGGACGGTCCGGGTAGGCAAATCGGCGCCGATCCATCGCAGGAAGCCATCGTCGCACAGCAAGGAGAGGTTCCCCTTGTCCGCGTAGATCGCATGTGCGCGCGGATGCGGCGTGATCACGGCCGCCTGCGCATGCCATGCCTTGGCCATGGCAGACGAAGCCGGTTCGCCCAGACTGAAGTCCGTGAGCCGGTTGTAGACCAGATCGACTTCGTGCTCCTCGAGCAGCAGTCGACCATCGACGAAGCGCAGGGCTTCGGGATCGCAGATCCACGCGGTCAGGCCATGGCGCTCGAACATCCGCTGGAACAGCAGGAATTCCGGCAGGAGGTACTGGTTCTGCGGTTCGCGATCGACGATCGCGACCGTCCGCAGCGGAGTGTCGCCCCGCATGGCACGCCACTCGGCGAGGAACATGTCCATGAACGCGTGCTCGGGATCTCCTGCCGCCGTCGTTACCGCCAGTGGCGCCACCTCCGCGCAACAGGCTCTCTGCGCACGCGCAAGGGCCACGTTCAGCAGCCCGCCGCCGGCATTGGTATTGATCTCGATGAGCTTCGGCCCGTCGGGGCCGAGGTGAAAATCGTAGCCGAGAAATACTCCGGACGCCGCGCAATCGATCGCGGCGCTCGCGGGCGCGTGTTCGAGTACCGTGGATTGCCACGCCCGCAGCTTCACCACCCGCTCCACCGCCGCCACGATCCCGGCCGCCGCCTCCAGATGGCTGGCCGCAACGAAGGCAACCGAATCGGCGAACAGGTGGGGGCGCGTCGCATTGATGGTGGCCAGCAAGGCTCCGTCACGCGGGTCGCGTTCGAGTTCGGCCTTCAAGCGATCATGGTCCAGTGAAACGCACTGGCAGCCACGGTTCATGCGTTCGACGATGTCCTGATGATCCACGTCCGCAATGGCCTGGATGAGCGGATCGCTTTCAACTGTCGGTAATGCGGTCATGCCAGCCCCCGGATCTTCCGAACGCCCGCTCAAGCACCGGCAGGCGGCGGGAGTTGTTCAAGGAATGCGACGGCGTCCGCTTCGGCACGCGTGCGTCGCATCGGTGGCAGGCTGCGCCACACGATTTTCCCGTATTGCTTCTCGATCATGCGGGGATCGCAGATGCACAGCACACCGCGATCACGCTCGCTGCGAATCAAGCGTCCGGCCCCCTGCTTCATGTTGATGACCGCGCGGGGCAGCTGATAGTGCATGAAGGGGTTGTGGCCGCTCTTCTGCAGGTGTTCGACGCGCGCGGCGAGGACCGGATCGTCGGGCGGGGCGAACGGCAGCTTGTCGATCACGACGACCGACAAGGCATCCCCGGGCACGTCCACGCCTTCCCAGAAACTCTGGCTCGCCACGAGCACGGCATTGCCGAGGCGTCGAAAGCGATCGAGCAGCTCGGTCCGCGAACCTTCGCCCTGCAGCAGCAGCGGCAGCTTTTCGCCGGCGCGTTCGAGCCCATCGGCGATCAGGCCGTGAATACGCTTCATCGCACGCAGGGAAGTGCATAGGACGAAGGTGCGCCCGCGCGCCGCACGGATCAGCGGCAAGGCGACCCGGGCGACGGCCTCCGCGTACTCGGGGTGGTTCGGGTCCGGCATCCCCGCCGGCGCATACAGCAAGGCCTGCCGTTCGTAGTCGAACGGGCTTCCCCAGACGGCAGTCACGGGCGGAGGCTCGATCCAGCTCAAGCCCATCTCGTTGCAGTAATGGCTGAAGTTCTGTCCGACGGCCAGCGTCGCGGACGTGAAGATCCATGCCCGCGGGTGGCTCTCCAGCTGGCGGCGAAAGACTCCGGACACGTGAAGCGGCGTGGCATTGAGCGCGGCAGACTGGCTGAACACTTCGACCCACCGGATGAACTCGCCCACCTCCGGCGAACGCCATCGGACCAGCCGTTCCCCCACTTCAGCCGCGCGACGCAGGCAGTTCGCGAGTCCCTCGCTGCGCTCGGCCTGCGTTTCCAGCACGGCCGAAAAGGCGTCGAGCTCCTTGCACAGGGCGTCGAGGTTCTTGTCGAACTCCGGCAGGGCCGCCACCTGCGCAGCGGAAAGACGGGCCGGATCGGCACCGAATGCGAGCCGCAGATCACGCGCGGCCTTTTCCAGCGAGCGCGTCGCATCGATGAGCGCCCGACAGTCACGCGCACCGGCCAGGGTCTCGGAGCGGGTGTCGCGTGCGAGCTCCAGGACCTGAGCCGTCGACACGCTCTCGCCGAAGAACAGGCTCGCCGTTTCCGGGAGCTGATGGGCTTCGTCGAAAATGACCGCGTTGCACGACGGCAGCAGCTCGCCCATTCCTTCGTCGCGCAGCATCACATCGGCGAAGAAAAGGTGATGATTCACGACGACGACCTCTGCGTCCATCGCCGCGCGCCGCGCCGCCAGCACGAAACATTCCTTGACGTTCGGACACTCCTGTCCCAGGCAGTTGTCCCGCGTCGAAGTGGCGGCCATCCAGGCGGGCGAATCTTCCCGCACTTCGGAACACTCGGCCTTGTCTCCGCTTTGCGTGATCTGGGCAAACCGGACGATCGAGCGCAAGTCTGCTGCGTCCTGGGCGGTAAGGAAGCGCCCGTCCCGCGCGTTGCGCTCGAGATGGTAGGGACACACATAATTCGCGCGCCCCTTCAGGAGGGCGATCGTGACCGGCACCTTGAGCGCCGCGCGAATGGTCGGAAGGTCGCGATTGAAAAGCTGATCCTGGAGCGTTTTCGTCCCGGTGGAAAGGATGATCTTTCCCCCCGACAGCAGCGCCGGGACGAGATAGGCGAACGTCTTTCCGGTACCCGTTCCGGCTTCGGCAACCAGTACGCGATTGTCCCTGAGGGCATCGGCGATATGACGTGCCATCTCGAACTGCTGCGGACGCGGGCGAAACGAAGGCACTGCCGCAGCGAGCGGTCCGTCCGGCGAGAAGGCGGTTTCCAGATCGGTCATCGGTAATCCACGGACCTGATAAAGTGGGTGCGCCCCTCAGTCGACGCGATGCCCCTGAGCGAGATACTCGCGGCTGCGCATCTCGATCAGCCGGCTAACGGTGCGGACGAACTCATGGGCGTAGTGCCCTTCGGTATAAAGTTCGGGCGCTTCAACCTCCGCGCTCATGATCAGCTTCACCCTGTGGTCATACAATACGTCGACCAGCCAGGTAAAGCGCCTGGCTTCCGCGGCATTGCCGGCGGTCATGCGCGGCACGCCCGACAACAGGAGCGTGTGATGTTCGCGCGCGATCTCGAGGTAATCGTTTTGCGATCGGGGGCCGCCGCACAGGGTCGCAAAATCGAACCAGATCACCCCGGGACCATGCGCCAGCACCGGCATCTTGCGCTCGAACAGGTCGATTTCCCCGGCCGCCGCCTCTGTGCCCGAGAGACGACGAAAGTCCCCTCTCATCTTCCGGTCCGACTCCTTGTCGGAGGGCACCAGGTAGATCTCGATCCGCTCGAGTGTACGCAGTCGATAGTCGGTCCCGTGATCCACTTCGATGACATCGAACCGGCGCTTGATCATTTCGATCGCCGGCAGGAAATTGATCCGCTGGAGACCGTTCGGGTATAGCCCCTCAGGCGGATAGTTCGAGGTCATCACGAAGATGACTCCCCGTGCAAACAGGGCATCGAGAAGCCGGCCCAGGATCATCGCGTCGGCGATGTCCGACACATGGAACTCGTCGAAGCACAGCAACCGTGTCTGCCGCGCGACCCGATCCGCGACACGCTGCAGGGGATCAGGTTCGTTGTTGAAGTTCTTGAGGTCGTTCTGCACCTCCTGCATGAAGGCATGAAAGTGCACGCGACGCTTTCGCTGGTAGGGCACGGCGTCGAAGAAGCAATCCATCAGGAAGCTCTTCCCCCGACCTACCCCTCCCCAGAAATAAACGCTGCGCGGCATGCGCGGACGCGCGAACATCTTCCTGAGGGTTCCCCGCCGCGCCGCCTTGAAACCGATGAGTTCCGTATACATCTGCTGGAGCCGCTGCGCGGCCGCGCGCTGCTCGGGGTCGGACTTGTAACCGCGCGACTTCAGCTGCGCCTCGTAGGCGTCGAGCATGCCGTGCTGCGGGACGTTCAGGACACGGTGGGGCATGGAAACTGGGATGCGAGAATCGATAAAGAAACGAGGGGTGGTCGGGGATTATCCCGCACCACCCCTCTCCGGACCAGCGATCGATCAGAAGTGCAGCGGGCGCTTGTCCACCGCGAGAGCCGCCTCGTGCACCACCTCCGACAACGTCGGGTGGGCATGGCAGATCCGCGCCAGATCCTCGGAAGCGCCGCCGAATTCCATCGCCACCACCGCCTCCGAGATCAGCTCGGAAGCGTTGGCACCGATGATATGCACGCCGAGGATGCGGTCGGTGTTGGCGTCAGCCAGCATCTTGACGAAGCCGGTCGGATCGCCGGAACCGAGCGCGCGGCCGTTGGCCATGAACGGGATCTTGCCCGCGCGATAAGCCACCCCCTCGGCCTTGAGCTGCTGCTCGGTCTTGCCGACCCACGCGATCTCGGGCGAGGTGTAGATGACGCCCGGGACGGTGTCCATGTTGCAGTGGCCGGCCTGTCCCGCGATGATCTCGGCGACCATCACGCCCTCTTCCATCGCCTTGTGCGCGAGCATCGGGCCGCGCACGACGTCGCCGACCGCGTACACGTTCGGCAGATTGGTCTTGCAGTGTCCATCGACCGCGATCTGGCCCCGCTCGTTGACGTTCAGCCCGACCGCCGCGGCGTTCAGGCCGTCGGTGTTCGGCACGCGCCCCACCGACACGATCAGGCGATCGCATTCGAGCTTTGCTTCCTTGCCGTCCTTGTCGGTATAGGCGAGCGACACGCCCTTCTTCGTGACCTTCGTCTCGCCGATGGTCACGCCGGTCTCGATCACGAGTCCCTGCTTCTTGAAGACCTTCAGCGCTTCCTTGGCGACATCGACGTCCGCGAAGGACATGAAGTCCGGCAGCGCTTCGAGCACGGTCACGTCTGCACCCAGGCGGCGCCACACCGAGCCCATTTCGAGACCGATCACGCCAGCGCCAATCACGCCCAGCTTCTTCGGCACCGAGTCGAAATCCAGCGCACCGACGTTGTCGCAAACGATCTTGTTATCGACCGGGATGCCTGGCAGGTGACGAGGCTTCGAACCGGTCGCGATGATGACGTGCTTCGCCTCGACCGTCTCGTTGCCGACCTTGACGACATAGCCCCCCGCACCCGCGCTCTCGAAGCTGCCGTGCCCGGCGAGGAAGGTCACCTTGTTCTTCTTGAACAGACCCTTGATGCCCGTGGTGAGCTGGTCGACCACCTTATCCTTGCGGGCGATCATCGTCGGCACGTCGATGCTGACCTTGCCACCGACCTTGATGCCCTGCCCTTCGAAGGAATGCTCTGCTTCCTCGAACAGATGCGAGGTGTGAAGCAATGCCTTGGACGGAATGCAACCCACGTTGAGGCAGGTGCCTCCGAGACGGGGCTCGCCCTTCGGATCGGCATACGGGTTGGATTCGGCGCACGCCGTCTTGAAACCGAGTTGAGCAGCACGGATCGCCGCCACGTATCCGCCCGGGCCACCGCCGATAACGAGTACGTCGAATTGCTTGTCAGCCATTATTCTTGACTCCGAAAAAAGAAAAACGTGGCGCCGCCGGGCGATTGCGTCCCGGCGGATCGCCACGCGAGCGTGAAATTACACGTCGAGGATCAGGCGGGCCGGATCTTCCAGCGCTTCCTTCATCGTCACGAGGCCGAGCACGGCTTCGCGGCCGTCGATGATACGGTGGTCGTACGACATGGCCAGGTAGTTGATCGGACGGATCACGATCTGGCCGTTCTCGACCACCGGACGGTCCTTGGTTGCATGGATGCCAAGGATGGCGGACTGCGGCGGGTTGATGATCGGCGTCGACAGCATGGAACCGAACACGCCGCCGTTGGAGATCGAGAAGGTGCCGCCCGAAAGCTCCTCGAGCGACAGCTTGCCGTCCTTGGCCTTCTGGCCGAATTCGGCGATCTTCTTCTCGATGTCGGCGATCGACATCTGGTCCGCGTCGCGCAGGATCGGCACGACGAGGCCACGCGGCGAACCGACGGCGATGCCGATGTCGATGTAGCCGTGGTAGATGATGTCGCTGCCGTCAACCGAGGCGTTCAGGATCGGGAACTTCTTCAGCGCTGCAACGGCAGCCTTGACGAAGAAGCCCATGAAGCCCAGGCGCACACCATGTGCCTTCTCGAACTTGTCGCCGTACTGCTTGCGCATGGCCATCACAGGCGCCATGTTCACTTCGTTGAACGTGGTCAGGATGGCGTTCTCGTTCTTCGACTGGATCAGGCGCTCGGCGATGCGGGCACGCAGACGGGTCATCGGGACGCGCTCTTCCGGACGCTCGCCCGTCAGGGCAAGCGGCGCGGGCGCAGCAGCGGCCGCCGCCGAACGCACCTGAGCGGCAACCGCGTCTTCCTTGGTCACACGGCCGCCACGGCCGGTGCCGGCCACATCCCCGGCCACGATGCCCTTCTCTTCGAGGATCTTGCGCGCTGCGGGGCTGGCCGTACCGGCTGCCGTCGCGGGCGCCGCAGCAGCGGGCGCCGCTGCCGCAGCCGCGGCAGGCGCTGCCGCACCGGCAGCAGCCTTCGCTTCGGTGTCGATCTGGGCGATCAACTCGCCCGAGTTCACGTTGTCACCGTTGGCCTTGACGATCTTCACGAGAACGCCATCGGCGGGGGCCGGGGTCTCGAGCACGACCTTGTCGGTTTCGATGTCGATCAGGTTCTCGTCGCGCGCGACGGCGTCCCCTTCCTTCTTGTGCCACGACACCAGCGTGGCTTCGGAGACGGATTCCGACAGTTGCGGCACTTTTACTTCGATCAGCATGTAAGGAACTCCCGATTGCTATATTTATTAGTTAGTTAGGCGATTGCTGCGTCGTGTCCTGGATCGGACCGAAGGCATTTTCGATGACGGCCTTCTGTTGCGCGTTGTGCTTCGCGTAGTAGCCGACCGCGGGCGATGCCGAGGCAGGACGGCTGACGAGCAGCAGGCGGCGCTTGCCGAGCACGTTCACGAGGTGCTGGCGCGAGGCGAGCCAGTACCATGCACCCTGGTTGCGCGGCTCTTCCTGGCACCACACCACTTCCTTGGCGTTCGGGAACTGGTTGATCGCCGCGGCGAAGGCCTCCGTCGGGAACGGATAGATCTGCTCGATGCGGACGAGCGCCGTATCGGTGATCTTGTTCTCGCGACGATGCGCCAGCAGTTCGTAGTAGATCTTGCCCTGGCACAGTACGACGCGCTTGACCTTCTTCGGATCGAGTTTCTCGACCTCCGGGATCACGGTCTGGAAGCTGCCGTTCGCCAGTTCGTCGATCGTCGAGATCGCTTCCTTGTGACGCAGCAGCGACTTCGGCGTGACGATGATCAGCGGCTTGCGCAGCTTGCGCACCATCTGGCGGCGCAACAAATGGAAGATCTGTGCCGGCGTGGTCGGCACGCACATCTGCCAGTTGTTTTCCGCCGCGAGGCTCATGAAACGCTCCGGACGGCACGACGAGTGCTCCGGTCCCTGGCCTTCGTAGCCGTGCGGCAGCATCATCACGAGTCCGCTCAGACGGCCCCACTTCGCCTCGCCGGAGCTGATGAACTGGTCGATGACGACCTGGGCACCGTTTACGAAGTCGCCGAACTGGGCTTCCCATACGACGAGCTCGTTCGGTTCGGTGGTCGAGTATCCGTATTCGAACGCCAGCACTGCCTCTTCGGACAGCACGGAATCGAAGCACTGGAAGCCGGCCTGGCCATCCTGGATATGGTCGAGCGGCTTGTAGATACCCTCGTCCCAACGCTCGCGCTTCTGATCGTGCAGAACGGCATGGCGATGGAAGAAGGTGCCGCGCCCCACGTCCTCACCGGAAAGTCGAACGCGATAACCCTGCGCAAGCAGGCTGGCGTAGGCGAGGTTCTCACCCATGCCCCAGTCGAGCGGCAGTTCGCCGCGTGCCATCGCGGCGCGATCGTCGATGATCTTCTTGACGCGCGAATGCAGCGCAAAGGTCGTCGGAATCGTCGACAGGCGCTCGCCCAGGCGCTTGACTTCGGGCACGGGAATGGCCGTGTCGGCGGCGTCGGTATACGGCTTCTTCAGGAACGGCGTCCAATCCACCGAGAACTGGCGGTTGTGTCCGGGCAATACCGGGTTCGATAGCAGCTCGCCGCGGTCCAGATGCTCGCGGTACTCGGCGATGATGCGATCGGGCTCGTCGGTCTTGCAGGTGCCTTCGGTGACCAGGCGATCGGCGTAAAGCTTGCGCGTGCCCGGATGCTTCTGGATGGTCCGATACATCAGCGGCTGCGTCACCATCGGCTCGTCCTGCTCGTTGTGGCCGAGCTTGCGGAAGCAGATGATGTCGATGACGACGTCCTTCTTGAACTCCTGACGGAATTCGACCGCGAGTTTCGTCACGAATGCGACAGCTTCGGGATCGTCGCCGTTCACGTGGAAAATCGGCGCCTCGACCATCTTGAAGATGTCGGTGCAATACAGCGAGCTGCGGTAGTCACGCGGATCGGAGGTCGTGAAGCCGATCTGGTTGTTGATGACGATGTGGATCGTGCCGCCCGTTCCGTAGCCGCGCGTCTGGGAGAAATTCAGCATCTCCTGGTTCACGCCTTGGCCGGCGACCGCCGCGTCACCGTGGATGAGCACGGGGATGACCTGGGTCTTGCTTTCATCGCTGCGCCGGACCTGGCGGGCATACACCGAACCTTCGACCACCGGGTTGATGATCTCGAGGTGCGACGGGTTGAACGCCAGCGTCAGGTGCATCGGCCCGCCCTGGGTCATGACGTCGCTGGAGAAACCCATGTGATACTTGACGTCGCCGGCGGTCAGGTCGGCGGCGGCCTTGCCCTCGAACTCCGAGAACAGCATCGACGGCGACTTGCCCAGCGTATTCACGAGCACGTTGAGACGGCCGCGGTGCGCCATGCCGATGACGACTTCCTGCGCACCGAGCCCGCCGCCAACGTTGATCAGCTCATCCATCGCGACGATCGCCGATTCACCGCCCTCGAGCGAGAAGCGCTTCTGGCCGACGTACTTCGTGTGCAGGTAGCGTTCGAGCGTTTCGGCGGCGGTAACGCGTTCCAGAATGCGTTTCTTCTTCGCTGCGTCGTAGCGCGGCGTCGCACGCGCGCTTTCGAGACGCGCCTGGATCCAGCGCTTCTGCGAGATCTCGGAGATGTACATGTACTCCGAACCGACCGAGCCGCAATAGGTCTGGCGCACGGCCTCGAGGATCTCGCGCAGCGTCGCGTGATCGGTCGAGAAACCGTGGAAGGATCCGGTGTTGAAGCTGCGCGAGAGGTCAGCTTCGGTAAATCCGTAATAGGACGGTTCAAGCTCGGCGATATGCGGACGCTCGGTCCGACGCAGCGGATCGAGGTTCGCCCAGCGGTTGCCGAGGAAGCGGTAAGCGTTAATCAACTGCAGCGTGCTGACCTGGCGCTTGTCGTCGCCTTCCGGCGCCACGGTGCGCACCGGACCGCGCTTGGCCATTTCGGCGAAGGCCGCGATCACCGGGCCATGCGCCACGTCGCGCAGCGCCGCACCGCTCTGCGCCTGGAGTTTGTCAAAGTATTCACGCCACGATTCGGATACCGACGCCGGATCCGAAAGATAGTTCTCATAGAGCTCCTCGATGAACGGCGCATTGCTGCCGAACAAGTGAGAAGTTGCCTTTTTCTGAGTCGTCATTGTGATGCCACCTGTAGTCTTGTTGCTCTGCTTGGGCTATTCGACGCTAAAACCCGGCGTCTCCGAACAAAAAACGGGATGGCCGCGTCGAACGACCATCCCGCGGAGATCACAGCCGGGATTCTCTCCCGCCCCTGGTCATCATCTCTTACGGACGCTGAGCCAGTTCCGGCACATTGCGGCGTGCCGCGCCGACGTACAGCTGACGCGGACGCCCGATCTTGTATTCCGGATCGGTGATCATTTCTTCCCACTGGGTGATCCAGCCGACCGTACGGGCAAGCGCGAAGATGCAGGTGAACATCGAGGTCGGAATACCGAGGGCCTTCTGCACGATGCCCGAATAGAAGTCGACGTTCGGATACAGCTTCTTCTCGACGAAATATTCGTCCTCGAGCGCGATCTTCTCGAGTTCCTTGGCCAGCTTGAACAGGCGGTCGTTCTCGAGCCCCAGCTCGCCGAGCACGTCGGCGCAGACCTTGCCCATGAGCTTCGCGCGCGGGTCGAAGTTCTTGTACACGCGGTGACCGAAGCCCATCAGCTTGAAGCTGTCGTTCTTGTCCTTGGCACGCTTGATGTACTCGCCGACACGCGACACGTCGCCGATTTCTTCGAGCATGTTCAGGCAGGCTTCGTTCGCACCACCGTGCGCCGGGCCCCACAGGCAGGCGATGCCCGCCGAGATGCACGCGAACGGGTTGGCGCCCGACGAACCCGCGAGGCGCACCGTCGAGGTCGACGCGTTCTGCTCGTGATCGGCGTGGAGCGTGAAGATGACGTCGAGCGCACGCACCAGGACCGGGTTCGGCTCGTACTTCTCGCACGGCGTGCCGAACATCATGTGCATGAAGTTCGCCGTGTAATCGAGGTCGTTGCGCGGGTACATGAACGGCTGGCCCATGTTGTACTTGTACGCCATCGCCACGATCGTCGGCAACTTCGCGATCAGGCGGTTGATCGAGATGTTGCGGTGCGCAGCATCCGAGAAATCCATCGCCTCATGGTAGAACGCCGACAGCGCGCCCACCACGCCGACCATCACCGCCATCGGATGCGCATCGCGACGGAAGCCCGTGTAGAACTTCGTCATCTGATCGTGCAGCATCGTGTGGTTCTTGATCGTCGTCTCGAACTCACCCTTCTGCGTGGCGTTCGGCAGCTCGCCGTTCTTCAGCAGATAGGCGACTTCCAGGAAGTTGCACTTCTCGGCCAGTTGCTCGATGGGATAACCGCGATACAGCAGCTCGCCCTTGTCACCGTCGATGAAGGTAATCGTGGACTTGCAGCTCGCGGTCGAAAGGAACCCGGAGTCATAGGTGAAGAGACCGGTCTTGGCACCAAGAGTACGGATGTCGATGACATCATTGCCATGGGTGCCGGTCATCACCGGGAATTCGACGGTCTTGCCATCGACGGTAAGCGTTGCGGTGCGTTCAGTGCTCATAGGTCGTCCCTTATGCGTGCCCGTATTAACTACTTGCTCCCTGTAATGACCGCCCTGCCGAATCAACGCTGACTCAGCAGGCCGATCATCTCCTTCCAGCGATCGACCTCGCAGGGCTTGCTGCCGTTGACCATGGCCCACAGCTCATGGTCCTCGCAGCGCAGCAAATCCTCGAGGTCTGCCAGTTGACTGTCCGTGAGACGGTCAAAATCCCTTTCCAGAAAACGTGCGAAGACAAGGTCGAGCTCCAGAAGAGCCCGACGGCATTGCCAGCGCACGCGTCCCCGGTTGATGCTCATACTGCCCGGCTGACCATCATGTCCTTGATCTTGCCGATCGCGCGCGTCGGATTCAGACTCTTCGGACACACGTCGACACAGTTCATGATGGTGTGGCAGCGGAACAGGCGATACGGGTCCTCGAGGTTGTCGAGGCGCTCGCTCGTCGCCTCGTCGCGCGTATCGGCGAGGAAGCGGTACGCCGCGAGCAGGCCCGCCGGGCCGACGAACTTGTCCGGGTTCCACCAGAACGACGGGCAGGACGTCGAGCAGCAGGCGCACAGGATGCACTCGTAGAGCCCGTTGAGTTCTTCGCGGTCTTCCGGCGATTGCAGGCGCTCGCGCTCGGGTGCCGGCGCGTCGTTGATCAGGTACGGCTTGATCGAGTGGTACTGCTTGAAGAACTGGGTCATGTCCACGATCAGGTCGCGGATCACGGGCAGCCCGGGCAGCGGACGCAGCACGATGGGCTGCGGCAGGCTGTCGATGTCGGTGAGGCATGCGAGACGGTTCTTGCCGTTGACGTTCATTGCGTCGGAACCGCAAACGCCTTCGCGGCAGGAACGGCGGAAAGACAGCGAATCGTCCTTCGACTTCAGGCGAACCAGCGCGTCGAGCAGCTTCTTGTCCGACGGCTCCAGTTCGAGGGTGTAGTCCTGCATGTACGGCTTGTCGTCCTTGTCCGGATCGTAGCGGTACATCTTCAATTGAATGGTGCGCTTGCTCATTTCAGTATTTCTCCCGCGCTCAATAGGTGCGCTTTGCGAGCGCAATCGGGTCCACATCTTGCGACAACGGCTGCATCGTCACCGGCTTGTATTCGAGCCGGTTTCCGTCTCTGTACCACAAGGTGTGCTTGAGCCATTCATTGTCATTGCGGCCGTTCGGGAATTCCGCCGTATCCGGCGCGTCGTCGCGCACGTGGGCACCGCGGGATTCCTTCCGCGCCTCGGCCGACACCATGGTCGCCTTTGCGACTTCGATGAGGTTGTCGAGTTCGAGCGCTTCGGTGCGTGCAGTGTTCCAGACCTTCGATTTGTCCTTGATCTCGGTACGCTTCGAACGTTCGGCCACGTCGAGGATGGCGGCGACGCCTTCCTTCAGCAGCTTGTCGAAACGGAACACGCCCGCGTGCTTCTGCATCGTGCGACGCATTTCAAGGCCGACATCGAACACGCTCTCGCCATTGGTCTGCCCCTCGAGGCGTGCCAGACGCGCGAGCGAGACGTCGGCGGCGTCGGCCGGCAGCGGCTTGAGGCTGAGATTGCCGTTGCTCAGGTCCTCGACGACCGACTCGCCCGCCGACTTACCGAACACCAGCAGGTCGAGCAGAGAGTTGGTACCAAGACGATTGGCGCCGTGCACCGATGCGCAGGCACATTCGCCCGCCGCGTAGAAGCCGGTGATCGGGGCGTTCGGGTTGCCGTTCTTCGGCGCGACGACCTGACCCTTGTAGTTGGTCGGGATGCCGCCCATCTGGTAATGCGCCGTCGGCACGACCGGGATGGGAGCCTTGATCGGATCCACCCCCGCGAACTGGATCGAGATTTCGCGGATGCCGGGCAGGCGCTTCATGATCGTTTCGGGCGACAGGTGCGTGATGTCCAGCAGCACGTGATCCTTGTCGGGCCCGCAGCCGCGTCCCTCGTTGATCTCGGTGACCATCGAACGCGAAACGACGTCGCGCGACGCGAGGTCCTTCAGGTTCGGCGCATAGCGCTCCATGAAGCGCTCGCCGGACGCGTTGCGCAGGATCCCGCCCTCACCGCGCACGCCTTCGGTGATCAGCACTCCCGCGCCGAACACGCCGGTCGGGTGGAATTGCCAGAATTCCATGTCCTCGAGCGGAACGCCGGCGCGCGCCGCCATCCCCAGACCGTCACCGGTGTTGATGAACGCATTCGTCGAGCTGTGGAAGATACGGCCGGCGCCACCGGTCGCGAAGATCGTCGCCTTGGCATGGAAGATCGAGACTTCGCCCGTTTCCATTTCCAGCGCAGTCACGCCCAGGACGTCGCCGTCCGCGTTGCGGATCAGGTCGAGCGCCATCCACTCCACAAAGAACTGCGTATTGGCGCGAACGTTGCGCTGATACAGCGCATGCAGCATCGCGTGGCCGGTACGGTCGGCGGCGGCGCAGGATCGCGAAACGGGCGACTTGCCGTAGTTCTGCGAGTGGCCGCCGAACGGACGCTGATAGATCTTGCCGTTGTCGGTGCGGTCGAACGGCATGCCGTAATGCTCGAGTTCGACGACGACCTCGTTCGCCTTGCGGCACATGAATTCGATGGCATCCTGGTCGCCCAGCCAGTCCGACCCCTTCACGGTGTCGTACATGTGCCAGTGCCAGTTGTCCTCGGTGGAGTTCCCGAGCGACGCCGCGACGCCGCCCTGGGCTGCCACGGTGTGCGAACGGGTCGGAAACACCTTGGTCAGCACGGCAGTTTTCAGGCCGGCTTCGGAAAGTTGCAGGGCCGCACGCAGGCCGGCACCGCCGGCACCAACGATAACTGCGTCAAAAGTACGCTTAGCGACAGTCACGCTCACAGCCTCCAAAGAATCTGGGCAGCCCAGCCGGCATAGCCGACGAGCAGGAAGATCGTTACAAGATGCAGAGTCAGGCGGACGCCGACCGGCTTGATGTAATCCATGAAGATGTCACGCACCCCGATCCAGGCGTGATAGAACAGCGCGAGGAAGAAGAGGAAGGCAAAGAAGCGGACGAGACTGTTGCGGAACAGACCGGACCAGGTCTGATAGGTCATCTCCGGCAGGCCCAAGGCAGCCGCAGCGAACAGGACGGTGAAGATCACCATGAACAGGGCAGTCGCACGCTGCGCGATCCAGTCGCGCAAACCATAGTGAGCGCCCACGACAATACGCTTTACCATAGCTTCACCCCAATGATCACGGTCAGCGCGATGCTGACGACCAGCACGATGCGCGAGCTGTTACGGGCCGACTGCAGGTCGATGCCCTTGTGAAGATCGAGCAGAAGGAAACGGATGCCGGCGCAGAAGTGATGCATGTAGGCCCAAAGCAGCCCCAGCAGGAGAAGCTTGACGAGAGGATTCCCGACAACGCTCTTGTATGTCGCGAACGATTCCGGCGATCCGAGGCTGCGATCCAGCAGATACAGCAGGAACGGCAACATCAGGAACAGCCCCGCCCCGCTGACCCGATGGAGAATGGAAACAAAACCCGGCAACGGGAGCCGGATTTCGTGCAGCGCCAGGAATTTGGGTCGCTGCTTGCGCGCTATGGCTTCTGACATATTGTTTTACCCCTAGATGAGCGACGGTTGCCCGCCGCGGTTCTCCCAACTTGTAAAGCGCGAGAATTATATACGCGGAAACCCCTACATCCCGCTTGCCAATTCAGTTCAGCTCGTTCAGATAGAAATGCTCGGCCGTGGAATACAGCCCTCGCCTCCACTCCACCGGCCTGTCTCCGTACGTATAGGTGACGCGCTCCACGGACAGGAGCGGCGTCCCCTCCGCCACGCGCAGGGCCTCTGCCGTCGATCGATCGGCACCCACGGCCCGTATCCGCTCCTGCGCCCGAATCATGCGCAGACCGAAGCGCGCTTCGAACAGGCTGTAAAGCGAGCCGTTCCAGCTCTGCAGCACTTCGAGCGTCAAACCCTGAAATATCTCGCCCGGCAAATAGATCTCGTCGATCACGACGGGCTTCTGCGCAAACCTGAGCAGACGTCGCACGATGATGATCGGCTCACCCTGCTCGATGCCCAGCATCCGTGACGCTTCCTGGCCGGCCCGGGCGCGCCAGCAATCCATCGGCACACTTTGCGGATGCGCAAGGTCGCCATCCATAGGAACGAGCCGCAGGAAGCGGAACAAGGCGCGCGGGTCGTTGTGCGATGCGACGAACGTCCCTTTCCCCTGCTTGCGCACGAGAAGATTCTCGGCGGCCATCTCGTCGATCGCCTTGCGGACGGTACCCTGCGAGACGCTGAACCGCGACGCGAGCTCCTGTTCGCTCGGAATCACCTGACCGGGGCGCCATTCACCCGATTCAAGTGCCTGAAGAATCAGGCTCTTGATCTGCCGGTACAGCGGACTGAAGGTTGGGGATTCCTGTGCCATGGGCGCATTTCATCATAAAAATTTTCCAGCGTCCATTATCAGTCTAATGTCTTATATAAGACAAGTGACATTCATTGACACACAACCGACTTGCTTCTACCATCGCTTCGCCCCGGAATCCGGTTTCCGGTTACCCAGAATCGAACGCCAAGCAGCAATCGCGGGCGCACGATCTACAATCAATACCGTCTTCAATTCGCTTTAGAGGGAGTACTCAGATGAGCAAAGCCCCCGTCCGTGTCGCCGTCACCGGCGCCGCAGGCCAGATCGGTTACAGTCTGCTGTTCCGCATCGCCAGCGGCGAAATGCTGGGCAAAGATCAGCCCGTGATCCTGCAATTGCTCGATCTGCCGCAAGCACAGAAGGCGGTCAAGGGCGTGATGATGGAGCTGGAAGACTGCGCCTTCCCGCTGCTCGCCGGCATGGTCGCGACCGACGATCCGAATGTCGCGTTCAAGGACGCCGATTATTGCCTGCTCGTCGGTGCCCGCCCGCGCGGCCCCGGCATGGAGCGTGCGGACCTGCTGCAGGCCAACGGCGCGATCTTCACGGTGCAGGGCAAGGCCATCGCCGAGAACGCCAAGGAGGGCGTCAAGGTTCTGGTCGTCGGCAACCCCTGCAACACCAACGCCTACATCGCCGCCGCCGCCGCGAAGAAGGTCGGCCGCACCAACCCGAACAACTACCACGGCATGCTGCGCCTGGACCACAACCGCGCCCTGTCGCAACTCGCTGCCAGGACCGGCCGTTCGGTCTCGAGCCTCAAGAAGATGGTTGTGTGGGGTAACCACTCGCCCTCGATGTACGCCGACTACCGCTTCTGCACCTCGAACGGCGACTCGGTGAAGGCGCTCGTCAACGACCACGCCTGGAACAACGACGTGTTCCTGCCGACCGTCGGCAAGCGCGGCGCGGCCATCATCGATGCGCGCGGTCTCTCGTCCGCTGCCTCGGCCGCAAACGCAGCGATCGACCACATGCACGACTGGGCGCTCGGTTCGGACGACTGGGTCACCATGGGCGTTCCGTCGGACGGCTCCTATGGCATTCCCAAGGACGTCGTCTTCGGCTTCCCCTGCGAATGCAAGAACGGCGAATTCAAGATCATCCAGGGTCTCGAAATCGACGAATATTCGCGCGAAAAGATCAACAAGACCCTCGCCGAGCTCGAGGACGAGCGCGCCGCAGTTGCCGACATGCTGAAGTAAATCGGCTGCCGCAACATCGCACCGAGAGCCGCGGCGAAGCGCCGCGGCTTTTTTTTGCCTGTGGATTTCCGCAAAATCAGTCCATCACGACGCACCGTGGATAACCGAATGAAACATCCTGCCGAAGTTCTTTTTGCCGGCGAAAAGCCGTTTCCGGTCCTGCCCGCCGTGGATCACTACGCCGGCTCGGAAAAGCTGATGCGGAAGGCTCTCCAGCTTCAGCAGGAGCTCGGACCCATCTTCGACCTCACCTGCGACTGCGAAGACGGCGCCCACGCGGGCGCCGAAGCGGAGCATGCGGCCATGGCGGCGGAGATCATCCTCTCCGCCGACAACCATTTCGGACGCGTCGGAGCCCGCATCCACGACATCACGCACCCCCATTGGCGCAAGGATCTCGAGATCCTCGTCGGAAACGCCGGGCGCCGGCTTGCCTTCGTGACCCTGCCGAAAGTGCGTACCGCAGCGGATGTCGCCGCCCAGATCGACGCGCTGCGGGCCGTCGAGCAGGCCCACGGACTTGCAACGCAAATCCCCGTGCACGTGTTGATCGAAACGCACGGAGCCCTTCGCGAGGCATGGGAGATCGCAGCGCTGGAGAGCGTCGAATCCCTCGATTTCGGCCTGATGGATTTTGTTTCAGGGCACCATGGAGCCATTCCCGGAAGCGCGATGACAAGCCCCGGACAGTTCACGCACCCCTTGATCGTTCGCGCCAAGGCGGAGATTGCCGCGGCGGCGCTGGGCAACGGCGTTGTGCCGTCCCACAACGTCACGACCGAACTCAAGGACGTCGCGTTCATCGGCAGTGACGCCGAACGCGCCCGCCGCGAATTCGGCTACTTGCGCATGTGGAGCATCCACCCCAACCAGATTCTCCCCATCGTCGAGGCAATGCGCCCGGATTTCTCCGAGGTGGAGGCTGCCGTGGAAATTCTTGTCAACGCGCAGGACGTTGGCTGGGGGCCCACGCAGCACCGCGGCAAACTCCACGATCGGGCGTCTTACCGGTACTACTGGGAGCTGCTCTCACGCGCCAAGGCGACGGGCATGGCGATTGGCGACGAGGCGGAACGGCGCTTCTTTTCCTGAAGCGCGACGGGCGCTACCTGCAGACGCAATACGACGTTCCATCCGAAGGGGGAGTGATCTTCAGGCGCTCCCGTAGCCCGACATGCGGTGGCTTGCGACGCCGACAAGAACGCTTGCGCGCGGCCGGGAGCACTGCGACGCGCCGTCTCCCCTCAGCGACTTCCCGCGCACCCCGCGCGCGAGCGCGGCACGCGATGAAGCATCAACGCCGGCGCTGATGCTGAGGGCCCGGCCGGGGCGCATCAAGCCGCTCTTCCTTGTGGCGAAAGCTGATGCGGGCCTTCGTAAGATCATACGGGGAGAGTTCCACGCTCACCCGGTCGCCAGCAAGGATGCGAATGCGGTGTTTGCGCATCTTGCCCGACGCGTACGCCTGAACCTCGACCCCATTTTCCAGCGTCACCCTGAAGCGCGTGTCTGGCAGCACTTCATTCACAACGCCTTCCATTTCCAGCAGTTCTTCCTTCGCCATTTCGACTCCTTCAAAACAACCAATAACCGCGTCGACCTCATGGAGGCTCCATCGGCAAGACTGCAAGGTGGGGCCACGCCCGGCACACGACGACCATCGGGGCGAACCGGACCAATCCAGGCGGACGGAAATCTACGAGGCAGTGACGGGCGATGGCGTCTCGACTGAGACGCCAGGGATGACCGGGACAACCGGCAGAGAACCGGCCGGAATGACTGCCCGGCCATGAACTTCAGCATTACATTGTACCGGAAGGCACCACCGCCCCCCAAATCCGGGAGCCTCGTATGCGAATATGCGTCCAGTCCACCGGCTTTCTTTCTTTATAATGGCGCGATGACTGTCCCCGAATCCGTCCCGGACGCTTGCACGGTATTCTTTGCCGACTTGGCTGGCAGCACCCGTCTATACGAACGGGCCGGGGACGCCGTTGCGTATCGTCTTGTCGAACAATGCCTGCAGGGCATGCGACAGGAGATCCTGGCCTGTGGAGGCCGGGTCGTCAAGAATACGGGCGACGGCCTGCTGGCGGTTTTTTCCGACCCGAATGGCGCTCCGGAGGCGGCGATCCGGATGCATAACGCGGTTCAGGACCTGCCTCGCGTATCCGGACAAAAAATGGCTGTCCGTGTTGCCTTCCACACCGGAACGGTCATCGTCAGCGATGAGGACGTCTTCGGCGACACCGTGAACGTTGCCGCCCGGTTGCTCGAACTCGCAACCCCCGGACGCGCCATAGCCTCGGAACAGAGCGTGCAGGAGCTGCAGCCGGAATGGCGCAATCTGATGCACCCGCTTCAAAGCCGAAGCTTGCGCGGCGTGTCGCGACTTACCGCCCCGTTCGAGCTTGTGTGCGAATCGGTTGGCGATCTGACGGTCGTGCAAACGGTGAATCTGGACGCCGACGACTCTCCGGAGCTTCGACTGACCGCTGGAAGCCGCTCGCTGACCTTGAATGCGCAAACACCGAGCGCCCGCCTCGGTCGCGCGGCCTCGTCCGATATTCGCGTGACGGACACCCGTGCATCACGCGAGCATGCGCACATCGAGTTGCGTGGCGACAAATTCGTGCTCGTCGACCGCAGCAGCAACGGGACCTTCGTGGCCATCGACGGTGAGCGTGAATTCGTCCTTTCGCATGAGGAGGTCGTCCTCAGAAAACGGGGCCGCCTGGCGCTCGGCCGTTCATCCGCTGAAAGCCGCGACGTGATCGAATTCATCTGCCTGTAGCTGCCTGCGCCATCGATCGCGTTTCTGCAGGATTTCAAGGCTTCGCGCAGTCGCGCGGGCAGTTAGCGCAGTTGCTCCGATCAACGCGCTTGCCGAGTGCCTGTTGCAACGCACATACGGACCGCCTGCAACACACGACTGACGCCCCTTCCCTGCTGGCGGCCTCCCGGAAACGCTGCATCACGTTATGCCCGAGGAAGTCGGTGAACAGAATCACCATGCCGATCCCGGCCGGCAGTGACGCGTTTCGCCGCTGGTGGGCGGTTTCACGACCACTGACGTGCGCAGCGATGCGAATGCCAAATTCCGAAAGGACGTTCGGAATGTTCCCGAGACGATCAGCTCCGACGATCAGCGCATCCATGCCACCCCCTTAATTCAGTATTGAGAACCATTCGCATCCATACTGGACCCAATGGGAACTAATTGCAAGTAGGAATTGTTCTCGTTAGTATGGTGCCATTAGTCCACGACCACGCAAGGGAATGACATGAAGAAGACGCTCCTCGCCGCTGCCCTCCTCGGTTTCGGCACCATGACCATCCAGGCCATCGCAGCAGACGGCGAACTGAACCTGTACTCCGCGCGTCACTACCAGACTGACGAGGCCTTGTACTCGAACTTCACGAAGCAGACGGGCATCAAGATCAACCGTATCGAGGCAAAGGAAGACGAACTTCTGGAGCGCATCCGCAACGAGGGTGCGAACAGCCCCGCGGACGTGTTCATCACGGTCGACGCCTCGCGTCTGGCAAAGGCGGACGAGTTGGGTATCTTTGCGCCGGTGAAATCGAAAATTCTCGAGGCGCGTATCCCTGCACATCTGCGTGCCGACAACTGGTATGCCTATTCAACGCGCGCCCGTGTGATCGTGTACAACAAGGAATCGGTCAAGGCGGAGGACGTGCAAACCTACGAGAGCCTTGCCGGTCCGGCGCTGAAGGGAAAGGTGTGCTCCCGCTCGGGTAGCCATCCGTACAACATCTCGCTGGGCGCAGCGCTCATCAAGCACAACGGCGCCGAAGCGACCGAGACCTGGGCGAAGAACGTCGTTGCCAACTTCGCACGTGCCCCCAAGGGCGGCGACACGGACCAGATCAAGGCGGTGGCTGCCGGCGAATGCGGTGTCACGATCGCCAATACCTATTACCTCGCCCGTCTGATGAATTCGGACAAGGCCGAGGACAAGGCCGTGATGGCGAAGGTCGGAACGGTTTGGCCCAACCAGAAGAGCTGGGGTACGCACATCAACGTTTCGGGCGCGGGGATGCTGAAGAACGCTCCGAACAAGGGCGCCGCGGTGAAGTTCCTCGAATACCTTGCCTCCGACGAAGCGCAGGCCTACTTCGCCAACGGGAACAACGAATGGCCCGTCGTCGGAAGCGTCAAGGTCAGCAATCCGGCGCTCGACACCTTGGGCAAGTTCAAGGCCGACGCCCTGCCCGTCGGTGAGCTCGCAAGCACGGCGGCAGAAGCGCAGAAGATTTACGACCGCGCGGGATTCCGCTGATCGGCCGGGATCTGCGAGGGGCTCGTGAGCGAGCCTCTCGCAGAGGTGTCGCCCGCCTACGGGCGAACACGCAAAAGCAAAACGCCTTCCGATGACTTCGGAAGGCGTTTGTGTTTGTAGCCTGAATTCCCGGGAGCCGGCAGCTCCCGGCGGTTTTCCTATTCCGTCTGCGCAGGCGGCGCGGAATTAGGCTTGGGAGAACGTTTGCGGAACTTGCGCGCCGGCTTCTTGGCAGGCGCGTCCTCGCCCGGCGCCGCGGCGGCGGCATTCTTGGGTTGTCCTGCGGGTTTTGCCTGAGCGGGAGGCTTGCCTTGTCCGCCGCCCTTCTGTTGCCGCCCGCCCGACCTCGGGCCGCGGGACGGCTTGGGTCCCACCAGCCCTGTGGAAGGAGTCGGGCGCCTCAGGTTCGGATCGGGGGCACCTTCGCGGTTTCCGGGCGCGAGACTGATTTCGAGTTCATTCAGTTCGTCCCATTCGGCGTCGGTGCGCTGATTGTCGGGAATGGCCAGCAGTTCCTGCAGGCGACGACGTGGGGAAGTCGATTGCGGTGCATTCATCGGTGAATTATCCCATCGTTCGGGCGTCGCTGCTCTTGTTCTTTCTCAAAAAAGCGCGGCGTGGTCACATGTGGCGGAGTGCGATGCCGAGTGTTCGAGCAATGGGCCTCATTTGGGGAAGCGGCGGGAGACACGCTCGACGATCGATCCCTTGGCGGCCACCTCCGTCGCCCCGGCCTGCTTTGCTGCTTGAAATGCATCTGCGTCGAAATGGGGGCCGAAAACGACGATGTCAACCTGTGGAAAGGTGTCCCGCAGCTGTGCGATCTGGGTGCAGGCGCTGCGCATGCCGAGATCCACGACGATACAGTCCGGAGTCTCCGTGCTCTGTTTCTTCAACATCGTGGCACCAGCTGCCTTCCAGGCAGATTCGAGACGCATGCGACTCATCAGGTCATCGCATCGCAGCAATATCTTGATTGTCATCCCAAAATTCCGTAGACGTGAATCCGTTCGATCCGTGCTCTAGACTTCTGTCTCTTCGACCGTGCGGCGGCTCCCGTGCACGATCTGCCGGGAGATGATGAACATCGGCAGCAGTCCGACCGCCACGATCGTCACGGCCGCCGTCGATGCCTCGGCCAGTCGCTCGTCCGACGCGAGGGTGTGCGCCTGGGTTGCCAAGGTATCGAAATTGAAGGGCCGCATCACCAACGTTGCCGGCAGCTCCTTCATGACATCCACAAAGACCAGCAGGCCTGCGGTCAGCAGACTGCCGCGCAGGATCGGCACGTGGACACGCCGTAGCGTAGCCCACTTTCCGGCCCCGAGGCTACGGGATGCGTCATCCATGCTCGCCGTGATCTTGCCCAGACTGCTTTCGACCGTATGGAGCGCCACCGAAAGAAAGCGACTTAGATAAGCATACACCAGCGCCGCGATTCCTCCGGTCAGTACGAGCCCCGGATTCACGCCGGTCAACTCCTGCCACCAGCCTGCAATCACGTGGTCGAGGCGCGTCACGGGAATCAATACTCCGACGGCGATGACCGAACCGGGTACTGCGTAACCCAGCCCGACGGTGCGATTCAGGACACGTGGCAGACGCGAGCGCGCGAGCCGGGCCGCGTAGCCGAGGACGATTGCGAGCAATACCGCGAGCAGTGCAGTGACCGAGGCGAGCACGAAACTGTTGCGCGCCAGTTGCACGAAGCGGGCTCCGAACTGCGCATCGCCCTCGACGAGCGCCATGCGTAGGAGCAAGGCCGCAGGCAGCAGAAAACCGAGGAAAAGTGGCAGGAAACACAGCAGCGTGGCCAGAAGGCCGAGGGCGCGTGACAACTTGACGGGAGTCGGTGTCGTCTGTTGGCGCGAGGTGTTGTTGAAGCGCGCCCGCCCGCGGCTGGCATGCTCGAGGACCAGAACCACGACGACAAACGCGAGCAGCGCAGCCGAGAGTTGCGCCGCGGCAACGCGGTCCCCGAGCGAGAACCACGCGCGGTAGATTCCGGTCGTGAAGGTCTGCACGCCGAAATACGAGACGGTTCCGAAATCCGCGAGCGTTTCCATCAACGCCAATGCCGACCCGGCAACCACGGCGGGTCGCGCAAGAGGCAGCGAAACGCGGAAGAAGCTGCCCCACGGACCAAGCCCCAGCGAGCGCCCCGCCTCCAGCATGCCGGAAGCACGCTCCAGGAAGGCCGTTCGGGCCAGGAGGTAGACGTACGGATAGAGGACGAACATGAACATCGCCACCGCCCCGCCTGCCGTGCGGACGTCGGGAAACCAGTAGTCACCCGCCTTCCATCCGGACACTTCACGAAGCCAGCTCTGGAGCGGCCCGACGAACTGGAGGAAGTCGGTGTAAACATATGCCATCACATAGGCGGGAACCGCGAGCGGGAGGACGAGTGCCCACTGGAAGAAGCGGCGCCCGGGGAAGTCCGTCATCGTCGTCAGCCAGGCGGTCGTCACACCGATGCTGGACACGCCGAGACCGACACCGATGCAGAGAATCAGTGTGTTTCGGAGAAATTCGGGCAGGACGGTGGCGGAAAGGTGGCTCCAGGTACCCGACGTTCCTCCGACAAAGACGTTGGAGAATACGGAGATCACGGGCATTGCGATCAACACGGAGATCAGCAGCGAACCGGCCGTCAGCGACGACCAGCGCTTGCGCAGCCTTCCCAGCCCTTCCTTGAATTTCATCTCGCTCCCGAGGATCACGCTGCAGGGTCCATCCCGCGCAGCAGGTAGTCGAGAATTATAATTCATCGCATTTGGATTACCGCGATGCAATAATGGCATCGCACAACACAAACGCTGTATCGGATTCTCAATGTCCCATCTCGAGCTCGCCAGCATCGATCTGGCGTATGGCGGCCATCAAGTCGTCCGCAAACTTTCGCTCCGTCTCGAAACGGGCAGCATCGGCTGCCTGCTGGGGCCGTCCGGCTGCGGCAAGACGACCGTGTTGCGTTGCATTGCCGGGTTCGAGCCGGTACTGGCGGGGGAAATTCGTCTCGACGGGCAATTGGTGAGCGGGCGCGACGAGCATCTACCCCCCGAGCAGCGGCGCATCGGCATGGTGTTCCAGGACTACGCGCTCTTTCCCCACCTTTCGATCGCGGACAACATCGGCTTCGGGCTGCGCCGACTGGAACCGCAGCAACGCCGCGAACGCGTCGGCGAACTGCTGCGCGTCGTGGGTCTTGCCAATCAGGGGCACAAGTATCCGCACGAGATGTCAGGCGGCCAGCAACAGCGGGTCGCACTCGCACGCGCGCTCGCCCCGCGCCCCAGCCTGCTCCTGCTGGACGAACCTTTCTCGAATCTGGACGTGGAGCTGCGGGAGCGCCTGTCCTACGAAGTGCGCGACATCATCAAGGCGACGAACACGACCGCGATTCTGGTGACGCACGATCAGAACGAAGCCTTCGCGGTCGCGGACGAGATCGGGATCATGAACGAGGGCCGCATCCAGCAGTGGGACACGCCCTACAACCTGTATCACCGCCCGGGCAACCGCTTCGTCGCCGATTTCATCGGACAGGGGGTCTTTCTTCAGGGAGTCGTCCTCAACGATCACCAGGTGCGGGTCGAACTCGGTACGCTCAACAGTGCGATCCCGGTCGAATGCGGCATCGGTTGCGGAAACTGCGGCCGGGACTGCACGGTGTCGGTCCTTTTGCGCCCCGACGACGTCGTGCATGACGACTCGAGCACGCTGAAGGCCGAGGTGGTCCACAAGGCATTTCGCGGCGCCGACATCCTGTACACGCTCAGGCTGAAAAGCGGGGCGAAGGTACTGTCGCTCGTGCCCAGCCATCACAACCATGCGATCGGGGAAAGGATCGGCATCCGCCTGGATGTGGATCACGTGGTGACCTTCCACGACGGTTCCGACGAAGCAGTACGCGCAGTGCCCGTTCAAGGACCGGTTGCCGTGAACAGATGATCCCCTGGCTGACGGGCGCACCGCATTTTCCCCCCGTCGAGTGTGCGCTCGACGAACCGCCCGGCCTGCTTGCCGCCGGTGGCGCGCTCACGCCGGAATGGCTACTGGCGGCATACCGACAGGGAATCTTTCCGTGGTACAGCGCGGGGGAACCGATTCTCTGGTGGAGTCCCGACCCGCGTCTGGTGCTGACGCCATCGCGGATGAAGGTCTCGCGCTCCTTGCGCCGCACCGTGCGGCAACACCGGTTCGAGATCCGCTTCGATACGGCCTTCCAGGCGGTCGTCGAGGCGTGCGCCCAGCCGCGCGAACCAGGCGGGAGCACTTGGATCACGGCCGAGATGCAGGTCGCCTACCACCGCATGCACGAACTCGGATATGCCCACAGTGTCGAAGCGTGGGATGAGGGGGTGCTCGCGGGCGGGCTTTACGGCATGGCGGTGGGAAGGGCATTCTTTGGCGAATCGATGTTCAGCTTCCGTACCGATGCTTCCAAGGTCGCCCTTGCTCATCTGGCTCGCTACCTCGAGTCAAGGGACTTTGCCGTGATCGATTGCCAGATGACCACGCGGCATCTGCTTTCGCTTGGTGCCTTCGAGATCCCGCGTGCCGAGTTCCGCGCCGGTCTGGCGATATGGACGCGGGAGGGGGATGGCCCGGGGCGGTGGCCCGAAGATGCGAGCCGAGGATTGTTCTGAGCGCACACTCACCGAGATGCAGAAAGATTACCCCTACGCACTCATCCAGTTCTACGCGACGGCGCCGTATGCGTGTTCGTACCTGCCGGAGCGGGTCGCCCGCTCGCAGGTCGCGACGCCGGGCCATCTCATCGATTCGGCGGTGTACAGCGAACTGGTTCGCAACGGTTTCCGGCGTAGCGGCATGTTCACCTACCGCCCGTATTGCGATCATTGCCGCGCCTGTGTTCCGGTCCGCGTTCCGGTCGAGGCGTTCGTCGCGGACCGCAGCCAGCAACGCAGTTGGGCGCGGCACCGGTCCCTCGAGGCGAGCGAGAGGGATCTCGCGTTTTCGGAAGAGCACTACACCCTCTACCAGCGCTACCAGGGCTCACGCCATGCAGGCGGAGGGATGGATCAGGACAATCGCGAGCAGTACACCCATTTCCTGCTGCAGAGCCAGGTAGACACCCGCCTCGTCGAGTTCCGCGAGCGGGGGGTCCTGCGCATGGTGAGCGTCATCGACCGCCTCAGCGACGGTTTGTCCAGCGTTTACACCTTCTTCGATCCGGACACCCCGAAGGCCAGCTATGGCACCTACGGGGTTCTGTGGCAGATCGAGGTGTGCCGCCGCCTGCACTTGCCGTACCTGTATCTCGGGTACTGGATCAAGGAGAGCCGGAAGATGAACTACAAGACTCGCTTCCGCCCGCTCGAGGGGCGAATCCGGGGCGAGTGGCGAACCCTGGACCCCCTGGCCGACGTGGAATCGGAATAGGCCGCGCTTGGCGCCGGACAGTCCGCGAGGGCGCATTGTTCGGAAATCCGGGGGGCGAGGTCCCGCATGAAACGGTAGAATCCGCGGATGCTATACGACATCGCGCGCCCCATCCTGTTTTCGCTCGACGCGGAAACCGCCCACGAATTCTCCCTCGCCGCCCTCAATCTCGCCGGTCGCCTGCTGCCGACGGGCAAGCCACTGCCGGCAGATCCGGTCGAGGTCATGGGACTGGCGTTCCCCAACCGCATCGGACTCGCCGCCGGCCTCGACAAGAATGGTGAAGCCATCGACGGACTTGCCCGGTTCGGCTTCGGCTTCCTCGAGATCGGCACCGTCACCCCGCGGCCTCAGCCGGGAAATCCGCGGCCGCGCCTGTTCCGGCTGCCGGAGGTGCGCGGGATCATCAACCGCATGGGCTTCAACAACCACGGCGTCGATGCGCTGGTGGCAAACGTCAATGCCGCCCGGTTCAAGGGCATTCTCGGGATCAACATCGGCAAGAATTTCGACACGCCGATCGAAAATGCCGCCGACGATTACCTCGCCTGCCTCGACAAGGTGTATCCGCTGGCTAGCTACGTCACGGTCAACATTTCCTCGCCCAACACGAAGAACCTCCGCCAGCTGCAGGGCGAATCCGAACTCGACGACCTGCTCGGGCGACTCAAGGGACGGCAAGCGCAACTGGCGGACAAGCACGGCCGCTACGTTCCGCTGACGCTGAAGATCGCCCCCGATCTCGAGCCGGCCCAGGTGGTCAACATCGCCGACGCCCTGCGGCGCCATCGCATCGACGGGGTGATCGCGACGAACACGACGATCTCGCGCGAGAAGGTGCAGGGAATTCGCTACGCCGAGCAACAAGGCGGCCTGTCCGGCGTTCCGGTGTTCGAAAGCTCGACCATGGTCGTCTCGCAGCTTGCGCAGGCGCTTGCCGGGGAAGTCCCGATCATTGCGGCAGGTGGCGTGCTCGACGGACGGGGGGCACGGGCGAAACTCGAAGCCGGCGCAAAGCTCGTGCAGGTATATAGCGGGCTGATCTACCGCGGGCCCGGTCTTGTGGAAGAGTGCGTGCGCGCGACCGCATCCGACGACTTTGCCGTCGCTCGCTGACATGGCCTGCTTGCTCCCGATGCCTGTGAGCGATCCAGGGTTGAGCGGGGCATAACGGCGGGCGATAATTTCGCGATTATCAGGCGATCCGGGATCATGACCAGCTACATCTTCATCGTCATCGGCGCTGTTCTCGTGAACAACGTCGTCTTCGTCCGCATTCTCGGCCTCTGCCCCTTCATGGGGGTGTCCAAGAAGCTCGAGACGGCGATCGGGATGGGCGCGGCGACGACCTTCGTGCTGACGCTGGCCAGCGGCACGAGCTACCTGATCGACCACTACCTGCTGCAGCCGTTCGATCTCGCGTTCATGCGCACGCTCGCGTTCATCGTAGTGATTGCAGCGATCGTGCAGCTCACGGAACTGGTCATACAGAAGACCAGTCCGGTTCTGCATCAGGTCCTCGGCATCTATCTTCCGCTCATCACGACAAACTGCGCGGTGCTGGGCATTCCGCTGCTGAATGTCGCACTCAAGCACAACCTGCTGGAATCCCTTCTGTTCGGCTTCGGATCATCGATTGGTTTTACAATGGCCCTGGTGCTGTTTGCGGGCATTCGCGAACGCCTCGACGGCGCGGACGTGCCGGCCCCGTTCCGCGGTACGGCAATTGCGATGATCACGGCTGGATTCATGAGCCTGGCCTTCATGGGATTCGCCGGACTGGATCGCTTTCATTAGGACTCGTCGGCGAGAACTCATTCATGTCTGAAATTGCGCATGCGCCCCGCTGCGGGCGCTCCGCCGCCACCCCGGCCCTGCCCCGATGCTGACCGCCATCCTCATCATGACCGGGATAGCCATCGTGCTCGGTGCGGCACTGGGCTACGCCTCGATCCGGTTCAAGGTCGCGGGCGATCCGCTGGTCGAAAAGATCGACGCGATCCTTCCCCAGACCCAGTGCGGCCAATGCGGCTACCCTGGCTGCAAGCCCTACGCGCAGGCCATCTCGAACGGGGAAGCGGATATCAACCAGTGTCCCCCCGGAGGCGAGGAAGGCATCCGCAAGCTCGCCGACCTGCTCGGACGCGAGGTGAAGCCGCTCTCGGAAGAACACGGAACGGAGAAGCCGAAATCGGTCGCGCGCATCGACGAGCAGGTGTGCATCGGCTGCACGCTGTGCATTCAGGCCTGCCCGGTGGATGCGATCGTCGGTGCGGCAAAACAGATGCACACCGTGGTCGCGCCCCTGTGTACGGGCTGCGAACTGTGTGTCGCGCCCTGCCCCGTCGATTGCATTTCCATGGCGCCGCTCGCGGAAACCGTCGAAACGTGGAAATGGAAATATCCGGTGCATGAATTGAGGTCCGCGGCATGATTTCCCGCCTGTTCAATTTCCGCGGCGGGGTCAAGCCGGAATCGCACAAGACCGAGTCTTCCGGCACGCCCATCGACCAGGCGCCGCTGCCGAAGCGGCTGGTGATCCCGCTGCGCCAGAGCATCCGGTCGACTGCACGATGCCTCGTCGAGCCCGGTCAGAAGGTGCTGAAAGGCGAACATATCGGCCAGGGCGAAGGGAGTCTCGGAACCGGCGTCCATGCATCCACCTCCGGTACTGTCGTCGAGATTGCGCCGTACCCGATGGCGCACGCGTCGGGGCTCGAAACCCTGTCGGTCGTGATCGCGCCCGACGGCGAGGATCGCTGGATCGATCGTGTTCCGTTCGATTACCGCAAGGTGTCGCGCGAAGAAGCGCTCGGCTGGCTCAGGAGCTGCGGCATTCACGGCATGGGCGGTGCGGGTTTCCCGACTCACGTGAAGCTCGGGAGCGGAACGGGCATCGACACCCTGGTGATCAACGGTGCCGAGTGCGAACCGTGGATCACCTGTGACGACCGCCTGATGCGCGAGCGTGCGGCAGGCGTGCTTTCGGGGGCCATGATCCTGCGCGAGCTGATAGGCGCCCGCCGGGTGCTGGTCGGCATCGAGGACAACAAGCCCGATGCGATCGAGCGCATGCGGGCTGCTGCAAGCACCATCGGCGATGACGTCGCGGTCGTGGCGGTACCGACCCTCTATCCCGCCGGCGGCGAGAAGCAGCTGATCCGGGTTCTTACCGGAATCGAAATTCCCCAAGGCAAGTTCGGCACGGATTTCGGCGTCCAGTGCTTCAACGTCGGCACGGCACACGCCGTTCATCGCGCCATCCACTTCGGCGAGCCGCTGCTTTCGCGCATCGTCACGCTGACCGGCAACGTTGCGCACCCCGGAAACCACGAAGTCCTGCTCGGCACGCAGGTCGCGGAACTGCTTGCACTGGCCGGCCCCAAGGCGGACACGGATCGCTACATCATGGGCGGGCCGATGATGGGAATCGAGTTGCAGAGCCTCGGCGTCCCCGTCACGGCAACCACGAACTGCATCATTGCCGCATCGCCCACGCTATTCCCGCCTCCTCCGCCCGAACAGCCCTGCATCCGCTGCGGCGAATGCGCCCGCGCCTGCCCTGCCGATCTGCAGCCTTTCGAGCTGTACTGGTTTTCGCGCGCGAAGAACTTCGGCAAGGCTCAGGAGTATCACCTCTTCGACTGCATCGAATGCGGCTGCTGCGCCTATGTGTGCCCTTCGCACATCCCGCTGGTCGACTACTTCAGGTTCTCGAAGGGCGAGATCTGGGCCCGCGAACGCGAGCGGACGGCGTCGGACCAGGCACGCGCGCGCTTCGAGTTCCGCAATTTCCGCCAGGAGCGGGAGAAGGCGGAAAAGGCGGCGAAGCTGGCGGCCAAGGCAGCCGAGACACGCGCCAAACTTCCCGAAGCCGCTGCTACTGCCGCGGGCACTGCAGCTGCCGCTGTCGCTGCCGAACCCGCAGCATCGCCGGAGGACCTGAAGAAGGCGCTGGTCGCCGCCGCGCTCGCACGCGCGAAGCAGCAGAAAGCGGCCGTAACGCCGAAGAACACCGACAGCCTGAGTGCCGAAACGCAGGCCGAGATTGCCGCAATCGACGCGCGGCGCGAAAAACGCAACACGCAAGACGCCGACAAGACGCCCTGACATGCTGAATTCTCCGTATATCCGCAAGCCGGCCAGTGTTCAGGGGGTCATGCTGGCCGTCCTCGTTGCGCTGACTCCGGCGATTGCCGTCTACGCATCGCAGATTGCCGCGGTGGTGCTGGTGAATCTCGCGATTGCCACGGCGACGGCCATGGCGGGCGAAGCGTTCGTGCTCAAGCTGCGCGGTCGGCCGATCGCGCCGGCGCTGTCCGACCTCTCGGCGGTCGTCACGGCCTGGCTGGTCGTCCTGTGCTTCCCCCCGATCCTTCCCTGGTGGGCGACGATGCTGGGTGTGCTGATCGCCATCGTCGCGGTCAAGCACCTTTATGGCGGCCTCGGACAGAATCCGTTCAACCCCGCGATGGTGGCCTACTGCGCGATGATCGTCGCCTTCCCCGCGCTGATGTCGCAATGGCCGCCCGCCGGCCAACTGGACTTCCAGACGCAGTTGGGGCTGGTGCTGGGGGGCGTGCGCGAACTCGATGGCGTTGCCAGCGCAACGGCACTCGATGCGGTCAAGACGGGATTGCGGGCCGCAGGCGCAACCGTGGACGCGATCATGAGCGCGGGCAGCTTCGGCGTGATCGCCGGGCGCGGATGGGAATGGCTGGCGCCGGCGTATGCAGCGGGAGGCGCCTACCTGCTCGCCTGCGGGGTCATCACCTGGCACATGCCGGCCGCCTTTCTTGCCGCGCTGACGGTCGTTTCGGGCGCGTTCTGGCTCGCGAACCCCGGGCAGTTCGCCTCCCCGCTGTTTCACCTGGCAAGTGGCGGCGCCATGCTCGGGGCGTTCTTCATCGTCACCGACCCGGTCTCCGGTGCGACCACGCCTCGCGGCAAGCTGATCTTCGCGGCCGGTGTCGCTCTCGTCGCCTACATCATCCGCGTCTTCGGCGCCTTCCCCGAAGGCATCGCCTTTGCCGTCCTGCTGATGAACATCTGCGTGCCGCTGATCGACATGAACACCCAGCCGCGCGTCTTCGGCTACCGCGGAGACAAGGCACGATGAGCGCCCGCTGCACTGCGGCACGGACGTCGCTGCGCACCGCCGGCATCATGGTGGTGTTCACGGTGGCCTTTACCGCGCTGATGGCGGCGACCTTCGAAGTCACCCGCCCCACGATCGAAGCCTCGGCGCAGGAAGGGAAGATGCGCCTGATCAACGAGGTGCTGCCGCGCGCCAGCTACGACAACCTCCTTCTGGACGACTTCGTCACCCTCGGACCGACCCCGGAGCTCGGACTCGATGACGGCGGACACATCTTTCGCGCACGCAAGGCCGGCGAGCCGGCGGCGCTGGTGCTCGAGGTCATCGCGCCGGACGGCTACGCCGGGCGGATCCAGATGGTGGTCGCCGTCGGCGCCGATGGGCGGGTGAATGGGGTGCGCGTCACCGGACACAGGGAAACCCCCGGCCTGGGCGACTACATCGACCCGAAGAAGGATCGCAACAAGTCCCAGCCCTGGATCGAGCAGTTTGCGGACGTCTCCTTCGCCGACATCGGCCTCGACAAGTGGAAGGTCAGGCGCGACGGCGGCGTGTTCGCCTCCCGCAGCGGTGCGACCATCAGCGCACGTGCGGTGACCCATGCCGCGGCACGTGCTGCGGACTATGCGATTCGTCACCGCGACGCGCTGTTCACCGCCCCGGCGGGCGGGCGACTCTGACCGGAAAATGGCCATGAACCTGCAAAGCTTTCGAGAATCGGCCTGGAATGGCCTCTGGCGCCAGAACACCGGACTCGTTCAACTGCTCGGCCTGTGCCCCATCCTCGCGGTGAGCACCAGCGTCGTCAATGCAGCGAGCCTGGGCCTCGCGACCGTTGTCGTGATGGCCGTGTCGAACTTCGCCGTCGCCTCCCTGCGCAACTTCATCCCCTACGAGATCCGCATCCCGGTCTTCATCCTGATCATCGCGGCGCTCACCACGGTCGTCGATCTCTCGTTCAATGCCTATTTCCACGACCTCTACCTCGTGCTGGGCATCTTCATCCCGCTGATCGTGACGAACTGCATCGTCCTCGCCCGCGTGGAGGCCTTCGCCGCCAAGAACGATCCGGTGTCGTCGACCGTAGACGGCGTGATGATGGGCCTGGGCCTTGTCTGTCTCCTCGCCGTCCTGGGGGGACTGCGCGAACTCGTCGGCAACGGGACCCTGCTTTCCGGCATCGAGATGGTGTTCCCGGGGCTTTCGGCGATCTCGCTGTTCGGCCCCGACTACCCCGGCTTCCTGATCGGTATTCTTCCGCCCGGGGCCTTCTTCGCGCTCGGCTGCCTGATCGCACTTTCGAACCTGATCCGCAGCCGTGCGGCAAGGCACAAGACCGCGGCCCCGCACCCGACGGTCCCCACCCCGGCGACCGACCAGCCGGCATCGGCGGCCTGACCCGCATGCCAGGCATGAATCGGGAGTCCGTGCGCGAGTTCTTTCGCCGCCTTGCCGCCGCGAATCCGCATCCCACGACCGAACTCGAATACGGTTCGCCGTTCCAGTTGCTCGTTGCGGTCGTCCTGTCGGCGCAGGCGACCGACAAGAGCGTCAACCTTGCCACGCGCGGGCTGTTCGAGGCCGCACCGACCCCCGAGGCGATGATCACCCTGGGCGAGGAAGGGGTGGCCGCGCACATCCGCACGATCGGCCTGTACCGGAACAAGGCGAGGAACGTGGTTGCGCTGTCGCACTTGCTGCTCGAGCGCCACGCCGGCGAGGTCCCGCGCGACCGTGTCGCGCTGGAGGCACTCCCCGGTGTCGGACGAAAGACGGCGAATGTGGTATTGAATACGGTCTTCGGCGAGCCGGTGATGGCCGTCGATACGCATATCTTCCGCCTGGCCAATCGTACCGGACTCGCGCCCGGCAAGGATGTCCTGGCTGTGGAGAATGCCCTGATGCGCCGCGTGCCCAAGGATTACCTGCGCGACGCCCACCATTGGCTGATCCTGCACGGCCGCTACGTCTGCACCGCGCGCAAGCCGAAATGCGCGGAATGCCTGGTGCGGGACTTGTGCGAGTACCGTGACAAGACCGCTTGATCCATCACTTATCGAGACGAAATGTTCAATCCATCCCGCGATCAGGTACGTTCCTTCTTCATCGAGAGCTGGCGAAAGTACCGTGCAAAGGAAGTCCAGACGCCGCTCGAGCACATGGCGAACGACCTCATCCTCCTGCATCCCGAATACCACGCACTGCTCGAAGACCCCGAAGCGGTCGACAAGGAGTTCTCGCCCGAAGGCGGGCAGCTCAATCCCTTCCTGCACCTTTCGCTGCATCTGGCGATCGAGGAGCAACTGTCGATCGACCAGCCCCCCGGACTGCGCGCCGCATTCGAGGCGTGCCAGGCCCGGCGCGGCGACCGTCACGACGCACTGCACGATGTCCTCGAGTGCCTCGGCGAAACGATGTTCGACGCTCAGCGGAACAACACCCCGCCCGACGGCGAGGCGTACGTCAGCTGCGTCCTGCGTCGGGCCGGTTGAAGCGGAACAGGCTGCGTCCCGAGCTTCAACGCTCGTGTCTTCGGTTGGACACCCTATAATCAGGGTTCGCCAACGAAAGGACTTCTCCGATGCGCTTTGAAGGATCACGCGACTACGTTGCCACCCCCGACCTGATGCTCGCGGTGAACGCGGCCATCAAGCTCCAGCGGCCGCTGCTGATCAAGGGAGAACCCGGCACCGGCAAGACGATGCTCGCCGAAGAGGTGGCCGAGTCGCTCGGCCTGCCGCTGCTGCAGTGGCACATCAAGTCCACGACCAAGGCCCAGCAGGGGCTTTACGAATACGATGCGGTTTCGCGCCTGCGCGACTCGCAACTGGGCGACGACCGCGTCAAGGACATCGCCAACTACATCGTCAAGGGCGTGCTGTGGCAGGCCTTCGAGTCCGACAGCCCGTGCGTCGTGCTGATCGACGAGATCGACAAGGCGGACATCGAATTCCCCAACGATCTCCTACGCGAACTCGACCGCATGGAGTTCCACGTGTACGAGACGCGCAAGACGATCCAGGCGCGCCACCGGCCGATCGTCTTCATCACGTCGAACAACGAGAAGGAGTTGCCGGACGCCTTCCTGCGCCGCTGCTTCTTCCACTACATCCGCTTTCCCGATCGCGACACGATGCAGCAGATCGTGGATGTCCACTTCCCCGACCTCAAGAAGGATATGCTGCGCGAGGCGCTGGAAGTGTTCTTCGGCCTGCGCGACGTTCCCGGCCTGAAGAAGAAGCCCTCGACCTCCGAGCTCATTGACTGGCTCAAGCTGCTCGTGGCCGAGGACATTCCGCCCGAGACGCTGCGGAGCCAGGATCAGCGCGCGGTCGTGCCGCCGCTTGCCGGCGCGCTGCTCAAGAACGAGCAGGACCTGCACCTGTTCGAACGACTGGTCTTCATGGCCCGGCACAACCGCTGACGAACGGATGCGTTCGAAAGCCGAGAAGCCACGCCAAGGGCGAATCACATGCTCATCGATTTCTTCCTGCATCTGAAGGCGAGCAAGCTGCCTGTTTCCACGCGCGAGTTCCTGACCTTGCTGGAGGGGCTGCGCGACGGCGTGTGCGGGCACGCGATCGACGAGTTCTACTTCTACGCGCGCACCTGCCTGGTGAAGGATGAGTCGCGCTACGACCGCTTCGATCAGGCGTTCGCTGCGTACTTCAAGGGTGTAACGGAGATTCCCGGCCTGGAGAAGGAGCTGCCGGAGGAATGGCTGCGGGCGATGATGAAGAAACATCTGTCGCCCGAGGAAAAGGCACAACTCGAAAAACTGGGCTGGGACAAGCTGATGGAGGAGTTCCGCAAGCGTCTCGAGGAGCAGAAGGAGCGCCATCAGGGCGGCTCGAAGTGGATCGGGACGGGCGGCAAGTCCCCGTTCGGCAACGGCGGCTATCACCCCGAGGGCATCCGCGTCGGCGGGGAGTCGGCGGGCAATCGCACCGCGATCAAGGTCTGGGAAAAGCGCGAATACCGCAACCTGGACGACTCCATCGAACTCGGTACGCGCAACATCAAGGTCGCCCTGCGGCGGCTGCGGCGCTTTGCGCGCGAAGGCGCGGCGGACGAGCTCGACCTCGACGGCACGATCGCGGCGACCGCGCGCAACGCGGGCTGGCTAGACCTGATGATGCGCCCCGAGCGCCACAATGCGGTGAAGGTGCTGCTTTTCCTCGATGTCGGCGGATCGATGGACGATCACGTGAAGGCCTGCGAGGAGCTGTTCTCGGCCTGCCGCGCGGAATTCAAGCACCTGGAGCACTTCTACTTCCACAACTGCGTGTACGAGGGCGTGTGGCGGGACAGCCGCCGCAGGCATGCGGAAACACTCCCGGTGCACGACCTGATCCACAAGTACGGGCCCGACTACAAGCTGATCTTCGTCGGGGACGCGACGATGAGCCCGTACGAGATCCTGCACCAGCATGGCTCGATCGAGCACATGAACGCGGAAGCGGGAGCGACCTGGCTGCGGCGTCTGCTGGATGCCTGGCCCGCCGCCGCCTGGCTCAATCCCGAACCCGAGCGGCTATGGCCTTATCGTCAGTCGATCGAGATCATCAACGGCATCATGGGGCAGCGCATGTATCCGATGACGCTGGAGGGACTCGAGCGGGCGATGCGGCAGTTGTCGAAGAAGACCTGAACGCCGCCGGGCACCCGCCCCGCGGCGCCGCCCTTATTCCGAAAACGGCAAGGGCTGCATGCCGAAGCCCTCGTCGAGATCCTTGATCTGATGCAGCAGCCCGTCGAGTTCCTGCTGCAGGCGTGCCTGCGCCGCTTCGTCGAGCAGGCGCAGGGCTTCGGGCAGCACGCCGCGCGCGGGCGACGGCGCACGCGCGAGCAACTGGCGCCCGGCCGTCGTCAGGGACAGGCGCACGACCCGCTGGTCGGCACTCGTTCGCTCCTTCAGGACGAGCCCGTTGGTCTCGAGCTTGTCGATCATGTTGGAGGCGGTCGACTGGTGCAGCGCCATCCGCTTGGCCAACTCGCCGACGCGCAACCCGGGCTCCTCGAGAAGCTCCTGCAGTGCCCATAGCTGGGCGCCGGTCACGCCGCTTTGCTTCTCGACCCACTGGGAGTGGCGCTGCGCAGTGCGGATGAGTACCCGGAAGCGCTGCAGTACGGACAGCGGCGTCACCTGCGATTGCTGCTTGGGGTCAGACGGTTTGCTCACGCTTGAAGCTTCCCTTTGCTCAATGCCGGGAAACCCCGGAAAATATTTTCACAAATGTTATACCGGACGCTTCATGTCCGGATACCGTCTTTTACGGATATCGTAGCGGAGACACCGCTTATTCCCAACAATCCGGACCTTCCGGACTTCGATCGCAACGGAGCATCGTGTCGCCCCCCAAGCTGCCGACGGACGAGAAACGCGCCTCTCTCACCTTCCGTCAGATCGCGCGTACAGGCCGCCGCTACACCAACCCGCTCATATCGGTGGGCCATTGGCGCAGGCGTGCGCTCCTCGTCGGCGCAGCGCTGCTCGCCGGCCTCATCGCCATCGTCTTCGCCATCGGGTCGGAACGTGCAATCGGCCTGCACGCCCGGCTCATTGCGACCTCGCCGTGGCTGTCGCTCCTGGTCGCCCCGGCCGGATTTGCCGCCATGGCGTGGCTCTCCGGCCGTTTCGTCCCCGCGACCCAGGGCAGCGGCATCCCGCAGACGATTGCCGCTTCGCTCAGCCCTGATCCCGCAGTACGCGGCCGGCTGCTGTCGCTGAAGATCGCCGTGGCCAAGGTGTTCCTGACTCTGGGCGGCCTGCTCTGCGGGGCATCCATCGGTCGCGAGGGGCCGTCCGTGCAGATCGGCGCATCGGTGATGCATGCGCTGGCCGGGCGACGTTTCGGCCGCATCGCATCCAGCCGCAACCTGATCGTTGCCGGCAGCGGTGCGGGCATTGCCGCTGCATTCAACACGCCCGTGGGCGGAATAATGTTCGCGATCGAGGAGATGTGCCGCGATCACGCCTTCCGCGCCAACGGCACGACGCTGACGGCAGTGATCTTCGCGGGCCTGATGTCGCTCGGCATCCTCGGCAACTACACGTACTTCGGCAGCACGCCCGCCGCACTCAATTGGCCGCTCGGCATCTGGCCGGTCCTGATATGCGGTACCGCCGGGGGCCTCCTGGGGGGTACGTTCAGCCGGCTGCTGGTCGCGTCGGCACGCGGCCTGCCGGGCCGCGTCGGCGATTTCGCCGCAGCGCACCCGATCGCCTTCGCGGGCGGCTGCGGACTCGCGACAGCCCTGGTCGGGCTCGCAACGGGAGGCGCCACCTACGCGACCGGCTACGCCGAGTCGAAGGCAGCACTGGAAGGCCTCGCCCCTTTGCCGGTCTACTTCTTCGCGGCAAAAATGCTGGTGATCTGGCTCGCCTTCGTCAGCCGGATTCCCGGAGGTCTCTTCGCCCCCGCGCTGGCGGTCGGCGCGGGGCTGGGTTCCGCCCTCGCCGGCCTGAGTCCCGGGAATGCCGAACCGGCGCTGGTGATCCTGGGGATGGTGGCTTTCCTTTCCGGAATGACGCTCGCCCCGATCACGTCCTTCGTGATCGTCATGGAGATGACCGCCAATCACCAGATGCTGATCCCGCTGATGGCCGCCTCCGTGATCGCTTACGGCTTTTCCAAGTCGGTGTCGCCGCGCGCCCTTTACGACGCCCTCGCGGCACCCGCCCTGGACCGCGCCCAGGCGGAGGTCGCCTCCGTGGCCTCAGGGAAGCCGGGCGCCGCGTAAACGCGAAACCGCCCGCAAAAGCGGGCGGTTTCGATGATGCCGAAGAGGCGGCGGAGGCGGATCAGTTGCCGCTCATCGCCATCATCAGCTGGTTGATACGCTTGACGAAAGTGGCCGGGTCGTCGAGCGTGCCGCCTTCGGCGAGCAGCGCCTGGTCGAAGAGCACCGCGGCCCAGTCGTCGAACTGCCTTTCCTCGTACTTGAGGCGCATCACCGCCGGGTGGTTCGGGTTGATCTCGAGGATCGGCTTCGACGCCGGCGCCTGTTGACCGGCAGCCTTCAGGATGCGCGCAAGGTTCATCCCCATGTCGTGCTCGTCGGCGACCAGGCAGGCGGGCGAATCGGTCAGGCGGTGTGTGACGCGCACTTCCTTGACGCGCTCGCCGAGGCTCGTCTTCATCTTCTCGAGCAGGTCCTTGTACTCGTCGGCGGCCTTCTCGGCTTCCTTCTTCTCCGCTTCGTCCTCGAGGCTGCCCAGGTCCAGACCACCCTTCGCGACGGAGAGGAGTTGCTTGCCGTCGAACTCGGTCAGGTTGCCGATCACCCACTCGTCGACACGATCGGAGAGCAGCAGCACTTCGATGCCCTTCTTGCGGAAGATCTCGAGGTGCGGGCTGTTCTTCGCGGCATTGAAGGTCTCGGCAGTGACGAAGTAGATCTTGTCCTGGCCTTCCTTCATGCGGCCGATGTAGTCGGTGAGCGACACGGTCTCGTCCGGCGTGTCGTTGTGCGTCGAGGCGAAGCGCAAGAGGCCGGCGATCTTCTCCTTGTTGGCGACGTCCTCGCCGACGCCTTCCTTCAGCACCTTGCCGAATTCCTTCCAGAAGGTCGCGTATTTCTCCTTCTCGGCGGCGTCCTCGCTGGTCGCGAGGTCTTCGAGCAGGCCCAGCACCTTCTTCGTGCAGCCGGCGCGGATCGTGTCGATGTCCTTGCTCTCCTGCAGGATCTCGCGCGATACGTTGAGCGGCAGGTCGCTCGAATCGACGACCCCGCGCACGAAGCGCAGATACATCGGCATCAGCTTCTCGGCGTCGTCCATGATGAACACGCGCTTCACGTACAGCTTGATGCCGTGGCGGGCGTTGCGGTCCCACATGTCGAACGGGGCGTGCGACGGGACGTAGAGGAGCTGCGTGTATTCGTGGCGGCCTTCGACGCGGGCGTGGCTCCACGCGAGCGGCTCGTCGAAGTCGTGGCCGACGTGCTTGTAGAAGGCCTTGTACTCGTCTTCGGTGATGTCGCTCTTCGAGCGCGTCCACAGCGCGTTGGCCTGGTTGACGGTCTCGTCCTCGTCGGTCGTGACCTGCTCGTTCTTGTCCTGGTCCCATTCCTCCTTCTTCATCAGGATGGGCTGGACGATGTGGTCGGAGTACTTGCGGATGAGGCCGCGCAGCTTCCAGCCGGAAAGCAGGTCTTCCTGGTCGTCACGCAGGTGCAGCGTGATCTCGGTGCCGCGGCCGGCCTTGTCGACCGCTTCGACCGTGTACTCGCCGGCGGCATCGCCGGTCATCGAGCATTCCCACTTCACGCCTTCCGCGGCAGGGAGGCCCGCGCGGCGGGTGACGACGGTGACCTTGTCGGCGACGATGAAGGCCGAGTAGAAGCCGACGCCGAACTGGCCGATGAGGTGGGCGTCCTTCTTCTGGTCGCCGGTGAGCTGCGAGAAGAATTCCTTGGTGCCGGACTTGGCGATGGTGCCGAGGTGGGCGATCGCTTCGTCGCGGCTCATGCCGATGCCGTTGTCGGCGACGGTGACGGTCTTCGCGTCCTTGTCGAACGAGATGCGGATCGCGAGCTCGCCCTCACCTTCGAAGAGCGCCGGCGTGTCGAGCGCCTCGAAGCGCAGCTTGTCGCAGGCGTCCGACGCGTTGGAGATCAGCTCGCGCAGGAAGATCTCGCGGTTGGAGTACAGCGAGTGGATCATCAGGTGAAGCAGCTGCTTCACCTCGGCCTGGAAATTGAGGGTCTGGGCGCCGGCGGCGGTGGTCATCGGTGGAAACTCCAGTTACACAGGAACGCGCCTGCATATGGGGCGCGTTCGCGGAATTTCAAGTACCGCCCGGACGGATCACTCGTAGCGGATTTCGACGACCTCGATCTCGCGCGGACCCGCCGGGCTCTGGAAGCGCACGATGTCGCCCTCGCGCGCCTTCATCAGTGCGCGCGCGAGCGGCGAGATCCAGCTGATGCGGCCCGAGGTTGCGTCCGCCTCGTCGACGCCGACGATCTGCCAGGTCTGCTCGCCTTCGCCGCTCTCGTCCTCGACGTCGAGCACGGTCACGGTGGCGCCGAAGAACACCTGCTCCATGCCCTGCTGGCGCTCGGGATCGACGACCTCGGCCGACTCGATGCGCTTGATCAGGAAGCGGATGCGGCGGTCGATCTCGCGCAGGCGCTTCTTGCCGTAGATGTAGTCGCCGTTCTCGGAACGGTCACCGTTCGACGCCGCCCAGGCCACGGTCTCGACGAGCTTGGGGCGCTCCACACGCACGAGCTGGTCAAGCTCGACCCGCAGCGCGTCATAGCCGCGGCGCGTCATGTAGTTCTTGCTGCCGGGCGGCAGGCGTACCGAAACGGGGACGTCGTCGTCTTCGTCCTGGCCTTCGCCTTCCTTCGTAAATGCCTTGCTCACCTTGGGAGTCCATCCTGTTGCGGGCGTTCTGTTACCGTGTGAAACCGCATTGAAGGCTGCGGCGTCGGCGCTTCATGATAGCGGACAAGTGCCCCGGCGGCGTACCGTACGCCAATAGCGGTGAGCCTCGCCATGGCTGCACGCATCACGCGGATCCGCTAGACTGCAGGGTTTTGACAAACATTTTGCAACCGCGAGCAGCTATCGTGACCGGGCGCCCTTGCGCCAGACTCCGGTACGCTCGCGGCCGGTGTGCGCCGCGCCTTCGGGAACGCGCACCGCCGCAGGATCAACACCTCTCTCGCCCATCCATGAATCAAGCCGCCAATTCCTCTCCCGCCGATCTCGACGCACTGCGCCTCGAAGTGGCGGCACTCGTCGTCGAAGCCCTCAACCTGGACATGGCGCCCGAGTCGATCCCGGCCGACGATTCGCTGTTCGGCGAGGGCCTCGGCCTCGACTCGATCGACATCCTCGAAGTGGCCCTGGTCGTGTCAAAGCGCTACGGCTTCCAGCTGCGCGCCGACAACGAGGACAACGTCAGGATCTTCCGCTCCCTGCGCAGCCTCACCGAGTACGTCGCGGCCAACCGCACGAAATGAGGGCCGGACTCGCCCGCGCCGGGCGCGGGCTGGCGGTCGCCGTCGTCGTGATCGCCTGGGCGGCGATCGCGCATTACACGAGCGCGCTGGTGGACGAGTCGTCCTGGGGAGCGCTGCTGGCGATCGCCCCCTTCGCCGCGATCGCGGCCGGTTTTGCATGGCAGTCGCCCCGGCGCGGCGCGATGTTCGCGCTGCTCGCGGCCGGATCGTTTGCGCTCGCACTGGTCTGGCCGACGCTCGCGCACAACGTCGGATGGCTGTATTTCGTCCAGCACGTCGGCACCAATGTCCTGCTCGCGATCGGCTTCGGCCGCACGCTCGCGGCCGGACGCGAGCCGATGTGCACGCGCATCGCACGGGCCATGCACGGCACGATCAGCCCCGCGCTTGCCCGCTACACCCGGCAGGTGACGATCGCCTGGACCGTGTTCTTCATCGCGACCGCCGCAATCTCGTGCGCACTGTTCGCGTTCGGGACGCTCGAAGCGTGGTCGACGTTCGCCAACCTGCTGACGATGCCGCTCGTCGGCCTGATGTTCGTTGCCGAGTACCTGGTGCGCTTGAAGGTGGTGCCGGAAGACCGCAGCAGCATCCTCGACGCCTTCCATGCGTATCGGCGGGCGTCGTCGACGACAGGCACGGCGCCGGTGAACGAGCGATGACGCCGCCGTGCCCCGCGGCACTGCCGCTCCTTTCGCATGAACGATCCGACGCCGTGGTCGCCTGGCGGCCCGATGGCCCGGTCACGGCGGGGCGCTTCCTCGCCGACGTGCGACGCCTCGCCTCGGATTTGCCCGCAGGCGGCCATGTCCTGAACGTGTGCGCAGACCGTTACCGCTTTGCCGTCGGGGTCGCGGCGAGCCTGGTGCGCGGCAAGATCAGCCTGCTGCCATCCACGCATACGCCGGAAACGGTCCGTCAGCTGCTGGCATTCGCACCCGACGCGTTCTGCCTGACCGACAGCGCGGCGTGCGATATCGAGCTGCCGCAGCATCGGTACCGCGAAGCCGGCGAAGCGGAGGCATCGCCCGAAGGCTTGGCGGTGCCGGCGATCGACCCCGATCAGATCGTCGCGTACGTCTTCACGTCCGGGTCGACCGGCACGCCGGTGCCGCATCGCAAGACCTGGGGTCCGCTGGTGCGCAACATCGCGGCGGAGGCCGACCGGCTCGGCGTCGTCGGCACGCCCTTCACGCTGGTCGGCACGGTGCCGCCGCAACACATGTACGGCTTCGAGTCCACCGTGCTGCTCGCGCTGCTGTCGGGCGGCGCGATCTGGTCCGGGCGGCCGTTCTATCCCGCGGACATCGCGGAAGCCCTGGACGCCGTTCCCCGTCCGCGCGTCCTGGTGTCGACGCCCTTCCACCTGCGCACGCTCCTCGCTGCCGACGTGAGCGTGCCGCCGGCCGATCTCGTCGTGTCGGCGACGGCTCCGCTGTCGGGCAACCTCGCCGTTGCGGTCGAAGCGCGCCTGCAGTGCCCGCTGGTCGAAATCTACGGTTGCACGGAGACGGGCCAGACGGCCACGCGGCGCACCGCGGAGACGGCCGAATGGCAGCTGATGCGCGGCCTGCAGCTGAGTGTCGAGGACGGGAAGACCTGGGCGCGCGGCGGCCACGTCGAGACGCCGACGGCCCTCGGGGACATCATCGAACCGACGTCGGGCGACCGCTTCCTGCTGCATGGGCGCTCGGCCGATCTCGTGAACATCGCCGGCAAGCGCAGCTCGCTGGGCTATCTGAACCACCAGCTGAATGCCATCCCGGGCGTGGTCGATGGCAGCTTCTTCGTGCCCGACGACGAGGCCGACGGCGTGACCCGCCTCACGGCCGTGGTCGTGGCGCCGGAACTGGACCGCGCGACCTTGCTGCAGGCCTTGCGCGAGCGCATCGACCCCTTGTTCCTGCCGCGCCCCCTGCTCTTCGCCGACGAGCTTCCACGCAACGCCACGGGCAAGCTTCCGCGTACCGCGCTCGACGCGCTGCGGCGAAAACTGGGCAACGCGGAATGATCCACGAGTCCACCATCACCGTTGCCGCCGATCATCCGGCGTTCGCGGGCCATTTTCCCGGACGCCCCATCCTGCCGGGCGTCGTGTTGCTCGGGCTCGCCGTCCGTGCGCTCGGCAACGTGAGCGGACATCCGCTGCCGCGCTACGAGATCGCAGCGGCGAAATTCCTGCGGCCGGTCGGCCCGGACACCGAACTGCGCATCCGGCTCGGCGAATCCGCGTCGGGCTGGCGCTTCGACATCTTCGCCGCGGACGACGTGGTCGCGACCGGAACCCTGCGGGTCGGCGCACCATGACGGATACTTCCGCCGAACGCGCCCCCCGCGGCAGCGCGGAATGGACCACGCAGACGGAACGCAGCAATTACGCGACGCTGCGCCTGATGACGTGGATCTCGCTGCGCCTCGGGCGCCCGACGGGCCGCGCCGTGCTGGGGCTGATCGCCGTCTACTTCCTGCTCTTTGCCCCGAAGGCACGCCGTGCTTCGCGCGACTGGCTCGCCCATGCGCTCGGCCGCAAGCCGTCACTGGGCGAGCTGTTCCGGCATGTCTACACCTTCGCCGCGACCATCCACGATCGCGTCTATCTCGTGAATGAGCGTTTCGACCTGTTCGACATCCGCGTGCACGGCGGCGAACTCGTCAAGGAGGCGGTGGCGCGCGGCGCAGGGGTGTTCCTGATGGGCGCGCACATGGGCAGCTTCGAGGTGATGCGGGCCATGGGGCGCCAGCAGCCCGGCATGCGCGTCGCGATGGTGATGTACGAGGACAACGCGCGCAAGATCAACGACACGCTCGCGGCGATCAATCCGGCGGCGCGGCAGGACATCATTGCGCTGGGCAAGCTGGACTCGATGCTGCAGGTGAAGGAGCGGCTCGACGACGGCTCGCTGGTCGGCATCCTTGCGGACCGTAGTCCGGGCGACGAACCTGGACAGATCGTGGAATTCTTCGGCGCGCCGGCAAGTTTTCCCGTCGGCCCGTGGCGCCTCGCCGCAATGCTGAAGCGCCCGGTGATCCTGATGGTCGGCCTGTATCGCGGCGGCAATCGCTACGACGTGCATTTCGAGCGGATCGCGGATTTTTCCGCCGCGACGCGCGAGAACCGGGCACGCCTGCAGCACGACGCTATCGAACACTACGCCGCCCGTCTTGCCTATTACGCGCGGCAGGCGCCGTTCAACTGGTTCAATTTTTTCGACTTCTGGCAAAGCGCGCGCCGCCGCGACGCCCGCTGACCGGAGGGAGTGGAGTTTCCGTGTCACGAGCCGCATACCTGCGCTGGTCAATCGCGATCCTGCTTGCACTTGGCGCCGCCCTGGGCATTGCGGGGCCGGCTGCAGCCGCCGAGGGCTGGACCATCGCGCAGCTGATGCAGGCCCTGGGCAAACAGAGCAGCGGGCAGGCGACGTTCGTGGAGCGGAAGCACCTCGCAGTCCTCGACCAACCGGTGGAGTCCTCGGGCGAGTTGCGTTTCCAGGCACCCGACCGTCTCGAGAAGATCACGCTCAAGCCGCGGCCGGAATCGCTGGTGCTGGAGGGGGACAACCTGACCGTCACGCGCGGCAAGAAGCAGTTCAGCGTCCGTCTGTCCGATTACGGCGCAGTCGCCGGCTTCATCGACAGCATCCGCGCGACCCTCGCCGGCGACCGCGCGACGCTGGAGCGCACCTATGCCTTGCATCTTGCGGGCAGTGCCGAACGCTGGACGCTGACGCTGCTGCCGCGCGATCAGCGCATGGCAGAGGTGATCGTCCGCATCAATATCGCCGGAACGCGCGGACAGTTGCGCGAGATCGAGATCATCCAGGCCGACGGCGACCGCTCGGTGATGGAGATCGTCGCGACGGGGCCGATACGGTGACGCGCCGCTTCGTGCCGGCCCTGCTCCTGTGGCTGGCCTTCGTCGGGGCCTGCATCGCCGTGGCCGCCCAGACGCGCTTCACGACCGACCTGTCCGCCTTCCTGCCCGAAGCCCCCAACGAGGAGCAGCGCGTTCTCGTCGAACAGTTGCGCGACGGCATGGTGTCGCGCCTCTTGCTGGTCGGCATCGAAGGCGGCGACGCGGGGCAGCGCGCGCAGCTTTCGCGCGGACTGGCGCAACGGCTGCGTACCGACGCAGCCTTCGGCATGGTCGCGAACGGCGAACCCGTGCACCGCGAACGCGACCAGGCGCTGCTGTTCACGCACCGCTACCTGCTGAGTCCGGCGACCGCCACCGAACGCTTCACGACGGCCGGGCTGCAGCAGGCGATCGGCGAGTCGGTCGATCTGCTCGCATCGCCGCTCGGCATGCTCACGAAGGCGCTGCTGCCGCGCGATCCGACCGGCGAGCTTATGCAGTTGCTGGAACGGCTCGACGGCGGGGCGCGCCCGGCCACGCGGGAAGGCGTATGGGCATCGCGCGACGGTCGCCGCGCACTGCTGCTCGCCCAGACACGCGCTTCGGGTTCGGACCTCGATCGCCAGCAGGCAGCAATCTCGACCTTGCGCAGCGCCTTTGCTGCGGAGGCGGCGAAGCTCCCCGCGGGAGCGGACCTGAAGCTGCTGATCTCGGGCGCTCCGGCGTTCGCGGTCGATTCGCGCGCGACCATCGAGAGCGAGGTCACGCGCCTCGCACTGGTATCGACGGCGATCATCGTCGCCCTGCTGCTCTTCATCTATCGCTCGCCGACGGCGCTCGTCCTCGGCCTGCTGCCGGTCGTGTCCGGGGCACTGGCGGGGGTTGCCGCGGTGAGCCTGGGGTTCGGCATGGTGCATGGCGTGACCCTCGGATTCGGCACGACGCTGATCGGCGAAGCCGTCGACTACGCGATCTACCTGTTCGTGCAGTCGGGCACGCGCGGCGGCCGCGATACCTTCTGGCCGACCATACGCCTGGGCGTGCTGACCTCGATCTGCGGCTTCGGCGCGCTGATGTTCTCCGGCTTTCCCGGACTCGCGCAGCTGGGGCTGTATTCGATCGCCGGACTGGTGGCTGCCGCGCTGACGACGCGCTTTATCCTCCCGCAGCTGCTGCCCGCCGGGTTCGCGATCCGCGACGTCACGCCCCTCGGCGTGCGGCTTCGCGGGCTGGCCGCCGCTGTGAGAAAACTGCGCTGGCCTTTGATCGCACTGGCCTGTGCCGCGGGCGGCGTGGTGTATGCGCAGCGGGACCGCCTCTGGAATCACGAGCTGGCAGCGCTGAGTCCGGTGCCGCCGGCGGCCCAGGCGCTCGACCTCGCCTTGCGCACCGATGTCGGTGCGCCCGACGTGCGCTACATGGTCGTCGTGCGCGCGGCCGACGCGGAAGCGGCGCTGCAAGCCGCCGAGGCGGCTTCCGACCGACTGCAGCCGCTCGTCGAGTCCGGGGCGATCGGTGGCTTCGAGAGCCCGTCGCTCTACCTGCCTTCCCGCGCGCGGCAGCTGGAACGGAAGGCGGCGCTGCCCGATGCGGCCGAACTTCGCGCCCGCCTGCCGGAAGCCACGCATGGGCTTCCTCTCCCGGCCACGCGGCTCGAACCCTTCGTCGACGACGTGGCCGCGGCGCGCGAGCGCGCCCCCCTGACACGCGCCGACCTCGACGGCACGAGCTTCGCCATCGCCGTCGATTCGCTGCTGATGCGCCAGGGCGAACGCTGGACGGCGCTGCTGCCGCTGCGCGCACCGACGACGGGAGCGCATCCGAGCGAGATCGACACCGCCGCCGTGCGCCACGCGCTCGAAGGCGCACCCGGATCCGACGCCCTGTTCATCGACATGAAGGGCGAATCCGACCGCCTGTACGCCGGCTATTTCAGGGAGGCGCTCCAGCTCTCGCTCGCCGGCGTGCTGGGCATCGTCGCCCTGCTCGGGGCAACCCTGCGCTCGGCACGGCGCGTCATCCGCGTGCTGCTGCCGCTCGCGGCATCCGTGCTGGTCGTGGTCGCCGGGCTGCTGCTGGCCGGCGTCGCGCTGACGATCCTGCACCTCGTGGGGCTGCTGCTGATCGTCGCCGTCGGCTCCAACTATGCACTGTTCTTCGACGGCAAGGGCGACGGCGACGGCCCCCCACCCGGCACGCTCGCCTCCATGCTGTTCGCCAACCTCACGACGGTCGCCGGCTTCGGCGTCCTCGCCTTCTCGTCGGTTCCGGTGCTGCAGGCGATCGGCGGTACCGTCGGCCCCGGCGCCCTCCTCGCACTGCTGTTCGCAGCAACCCTCGCACGCCCCTCATGCCCCGCCGCTGGCGCCCCGGAGCGCTGATCCATCTCTCCGCCGCGCTTCACGCGGCCGCGGCGGCCGGGGTCGCGCTGCGCCCCGACGCATGGCCGTGGGCGGCCGGTGCCCTCGTCGCCAACCACGGCCTGCTGACAGCCGCCGGACTCCTGCCGCGCTGTGGCCTGCTCGGCACCAACTGGACGCGACTCCCCGACGCCGCCGCCGCACGCGGCGAGCTTGCGCTGACGATAGACGACGGCCCCGACCCCGAAATCACGCCCCGCGTGCTGGACCTGCTGGACGCCCACGGCGCGCGCGCGACCTTCTTCGTGATCGGCCGGCAGGTACGGCGCCACCCGGCGGTGGCCCGCGAAATCGTCGCGCGCGGGCATGCCGTCGAGAATCACAGCGAGCACCACCTCAAGACCTTCTCGCTGCGCGGGCCGCGCTGGCTCGCACGCGAGATCGCCACCGCGCAGGAGACGATCGAACAGACCTGCGGCCGCAAGCCGCGCTTCTTCCGCGCACCGGCCGGACTGCGCAACCCCTTCCTCGAACCCGTCCTCGCGCAACTGGACCTGCAACTTGCTTCATGGACGCGGCGGGCCTACGACACGCGTAACGGCGATGCGGAATCCGTCGTCCGCCGGCTCTCGGACGGCCTCGCTGCGGGCGACATCCTCTTGCTGCACGACGGCAACGCGGCGCGGACTACGTCGGGCCGGGCGGTGATCCTCGACGCCCTCCCACGCCTTCTCGAGCGCTGCGCCGGCGCCAGCCTCACCCCCGTCACCCTTGCCGCTGCGCTGGCATGACTACCCCTTCCGTGCGTACCTTTGCCTCGCACGCGGCGAGTAGCTGCTGCCCCGCCGAAGAGCGCGTCGCCAATGCCGTCTTCGCTTCTGGGCCCTCCGGACCCGGCCGTGCCTCCTTGCGCCCGACGGGGTCCGGATGCGCCCGGCCTTTTGCTAAAATGCCGTTTTTTTCATTAGCTTCCGAGGCGCCGTGCATCCGCTGTTGATCTCCTCCTACACCGCGACGACCTGCCTCGGGCGCGGCCGGGAGCCGCTGCGCGAAGCCCTGCTCGCGGGCGCATCCGGCCTCAAGCCGTGTGATTTCGAAACCGTCGTCCTGCCCACCTGGATCGGCGAGGTCGCTGGCACAGACGAAGAGAAGCTGCCGGCTGCGCTCGCCCGTTTCGACTGCCGCAACAACCGCCTCGCCCAGCTCGGCCTCGTCCAGGACGGCTTTGCCGATGCCGTTCGCGCCGCTGCGGCCCGTTACGGCAACGACCGCATCGGCGTGTTCCTCGGCACCAGCACCTCCGGCATCCTCGAGACCGAACTCGCCTATCGGCGACGCGACCCGCAGACCGGCGCCTTGCCGCAGGATTTCGACTACGCGGGCTCGCACAACACGTTTTCCGTCGGCGCCTTCGTGCAGGCCTGGTTCGGGCTGAAGGGACCCGCCGTCGTCGTGTCCTCGGCCTGCTCGTCGAGCGCGAAGGTCTTCGCCGCTGCCGCACGCATGATGGCGGCCGGACTCATCGATGCGGCACTCGTCGGCGGCGTCGATTCGCTGTGCCTGACGACCCTGTACGGTTTCAATTCGCTCGAGCTCACGTCCTCGCACGCCTGCCGGCCCTTCGACCGCGCGCGCGACGGCATCTCGATCGGCGAGGCCGCCGCCTTCGCGCTGCTCGAACGCACGCCGGACGCATTGCCGCCCGACGCGATCCTGCTGCTGGGCAGCGGCGAATCGAGCGACGCCTACCACATGTCCTCGCCGCATCCCGAGGGGCGCGGCGCGCGCCATGCGATGGCCGCCGCGCTCGCGAGCGCCGGACTCGCGCCGCAGGATATCGACTACATCAACCTGCACGGCACCGCGACGCCGAGCAATGACGCGGCCGAAGGCCGGGCCGTGACGGACCTGTTCGGCAACGCGGCGCCCTGCAGCTCGACCAAGGGTGCGACCGGGCACACGCTCGGAGCCGCCGGCGGCGTCGAGGCCGTGATCGCCGCGCTGGCGATCCGCGACGGCATCCTTCCCGCCGGCGCCGGGACAAACGATCCCGAGCCGGGACTCGACTACGTGCTCGCGACGCGCCGGCGCAGCGTGCGGCGCGTGCTCAGCAATTCCTTCGGGTTCGGCGGCACGAACTGCAGCCTGATCCTCGGCCGTGCAGCATGAATCCGACGATGGCTACCCCGCCTTCCGCCTCGATCCGCAGCATCGGCGTGCTCGGTCCCGGACTCGCCGACTGGCCCGCCTGCGCCGCGATCCTCTCCGGCGAGACCGCCTGGGCCCCGGCGAAGACCGTCCTCGCCGCGCCGGACCTCCTCCCGCCCGCCGAGCGCCGGCGCGCCGTGCGCGTCGTCAAACTCGCCCTGACCGTCGGCCTCGAAGCCACGCGCGCCGCCGGCGTCGATCCTGCCGAACTCGCGACGGTGTTCTCGTCATCCGGCGGCGACGGCGTCAACTGCCATCAGATCTGCGAGACGCTCGCCTCCGACGACCGGCAGATCTCCCCGACACGCTTTCACAACTCCGTACATAACGCTGCCGCCGGCTACTGGAGCATCGCGACCGGCGCGACCGCGTCCGCGGCGGTCCTGTGCGCCTACGACGGCAGTTTCGCGGCGGGGCTCCTCGAAGCGATCACCCAGGTCGCGGTCGATCGCGCGCCGTGCCTGCTGATCGCCTACGACGCCGACTACCCCGAACCCCTGCGCGCGAAACGCCCGGTCCCGGACGCCTTCGGCGTTGCGCTGCTGCTGACACCGGAGACCGACGGGCGAGCGATCGGCCGGATTTCCGCCCAACTCACGGATGGGTCCGCGGACTCGCTCGCCGACCCGGCGCTCGACGAACTGCGCCGCGCGATCCCGGCCGCCCGCAGCCTGCCCTTGCTGGCCGCGATCGCCCGGGACCGTAGCGGCCGCGTCGTGCTCGACTATCTAGACCACGCCCGCCTCGCAGTGGATTTCTGCGCATGAGCCAGCCAAGCGCAGCGCTCGACCGCGCCGCCATCGCACTGCGCATTCCGCATCAGGGGAGCATGTGCCTGCTCGCGGGCGTGGACGAATGGGATGCCGACACGATCCGCTGCCACGCGACGAGCCATCGCGACGCCGGCAACCCCTTGCGCGAGGCCTGGGGCCTGCCGGCGACGAGCGCCATCGAGTACGCGGCGCAGGCCATGGCGATGCACGGCGCCTTGCTCGCGCCTTCCGGACAAGCGCCGCGCGCGGGCTACCTCGCCAGCGTGCGCGGTGTCGAGATCGGCGTCGAGCGCCTCGACACGCTCGCCGCCGACCTCGACATCCGTGCCGAACGCATCACCGGCAACGACAACCAGATCCTCTATGCCTTCACCGTCGCGGCCGCCGGCCGCATGCTCGTCTCCGGGCGTGCCGCGGTGATCCTCGACGCGGGCGTCCTCGCCGGCGACCCCAACGGGAGTCGATCTTGAAGCACGCCCTCGTCACCGGCGGCAGCGGCGGCATCGGCGCGGCGATCTGCCGTCGCCTCGCCCGCGACGGTCATCACGTCTTCATCCACGCCAACCGGCAGGCCGACAAGGCCGAGGCACTGGCGCGCGAAATCCGTGCCGCGGGCGGCAGCGCGCAGGCGGTCACGTTCGACGTCACCGACGCGGCCGCAACCGCCGCCGCGCTCGAAGCGATCACGGCCGACGCTCCGCTGCAGATCCTCGTGAACAACGCCGGCATCCACGACGACGCGGTCTTCCCGGGCATGCGCCCCGACCAGTGGCAGCGCGTCATCGACGTGTCGCTGAACGGTTTCTTCAACGTCACCCAGCCGCTGACGATGCCGATGATCCGCACGCGCTGGGGGCGCATCATCACGGTCTCCTCCGTCGCGGCCATCACCGGCAACCGCGGCCAGACCAATTACGCGGCCGCGAAGGGCGCGCTGCACTCGGCCAGCAAATCGCTCGCGCAGGAGCTGGCCAGCCGCGGCATCACGGTGAATGTGGTCGCCCCCGGCATCATCGACACGGCGATGAGCGAACAGGCCTTCGACGCGGACGCGATCGCCCGCATCGTGCCGATGAAACGTGCCGGCAAGCCCGAGGAAGTCGCCGACCTGATCGGCTTCCTGGCGTCCGCCGAGGCGGCCTACATCACCGGGCAGGTGATCTCGATCAACGGCGGGATGATCTGACGCGGCGCGCGACGAGCATCGGCAGGCGCACGAGAAAACCGAAGAACAGACGCGTGTGCATCCACGTCAGCAGCAGGTTGTCGCGCGCGTAGTTGAAATGCGACACCCCGCCCTCGTCGGCGCCGAAATACTTCACCGGCGCCGGGCGATTGACCGGGGGCACCCCCAGCCAGGCCATGCGCACGACTGCCTCGGGGTCGAAGTCGAAGCGACGCATCCAGCGCTGGCCATGCATCACCTTGGCGAGCGGGTCGATCGGATACACGCGGAAGCCGAACAGCGAATCGCCGATCCCCATCCACAGCGTCTCGAGGTTCGCCCACCAGTTCGACACCTTGCGTCCGCGCACACGCAGCGCCGGCGCGCTGGCGTCGAACACCGGCATGCCCAGCACCATCGCCTCGGGCCTGGTAGCCGACGCCGCCATGAAATCGGGAATCAGCTCCGCGGGGTGCTGGCCGTCCGAGTCCATCGTCAGCACATGCGTGAACCCCTGCTTCGCCGCGAGTCCGATGCCGTGCAGCACCGCTGCGCCCTTGCCCGAGTTCCGCGGCAGCACGATCACGCGCAGGCCCGGATCCTCTTCTGCCATGCGGCGCAGTCCGTCGGTCGTGCCATCCGTGCTGCCATCCACGACGACCCATACCGGCATCCACTGGTGGCGCGCGGCGCGCACGGTCTCGAACACCTTGGGTCCCGGGTTGTAGCTCGGAATCAGCACCAGATGCGTGGACGTCGGGGCGGCCACCGGACTCGGCAGCGGCGCGGATTTCGGCAGGGTGACCTGATGGAACGTCATGGCTGCAACCGGAACAGGTTCAGATCGTGGACGACGACATTTTGCCACCGTCGCCGCGCGGCGGTCGCGGTAGAACCGCACCCGCGAGTTCGGCAACGAAATAGCGCTCGAGTTCGGCCATGAACGGTTGCACGCTGACCGGCGGGTCGAAGCGGCGCCCCAGCCGGACGCGGTAGGTCACCGGCATCTCGGGTTTGCGGAAGAGCGGCCAGCCCTTGCACAGATAGGGCGACTCCGTCTCGATGAAGATCGTCTGCACCGGCACCTTCGCCCGCCGCGCAATCAGTCCGACGCTGCTCAGCAGCGGATTGAGCGGCATGCGCGTCGTGCGGGTGCCCTCCGGGAACACCAGCAGGAAGCTGCCGGCCGACAGGTCGCTCGTCGCGCTGCCCACCATGCGCAGCGGCGAGTCGTTGCGGATGTAGCGAGCGAGACGTGCGCCGGCGCCGAGAAAGATGTTGTCCATCAGCCCCGCCTTCATGATGCACGCGACGTCCGGCAGGCGGGAGATCACCATCACCGCGTCGAGCAGGCTCGGGTGATTCGGTGCGAGGATCAGCGGCCCCTGCCCGCGCAGCTTGTCCAGCGCCGACAGGTCGAAGCGGCAGGCGCCGATCAGGGTCAGGAAGCGGATGTAGCTGTTGAAGCCCTGGTTGATGATGAAGCGGCCGATCCGGCGTCCGGCGCGCGCCGGCAGGAGCGGGTGCAGCACCATCGCGAACGGCGTCCACAGGAGGCAGATCGCGCCGAGGTAGCCCAGCCCGAGATACAGCAGCACGTACTCGCGCAGCCGGCGCACCAGGCCGGGCCTCGTCCTGCTGCGCTCACTCATCGGCCTCGACCCGTCGCGAAGACTCGCCCAGCACCCAGGTCACCGCCAGGCCCGCGGCGACGTAATCCTTGCGCTTCACGAGGGGACTGTCCTCGAACACTGCTCCCCGGAGGCTGTCGTAGCGCACGAAGCCCCCGACCCACCAGCCCGGAAACCGCTTCCACAGCGCGGCAAGCACCTGTGTCCCGCCGTAGCCGCCGCGCGCATCGAAGGCCGGGCGGAGCGGCGTCGCCTCGTTCGCTTCCACGGCATAGAAATACCGGTTCTGCCGCCGGTCGCCATAGACGGGCCCGGCCACGACACCCAGCGTCCAGCCCGCCATCCCGGCCGGATCACGCCAGTCCAGGTTGAGTTGCGGGGAGAATTGCCAGCCCGTCGATTCCGGGCTGCCTTCCACCGTGAAACCGACACGCAAGGGCAGCCGCGTGCGCAGACGCAGGCGCTCGTCGTCCGACCGCCACAGGCGCACATCGAGCGACGGCCCGATCTCCACCGTCGGTTTCAGGTCCGGCATGCCTTCGCGCGCCTTCACCCGATCGCTGCTCACGGGCGGCGAGGCCCCCAGGCTCAGGCTCGCTTCGACACGGTCGCTATCGAAGAAGGTGCCGCGAACCCCTTGCCGGTCGGCCTTCAGGAATTCGCCCCGGTACACGACATAGGGCACGGGCAGCACGAACAGGCGGTTTTCGTCCGAACCGCGATAGGCGGGGAACTGCAGCACGGTGAGGCCTGCACCCAGTTCCCACAGGGGCTTCTCCGCAGCCATTGCGCCGCCCGCGTTCAGCGCAGCGAGCGCCAGCAGGAGCACTGCCGGCCCCGGCATTCCACGCACCGCCACCGCATCAGCCATCCCCATCAAGCCTCCTCCACTGCATGCCCGCCCGAGGCCTCTATCTCGACCAGCAGATCGGCGCGGCACACGTCGGCTTGCACGAATACCACCGGCGCCTCACTGCCGACGTGCTCGCGAACGCCCGCCCGCACGGCGCCCAGGTCGGCAGGATGGCGCACGTACACCTTGTAGGAAAGATCCCGCAGCCCGAACCGGGTCCCATCGGGCGCAACCCGTCCCGCCTCGGCGAGCACCGCCGCGATGTTGCGGAAGGATTCCTCGGTCTGCGCCACCACGTCCGCCGGATGCAGCGTCCTGTGCCCGACGATGCTCGCCGTTCCCGACACGAAGAGCACCGGCGGCGCCTCGGAGAGGGCCAGACTCGCACGGGCGAACGTCGGACTGCGCGGCCCGTACTGCTGCGGGTAATGATACGCGCAGACCTGGCGCGGATTCTCGATGGCAACGGGCGCCTCGCGCAATGCCAGGAAATACAGGGTGAAGGGTCCGCCCGCCGTCCCCAGCGCGCATGCCGCGGGAACGTGCCCGGTCGTGCTGCGGCCGCCGGCGCGGAAGGCTTCCTGGCGCCCGGCGTTGAACTGCCGGTAACGCTCGCTGCCGTCGGCCTCGTCATTGATCCCGGGAAAGTAGTTCCAGGCACGGAAGAGCGCCCGATAGCCCTTCTCGTCGAGCAGACCGAACACTTCCCGATAGGCGGCCTCCGTCGCATGCTGCAATCGCGAGGCTCCCCCGACCGGCACGGCGCCCTCCCCGATCTCGAGGGCGCCGAACAGCATCGTGTCGCTGCACCGGTAGCGGACCCGCCCGCGCAAGCCCGTCTCCAGCGGCCCGCGCGTGCGCCAGATCTCGCACATGGACTGCGGCCCTTCAAGGACGGGGGTGGCAATGCGGGCGGTCGGGATCGCAGGCGGTACGAGCCCTGCGTCCCCGTCGCCGAGGATCGCGATGCCGAGCACGTCGTCCCACCACTGTTCCGGGTACGCCCGGAGCGAAGCCGCCGGCATGAATGCCAGCGACAAACCGCGAACCACTTCCATCAGCACACCACGCCTTCCTGCCCCGGGCGGACACGCCCGGGAACGATATTTTTTTCGGGAGACCCGTGCCGGACGCGGGAAACCCCGCAAGCCGGGACGGGACCGCGACCGGGAAAACGGGTTTCGCTGTACGGCAGGAAAGGAGATTCCGGGACCGTCCGAAACCTCGATGCACCACATGTTTTTCATTACAAAACATGTAGTTACAAATACACAGCGCATACAAGGGGCGAATCTTCACACACCGTCCGGCAAGTTGCAAGGAGCAGCGGAACGATGGGTGCGACGTGCCCGGTGCCGCGCGCGGGCGTCGCGAATTTCGCGATGGTGCCCGCCCGGCCGATCAGAAGCGTTCCACCCACGGACGCAGGTCCAGCTCCTGTGTCCAGGCGCTGCGCGGTTGCCGGTACAACTGGAAGTAGGCCTCGGCGATCGCGTCCGGATCGAGCAGGGAATCCCCGTCCGCGGCGTCCGTATGCTCGACCACGCTGCTCGGCCTGATGCGGCCGTCGATGATCACGTGCGCGACATGGATGCCCTTGGGTTGGAGCTCGCGCGCCATGCTCTGGGCGAGCGCCCGCAGGCCGAACTTGCCCACGGCGAGGTTGTGGAAGCCCGCGCTCCCGCGCAGGCTCGCGGTCGCGCCGGTGAACAGGATGGTGCCCCCGGCACCGCCCTGCCCGATGCGCTCGAGCATGGCCCGCGCCGCCTCGCGCCCTACGAGGAAGCCGCCCAAGCAGCCGACCCGCCAGCAGCGCTCGAATTCTTCCGCGCTCGTCTCCACGATGCCGCGCGCGAGAAACGCGCCCGCGTTATACACGACGACGTCGGGACAGCCGTAGTCGCCGCGGATCGCCCGGAACAGCGCCGCAACGTCCGCCTCGCGGCTCGCATCGCAGGAATAGGCATGCGCACCGCGGCCGATGCCCGCGCATTCCACGCTCAGGTTCTCCAGCCGATCGACGTTGCGCGCGGCGAGCGCGACGTTCATTTCGGCTGCGCCGAAACGGCGAGCGAGCGAGCGCCCCAGCCCCGGCCCCGCGCCGACGATCAGTGCAAGTTTCCGCTGTTCCATGACTGCCTCCTCTGCCGCTCGCGTACCGTGCGATGGCACGGCCGCCGGTGAGTTCAGCTTAGATCACGTCCACCGCGCGCGCCTTGCCCGCCGACGCGGCGCGGTGCGCGAGGGCGTTGGCGCGCAGCCGCGTCCGGGGTTATCCTCGTCCGATGAGGCCTCCCGCGCCTCCACACGATGGCGAATGCGTAGCGAGGAAGATCCGCGATGACTGGCGACGTGATGGAAGAGAGCTGGCGACAGAACCTCGACGGTCGATTCGGCGAGCGCCTGCGGGTGCCGCGGGGTCCGGACTGGTGGACGGCGCTGCCGCCCGAGCGCTGCCCCGGCTGGACTGCGGACGGCATGCTGACGTCGCTGCCCTTGCCGAACCTCGCAAGCTGCACCCGTGCCGAGGTGCGCGCGTATTTCGACAATGGCTGGACGCTCACCGAACTGCTCTTCTCCGCGCTTGTCGGCGAGGAGGCGTTCTACCGCCCGCCCTACCATCACCTGCGCCATCCGATGGTGTTCTACTACTGCCATCCGCCGGCGCTGTACGTGAACAAGCTGCGCGTCGCGGGACTGATCGCCGAGCCGCTCAACCCGTACTTCGAGCGCATCTTCGAGACCGGCGTCGACGAGATGCGCTGGGACGACATGTCCAAGAACGCGATGCGCTGGCCCGCCTTCGATGAGGCGCAGGACTATCGCAAGGCGGTGTATGCGCTGGTCTGCCGGGTCATCGACGAACATCCCGGCTTGGCCGACGGCCATCCGCCGATCACGCAGCAGGACCCGCTGTGGGCGCTGTTCATGGGTTTCGAGCACGAACGCATCCACCTCGAGACCTCGTCCGTCTTGATCCACGAGCTGCCGCTGCGACTCGTGCGCAGGCCCGCGGGCTGGGCGCCGCTGCATCCGTCGGCGACGCGGCCCTCGGCATTCCCGCCGGTCGCCGGGCGCGACTACCCGGAACTGGAACTGCTGCCGGTCGGCGCCGCGAGCCTGCGCCTCGGCAAACCGGCCGACTGGCCTTCCTACGGCTGGGACAATGAATACGGCAGCCGCCGCGTCGACACCCAGCCGTTCCGCGCGGGCCGCTGCCTGGTCACGAACGGCCAGTTCTGGGAGTTCGTCGCGGCCGGGGGCTATCGCGAGCAGCGCTGGTGGTCGGACACGGGCTGGGCGTGGCGCACCTATCGCAACCTCAAGTGGCCGACCTTCTGGGTGCCCGACGGCCCCGCGGGGTCGCACCAGTTCCGCCTGCGCACGCTGTTCGAAGTCATCGACATGCCCTGGGACTGGCCGGCGGAGGTGAACTGGCACGAGGCCAGCGCCTACTGCGCGTGGCTGAGCGCGCGCGACGGGGTACCCTGCCGCCTGCCGAGCGAGGCCGAACACAACGCACTGCGCGACCCCGTCGGCGCCGCTGCGGACGATCCCGTCATGGCCGCCGACGGCGCGACCCTGCTGCGCGAACGCGGCCTCAACCTCAACCTCGGCTGCGGCTCCTCGACGCCCGTCGCCAACGGACAGCCGACGGCGCACGGTTTCCACGACGTCTTCGGCAACGTCTGGCAGTGGCTGGGCGACCAGTTCAACCCGCTGCCGGGCGCGCAGGTGCATCCGTATTACGACGACTTCAGCAGCCCGTGCTACGACGGCGAGCACCAGATGATCCTCGGCGGATCGTGGGTCTCGACCGGCGACGAGGCGAGCGTGTGGTCGCGCTTCCATTTCCGCCCGCACTTCTTCCAGCACGCCGGCTTCCGGGTCGTGCAGGCGGCGCACGACGGCGGCGCCGTGACGCTCGACGCCACCGGCGCGCGCGGCAAGGTGTACGAAAGCGCCGAGGTCACCAACGAGTACCTGCTGCTGCACTACGGCAGCGCCGAGGAGCAGATGCCCTGGGCGTCCGGGCCGCGCGACGCATGCCAGTTCCCGCAGCGTTCCGCGCGCTGGCTGATCGACGGCGCGCGCGAGCTCGGCGTGACGACCGGCCGGGCACTCGACGTCGGATGTGCGGTGGGCGGCGCCTGCTTCGAACTCGCGCGCACGTATGGCGAGGTGCTGGGCGTCGACCTGAGCCGCGCCTTCATCGACGCCGCCACGGCCCTGCAGCGCGACGGCGCGCTGGACTACGCTTGCCGCGACGAAGGCGACCTCGGCCACCCGCTGCGGGCGCACGTCGACCCTGCGATCGATCGCACCCGGGTCAGCTTCCGCCAGGCCGATGCCTGCTCGCTGCCGGCGGAGCTCATGGATTACGACGCCATCCTGCTCGCAAACCTGCTGTGCCGCCTCCCCAGCCCGAAGTCGCTGCTCGGACGGCTCGGCGGGCCCTGCGGGCTGGTGCGCGTCGGCGGGGTCGTCGCGATCCTCTCGCCCTACACCTGGATGGAGCAGTTCACCCCCCGCGGCGCCTGGTTGGGCGGCTACCTGGACAGCGAGCGCCCGGTGCGCAGCGGCGACGCGCTGAAATCGCTGCTGACCGCGGACGGCTTCGAATTGCGCCGCGAAACCGAACTTCCGCTCGTGATCCGCGAGCATGCACGCAAGTACCAGTACATCGTCACGCACGCCATGCTGTGGCAGCGCGTACGCTGACGCCTTCCCTGAAAACCGACTCCCGTCCCCCATCATGAGCTTCCGATACCTGCAGAGCCTGTTCAATCCGCAATCCATCGCCGTCATCGGCGCGAGTGCCCGCCCGCGCCGCATCGGCAGCGTCGTGATGCGGAACCTCCTCGCGGGGGGCTTCGGCGGCGTGATCATGCCGGTCAACCCCAAGCGCGACGCGGTCGCAGGCGTGCTGGCCTACCCGAACGTGGACGCCCTGCCGCGCACGCCGGATCTCGCAATCATCTGCACCCCCCCGTCCGCGATCCCCGGCATCCTCGAGCAGCTCGGCAAGCGCGGCACGCGCGCCGCCATCATCATGGCGAGCCAGCTCGCGACCACCCTGGGAACCGACGGCCGGCCGCTCGACGTCACGCTCCTCGAGATCGCCCGCCGCCACGACATCCGCATTCTCGGCGGCAGCACGCTCGGCGTCATGGTGCCCCAGGCCGGCCTCAACGCGACCTTCTCCCAGGTCGGCGGGCTGTCGGGCAACATCGGCTTCGTGTCGCAGTCGGACGCGGTGGGCACGATGGTGCTCGACTGGGCATTGCCGAAGAAGGTCGGCTTCTCGCATTTCGTGTCGCTCGGCGACGCGCTCGACATCGGCTTCGGCGAAGTCCTCGACTTCCTCGGCAGCGACCCCGGCACGCGCGCGATCCTGATGTACATCGAATCCATCCGCGAGCGCCGCAGCTTCATGGCTGCCGCACGCGCCGCGGCGCGCAACAAACCGGTCGTCGCGATCAAGGCCGGACGCGCCCAGCGCGTCGGGCACGACGTCGGCGACCCCCTGTTCCTCGACAGCCCGGGCCTCATCGGCAGCGACGACGTGGCCGATGCCGTGCTGCGCCGCGCCGGCATCCTGCGCGTCGACCACCTCAACGAACTGTTCGGCGCCGTCGAGACCGTCGTGCGCTCGCGGCCGATCCACGGCGACCGCCTCGTCGTCATCAGCAACGGCGGCGGCGCCGGCATCATGGCGGAAGACAGCCTGCACCTCGGCGGCTACGCGCTGCCGGACCTCCATCCGAACACGCTCACCCGCCTGCGCCGCCTGCTGCCGCCGGAATGGAATGGCCGCAACCCGATCGCGATCCGCGTCGACGCGCCGCCCAAGCGCTACGAGGACGTGTTGAAGATCCTGTGCGAAGAACAGGACGGCGACGCGATCCTGCTGATCCACACGCCGAACGCGCTCACGCCGAGTGTGGAGATCGCCGAAACGGTGATCAGGACGATCCGCAGCGTCGGCGGCAACCTGCTCACCTGCTGGATCGGCGACGAGACCGCGGCGGCCGAGCGCAAGCTCTTCGTCGATGCCGGCATCGCCACCTTCGACACGCCGGAAAACGCCACGCGTGCCTTCCTGCACATGGTCAACCATCGGCACACACGCGAAGTGCTGATGCAAGCGCCCCCGTCCACTTCGGTCAACTTCCGGCCCGACGTGGACGGCGCGCGCGCCGTGGTGCGCCGGGCGCTGGCGGAAGGCCGCACCCACCTGACCGAACCCGAGGCGAAGCACATCCTCGCCGCGTACGAGATCCCCATCGTCCCGACCCACCTCGCGGCAACGCCGCAGGACGTGTCCGCGATCGCGACGGAGCTCGGAACGCCCGTCTCGGTCACCGTCATGTCGCGCGACATCCGCCGCAAGTGGGAAGTCGGCGGCGTGGCCCTGGACCTCGAAACGCCCGAAGCCGCCGAATCGGCCGCCAAGGCCATGCTCGCGCGCGTCGCCACGCTGCGCCCCGAGATCGCGATTTCCGGGTTCGCCGTGCAAGCCATGGAAACGCGGGCGCATGCGCGGCAGCTGATCGTCGGAGTCGTCACGGACCCGCTGTTCGGGCCCATGATCGTGTTCGGCGAAGGCGGCCGCGGACTGGAGGTGTACCGCAACCTCGCGATCGGCCTACCGCCCCTCAACCTGCCGCTCGCGCACGACCTCATCAACCGCAGCCGCGCCGCGGGCCTCCTGAACGCGTACCACAACCACCCGGCGGCCGATCGCGAAGCCGTGGCGCTGATGCTGACGCGTATCTCGCAGCTGGTCGTGGACCTGCCGGAAATCGAGGAACTCGCCATCAACCCGATGTTCGTCGACGACCAGGGAGTCCTCGCCGTCGACGCGCACATCCAGGTTTCCGCCGCGCCGCCGAATCCCCAGCGCCTGTCGATCCGCCCCTATCCCGAAGCGCTCGCCGAAACGGCCAGGTTGCGCGACGGCCGCAGTGCCGTGCTGCGCCCCATCCGGCCCGAGGACGAAGCGACGCATTACGAATTCCTGTCCCGCGTCACGCCCGAGGACATCCTCTTCCGCTTCTTCCATTACATCGGCACGCTGCCGCGCTCCGAGATGGCGCGCCTGACGCAGATCGACTACGACCGCGAGATGGCCTTCATCGCGAGCGGCAAGGACAGCTCCGGCCGCCCGGAGACACTGGGCGTGGTGCGCGCCGTCGCCGATCCCGACAACCACACGGCCGAATTCTCGATCCTCGTGCGCTCCGACATGAAGGGGCTGGGGATTGGCTCGACCCTGCTGAAGAAGGTCATCCGCTACGCGCGGGAACGCGGCCTGCAGGTGCTGGCGGGCGAAGTCATGGCGGAGAACGAGCCGATGCTCAAGCTGCTCAGACACTTCGGCTTCACCATCAAGGGTTCCGAGGAACCCGGGATCCTCGCGGTGCGGCTGCCGCTGCAGGAGCCTTCGGTCAAGGCCTGAGGCGCGAGTCCGGCCACCCGGACCCGCACGGGCGGCCCGCTCCCGGCAGGGCGCCGATTCGGGCAGATGTGGCGCCCGAAACGATTCCGGAAATTTCGTTCCCGGCTCGGGCTGGTCCATGCCGGCAAGTGGCGCTATTATATAAATATTCAGTACTCGCACCCCCGACCGAACCGACAGGATGCTCCTTTTCAAATTTGCAGCCCGGATATCCCCATGAGCAGCAGCGACCATAACCTGACCGCCCGACAAGGCGAAATCCTCGAATTCATCCGCCAGACGGTCGAATCCGAGGGGCGTCCGCCCACGCGGGCCGAAGTGTGCAGCGCGTTCGGCTTCCGCTCGCCGAACGCGGCCGAAAGCCACCTGCGCGCGCTCGCCGCCAAGGGTGCGATCCTGCTCGAGGAAGGCCGGGCGCGCGGCATCCGCCTCGCCGAGGCGCTGGGCCTGCCGCTGATCGGGCGGGTCGCCGCCGGCAGTCCGATCCTTGCGGTCGAACACATCGAAGCGCGCCACCAGATCGATCCGGCGCTGTTCTCGCCGCGCGCCGACTACCTTCTGCGCGTGCGCGGCCTGAGCATGCGCGACGCAGGCATCCTCGACGGCGACCTGCTCGCCGTGCACCGCAGCCCCGAGGCGCGCTCCGGCCAGATCGTGGTCGCCCGGGTGGAAGACGAGGTCACCGTGAAGACTTTCTCCCGCAAAGGCCCCATCGTCAGCCTGCTGCCGGCCAACCCCGACTTCGAGCCCATCGTCGTCGACACCCGCAACACCCCCCTGACGATCGAGGGGATCGCCGTCGGCCTGGTGCGCAACGGTTCGCTGTGAAGCCCGTCCCCGTGCCCTCCCGGTTCCGCCTTCCTCCCGATGTCCGCCCTCGCCCAAGCCACCCTCGCTGCCCTGCCGCCTGGCCTCGTCTGGCAGGCCGATCGGCTTGCACAGCCAGCCGAAGCAGGCATCGCAACCGGTTTTGCGGCGCTCGACGCCCAGCTGCCGGGAGGCGGCTGGCCGCGTAACGCGCTGATCGAGCTGCTGTCCGACAGCCCCGGCATCGGCGAGATCGGGCTGCTGCTGCCCGTCCTGCGCACGCTGCCGGCCGAACGCTGGATCGTCTGGATCACCCCGCCCCATCTTCCCTATGCCCCGGCCCTCGCCGCGGCAGGCGTGCCGCTGGAACGCCTGCTGCTGCTCGAAGCGGCCAGTCACGCCGAAACCCTGTGGGCAACCCGCCAGGCGCTGATCTCGGGCGGCAGCAGCGCCGTGCTCGCCTGGCTCGCGCGCGCGGACACCGCCGCCTTGCGGCGCCTGCAGCTCGCGGCCGAATCCTCTGCGACGCCGCTGTTCCTGTTCCGCCCCGCGTCCGCCGCACGCCAGCCGTCCCCCGCGAGCCTGCGCCTGCGGCTCTCCGCGCGCGACGACGGACTCGTGCTCGATATCCTCAAGCGACGCGGCCCCGGCCTCGCCGCACCGCTGCGCCTGCCGCTTCCGCAACGTCCCGGTCCGCGCCGGGCCCCGGTCTTCAACGATGCTCTGGTTCGCCCTGATCCTGTCCGACCTGCCGCTGCAGGTATTCACGCGCGGCGTGGATGAGCCGGGCGAACTCGCGGTCGTCGAGCATGCGCCCGGCGCGCGCGTGGTCGCGGCCACGCCCACGGCACTCGCGCGCGGCGTGGAGGCCGGCCAGGGGGTTGCCGGCGCGCTCGCCGTCGCCCCGTCGCTGCACTTGCGCGAACGCGATCCCGCACTCGAAGCGGCGACACTGGAGGAGTTCGCCGCCTGGGCCGCGCAATTCACCCCCTGCGTCAGCATCGACCCGCCCGACACGCTGGTGCTGGAAACGAGCGCCAGCCTGCGCCTCTTCGGCGGCGTCACGGGGCTGGTGCGGCGCATCCGGGCCGGACTCGTGCCGCTCGGCCTGAACGCCGCGATCGCCGCCGCCCCGACCCCGCTTGCCGCCCGCTGGCTCGCCCGCACGCACCCGGGCCGGCAGATCCGGGGCACTGCCGGGTGGCGGTGCCAGCTCGACGAATTTCCCGTGGAACTCCTCGGCGACGGCGCCGAGGTGGCGCGCGCCACGCTCGACCTGCTGTACGGCATCGGAGCCCGCCGTATCGGCGATGTCGCCCGCCTGCCGCGCGACGGACTGGCGCGGCGCCAGGCCGGCGTCGTGCTCGACACGCTGGCGCGCGCACGGGGCGAGCGTCCCGACCCGCGCCGCTGGTTCATCCCGCCGGAACGCTTCGAAGCGCGCCTCGCCCTGCCGGCGAGCATCCTGCACACCGAGCCGCTGCTGTTCGCCGCCGGACGGCTGTTCTCCGGGCTGTCCGCCTGGCTCGCCGCCCGCCACGCCGCACTCGACCGCTGCTGCCTGTGCCTGGAACACGAGGACCGCCCCGACACCGTGCTCGAGATCGTCACCGGAACGCCCGGACGCGACGACGGGCGGCTGCTGATGCTCGCCCGCGAACATCTGGCCGCGCTGGCGCTGCCGGCCCCGGTGGAGGCCTTGCGCCTGTCGGCCGACAACCCGGTCAGCACGCCCGGCCGCACGCCGGACCTGTTCGGCGATCCGGACAGCGCGCGCGACTCGGCCGCGCTGCTGCTCGACCGCCTGCGCGCCAGGCTGGGACGCGACGCGGTGCGCACCGTGCACCCCGTTTCCGAACACCGCCCGGAACGCGCCTGGCGACTGGCAGAACCCGGCCGCCTCGTCCCCCGCGATGTCCCGCCAGCCGCCGGACCGCGCCCCCTGTGGCTGATGCGCGAACCGCGCGCGCTCGACTCGATCCGCGCGCTGACGCTGCTGAACGGCCCGGAGCGCATCGAGTCCGGATGGTGGGACGGCACCGACGTGCGCCGCGACTACTACGTCGCCCGCGCACCCGATGCCGCGCTGTGGTGGGTGTTCGAGCTGCAGGACCCGCCGGGCGGCTGGTACGTGCATGGCTATTTTGGCTAGACTCCGCAGTTTCCGCGCCCGGACGTCGTGTCCGGCCCCGACCTCACCCGCAGCCCAAAGGCCCCTTTCGCTTGAGCGCCTCCCCCTCGTCGTCCATCTCGCCGTCCTCCTCGTCGTCCGCCTCGCCATCCACCATCGTCCGCCAACTGCTGCACCACGCATGGCCGATACTCGTTGCGCAGATCCTGTCGATGAGCATGCTGATCGCCGACACCATCATCGTCGGGCGCTACGGCACGGTGGACCTCGCGGCAGTCGCGGTCGGCAGCGGCGTCTACATCTCCATCGTGATGCTCGTCGTGGGCGTGCTGCAGGCCGTCGCCCCGACCGTCGCGCACCATTTCGGCGCCGGCCGCACGGAGCGGATCGGGCCGACGTTGCAGCAGGGGTTCTGGCTGGCCCTGATGCTGGCCGTCCCGGGCATCGTGCTGATGGTCTTCCCCGGCTTCCTCCTCGAACTGAGCAGCGTTCCGCCCGACGTCGACGCCAAGACCCGCGAATACCTCCTCGCGACCGCTGCCGGCCTGCCCGCCGTGCTGCTGTACCGCACCTTCTACGCGTTCAACAACGCCGTCGGCAAGCCGCGCGTGCTGATGGCGATCAGCTTCGTCGTCACGGCAACGCATGTCCCGCTCGCCTGGGCGCTGGTGCATGGCCACCTGTGGCTGCCGCCGCTGGGCGTGCTCGGCTGCGGCATTTCGACGGCCATCGTGAACTGGCTGGCTTTCGCCTGCGGCACCGTCCACCTCGCGCGCAATCCCGGCTACCGGCCCTATCACCTGTTCGCGCACTGGCGCGGGCCGCAACCCGCGGAGATCCTCTCGCTCCTGCGGCTGGGCGTGCCAATGGGCCTGTCGACCTTCATCGAGGTGTCGTCCTTCACCCTGATCGCGCTGTTCGCGGCACGACTGGGCGCCGAGGCCGTGGCCGGCCACCGCGTCGTCGCGAACCTCGCCGCGCTGATCTACATGCTGCCGCTGGCGATGTCGATCGCCGTGCTCGTGCTCGTCGGCCAGGCTGCCGGCGCGCGCGACTGGGCACGCGCGCGCATGACGGTCCGCGTCGGCATGATCGTCACGGGCGGCCTCGCATCGCTCATCGGCCTCGCCATGTGGCTCGCGCGCAAACCGGTCATCGCGCTGTTCTCGGAAGACGAAGCGGTCCGTGCGGTCGGCCTCGCGCTGCTGCTCTACATCTGCATCTACCAGCTGTTCGACTCGGTGCAGACGGTCGCCGCGCACGCCCTGCGCGGCTACAAGGTGACGTTCGTGCCGATGCTGATGCACGCCGTGTGCTTCTGGGGCGTCGGCCTCGCCGGCGGCTACTGGGCGAGCTTCCACGCGCCGTGGCGGACGGCGGGCCCGCATGTCGCGGGCTTCTGGGAAGCTGGCGTGATGTCCACCGTGGTCGCTGCCGTGCTGTTCGGCTGGCTGCTGCGCGCGGTGATGCGCCGGCAGGACTTGCCTGCCGCGCCCTGACCCGCCCGATCCCGGCCTTCAGGCGCCCAGCCACCCCTTGCGCAAGGCCCGCATCGGCGCGGACACCCGTTTGCCGCTCGCGAGCTTCACGGTGTCGGCAGGCGGAGCCGCCAGCTCGGCGGTGAATTGCATCAGCTCGTCGCGGCGGAAGGCATGGATCGTGACCTGCTCGCCCGGTTTGCGGCGGGCGAGCTGCCCGTCGAGCGACGCGGCCGTCACCTTGAGGCCGTCGAGCGCGACGAGCACGTCCCCGGCCGAAAGCCCGCACCGCTGCGCCGCGCCGCCGTCGAACACGTTCGCCAGCTTCGCCTCGCCGTTTCCGGCGGCCAGCTTCACGCCCAGCGACGCCCCCTTGGCCGCCGCCTCGGCGCGGTATTCGATCCCGAACGGCCTGAGGAACTCGTCCAGCGGCAGATCCTCCGTGCCCTCGACCGCGTCCTTCAGCCAGCGCGACAGGCGCCGGCCCGCGCCCTTCAGGCCGGCTTCGGCGACTTCGCCGACCAGCGCGAACAGGCCGTCTTCCGCCACCCCTTCCCCCGTCTGGCCATGCCGCTGCCACAGGAGCCGCATCACGTCGTCCAGGCTCTTGCGCCCGGCACTCGCCGCGCGCAGCTGCAGGTCGAGCGCCAACGCGATGAGCGCGCCCTTCGCGTAATAGCTGACGATCGCGTTCGGCGCATTCTCGTCCTGCCGGTAATACTTGATCCACGCGTCGAAGGACGATTCCGCGACGCTCTGCTTCAGGCGCCCGCCGCTGCGCAGCACGTTGGACATCGTCTTGCCCAGCAGGGCGAGGTAATCCTCGACGGCGATCACGCCCGAACGCACGAGCGCGAGATCGTCGTAATAGGACGTGAAGCCCTCGAACGCCCACAGCAGCCGCGTGTAGTTCTCGCTCGCGAGGTCATAGGGCGTGAACGCCGCCGGCTTGATGCGCTTGACGTTCCAGGTGTGGAAGTATTCGTGGCTGCACAGGCCGAGGAAAGTCCGGTAGCCCTCGGTCTGCTCGCCCATGCCGGCGTAGGGCAGGTCGCCGCGGCTCGTCAGCAGCGCGGTCGACGAACGGTGCTCCAGCCCGCCGTAGCCATCGCCGACGACCATCGTCAGGAACAGGTAGCGATCGACCGGCGCGGGCGTGCCGAACAGCTCGATCTGCCACGTGCACACGCTTGCCAGATCCGTGCACAGCCGTTCGAGGTCGCAGTCGTGGCGCCCCGTCAGCACGATTTCGTGCGGCACGCCCGCCGCCTCGAAACGCGCATGGGTGAAGCTGCCCATCTCGACGGGGTGGTCGACCAGCTCGTCGTAGTTGTCCGCGTAATACAGCCCGAAGCCCATCGCCGGCGCCGCCAGCGGATCACCCGCAGGCCGCTTCAGCGTCGTCGCCACCTTCCAGGTCTGCAGCGCCGGGCCGGCCGGCGGCAGGATATCCACGTAACAGGGTTCCCCGGTCTTGCCCTCGACGGCGAGGAACACGCTCGTGCCGTTGAAAAAGCCATGCGTCGCGTCGAGATGCGCGGCACGCACCGATAGATCCCACGCATACACCTCGTAGCTCAGCGTCAGCGCCCGCCCGCGCGCGACGGGGGCCGCCCGCCAGCTGTGCTTGTCCAGCTTTTCGATCCCGACCGGCCGGCCGTCGCACTCCGCCTTCAGCGTCACGATGTTGCGCGCGAACTCGCGGATCATGTAGCTGCCGGGAATCCACGCGGGCAAGCGAAACACCTGCCCGGACGGATCGGGATCCGCGACCGTGCAGCTCACGTCGAAGATATGCGCCTCCGGACGCGCGGGGGAAATCGTGTAGGACACACGGGGCTGGTGGGGCATCGGCAATTCCGCAAAACGAACCAAAGTTGTCGATTTTAGCTGCTGCGGCCGCGACCGGACGAGGCGAGGCGACGTTGTGTCGATGCCTCATTTTTGCGCAGGAGCAACATTCCCTTTTGCGTCAGGGTCCTGCACTGCATCCCCACAAGTTGTCCACAGGACTGCCCACGCCCGGTGGGGATAAGCGACGGGTTTTCCCCAGGGGCACGTTGCAGGAATGCCTCATTTTTGTGCAGACACAACAATTCCTTGTGCGTCAGTGATCTGCAGCACGTCCCCACAAGTTGTCCACAAGACTGCTCACGGCGCGTGGGGATAAGCGTCTTATCCACCGCTCCGGTGGTGCCGCGCGAGAAACTGGTCCAGACGGTTCGCGAATGCCTGCCGATCCCCCTGGCTCAGGGCCGATGGGCCGCCGGTCTGCACGCCGGTCGAGCGCAAGGTGTCCATGAAATCGCGCAGGCTGAGCAATTCACGGATGTTCTCGGCCGAATACAGCTCGCCACGCGGGTTGAGCGCGTGCGCCCCCTTTGCGATCACTCCCGCCGCCAGCGGAATGTCGGCCGTCACGACCAGGTCGCCCGCCGAGAGGCGCCGAACGATCTCGTTGTCCGCGACATCGAAGCCGGGCGGCACCTGCAGGGTCTTGATCCAGGGCGACCGCGGCACGGACAGCGGCTGGTTGGCCACCAGCGTCAACACGATGCCGCAGCGCTCGGCCGCGCGGTAGAGGATTTCCTTGATCGCCTTCGGACAGGCGTCTGCATCAACCCACATCTGCATCGATTCGGCTCCGCAATGGACTGTTCGGCGGGAACGGCTCCCGGGGTACGCAACGATAACGGCCATCGACGGCAGAAGGAACCGGTCGCGCGGGGAAAAAATCCGTAAACGCGTCTTATACTGTGATTATGTACAGCAACAGCCACGCTCCCCCACCCGGCTATGCCGAGCTCCATTGCCTGAGCAATTTCAGCTTCCAGCGCGGTGCCTCGCACCCCGAGGAACTCGTCGCGCGGGCAGCGAGCCTGGGCTACACCGCGCTGGCCATCACCGACGAGTGTTCGCTCGCAGGGGTCGTGCGCGCGCATCAGGAGATCCGGCGCGAGAAGCTGTCGCTGCACCTTGTCGTCGGCACCGAAATCCGCCTCGCCGACGGACCCCGCCTCGTGTTGCTCGCGACCGACCGCTCCGCCTACGGCCGGCTCGCCCGCCTCATCAGCATCGGCCGGCGGGCCGCCGGGAAGGGCGACTACCGCCTGACCCGCGCCGATCTCGGGGATGGATTGCCGGGTTGTCTCGCCCTGCTGCTTCCCCCCGAGGGCGAACCGGACCACGCTGCCGTGGTCGAGGACGGCCGCTGGCTCGCAGAACGCTTTCCTGGCTCGGCCTGGCTCGCCGTCGAACTCGCCTGCGGCCCGGACGATGCCCGACGGCTCTCAAGCCTGCTCGCGATCGCCCGCGCAGCCGGCCTGCCTCCCGTCGCAGCGACCGGGGCGCTGATGCACGACGCCGCACGGCGGCCGCTTGCCGACGTGCTCGCCGCGCTCCGTCTCCACGCCACCGTCGCCGAAGCCGGTGCCCGGCTCGCGCCGAACGCCGAGCGCCGCCTGCACGAACGCAGCACCCTCGCCCGCCGCTACCCGCCCGGGCTGCTCGCAGAGACTCTGCGCATCGCCGCCCGCTGCCGCTTCCGGCTCGACGAACTGCGCTACGAATACCCCGCCGAACTGGTCCCGGACAGCGAAACCCCGTCGAGCTGGCTGCGCCGCCTGGTCGAGGACGGGCTGCGCTGGCGCTACCGCCCGGACGGCGAGGCGCCCCCGCGCGTACGCAAGCAGATCGAGCACGAGCTCACGCTGATCGCGGAACTCGGCTTCGAAGCCTACTTCCTCACCGTGCACGACATCGTGCGCTTCGCCCGCAGCCGCGGGATCCTGTGCCAGGGGCGCGGCTCGGCGGCCAACTCGGTGGTGTGCTGGGCGCTCGGCATCACCGAGGTCGATCCCGGGCTCGGCATCATGCTGGTCGAGCGCTTCATCTCGAAAGAGCGCAACGAGCCGCCCGACATCGACGTCGATTTCGAGCACGACCGGCGCGAGGAAGTCATCCAGTATCTCTACGCCAAGTACGGCCGCGAACGGGCCGCGCTCGCCGCCACGGTCATCCGTTACCGTTCACGCAGCGCCCTGCGCGATGTCGGCCGGGCGCTCGGCCTCCCGCCGGCACAGATCGAGCGGCTCACGCGCGACCACTTCTGGTTCGACGGCCGCCACATCCTCCCCGAGCGCCTGCGCGATGCCGGCCTCGACCCCGACAGCCCCACGGTACGGCGCCTCGCCGCCCTTACCGAGGAACTGATCGGCTTTCCGCGCCACCTCTCGCAGCACGTCGGCGGTTTCGTGATCGCCCGCGGCCGCCTCGACGAGCTGGTGCCGATCGAGAACGCCGCAATGCCCGAACGCACCGTCATCCAGTGGGACAAGGACGATCTCGACACCCTCGGCCTGCTCAAGGTCGACGTCCTCGCCCTCGGCATGCTCTCGGCCCTGCGCCGCGGCCTCGCGCTGATGGCCGCCTGGCACGGCCGCGAAATGACACTCGCGGACATCCCGCGCGAAGTCGATGCCGTCTACGACATGCTCTCCGCGGCCGACTCGGTCGGCGTCTTCCAGGTCGAATCGCGCGCCCAGATGACCATGCTGCCGCGCCTCAGGCCCCGCCGCTTCTACGACCTCGTCGTCGAAGTCGCGATCGTGCGCCCCGGCCCGATCCAGGGCGGCATGGTCCATCCCTACCTCGAAGCCCGCGCCCGCAAGGAACGCGGCGAGGAAATCGACTACCCGCGCCCGGAATGCCGTACTCCCGGCGCCCCGCAGGACGACGGCGTGCGCCGTGTGCTCGAGCGCACGCTGGGCGTGCCGATCTTCCAGGAACAGGTGATGCAGCTCGCCGTGGTCGCGGCCGGCTTCACCCCCGGCGACGCCGACCAGCTGCGCCGCGCGATGGGCGCCTGGCGCCGCCAGGGCGAGCTCGAACGCTACCGCGCGCAACTGCTCGCCGGCCTGGCCGATCACGGCTACCGGGCCGAGTTCGCGGAGCGCCTGTGCAACCAGATCGAAGGCTTCGGCAGCTACGGCTTTCCCGAATCACACGCCGCGAGCTTCGCGCTGCTCGTGTATTTCTCCGCATGGATCAAGCGCTTCGAGCCCGCCGCCTTCCTCTGCGCGCTGCTCAACAGCCAGCCGATGGGCTTCTACTCCCCTTCGCAACTGATCCAGGATGCCCGCCGGCACGGCGTAACGATACGCGGGACCGACGTACGCGCGAGCGGCTGGGACTGCACGCTCGAACCCCAGGACGGCACGCACCTGCCCGCGGCACGCCTGGGACTGCGCATGGTCAAGGGATTCGGCGTCGACGCCGCCGCACGGATCGCCGCGGCCCGCAGCACGGGCCCCTTCGCCGGCGTGGACGATCTCGCGCTACGCGCCGCGCTCGATGCCCGCGAGCTCCGGCTGCTCGCCACGGCCGGCGCGCTGGCGGGGCTGGCCGGACACCGCCGTCAGGCGCTCTGGCAGGCCGCCGGCGGACAACCTGCGGAAGGCATCCTGCACGGTGCACCGGTGACGGAGAGCGTGGCGGAGATCGCGGCCCCGAGCGAGGCCCAGGAACTGCTCGCCGACTACGCGCGGCTGGGATTCACGCTGGGCCGCCACCCGCTCGCGCTGCTGCGCGAACGGCTCAGCGCGATGCGCTTTCTCACCGCGGCCGAGATCGCCGCCTGCCCCGACCGCCAGCTCGCCCGCGCCGCCGGCATCGTCACCTGCCGCCAGCGGCCGGGCACCGCGAAGGGAACGCTCTTCATGACCATCGAGGATGAAACCGGACTGGCCAACGTGATCGTCCGGCCCGAGCTCATCGAACGGCAACGCCGGGAACTGCTCGGAGCGCGGCTGCTGGGCGTGTTCGGCCAGATCAGCCGCCAGGGCGATGTCACGCACCTGCTGGCGAGCCGCGTCGTCGATCACTCGGCCATGCTCGGCACGCTCGCGGCACCAAGCCGCGACTTCCACTGAACAGCCCCCACCCCGGACGCGGAACGCAGCGCGCGCGCCCTCATTGCACGTCGCCCGCTGGCCCCTGCCGCAGGCAATCGGTGACCGCCACCACCTTGTTGCGCCCGAGGCTCTTCGCCCGGTACAGCGCCGCGTCCGCCGATGCCAGCACCTGTTCGAGCTCGTCGCCCGGCTGGAACCCGGCCAGCCCGATGCTGACCGTCAAGCCGAACGACGCGCCGTCCGCCCCCGCGATGTCGATGGCCGCGATTTTCCGCCGCAGGCGCTCCGCGAGCTCGCGCCCACCTTCCGGCAGCGTGCCCGGCAGGACGATCACGAATTCCTCGCCGCCGTAGCGCCCGACGATGTCGATCTCGCGCACGCTCCCGGCGCAGGTTTGCGCCACCCGCCGGATCGCCTGGTCGCCCACGGCATGACCGTGCCTGTCGTTGATCGCCTTGAAGTGATCGATATCCACCATCAACAGGGTCAGGGCCAGGCCGAATCGCTGTGCACGCTGCCGCTCCTGCTCGGCACGCTCGAGCAGGTAGCGGCGATTCGCGATCCCGGTCAGCGAATCCACCAGCGCCAGCTGGCGCAGGTCATCTTCCCGTCCCCTGCGTTCGGTGACGTCCTCCCGCACGGCAACGAAGTGCGCGACCCGCCCGAAGCGGTCCCGCAGGGGGGAGATGGCCATGTTCTCCCAGTATTCCTCCCCGCTCTTCCGGCGGTTCCGGACCTCACCGCGCCACACCCGGCCCGACAGGATCGTCTGCCACAGGTCGCTATAGACCTCGCTCCGCGTATGCCCGGCGCTGAACATCGCGGGACTGCGGCCGAGGATCTCGCGCCGCGAATACCCCGACGTGTTCAGGAAGGCGTCGTTCACATACTCGATCCGCCCGCGGTTGTTGGTGATCATGATCGCGGCCGGCGCGTGGTCGACTGCCGCCTTGTAGGTTTCGAGCGCGTACTCGCTGACCGGCAGCCGGACCTGCCCGAAATCCGGCATCCCGCCCTCCGGAGCACAGGAAGGCGTAACGTAGCCGGACGGTCCGGGGCTCGAGTCGGGCGGACGGCCGACCGAACGCACCAGGGGCCACACAGCCCAACCGACAACTGCCGCCAGCAGTCCCAGGGACACGCTCAGAAAGGGGATGAAGACACCTTGCCCGGCCATGGCGGTGTCGCCCAGTTCCTCCGCGGCCAACACGCCCTCCAGCATCCAGAGTCCCAGGGCGGTCAGCGCGGCGAACGCCAGCACCAGGAAGATCGTCAGCGACGTACGGGGAGGAAGCATCAGCCGATCCGGTAAACGACGAGAGTCCGAGCGCAAACCGCAATGATAGTGGATGCAATCGTGTTAATGCCAAATAAATTTTCCGTGCCTTGATCCAGGGCAATTTTTGCTCCGTCTGCGGTTTTCTCTCGGGCCCATTCGCCTCCCTTCCCGCTCCCTTCCCGCT
>NZ_WTVN01000013.1 GCF_012910905.1 Aromatoleum toluvorans
GGATGGGGGTCGGACGGGTTCACAGAGCCGCCGATCAGCGCCCACGGAAACCCATCCCCCTCCCAACCTCCCCCTTGAAGGGGGAGGAGCATCCGTGCCCCAGCCGAGGAAATCGCCTCCGCAAGCTGCTGGATTCCTCTAATGTTCCCGCCCTCACAGCACCTTCCTCCTGCGCTCCACCAGCCTCCAGATGAACGGCGTGAAAATCAGCTGCATCGCGAGCTCCATCTTTCCGCCCGGCACGACGATGGTGTTCGCGCGGCTCATGAAGCTGCCGTGGATCATGTTCAGCAGGTACGCGAAATCGATCCCCTTCGGATCGGCGAAGCGAATCACCACCATGCTCTCGTCGGCCGTCGGCACCGCGCGCGCGATGAACGGGTTCGACGTATCCACCATCGGCACACGCTGGAAATTCACATGCGTGCGCGCGAACTGCGGGCAGATGTAATGCACATAGTCATGCATCCGGCGCAGGATCGTGTCCGTGACCGCCTCGGTCGAATAACCGCGCGTGCTCTTGTCGCGATGCAGCTTCTGGATCCACTCCAGGTTGATCACCGGCACCACGCCGATCAGCAGATCCGGAAAACGTGCGACATCCACCTTGTCGGTGACCACCGCGCCGTGCAGCCCCTCGTAGAACAGCAGGTCGCTGCCCGCCGGAATCTCCTCCCACGCGGTGAAGGTGCCCGCGGGCTGGCTGTAGGGCTCGGCCTCCTCGGCGCTGTGCAGATACTTCCGCCGCATGCCGCGGCCGGATTCGGCATAGCTGCGGAACAGCTGCTCCAGCTCGGCGAACAGGTTCGCCTCCTCGCCGAAGTGGCTGAAATGGTTGTTCGGCACGCCCTCGAGCTCGGCGAGGCGCTTGCGCATCTCCAGGCGGTCGAAAGCGTGGAAACTGTCGCCCTCGACCACGGCGGCGGTGACCTTCTCGCGGCGGAAGATCTCCTCGAAGGTGCGCTGCACGGTGCTGGTTCCGGCCCCTGACGAGCCGGTGATGGCGACGATTGGGTGGCGTTCGGACATGATGTCCCCCTTGGCGTTTGAGAAATCAGTTCTGCCGGAACAGGCTGCGCGCGTGGAACAGCGGCAGGTCGCTGTCGGGCTGCGGCGCGGGTTCGCGGTGGTAGCGCTCGATGCGCTCGACCTCCTCGCGCGAGCCGAACACGAAGCCGATGCGCTGGTGCAGGCTCGTCGGCTCGACATCGAGCACCGGCCGCTCGCCGGTCGAGGCGCGCCCGCCGGCCTGTTCGACGATCATGCCAATCGGGTTGCACTCATAGAGCAGGCGCAGCCGGCCGGGCTTGGCCGGATCCTTGCGGTCGCGGGGGTACAGGAACACGCCGCCGCGCATCAGGATGCGATGCGTCTCGGCCACCAGCGACGCCACCCAGCGCATGTTGAAATCGGATTCGCGCGGGCCGCTGCGGCCGGCGAGGCATTCGTCGACGTAGCGGCGCACCGGCGGCTCCCAGAAGCGCGAGTTGGCCGCGTTGATCGCGAACTCGCGCGTCGTCGTCGGGATGCCGATCTCCGGGTGCGTGAGGAAGAATTCGCCGAGGATCGGGTCGAAGGTGAAGCCCGCGACGCCATCGCCGACGGTCAGCACCAGCATCGTCGACGGCCCGTAGATCGCGTAGCCGGCCGCCACCTGGCGCGTGCCCGGCTGCAGGAAATCCTCGGGTTGCGCGTCCTCGCCCGGCGTCGGCGCACGCAGCACCGAGAAGATCGAACCGACCGCGACGTTCACGTCGATGTTCGACGAACCGTCGAGCGGATCGAAGACCAACAGGTACTTGCCCCGCGAGCCGTCGGCCGGCAGCGGGATCGGCGCTTCGTTCTCCTCCGACACCATGCCGGCGAGGTCGTCGCCCCAGTGCGTCGCGCGCAGGAAGATGCGGTCGGCGAGCACGTCGAGCTTCTTCTGCGTCTCGCCCTGCACGTTCTCGCTGTCGAGCGATCCGAGCACGCCCGCGAGCGCGCCCTGCGCGACGGCGCGCGAGATCGCCTTGCAGGCCTGCGCGACCTGCAGGATCAGCGCGTTGAACTCGCCGGTCGCACCCGGGTGCAGGCGGCGCTGGGCGATCAGGTATTCGGTCAGTGTCGTGCGTTCGATGTCGAACATGGCGGCGTTCCCCTGGGTCAGAATTGGGTGCGTTCGGCGGTGCATTCGGCGATGCGTTCGGCGGGCCGGAAATGCCGGCTGCTGCGCACGTCGGCGTCGGTCAGCGTCGTCAGCGCCGCGGCATCGACGGTCGCGCCCGCCTCGAAGAGGCGCAGCGCCTGGCGCAGCCGCATGCGGTCGAGCGCGTTGCGCACGCTCCGGGCGTTGGCGAAGTGCGGCTGGCGGCGGCGCAGCACGATGTATTCGTCGAAGGCGCGGCGTGCGGCGTCGTCGAAGCGGTAGTTCCACTGCGCGAGCATCTTTCCGGCGATGTCGCCGAGCTCGCCGTCGGAGTAGTCGGGGAAGTCGATGTGGTGCGCGATGCGCGATTTCAGGCCGGGGTTCGATTCGAAGAAGCGCTCCATGCGGTCACCGTAGCCGGCGAGCACCACGACGAGGTCGTCGCGCTGGTTCTCCATGACCTGCAGCAGGATCTCGATCGCCTCCTGGCCGTAGTCCTTTTCGTTCTCGGGGCGGTACAGGTAGTAGGCCTCGTCGATGAAGAGCACCCCGCCCATCGCGCGCTTCAGCACTTCCTTGGTCTTGGGCGCGGTGTGGCCGATGTACTGGCCGACGAGGTCGTCGCGCGTCACCGCGACGACGTGCCCGCGGCGCACGTAGCCGAGCCGCTGCAGGATCTGCGCGATGCGCAGCGCGACGGTGGTCTTGCCGGTGCCGGGGTTGCCGGTGAAGCTCATGTGCAGCGACGGCGCCTCGGTCGCGAGGCCGATCTTGCGGCGCGCGCGGTCGACCAGCAGCAGCGCGGCGATCTCGCGCACGCGGCGCTTCACCGGCACGAGGCCGACCAGCTCGCGGTCGAGCTCGTCGAGCACCTCGCCGACGCCCGCCTCGCGGTACTCGGCCGCAAGGTCGACGGTGCCGGACGGGGCGTCCGTCTCGGCGCGGAGCGCGGTGTCGGGCGATGCGGAAGGCAGGCCCGCGGCCTGCCGATCGGCGGCGTTCATCGTGGTGTCTCCTCGTGGGCGGGGGTGCGGCGCGCCGTCGATGCGGCGCGTTCCTGCAGGCGTCAGGCGGTGTAGCGTTCTCCTTCGGGCGCGCGCACGACGGCGTAGCTTTCGAGCGTGTAGCGCACGACGCGCCCCTCGCCTTCCTGGCGCACGAGGCGGAAGCCGGGCTCGTGCGCCGGGCGATTGACGAGGAACGACATGCGCATCGTTTCCCAGCCGTGCATGGAGTCGAACGCGTTGATGCGGATGTAGCGGTCGGGCCAGGTCGCGCGGCATTCGGCGAGCTCGCTCATGACGCCGGCGGGATCGACGAGGTCGAACATCGGATGGCCCCACATCGACCAGTAGGTGTTGCGCGGGTGCGGGTCGTCGGTGTATTCGATGCTGACCGCCCAGCCCTGCACGAGGCAGTACTCGACCTGCGCGGCGATCTGCGCGTCGGTCAGGTCGGGCAGGAAGGAAAAGGCGCCTTGGGTGATTCTCATGTCATCTCTCCTGGATCTGGGGTCGGGGGCGGAATCAGGCGGCGGTCGGCGTCGCGACGAAGTCGGACGTGTCGGTCGAGGTGTAGTTGAAGGTGACCTCGCCCCAGGTATCGAGCGCGGCACGCAGCGGCGTGCAGTGGCGCGCGGCGTCCTTGAGGATCTCGGGGCCCTCGTTGGCGATGTCGCGCCCCTCGTTGCGCGCGAGCACCATCGCTTCGAGCGCGACGCGGTTCGCGGTGGCGCCCGCCTGGATGCCCATCGGATGGCCGATCGTGCCGCCGCCGAACTGCAGCACGACGTCGTCGCCGAACAGCGAGATCAGCTGGTGCATCTGGCCGGCGTGGATGCCGCCCGAGGCGACCGGCATCACGCGGCGGATGCTCGCCCAGTCCTGCTCGAAGAAGATCCCGCGCGCGAGGTCGACCTCGTTCTTCATCTCGCGGCACACGTTGTAGTAGCCCTGCACCGTCATCGGGTCGCCTTCGAGCTTGCCGACCGCGGTGCCCGCGTGCAGGTGATCGACGCCGGCCAGCCGCAGCCACTTCGCGATCACGCGGAAGGAGATGCCGTGGTTCTTCTGGCGCGTGTAGGTGCCGTGGCCCGCGCGGTGCATGTGCAGGATCATGTCGTTCGCGCGTGCCCAGTTGCTCATCGACTGGATCGCGGTCCAGCCGATGATCAGGTCGACCATGATGATCGTCGAGCCGAGCTCCTTCGCGAACTCGGCGCGCTCGTACATCGCCTCCATCGTGCCGGCGGTGACGTTGAGGTAGTGGCCCTTGATCTCGCCGGTGCCGGCGGCGGCGCGCTGGACACCTTCCATCACGTACAGGAAGCGGTCGCGCCAATGCATGAAGGGCTGCGAGTTGATGTTCTCGTCGTCCTTGGTGAAGTCGAGGCCGCCGAGCAGCGCCTCATACACTACGCGGCCATAGTTCTTGCCCGAGAGGCCCAGCTTGGGCTTGGTCGTCGCGCCGAGCAGCGGCCGGCCGAAGCAGTTGAGCCGCTCGCGCTCGACCACGATGCCGGTCGGCGGGCCGCGGAAGGTCTTCACGTACGCGACCGGCAGGCGCATGTCTTCGAGGCGCGCGGCCTTGATCGGCTTGAAGCTGAAGACGTTGCCGATGATCGACGCGGTGAGGTTGGCGATCGAGCCTTCCTCGAAGAGATCCAGCTCGTAGGCGACGTAGCAGAAGTACTGGCCGGGCTGCCCAGGCACCGGGTCGACGCGGTAGGCCTTGGCGCGGTAGCGGTCGCAGGCGGTCAGGCGGTCGGTCCACACGACGGTCCAGGTGGCGGTCGACGATTCGCCGGCCACCGCCGCGGCGGCCTCGATCGGATCGACGCCTTCCTGCGGCGTGATGCGGAACAGCGCCAGCACGTCGGTCTCCTTCGGCTGGTAGTCGCCGTCCCAGTAGCCCATCTGTGCGTACTTCAGCACGCCCGCCCGATAACGCTTCTTCGGATCGATGATGGCTTCGGCGGTTTCCGGTGCACCCATGTCGTCGTCTCCTTGTCGTGTCTGTTTCCGTTGCCGGTGTATGGACAATACGGATTACGACGAATAAGCTCCAATCGAATAATCAGTGAGTTTGAGATAAGGATTGCTGATGCGACTCGTTCAACGCCTGAGCATGCGCCAGCTGCGCGCGCTGGTCGCCGTCGCCGACTCCGGCAGCTTCACCGCCGCCGCGCACCTGCTGCACGTGACGCAGCCGGCGGTGTCGATGCAGCTGAAGGAACTCGAGGAGATCACCGGCGAGGTGCTCGTCGACGGCCGGCGCCAGATCCACCTGACCGCCGCCGGCGAGATCCTCGTGCGCCAGGCGCGCGTCGCGCTCGAAGCCATCGAACTGGCCGAGCTGCAGCTGAAGGCGCAGCGCGACATGCCGGCGGGCACGATCGAGGTCGCGGCGATCACCACCTCCGAGTATTTCGTGCCCTACCTCTTGGCCGAATTCGGCCGGCGCTACCCCGACGTCGGCTTCCGCCTGACGGTCGCGAACCGCGAGGTCGTGCACCGGCTGCTGCGCGACCAGCGCGCCGACCTCGCGATCACCGGCGAGCCGCCGAGCGGCCTGCCGCTGCGCCGCATTCCGTTCGCGCCGCATCCGCTGTCCTTCGTCGCGGCGCCCGATCACCCGCTCGCCGGCCGCGAACGCATCCCGCCCAGCGCACTCGCCGGCGAGCGGCTGCTGCTGCGTGAACAGGGCTCGGGTACGCGCGCGAACCTCGAACGTTTCCTGCGCGCGGCGCACGTCAAGGCGGTGCGCGCCGACGAGCTGGGCAGCAACGAGACGCTCAAGCAGGCGGCGATGGCGGGCATGGGGATCGCGTTCCTGTCGCACCAGTGCTTCGCGATGGAACTCGCCGCCGGCCGCATCGTGCGGCTCCCGGTGCTCGGCACGCCGGTGATGCGCGAGTGGAACGTGCTCGTGCCCGAAGGCCGCGCGCCGACGCCGGCAATGGTGGCGCTGCTCGACTATTTCCAGGCGGAAGGCGCCGAGCGGCTGCGCGCACTGGCGGCCTGAGCCTTCGTCGGCGCGGCGCAGCAGCGCGCGGCGCTCCGGCCGCCCGCCGCGTGCGCCGCCCGGATCAGCCATGGGTGGGCGCCTGCGCCCCGCCACCGCCGACGAGCGCGAAGAACTCGCGGCGCGTCGTCGCATCGTCGCGGAAGGCGCCGAGCATCCGGCTGGTGACCATCGCCACCCCCGGCTTGTGCACACCGCGCGTCGTCATGCACTGGTGCGCCGCCTCGATGACGACCGCGACCCCTTTCGGCTGCAGCACCGCCTGCAGCGTGTCGGCGATCTGCACCGTCATCTTCTCCTGGATCTGCAGCCGCTTCGCATAGGCATCGACGAGGCGCGCGAGCTTGGAGATGCCGACGACGCGGTGGCGCGGGAGGTAGGCGACGTGCGCGCGGCCGATGATCGGCACCATGTGATGCTCGCAATAGCTCTCGAAACGGATGTCGCGCAGCACGATCATCTCGTCGTAGCCCTCGACCTCCTCGAAAGTGCGGGCGAGCAGTTCCGCCGGGTCGGTGCGGTAGCCGGCGAAGAACTCCTCGTACGCGCGCACGACGCGCGCCGGCGTGTCGCGCAGCCCTTCACGCGCAGGATCGTCGCCGGCCCAGCGCAGCAGCGTGCGCACGGCGGCTTCCGCCTCCTTGCGGGTCGGCCGGTCGGCGGCGTCGCGCGACCTGGCGGAGCCGGTCGACGCCTCCGCCTTCACGGCCTTCGAAGTCTTCCGTGCGCGCGGTTTCGCCCGCTCAGCGCCGGTGGATCGGTTCTGCGCCCAGGCGCCGTCGCGGTCGTGCTCATCAAGCATGTTCGGTCTCCTGCAGCTACGTGTTGGGGAGCGGTTCGGGTAGCCCTGCTGCCCGGTCGATGACAAGCTCGGCGGCCGGCGGCCGGCCGAGAAAGGCTTGCGGGCTCGCGCTCGCGCCGTAGGCGCCGGACTGGAACACCGCGACGAGGTCGCCCGGTCCGGCCACGGGCAGCTCGATGTCTTCCGCCCAGGTGTCGTGCGGGGCGCACAGCGGGCCGACGAGCGTCACGCGCTCGGTCGCGTGCCGCCCTGCCCCGACCACGGTGATCGGGAAATGCAGGTGACGGCGCCCTTCCAGCGCGCCGGTCGCGTGCCAGTGGTGGTGTGCACCGCCGTCGACGATCAGGAAGGTGCGGCCGCGCGAGGTCTTGCGTTCGACCACGCGCGTCAGGTACAGCCCGGCCTCGCCGACCAGATAGCGGCCGAGTTCGAGCGTGAGGCGGGCAGCGGGAAGCCGGCGCGCCGCCTCCTTCGACAAGGCGCGCAGCGCATCGCCGACGACCGCCAGATCGAGTGCCGTCTCGCCGGGGAAGCACGGAATGCCGAGCCCGCCGCCGAGGTTCAGCACGCGCACGGGCGCTGGCGCGAAGGGCGCGAGCTCGCACGCCAGTTTCAAGGTCGCGCGCTGCGCTTCGGCGATCGCGAGCGCGTCGAGGCAGCGCGAGCCGGCATAGACGTGAAAACCTTCGAAGGCGAGCGGCAGGCGGCCGAGTTCGCCGAGCACCGCCGGCGCGTCCTCGCTGTCGACACCGAATTTGCGCGGCCCGCCGCCCATCTGTGCGTCGGCAGCGAGACTGAACGGCGGATTCACGCGCAGCGCGACGCGCGGGCGGCGGCCGTTCGCGAGCGCCGCGAGGCGCCGCGCTTCGGCGAGCGATTCGACGACGACGAGTGCTTCCGCGGCGACCGCTGCGGCGAGGTCCTCGTCGCGCTTGCCGGGACCGGCGACGCTGAGCGTCTCGCCGGCGACGCCCGCCGCACGCGCGAGCGCGATCTCCGCCGCGGACGTCACGTCGCAGCCATCGACGAGCGGCGCTATGCGCGCGACGACCGCCGGCAGCGGGTTCGCCTTCACGGCGTACAGCAGCGCAAGCCCGGCAGGCAGCTCGGCGCGCAGTTCGCCGATCCTGCGCTCGATGAGCGGCGCCGAGTACAGGTACAGCGGCGTGCCGTGGCGCCGTGCGAAGTCCTGGAGTGCCGCCGCGCCCTGCCCGTCGGGGAGCTGCCAGCGGCGCAGCAGCGTCGTGAGGAGATCGGTCATCGTCCCGCCCCGTCGCGCTCGGCCGGGTCCTGCCCGTTAGCGCTCATCGGCCAGCACCTCGACGATGCGCCAGCCGCGCTTTTCAGCCTCGGCGCGCAAGCGCGGATCCGGGCGAACCACGACGGCTTCGGCGACGCGTTCGAGCAGCGGCAGGTCGCTCGCCGAATCCGAATAGAACACCGAGTGCGCAAGCCCCGCCCAGGCGAGCCCGTTCTCGGCGAGCCACCGTTCGACACGCGCGACTTTCGCGGCGCCGTGGCACAGCTCGCCCTCGACCCCGCCGGTGTAACGGCCGTCCCGGACCTCGGCGCGGCTCGACAGCAGCTGGTCCAGCCCGAACTCGCGCGCGAACGGCGTTGCGACGAAATCGTTGGTCGCGGTCACCAGGGCGCACAGGTCGCCCCGCTCCCGATGCGCTGCGACGAGCGCGCGCGCCGCCTGCGGAATCGTTGCCGCAATCTGCGCATGAAACGCGGCGCCCAGCGCGTCGCGCTCGGTCGCCGCAAAGCGCGCCAGCGGCGCCATCGCAATCGCGTGCAGCCGCGCCACCGGCAGCTCGCCGCGCACGTAGCGATGGCAGGCGTCGAGGTAGCGCTCGGTAACGTCGGCCTCGAGCACGCCACGGTCGACGAGAAAACGCAGGAAGGCCATCCCGCTGTCGTAGGGGATGAGCGTCAGGTCGAGGTCGAACAGCGCAACGCGGCGCGGGGCCGCTGCACGCGCCGGTGCGGCCATCGGTGTCATGCCCCGCCCGCCGCGCTGCGCGGTATCGTGTCCGCGCGCGCACGCAGCGCCGCCGGTGCGTACCGCTCGGCCTGCGCCGCGATGTCCGCGGGCGCGCATGCCTCGTGCGGCGGCACCGCGTCGTCGGCGACGAGCCCGGTCAGGAAACGCGCCTTCAACGCACATTCCTCGAATTCGTCGGCCGCGGTGCTGTCGATGACGATCCCCGCGCCGACCCCCATCCGGCCGCGCTGCAGCTTGCCGTGCGCGGCGTCGAGCGTCAGCGTGCGGATCGCGACCGACAGGCAGAAGTCGCCGCACGCCGCCCCCGGCCGCCCCGATCCCGGCGCGTCGATCCAGCCGATGCTGCCGGTGTAGAGGCCGCGCGGGGTGCTCTCGAGCTCGCCGATCAGCTGCATCGTGCGGTGCTTCGGCGCGCCGGTGATCGAGCCGCAGGGAAAGAGCGCGCGCAGGATGGCCGGAAAGCCGACTTCATCGGGCAGGTCCGCCTCCACCGTCGAGGTCATCTGGAACACCGTCGAATACGGCTCGATCGAGAACAGCGCCGGCACGCGGACGCTGCCGACCTTCGCGATGCGGCCGAGGTCGTTGCGCAGCAGGTCGACGATCATCAGGTTCTCGGCGCGGTTCTTGACGTCCCCTGCGAGCATGCGCGCGAGCTCGCTGTCGCCCTCGACGTCCGGTGCGCGCCGCGACGTGCCCTTCATCGGCCGCGTGACGAGGCGCCCGTCGTGATGGCGCAGGAAGAGCTCCGGCGAGCACGACAGCACGTGGCTCGGCCCCGGCCCCGGCCCCGGCGGCAGCGCGATGAACGCGCCGTAGGCCACCGGCTGCCGCTCGCGCAGGCGCCGGTACAGCGACACCGGCGAACCGAACACGTCGAAATCGAGCCGGTAGGTGTAATTGACCTGGTAGGTTTCGCCCTCGCCGATCGCGTGGTGGATGCGCGCGATCGCGTCGTCGAAGGCCTTGTGGTCGACGCTCGCGCGCGGCGCGAGGATAGCCGCGGGGGCGCGATGCGTGCCGTCGTACGGGTAACCGGCGCGCTCGTCGGCGTCCTGGGCGAGCAGCCAGGCTTCGACCTCGTCGGCCGACAGGTGCGCGAGCCGCGCGAAGATCAGCACGCGCAGCGCCCCGCCGTCCGCGGCGGCGCGCGCGTCGATCCCGTGCAGGCGCGCGCCCCATTCGTAGTCGGCGAGCACGACCGCATGGCCGCCCGCGCGCAGATCGCGCTCGACACCGCTCCAGACGGCATCGAGCGTCGCGGGGTCGTCGCAGCGGTGCTCGCGCACGAAGCCGGTGTAGAGCCGGCTCGTCGGATACGCGGCGGTGGCGTTGCAGTCGTCGAGCAAGGCAAAGCAGGCCATGGGGGTCCTCCTGCGCGGGTTGTGTCGAAGACGACTTTGCCAGCGAGGGCGACATTCGGCGTTATCAGGGCCGACGCTCTCGTGCCTCGCTGCGCTCGAAGCCGACCGGCCGGATCGGCGGGCGGCCGGCGCCGGGCGTCAGCTCCAGTCGTCCATGTCGTGGCGGATCGTGTGGCGATTGGCGATCAGCTCGTCGACCGTCGGCTCGTTCGCCAGCGCGCGGCGGATCGCGAGCTTCGTCGCCTCGTAGTTCGTGCGGTACATGTCCTTCTTGTCGAGCTCGGCGTGCGTCGCGCAGCGCGGGTCGATCCACACCAGGCTGATGATGCACAGGCGGTTGGCCTCGGTCTTCGGGATCACGCCTTCGATCAGGCAGTCGACCACGGCATCGGCGGTCGCCGACTGCACGACGCCGCCGAACAGCTCGATGTTGGCGCTGTCCTTCAAGGTGACTTTCGGCACGAGCATCGTCGCCGGCCGCACCAGCTGGTTGCACGCGCGGATCGCGAACATCGCGGTGTGGCCCTTGCTCTGCGCCATCAGGTTCGCGAAGGCCTGGCCGACCGGGCCGTCGGTGCGGCCGATCAGGATCTCCGGCATCGCGTCGGTGTATTGGCCGTCGGCCGCCAGTACGGTCGCCTCGCCGGCGTGAAAGGTGTAGTCGCTCATGAGTGCTCCAGGGATGGGATGAGGTTGGGTATGAGATCGGGGTTGGGGGGGCGGCCGGCCGCCGTGGCGACCGGCTCGGTATGCGGGAGACCTCACCGCGGCCGGCTCAGGCCGGCAGCAGCCATTCCCCCTTGCCGTCGGCGGCGAGATCGCCGACGAAGCGCCGCGGGCGAGCGGCCGCGAGCGCGGCGAACGGGCCGCCGTGCACCGCCAGGCTCCGCGCGAGCAGCGTCCAGATCACCTGCACGTCGTGGCCCGTCGGCACGAAGGTCGGGGGCGGCTCGGGCTGCGGACCGGCGAAGATCAGCGTGCCGCGGCGCATGCCGTAGCCGCAATGCGCGCCCACCGCGCCCGCAACGGCGATCGTGCCGGCAACCAGCCGCGACGCGAGAAAGTCGCCCGCGTCGCCGAACACGACCGCGGTGCCGCGCCGCATGCGGTCGCCAAAGCGCGCGCCGGCCTTGCCGCGCACGATGAAGAGGCCGCCGCGCATGCCGTCCATGTCGCCGGGCAACGCGCTGGCCGCGTAGTCGCCGACGTCGCCGCCGACCTCCAGCCGCCCGCCCGCCATCTCGCACGCGGCGAGCAGGCCGGCGCTGCCGGTCACGACGATCTCGCCGGCGCGCATCCCGGAGCCGACGTAGTCCCCGACATCGCCTTCGACACGGATGCGCCCGCCGTCGAGCCCGCGGCCGAGCCCGTCGCAGCGCGACAGGTCGCCTTCGAAGACCAGCTCGGGGCCATCGGCAGCCATCGCTTCGACATCGAAGAATTCGCCGATCGGCACCTGCTCGTTGCCGTGCCACAGGGCTCTGCGTGCGACCCCCGATGGCGTCTCGCCGCCCAGTGCCTGCGGCACGAAGCCCGCCAGATCCAGCCGCAGCGCGGGCTGCGCGCGGAGCCGCAGGCGGAAGGCGTTCGCGTCACGATCGTTCGCCGGACTCATGCCCCCTCCTTGCCCAGCAGCGCGTGCAGGCGGTACAAGTAGGGTCCGAGCTTGCCGCCATAGTTGCCGGCGGAGATGCGCCGCACACCGGCGGCCGCACCGCGTGCGACGACCGCTTCCATGCCGACGCGCATCGCCGCGGCGACGTCGCCGTCGGTGAGCCCGTCGATGACGATTTCCATCACGCAGCCGACCTCCGCGCTCAGTTCGGTCCGCTTCGCGAGCGGCGTCAGCGCCGGGCAGAACGCGTCGTTGCTCGATGCCGGCAGCGACGCGTACTTGCTGCCGATTTTCGAGCCCGAGCGCACCACCCCGCCGGGGAAAGGCAGGATCACGTTCGGCAACGCGCGCATCGCCACGACCGCCGCTTCCGCGGCGCCGAGCGCGGCCTCGGTGTCGTGCGCGAGGATCAGCAGGTTGCCGCCGCCGACGGCCTTGACCACCGGCGTCGTCTCTTCGGCGACGAACTCGCCGTCCATCACCGGCACGCGCCAGTAGCGCCGGCCGTCGATGACTTTCGAGATCTGCCAGCCGTCGCCGAAGAAGCGCAGGTTCTTGCCGAGCGCGGTCCGGTCCGCGTCCGGCGGGCCATCCAGTCCGGTATAGACCGCGGTCGTCGGGCAGGTCAGCACGCACTGGCCGACCCGCCGCTCGATCTGCTTCGCGAGATCCTTCCCGGACATCGAAAAGATCAGCACCGCCACGCCCGGCCGCCCGTCCGGCGTCTCGCCCGGCTCCAGCACCCGCTCGATGCCCGCTTCGCAGCCGCAGGCGATCACCGAGGTCGCGAAACCGGTCAGCGCGACCGCGGCGTGGTTCGCCCAGGTCGCGTTGTGCGCCGTGATGACGAGGCGCGTGGCCTTCATCGGGAAGGCCTCGGCGAAGGTGTCGTCGATCACGACGCCGTTGATCTCCAGCATCGCCGCGGCGCTCATTTGCGCCCCCCGCGCCCGTGCAGCGGGCACGCCAGCAGGCGCCCGCCGTTCGCGCACGCGCACAGCTCGTCGCGGCCGATGGCGGCGTGGCGCCAGGCGGTCGCCAGATGCTCGTCGGCGTACTTCGCGAGCATGCGCTCGATCGCCGGATCGAACTCCGGCTCGAGGAAATGCGTGCCGCCGACCGGCGTCGCGACGAGCCGGCCCCGTTGCACGACGAGCTCGCCGTCCTTGAACACGTATTCCGGCGTCGTGAACATCGCCTCGCGATCGGGGTCCTCGCGATACACCGCGATGTCGGCCGCGGCGCCCTCGCCGAGCTGGCCGCGGTCGGCAAGGCCGAGCAGCCGCGCGGGGGCGGCGCGCGTCATGATCGCGATCTCGTTCAGGCTGAGCTCGCGGCCGATCCCGCGCAGCAGCGCGTTAACGGCGACCTCGGGATGCAGCTTCGCGAGCTGCTCGTCACGGAAGGACTTGTCCATCAGCAGGCGGATCAGGTGCGGATAACTCGTGAAGGGGCCGCCGTTCGGGTGGTCGGTCGTCAGCACGACGCGCCACGGGTCGTCGACCAGCAGGAAGAGCTCGAGACCGATCGCCCACTGCAGCGCATTGACGAAGCTCTCCTCGCGATAGCGGAAAGGCACGATGCCGCAGCCGGCGTCGCACTCGATGTCGGCGCCGATCCACTTGCGCGGGCTGCCGAGATCCGCGTTCGCGTGCTGGCGCATCGTGTCGCCGGACGCGGTGACGGTCTGCCCGAAAGTGATCTGGCCGACGTCGATGCTCACGTTCGGGTTCGCATTGACCGCCTCGGCCAGTTCGCGCGCCGCCGACGAGAACTTGCGCGCGCCCTCGGTGCCGTACGCGTGGAACTGTACGTGCGTCAGGTGCCCGCGCAGCCCTTCGAGCGCGGCGATCGTCGCGAGCGTCGAGCCGATGTTGCCCGGCACGCCGAGGTTGCTCGCGTGGATGTGCAGCGGATGCGGGATGCCGAGCTCGGTGAGCGCGCGCGCGAGCGTTTGCACGACCTGGCGCGGCGTGATGCGCCAGTGCGTGTGGTCCTCGTCGACGTCGAGCTTGCGCTGGTTGAACTTGAACGCCGAGATGCCGCCGGGATTGACGACCTTGACGCCCATCGCGCGCGTCGCGTGGATCGTCCAGCCGACGTAATCGCGGATGCGCTCGAAATCCTGGCCCTCGGCGAGCATGCGCAGCATCAGCTCGTCGTTGCCGAGCATCACGTAGGCGCCGTGGTCGAGGATCGGCGTGTCGCCCATCTCCATGTGCGCGTGGCGCGCGTTCGACGGCGCCATCGCCGGCTCGAAGGCCGCCGTGTAGCCCATCTCGGCGTAGCGGTAGCCGGTCGCGAGCGTGCCCGGCGTGCAGCAGCCGGCGGACGCGAGCTCGAGCGGGTTATCCGGCGCGCGGTTGGCGCGGTGGTCCTCGGGCAGCAGCATGCGCGCGAGGTTCACCTTGCCGCCGCCAATATGCGTGTGCATGTCGATGCCGCCGGCCATCACGACCATGCCGGAGACGTCGAACTCGCGGTCGACCTTCTCGGCCGGATGCAGCGCGACGATGCGGCCGTCGCGCACGCCGATGTCGCGGACCTCGCCGTCGATGCCGTTGGCCGGATCGATGATGCGGCCGCCTTTGAGACGCAGCGTGCTCATCGCGCTCCTCCTTCGGCACGCGCCGCAGCGATGTTTGCGGCGATGTCCGCCGCGACCTCCGCGACGCCCGGCAGCGTGTCCGCGTAGATCGGCACGAGCGGCAGCACGACGCCGCCATCGGCGCGGAAGAGATGCCCGGCGGAGCCGATGCCCGGCGTCGACACCGGGATGAACACCGAATTCGCCCGAGCCGCGGCCTCTTCGAGCCCCGGGTGACCGAGCACGACGAGCGGCAGCCCGGTGTCGGGCGGCGCGAGCTCGGGCGAGAACGCGGACACCCACAACAGGGCATCCACGGCGCGCTGCGCGAGGAGCCGCGCGGTCGCGTAGCGCTGCGGCTCATGCACGAGCCCGCGCATGTGCACGCCGGTGCGCAGCGGCAATCCCGACAGCCAGGTCATCACCTGGTTAGCCGTGTAGCCGCCATCCCCGCCGCCAAGGCAGAACGCCGCCGCGCGCGTCGTGCGGTTGAGCGTATTGACGATGCGCTGGATCGCTTCGGCGACGAGCGCGCCCTGGGCCGGCAGGCTGGACGATTCCCACACGACTACCGTGTAGCGCGCCGCCTGCATGCGCACGATGAGCGCGTCGAGCGCGGGATCGCTCGCGGCCGTGCGGCGCCCGGCCAGCCGCGCAGCGATGAGCGCGACGGTGTCGAAGACGTCGCCGGCGAAGCCGATCTCCTCCGTCGTGCAGGCCTCCAGCCCGGGCACGGACGCTGCCATGCACGCGCCGACGAAGACGACATGCCGCGCGGGCGCATCCGCGGCCGGCGCCGTGCGGCGGAAGAACTCCGGATAGTGGTCGGTCGCGTTCGTGCCGAGGCAGACGACGAGGTCGGCGCGGTTACGGATCTCGGCCAGCGTCGTGTAGAAGACGCCGCGGTCCTGCAGCGCGCGGGTCGACACCATCAGCGCGTCGCCATTGGCGTGATCGAGGATCGCGCCGCAGCCGTTCGCGAGGCGGTACAGCGCGCGCATGCCGGCGACGTCGGTCGCGAGCCCCGCGAAGAGCGGCTGGGCGCTCGCACCGAGGATCGCGGCCGCCGCCGCGACGGCGCTGCGATGATCGACGGCGCGTCCGTCGACCCGGGCCGTCGCCGACGCCGGCGCGGCGCCGAAGTGGGACAACGCGGCGGCCGCGCGCCCGCAGTCGCTGCCGATCAGCGTCGGCCGTGGTGCCGCCGCGAGCGAAAAGCCGTCGCAGCACAGCGGGCAGAACGGGCAGGTCCAGGGCCGGCCCGTCGCCGCGGCGGGAGGTGGAGAGGCAGGATTGGCAGTCATGGCCACTCCAAGGCAAGCGACATGCCACCTCGCCGCGCCCCTGCCACGCAAGCCCTTCGCCGCCGAACGGGCACCCTACGGCGCTGCCCGGCTCAACAGTGTGTCAGCGCCGCCCGCCGCGGCACGGGACACACTGTCACGAAGCCCCCCGCAGTTCAGGGCACGGGGCGGGCCGTTGGCGCACAACTCCCGCTTCGGCCGTGCGGATCCCGGCATCTGGCACGAATCCTGAAAGAAGCGGAAACCGGCCCGAACCGCCCCGTTTGCCATGTCCATCCGCCACTTTCCGCCTGCCTCGAACGCCGCACCGCCACGGGCCGTGGCGTGCCCAACCCTATCTCCCCCTCGGCGACCGGACCGCAGCCGCGGAACGGCTACGCCGACCCCTGCCCGCCCCCCCCTTTTTTCGGGCAGGGGATCGTTTATTCCCCCCACTGGAGCCGACCACGATGCGCAAGACCCTGATCGCCGCGACCCTGCTGTGCGCCGCCACTGCCGCCTGGGCGCACGGCCCGATGCGCCAGAAAGTCACCGAAACGGTCACGATCGCCGCGCCACCGGAGGCGGTCTGGAACCGCGTCAAGGATTTCGCCGCGCTGCAGAGCTGGCACCCGGCCATCGAGTCGTCGCAGGCGACCGCGGGCAACGACGTCGGCTCGGTGCGCACGCTCAATCTCAAGGGCGGCGGCAGGATCGTCGAGGAATTGACGCGCTACTCCGTGGAGGAGCACCGCCTGGCGTACAAGATGACCGACCCCGGCCCGGTTCCGGTCACGAACTACACGTCGATACTCAGCGTGCTGCCGGGCGACGGCGGCACCACCCTCGTCGAATGGAAAGCCGGCTTCTATCGCGGCGAGCCGAACAACAATCCGCCGCCGGAACGCAACGACGAGGCGGCGATCGCGGCGGTGACCGGCATCTACAAGACCGGGCTGGACAACCTGAAGAAACTCGCGGAAGGAAAATGATGAGGCATCGGGGCTGCATCATGCGGCGCACCAAATATGACGCAGCCCCGGAGCCGCATCTGCCGGACCAGCCGCTCAGCGGCTTAGCAGGTCGTATTTCAACATCAGCAATTTGAATTTGCTGCAGCGCCGCATTTCCCGTATAAGGAAGCTCGAAGCGGGGATAACAAGTGTGCCCACGGCATACCGTAACCCTACCCAGTTTCTTTTTACGGGAAGGACCCACGATGAAGCCGCTGTTCGCATACGCCCTCGCAGGCACCGTCATGCTTTGCGCCGCCTTCGGCGCGCAGGCCGCCGGCGAAGACCCCGCCCCCTACGGCAACTACCTGACCTCCAGCGAGGTTCCGCAATCCCGCCCCGGCTCGTTCGACGTGTACATCGATCCGCCGACCGGCTTCGCGTTCGTCCACACGCCTTCCGGCTGGACCTTCACCCGCAAGGTACCGGACGACTCGCTGGTGCTCGCGGAACTGCGGGCAAGGTACAACGCCGAATTGCTGGCGAGCGCCGCGCAGCAATAAGACAAAGGGCCGCAATCGCGGCCCTTGCGTTTCCGGCGTCCGGTTTTCCTGCGCCGCCTTTCAGCTCACTTACCGGCCGGGCGTTCCTGCGGCATCGAAATCCTCTCGCTCGACCGCGAGATAGCGGTAATGCACGTTCTGCCGGTGAAGCTCGGGGTAGCCCACCCACGCCGCGTACGCCGGGAGCCGCGCTTCGGCCACCGCCTCGGGCAGACTCGCCCCGCTTGCGTACAGGCGCCGCACCTCGGCCTCGAGTTCGAGCAGATACGCGCGCAGTTGCGCAACCGCGTCGAGCGTGACCACCGGCCCGTGCCCGGGCACGACGCGCTGCACCGGCAGCCGTGCGATCCGGCCGAGCGCAGCGATCCAGCCGTCGAAATCCGCATCCCGCAACATCGGCACACGGCCGGCGAGCACGACGCCGCCCGCGTAAAGCGTGCCGCTCGCCCGGTCGAACACCCCCACGCTGCCGGGCGTGCTCGCCCAGCCGAAATCGAGCACCTCGACCCGGCGTCCGCCGAGATCGAGCTGCCAGTCCCCCGCTCCACTGCTTTCAAGCACCGGCACGCGCGTTTGGGCCATCGCCTCCGCACCGTACAGGCCGATCGCGCGATCGAGACAGATCTGGCAGCGCTGCGCGACAAGCCTGGCGCAGTCGGGATGGGCGACGACGCGGAGCCCCGCGTCCTGCAAGGCCGCGGCGCCGAACAGGAACTCCGGCAGCGCGTGCGACACCAGCGCGAGCCGCGGCGGCTGGCCGGTCGCGCGCCGCAGTGCGGCGAGGACTTCGCGCCCCTGGCGGTACGACGCCCCGGTGTCGATGACCAGCGCGGCGGCATCACCGACGAGCAGGCCGACGTTGCCGGTTTCCGCGGGTGCGCCCTGCGCGGCCAGCGCCTCGGCCGACAGCAGGTAGGCGCCGGGCGCGACCGGCTCGAACTCCGCTGCGCAGCGGGCCGCCGTCGGCACCAGCAGCGCCGCAGCCAGGAGCCATCGGCCGATGGCCGCGCGCATTCAGCCTCCGTCGGCGCGGGCGGCGACCGGGACCCTGGTCTGGAACGTCCGGTCCTCGGTATCGACGACCACGGCCTCCAGCTCGCCCTCGCCGTCGCCGCGGAACAGGAAGCGGAAGCTGGGGTTCTCGCTGATCGAGAAATCGACCTCCGCGACGAGCACCGGCTGGCCGCGGTAACGCACCGTCACCTGGCGCACGAAATGCGGCTTCGGGTACAGCCGCGTGAGCTGGTCCATCGCGAGCCCGGAGGTGTTCGGGTGGCTGATCATCAGCTGCGCCCGCCGCAAGGCGCCGCCCATATCCTCCACCTTCAGCCGCATGCGGCCGAGGTTCGCCGCCGCCGCGGCCGGATCCTTGCCGGCCGGCGCGGAACAACCGCCGGACGCCTTCACGAAGCGCGTCGCCATGTGGAGCGAGCCGTCGTCGAGCTCGGCGATCGCGCGCACGAAACCGTACTGCTCGATGCGCAGGCGCGTCTCGACATCCGCCCGCCCGCTCGCGGGGCCGAAGTGCAGGGTCGCGGCGACCGGCGACGGATTGCCGTCGACGATCAGCCACACGGTCTGCACGCGCCGCGCCGCCGTCGGATCGAGGCGGCTGCGTACGGCGATCGGCACGATGGCAGCGTCCTCGGCGCGGGCGGGCGCCTCGAGCACGAGTGTATCGGCATCCGCCGCGGCGATCGCCCGTTCGCCGAACAGGCCCGTCCGCAGCTGCCGCCACACCGCGTTCGCTTCGGCGTCGTCCGGCGCCGCGAACACCGCGCCACTGCCGGCGACGCAGCAGGCGAGGAGCCACTGCAGGAGATGGCGCATGGCCGCTACTCCCATTCGAGTTCCGCATACGCGGCGGTGACGTTGCGCCGATGATAGGCGTCGGCGAGGAGCCATCCGTCGGCGTCGGCCGGATTGGCGGCGTCGACGGTTTCGCGCAGCGTCTTGCCCGCCGCGAGCGCCGCACGCACGCTCGCGGCGACTTGCTGCAGATAGCGCGACTGCGCGTCCAGGGCGGCCGGCCACGGCGGCGCGATGCGGCCGTGGCCGGGGATGACCCGCGACACCGCCTGCTCGCGCAGGCGCGCGCCGACAGCGATCCATCCCTTGATGCTGCCGTCGACGGAAGGGATGCGCTCGTCGAACAGCAGATCGCCGAGCCACAGCGTGCCGCTCGCCTCGTCGAACACCGTCAGGTCGTTGTTCGTGTGCGCCGTCGGCCAGCGTTGCAGGACCAGCGCGCGGCCGCCGAGATCGAGCCGCAGGCGGTCGTCGACCAGCAGGTCCGGCGCGACGATGCGGCTGCCCGCCGCCGCGTCGCCGAGCGCTTCGGCAAGCCCTGCCTCGTAATGTGCGGCGCGCGCGGCGAGCGCTTCGGGGAGGCTCGCCGCGCCGACGAAGCGGGCAGCTCCGCCGGCGAACGCGGCGTTGCCGAACACGTGGTCCGGGTGCATGTGCGTGTTGATGACGTAGCACACCGGCCGATCGGTGGCCCGGCGCACCGCCGCGGCCAGCGCCTGGCCGATGGCGAGGCTCCCGCCCGTGTCGATGACCGCGACGCAGCGCTCGCCGACGATGAAACCGACGTTCGCGATGTCGCCGCGGTTCGCCTGCGACGTCTCCTCGTGCCGGCCGGTGTGCACGAAAAGGCCGGGCGCCGCCTCGACCACGTCGAACGGCAGCGCCACACCGCCCCACGCCGGCCCGAGGGCAGCGAAGGCGGCGCACGCCATCAGGCGGCGCCCCGCCCGTACGGCGCGGCGTATCAGCCCATCAGGCACGCCTTGCGCGCCTCGGCCTGGATGGCGCGGAACTTCGAGGCCATTTCCTTGCCGGCCCCGTAGGCACGCATCGTCTCGCCGCGCTCGCCGCCGATGCTGAGTGCGTTGGCGGCGGTCGAGTACTCGACGTACTTGTCGTAGCTCAGGCGTTTGGCGATCGCGTCGATCATGCACGAGCACTTGTAGATCGCCTCCTGCGCCGGCCCATGGGCATCGCGCGCGCAGCCGAGCACGTATTCGACGCGCTCGACCGTCGGAAAATCGTTCGCGGCGAGGGTCGCCGGTGCCCAGGCTGCGATCCCGCAGGCGAGCAGGCAAAGCAGTTTCTTCTTCATCGCTATTTCCCCTCCGTCATGTAACCCGGCCCTTGCCGGGGTGCGTCGCCGCCGCCCTCGCCGCGAAGCGTCACGACCTCTTCAAGGAGCGGCTGGCCGCCGGTGGGCGCGGCAACGTGCGTGCTCAACTCATACACGCCGCCCGGCACCTGTCGCGACAGCGTGAACCGATAAGTCTTGTTCCCCATTCCTCGCAGCCGCGCCTGCTGCTCGTCGGCGGCATACGGACGGATCTCGACGCGCGTGGCCTGCACGGCCTTGCCCTCGTGACTCACCACGACGTCCGACAGCTTCGCGCCCTCGGCGAGCGCGAGGCGGATGCGGCGGCGAAAGTAGTTCTCCTGCCCGCCCAGGCGGCGATGCATGTCGCGCACGTCGGCCTCGAGGAAGTACAGGATCAGCGGGTTGCTGGTCGGGTCCGCCACGTCCGGCAGGGCGAGATGCCGCTCGCCGTGCAGGTAGTCGACGTGCACGACCCGCTCCTTGCCCTCTTCGGGACGCGCGGTCAGCACCACCTCGTCATCGACCTCCGCCTGCCCGGTCTCGCTGCGACGGTAGCGATAGTGCAGACTGGCCGTGGCCGGCAGGTTGTCGAGATGCGCGTCATCGAACACCAGCCGCTCGGCCTCCGAGGCGGGCGCGGCGGCCTCGGCCGCGGCTGCCGGCGTCACCGCGAGCAGCGCGGCCAGCAGCGGGAGCGGCAACAGCATGCGTCGGATCATTCGTTCGGCCTCTCTCGTCGCGTCCGGCTTCGTCCTCCGCAATGTGCGCACCTCAATGCGACGCCGTCGCGTGCTGCCCCGGTCCGGGTACGAGCGGCACCCCGTACTCCTCGAGGATCTTCGCGATCTCGGCCTGATTCTCGTCGATCAGCGCCTCGATCTGCTGCTTCCAGGCCTTCTCGCCGAAGCGCACGCCCATCGCCATCTCGTAGTCGAACTTGACCCCCCGTTCGGACGAAAGCGGCACCACGCGCAGCACCGCGTCGCTCGCCTTGCGCTGGGTGTAACTGCCGATCGGTCCCCAGATCACCGCGACGTCGATCGCGCCGCTTGCGAGATCGCGTGCGATGAGGTCGCCGGCCACCTCGTCGGGATTCGGGTTCATGATCTTGTACGGGACACCGCGCTCGACCAGATCGTGATGCGCCAGCCATGCCGAGCCGGGCGAGCGGTCGAATACGCCGATCTTCAGGCTGGCGAGCCTGTCCGCAGGCAGCGCGAGGAACTCGTCTTCCGTGCGCACGCCGTCGAGCCCCCTGCCGGACGCGAGCACGAGCACGTAGGTCGAACGGTAATAAGGTTTGGTCGGAAGCAGCTGGCCGAAGTCGGCCGGCACGCCCATGACGATGTCACAGGGGTAGTCCTTGCCCGGAAGCTTGTAGCGCAGCGTGTTGCGCACGAAACCGAGACGTTGCGGGAAGGTGTAGTTTTCGACCGGCAGGCCGAGCTTGGCCGCAAAGAGGGCGGCGATCCGGTCCTCGAAGCCCTCGCCGCGCGCATCGGTGAATGGGGGGTTGTGGGGGTCCTTGCAGACGCGGAAGGCCTTGCGCGGCGGGGCGTCCTCGGCGGACGCCTGCATCGCCGTGCCGCCAAGCGCGAATGCGAGGACAACGAGGCTGCCACGCAGCCATGACAGCGGGCGGTTCATCATGTCGTTACTCGATCTCGACGACCTTGGCACGCGTGATCGCCCCGTCCGAGCGCCCCTTGAGGTACGCGTAAAGCTGGTCGATGTGTTCGACAACCTTGGGGTTCTCGCCGAAGCTCGGCATCCCCTTCGCGAGACGTCCGCCGAGCACCGTCGTCTTGAATTCCTCGGGGGTCAGGACTTTCAGCCGCTCGATCAGCGAGGGGCCGACCAGGCCTTCCTGATTCGGACCGTGGCAGCGGTCGCATGCGGCCGAACGCCAGGTGCGGAAGCCCTGCATCGTGTTGGGGTCAACCTTGTAGCCATCGACGACGGTGTATAGCGGGTCGCTCAACGCCGTGGCGGGCACCGCGACGCTCGTCATCAGGACCGCCAGGGAACAAATGAGTGCTCGTTTCTTCATCGACTGTCTCCTCCGGTATCGAAGTCGTTGCGCCCTATCCTGCCCCGAAGGGACGGCGGACGGGCGTCTGATTGCCGGTACATGGCAGGGTGTTGGGGGAAGCCGCACCGGCGGCGGGTTCGCGACGCCGCCGGCCGGTTTCCTGGTGCTGCCTCAGTCGGGCAGCGCGAACACCGTGAGCGAGCCGCCCAGCGCGGTGTGCTTCTGCAGGTCGCGATAGCCGCCGACGGCACCCAGGCCTTCGGCGTCCTTCTCGAGACCCGCGGCCATGCCGATGCCGGCCCATCCGCCGATGCCCGAATACACACCGACGTACTGCTTGCCTTCATACATGTACGTGAAGACGTTGCCGATGATCCCGGACGGGGTCTTGAACTTCCACAGCTCCTTGCCGTCCTTCAGGCTCACGGCCTTCAGGTAGCCTTCGAGCGTGCCGTAGAAGAGCACGTCGCCCGCGGTCGTCAGCGCGCCGCTCCACACCGAGAACTTCTCGGGCTTGGACCACACGATCTTGCCCTTGCCGGCATCCCACGCGATGAAGTTGCCCATGCCGCCGTGGCTCTTCGGCGCCGGATACATCGACAGCGTCGCCCCGACATACGGTTGACCAGCGGTATATTGGATTTCAAACGGCTCGTAATCCATGCAGACGTGGTTGGTCGGCACGTAGAAGAGCCCGGTCTTGGGATGGAAGGACGCCGGCTGCTGGTCTTTCGAGCCGAGCGCCGCGGGGCAGATCCCCTTCGTGTTGACGTCGGGTCCGTTCTGCTGCGTGCTGTACTTCGCGACGACCTCCGGACGGCCGGTCTTCATGTCGACGTGGGTGGCCCAGTTGACCGCCGGGTCGTACTTCTCGGCGACGAGCAGCGCGCCGGTCGTGCGATCGAGCGTGTAGCCGAAGCCGTTGCGGTCGAAGTGCACCAGCGCCTTGGTCTTCTTGCCCTTGACGTCGATGTCCGCGAGGATCATCTCGTTGACGCCGTCGAAGTCCCACTCGTCGTGCGGCGTCATCTGGTACACCCACTTCACCTTGCCGGTGTTGAGGTCACGCGCCCAGATGCTCATCGACCACTTGTTGTCGCCGGGCCGCTGCGAGGGGTTCCAGGTACTCGGGTTGCCGCTGCCGTAATAGACGAGGTTCAGGTCCTTGTCGTAGCTGTACCAGCCCCACGTCGTTCCGCCGCCGGTCTTCCACTGGTCGTCCTTCCAGGACTTCAGCGACGAGTCCTTGCCGACCGGCACGAGCTTGCCGTCGCTCCAGGTCACCGTCTTTTCCGGATCGATCAGCATCTCGTCGTCCGGGCCCGTGCTGTAGCCGCGCCACACCTGCTTGCCGGTCTTGACGTCGTACGCGGTCAGGTGGCCGCGCACGCCCCATTCGCCGCCCGAGATGCCCGTGATGACCTTGTCGCCGAAGACATGCGGCGCATTGGTGGCCACGGCACCGAGCTTCGGATCGCCGTTCTTGACCGACCACACGACCTTGCCGGTCTTGGCGTCGAGGGCGTCGAGCACGCTGTCGGCGCGTTGCAGGAAGATCTTCCCGTCAGCGAACGCCAGGCCGCGGTTGACGGTGTCGCAGCACATCTGCGCGATCACCGCCGAATCCTGCTTCGGCTCGTATTTCCACAGGATCTCCTGGGTCTTCAGGTCCACCGCGAAGACGTTGTTGGGGAAGGGGGTGTGGATGTACATGACGCCGCCAATGACGAGCGGCGAACCTTCATGACCGCGCAGCACGCCGGTCGAAAAGGTCCACGCCGCCTGCAGTTTCTTGACGTTGCCGGCGTTGATCTGCTTGAGCGCGCTGTAGCGCTGGTTGTAGTTGTCGCCCGCCTGCACGGCCCAGTTGGCCGGGTCCTGCATGGCGCGGTCGAGTTGCCCGTCGGCGTGCGCGAGCCCCGCGCACGTGAAAACGACCCCGGCAATCAGTGGATGCTTCAAGGCCATACTCATTGATGTCTCCTCTTGTTTTCGAGCGTTTCATTGCCGGGTTCATCGAGCACCACCGGCCGGTCACAATCGATGCCAAGTTGCCGTCCCTGGGCACCCCGTCGGACGGGCGGGAGGTCGGGCGGCCGGGACAGTTTCCTCCCTGTCCCGTCGAGGTAGAACGCAAGCGACGTGCCATGACGCGCCGAAAATGCGAATCGCGACACGCCTGACCCGTCACGCGCACCGGAACGGGCAGTGCACGGCGTTTCCCGACCCGGAGCCGCTTGCCGCAGTGCCTGCGCATACGGGGACGATTACAAAATGTCCCGTTACACAGTGGTCCCGTTGCCGCACAGTCGGCGACCGCAACGCAATGCCGCGCACGGCACGCGCGAGCCCCACGGCAGGCTGCGCCTTGGCATGGATCGTGATTTAGACAAGGAAGCGAACGGCAGGTGCGGCCGATCGCGTCGCCGGATCAGCGGGGTACGGCGTGAGGCGCGAGCCGGCGATCGTGCAGCGCCGACGCGACGAGCCAGGCATCGGCGCCGGCGGCCACCGCGCCGTCGAGGTCGGCTGCGTCGCGGATGCCGCCGGCACCGATGAGCATCGCGCCGGGCGCGCGGCGGCGGATCGACGCGAGGAGTTCGAGCTCGGGCCCGGCGAAAGCACCGACGCGCTCGAGCGTCATGACGATGACGCGGGCGGGCCAGAGCGAGGCATCGGTCCAGCAGCCTGCAGGGTCGAGGATCTGGTCGCCGCGCCGGTCGAGCGAGAGGATCGCGCCGGGGTGGTGTAAGAAGGCATCGCGGGCGGCCTGCGGGGAGGCGAGCGATTCGCTGGCGAACACCGGCGCGACGCGGTTGCCATCGGCGCCGAGCTGCCGGACGAGCGCGGCGAACGCCGATGCGTCGCGGAAGCCGCCGTCGAGCCAGATCGTGGTCGCGGGTAGCGCGGCGAGCAAGGCGGCCAGCACACCGGCCTGCGGCACGCCGCCGGTCAGCGCGTCGAGGTCGGCGATGTAGAGGATGCTGGAGCCGGTGTAATCGAGCAGCGCGCGGGCCACCGCCAGCGGCTCGCAGCCGGAACAGAGTGCGGAATGGATCGGGCGGTAGGTGCTGCGCTCGCCGCGGACGGCGCGCACCACCTCGCCTGCGAGCAGATCGATGACGGGGACGACTTGCATGGATGAGCGAAGGAAGAGAGTGCTGGTCTACGAATGTATCAGCGGCGGAGGCCTCGCGTCTCCCGGCGGCGAGCCGCCCGACCCCGGCCTGCTCGCGCAGGGGCTGGCGATGCGTGACGCGCTGGCTGCCGATCTGCAGCGGGTCGACAGCGTCAAGCTCACTTGCGTCGTGAGCCGGCATGCCCCCCTGCCCGCCGCGCTCGCGGGCATTCGCTGCGTCGACGGGGGCGACGGCAGACGGGCCGCGGCCGATTTCCTCATCGGCGAAATTCCTGCCTACGACCGCGTGTGGGTCGTCGCGCCCGAGAGCGATGACCTGCTCGCGCAGCTTTCGGCCTGCGTCGGCGCCGAGCGCTGGGTCGGCTGCACGACGCCTGCGATCCGCGTTGCCGCGTCGAAATCGGCGACGCGGCGCTGCCTGGCCGCCAACGGTATCGACGTGCCGGCCACGTGGCAGCCGGGCGAGCCCGAACCCGCAGGGGGTGACGGCTGGATCGTCAAGCCCGACGACGGCGCGGGCAGCGTCGACACGCAACGCCATGCACACTTCGCGGCGGCACGCGACGACCTGCTGGCGCGGCTCGATCGCGGCGCCGCGAGCACCCTCGAAGCGTGGATCGAGGGCGTTCCGCTGAGCCTGTCGCTGCTGTGCCGTGCGGGACGGGCCGAGCTCCTCGCCATCAACCGTCAGCGCATCGTGTCATCGCCGGGCGGCGCGGTCCTCTATCAGGGGGTCGATGTCGGCATCGCGCCGATCCACGGGGCCGCCGGCAGGCGCCTCGCCGCGCTCGCACAGCACATCGCCGCGGCCTTGCCGGGCCTCGCCGGTTACATCGGCGTCGACGTCGTCTGGCCCGCGCCGTCGCTGTCCGACGCGGCAGCCGCAGCCGCAAGGCCGGTCGTGATCGAGATCAACCCGCGGGTGACCTGCGCCTACGTCGGCTTGTCCGCGGCCCTCGACCGCAACCTCGCCCGCGAGATCCTCGACATCGACGCTGCGGAGGTCGCGCATGGCCCGCACTGACTCGCAGCTCGACCACCCGGCCGTAGTCGGCTGGGACATCGGCGGCGCCCACGTCAAGGCGAGCCTCGTCGTCGATGGCCGCGTGCACGACGTGGCGCAGTGGGCGGCCCCCCTGTGGCAGGGACTGGCGCACCTCGACGCGGCCATCGACGCCGCGATCGAGCGCTGGCCCGGCTTCGGGCAGGCACGCCACGCCGTGACGATGACCGCGGAGATGACCGACCTTTTTCCCGACCGCGAGGCGGGCGTGCATGCGCTCGTCCTGCGGCTCGCGCAGCGTCTCGGCGAGGCGACGCGCTTTTTCGCCGGACGCGCCGGCTGGGCGGGCGCGGTGGACGGGCCGGCACGCTGGCGCGACGTCGCCTCGGCGAACTGGCTCGCGACCGCGTTCCAGGTCGCCGCCCGCCATCCCGAGGCCCTGCTCGTCGACATCGGCAGCACGACGACCGACCTGATCCCGATCCGCGGCGGCGCCCCTGCCCCGCACGGCCGCAGCGACGCCGAACGGCTCGCGAGCGGCGAGCTCGTCTATGTCGGGGTCGTGCGCACCCCGCTATGCGCGCTGGCGCGCCGGATGTCGTTCGGTAGCGAGCGCTACAACGTGATGAACGAGTTCTTCGCCACGACCGCCGACGTGTTCCGCCTCACCGGCGAGCTCGACCCCGAGCACGACCAGCATCCCGCCGCCGACGGCGGCGACAAGAGCCTGGCGGCGAGCTGCCGCCGCATCGCGCGCATGATCGGCATGGACGCGCGCGACGCCGACGTCGCGGCCTGGGTAGCGCTCGCCGAGCGCTGGCGCGCCGCGATGCTCGTCGAGATCACCGCCAATCTCGCGCGCGTGGCGGCGCAGGCGGGGCTGCCGCCGGACGCGCCGATCGTCGGCGCCGGCTGCGGCCTGTTCCTCGCGCGCGAGCTCTCACGCCACGGCAGCCACCCGTTCCTCGCCTTCCATTCCGTCGCCGGCCTGGATGCCGCCGCCACCGACCCCGTCCATCGGTGGGCGGACACCTGCGCGCCGAGCGTCGCCGTCGCCCTCCTCCTCGACCGGAGTTCATCATGTGGGTAATCAAGATCGGCGGCAGCCTGGCCAAGGATCCCTTGCTGGTCGACTGGCTCGAGCACCTGCACGACCTCGGCGGCGGGCGGGTCGTCATCGTCCCCGGCGGCGGCCCGTACGCGGACGGCGCACGGCTCGCGCAGGCCGAGTGGCATCTCGACGACGTCGTCGCGCACAACATGGCGATCCTCGCGATGGGCCAGTTCGCGTTCATGCTGCAGGGGTTGTGCCCCGGCCTCGTGCTCGCGGCCGACGAGCGCGAGCTCGAGCGCACCGTCCATAGCGGGCGCGTCGCCCTGTGGATGCCGCTGCAGCTCCTGCGCCGCCAGGCCGACGAGCTGACGAGCTGGGACGTGACCGCCGACAGCCTCGCGCTGTGGCTCGCAAACCGGCTCAACGCCGAGCGCGCGATCCTCGTCAAATCCTGCCCGATCGCGGTGACGACGCCGGCGCCCGACGACTGGGGCACGCTCGCGGACGAAGGCATCGTCGACCGGCGCTTTCCGGCATTCGCCGCAGAGGCGGCCTATCCCATCCACCTGCTGGAGCGCACCGGGATCGCGCGGCTCAAGGAGTTGCTGCTCGCCCCGACCGTAGCGTGAGCCCCCGCGGTCCGGCGTGGCGAAGCGGCCCTCAGCGCGGGGCCGTTCAGCGCGCTCCCCGCATCGTTGCGAATGCCGCGCCGATCCGGGCATGGGCGCTGACGACCAGGATGCCCAGCAGCACGAGCGCCGTCCCCGCGACGAATCGTGGTTCGAGCGTCTCGCCCAGCAGCACAGCCCCGAGCGCGACCCCGAACACCGGGGTCAGGAACGAGAACACCCCCAGGCGCGACGCGAGGTAGGTGCGCAGCAGCCAGAACCACGCGAGAAAGCTCGCGAACGACACGATGAGCGACTGGAATGCGAGGCTCGCGACGGCGCGCGGCGTGGCGACGAACGCGTTCTGGTCGGTGGCGAATGCACCCGCGAGCAACAACACCGCGGCGCCAATCAGCTGGTACAGCAGCGTCTGCGCCGCAGGCGCGGTCGACAGGCGCGACATGCGGATCGTCACCGTCGTCGCGCCCATCGCGAGTCCGCCGAGCAGCGCGAGCAGGTCGCCCCAGAGCGACAGCGGACGCACGGCGGCCTCGGCATCGCCCTTCCCGAGGAAGGTCACGGCGACGCCGCCGAAAGCGAGCGCAATGCCCAGCCATTGCAGCCGCGACAGCCGCTCGGTGGGCACTTTCCAGTGCAGGCCCAGCGCCGCGAAGATCGGCGCGGTATAGAGCAGCACGACCGTGTGGCCGGCGCTCGTCAGGAGCAGCGCCTGGCCGACGAAGAGGTATTCGAGGGCGAACAGCAGGCCCGCGACCATCCCCGGCCGCCACGTATCCCAGGCCAGCCGCTCCCGCCGCCAGAACAGGACGCCCCCGACGAGCACCGCCGCGATACCGGAGCGAAGGCCGATCTGCAGCACGGGGGCGATGTCATTGGCGACCGCCTTCAGCACCACCTGCTGCATACCCCACACGAGGCACAGCAAGGTCATCAGGCCGGCGGCGCGCGTATCGAGGGCGAGGCGGGGGTCCATCGGAGATCTCCAGCGAATCGGGTGATGGCTGAAGTGTGAAGATGGCGGTATTGACTGATATAGTCAGAATCCGTCAATCGCTAGCACCGATCCGCCAATCCCGCACCGCCTCGCAAAAACATGAAGCACTCCCGCCACATGCGCCGCATGGAACCGCAGGGCGAGCAGCTGCCCGCGCCGATCCACTTCCGCGCCACGGCCCTGCCCGCGAACACCCTCTTCCCGATGCACAAGCATGCCGGTGGCGAATTCGTGTATTCGTTCAGGGGAGTGATGGAAATCCAGGTCGAACGCGAACATTTCCTCGCCCCGCCCCAGTACGGCGTGTGGCTGCCGCCCGGCGTCGCCCACGTCGGCCTCAACCGCAACGAGGCGGGATACTGCTCGCTGTACGTCGCCGCGCCGCTGTGCGATCGCCTGCCCCGTAGCCCCTGCGCGCTCGCCGTCAGCCCGCTCATCGTCGCGCTCCTCGACCACCTGCGCCTGCAGGCGCCGGACGCGCTTCGCGATGCCGAAAACACCCGCCTCCTGCAGGTGCTCGTCGACCAGCTCGCACACGCCCCCTGCGCCGGCAGCTACCTCCCCTCCTCGTCCGATCCGGCGCTCGGCGCCGTGCTCCGGTTCCTCGACACCCATCCCGACGACAACCGCACGATGGCCGAGCTCGCGCGGCTCGCCAACAGCACCGAGCGCACGCTGTTGCGCCGCGCCCAGCGCGACCTCGGCATGCCCCTCTCGGAATGGCGCCAGCGCCTGCGCATCCTCAAGGCCATGCCGCTCCTCGCCGCCGGGCGCACCGTCGAAGCCGTCGCGCTCGAACTCGGCTACGCCAGCGCCTCGGCCTTCATCACGATGTTCCGTCGCCTGATGCAGCAGACGCCGGCGGAGTTCCGCAAGGAACGGGGGTAAGAGCCGTCATTCGCGAGGGATCGCGCAGGCTCGTGGATGATTCCATTGAAGTTGTATAATCCGCGGTTTTTGGCTTCCCGCTGCTCCTGTCATACGGGAAGTTCATGATCTTCAGGAAGAACTGTCCATGAACGCTCCCCGCACCCTGCTCGTCGCCGCACTCCTGTCCTCTTTCATGCTCACCGCCTGCGGCAAGAAGGAAGCGCCGTCGGCCGCCGCCGCCCCGGCGCCGACGCCGGCCGCCCCGACGAAGATCGTCGTCGGCCTTGACGACAATTTCCCGCCGATGGGCTTCCGCGACGAGAAGGGCGCGCTCGTGGGCTTCGACATCGACCTCGCCCGCGAAGCCGCGAAGCGTCTCGGCGCCGAAGTCGAGTTCAAGCCGATCGACTGGAACGCCAAGGAAGCCGAACTCTCCGGCCAGCGCGTCGACGTGCTGTGGAACGGCCTGACGATCACCGAGCCGCGCAAGGAGAAGATCGCGTTCACGACGCCCTACCTGGAGAACCGCCAGATCGTCGTCGTCACCGCCGCGTCGCCGATCAAGGCCAAGGCCGACCTGGCCGGCAAGGTCGTCGGCGTGCAGGAAGGCAGCAGCGCGGTCGAGGCCGTCGAGAAGGATGCGGCCGCGAAGTCGCTGAAAGAGCTGAAGAAGTTCGGCGACAACGTGACCGCGCTGATGGACCTCTCCGCCGGCCGCCTCGACGCGCTGGTCGTCGATGAAGTGGTCGGCCGCTACTACACGACGAAGAAGCCGGGCGAGTATGCCGTGCTCGACGAGCACTTCGGCACCGAGGAATACGGCGTCGGCGTGCGCAAGGACGACACGGCGCTGCTCGGCAAGCTGCAGCAGGCGATGGACGACATGAAGAAGGATGGTGCCGCCGCCCGCATCTCGACGCAGTGGTTCGGCAAGGACATCGTCAAGTAAGCGTCGAATAAGCGTCCAGTAAATCCCCTGCTGGCCACCGTCGGCGGCGGCGCGCTCGCCTGCCGCTGACCGGACCGTTCCATGGAATACATCCTCAACATCCTCGGCCCGTTGCTCGAGGGTACCGTCGTCACGCTGCAGGTCTTCGCCGCGACGCTGGTGCTGGCCGTGCCGCTCGGGCTGGCGCTGGCGCTGGTCCGCGTGTCGCGCTTCCGCACGGCGAGCACGGCGGTGAGCGGCTACATCTGGCTGATGCGCGGCACGCCGCTGATGCTGCAGATGCTGTTCATCTACTTCGCGCTGCCCTTCGTGCCCTACGTCGGCATCCGCCTGCCCGATTTCCCGGCCGCGATCGTCGCCTTCGTGCTCAATTACGCGGCCTACTTCGCCGAGATCTTCCGCGCCGGCATCCAGTCGATCGGGCGTGGCCAGTACGAAGCGGGCCAGGTGCTCGGTCTGAGCCGTGCGCAGACGATGCGCCGCATCGTGCTGCCGCAGATGATCAAGCGCATCCTGCCGCCGATGAGCAACGAGACGATCACGCTGGTCAAGGACACCTCGCTGATCTACGTCCTGGCCATGAACGACCTGCTGCGCGCCGCACGCGGCATCGTCCAGCGCGATTTCACGACCATGCCCTTCGTCGTCGCCGCTGCCTTCTACCTGGCGATGACGCTGGTCCTGACCTGGGGCTTCCTGCGTCTCGAGAAGAAATATGCCGTCTACGACGAATGAGCCGATGATCGTCGCCCGCGACCTGCACAAGCGCTTCGGCGACCACGAAGTGCTGCGCGGCGTGTCGCTCACCGTCGGCAAGGGCGAAGTGGTGGCGGTGATCGGCCCCTCGGGTTCGGGCAAGAGCACGCTGCTGCGGTGCCTCAATCACCTGGAGACGATCGACCGCGGCGAGGTGGTCATCGAAGGCGACACGCTGGTCGCCACCGACGCCGCCGGCCACTGCCGCTACGTGCCGGAAGCCGAGGCGCGCCGCATCTGCCGCCGCATGGGCATGGTCTTCCAGCACTTCAACCTGTTCCCGCACCTGACCGTGCTGCAGAACCTGATCGAGGCGCCGATAACCGTCAAGGGCCTGGCGCGCGATGCGATCGTGCCGGTCGCCGACGAGCTGCTGCGCAAGGTGGGCCTCTTCGACAAGCGCGACAGCTACCCGTCGCGCCTCTCCGGCGGCCAGAAGCAGCGCGTCGCCATTGCCCGCGCGCTGGCCATGGCGCCGGACATCATGCTCTTCGACGAACCCACCTCGGCGCTCGACCCGGAACTCACCGGCGAGGTGCTGCGCAGCATGCGCGAGCTGGCCGAGGAACACATGACCATGCTGGTCGTCACGCACGAGATGGCGTTCGCCCGCGACGTGTCGACGCGGGTCATCTTCATGGACGGCGGCGACATCGTCGAGGCCGGCGAACCGGCCGCGCTGTTCGGCAACCCGTCTCACCCGCGCACCCGCGCGTTCCTGCAGCGCCTGTCCTGAACCGCACGGCCCTGTCAGAACAACGACGGGGCAATCCGGCGAGCGCCCTCGTCAATGCAGGGTGAATGGCGGGCGGACAGGCGATGCAGCGCCCGGCGCACCGACCGCAGTGCATCGGGATCGAGCACGCCGGTACGCGGGCCGTGGCACAGCGCCCCGCGAAAACCCGCGAAGTCCGGCGCCAGCAACGCGAGGCGGGGCAGATGGTGCTCGCGCAGCGCCCCCGACAGCCCGACGAGCTTTCCCGCGCCGCGCACGCGTTCGACGAACGCGGCAAGCGCGGCCTCGCTCACGCAGTCGAACAGGCTCCCCGCCCGCTTGTCCTCGGTGTCGGCCATCAGCGCGGGAAACGGCAGCTCGCAGGCGGCTTCGACGAGGGCCGGGTCGAGCCCGCGGTCGGCAATGAACACCGGCACGACCGCCCACGGCGAGTCCGCGAGCCGCGCGAGGAGCGCGCGCTGCGCCCGCGTGTCGCCGCCGGCGACGCCGACCTTGACGTAATCGACGCCGCACGCGCCGACCGCATCCACGCGCGCGTCGATCTCGTCGGCCGCGTCGGCCGGGTGGTCGCCGATGGTCGCGCTCAGCGGCAGCGCAGGATGCGCGTCGCGCAGCGCGGCGACGATCTCGCGGATGCGCGCGGGCGGCAGGCCGCCGAGCGCGCCGTCACTCGGTTCCTTGAGGTCGATGAAATCGGCGCCTCCCGACGCGGCGGCGAGCGCCTCGCCGCGGTCGCGCACGCTTGCGAGGAGGCGGATCATGCCGCGGCCCGGTCCGCGCCACGGTGCGCGGCGACCGCCTCGGTGAGCCACCCCCACGCCTCGCGCTCGGCCGGCCCGGCCGTCTTGTCGATCGCGATCTGCAGATAGGCCATCTCGCTGTCGACCTTCTCGGCCGGCAGCATGCGCAGCCGGCTCACGAGCACGGCCCCTTCGACGACGGCCGCCTGGGCGCGGTTGAAGCCGGGGAACGGCGCGTGCGTGCGTTCGCACACGCGGGAGAAATGCAGCACCGGCCGCTGCGGGTCCTCGTCGCAGGCGTCGAGCCGGAGTTCGACGTGCGCCAGCGCACCGGCGAGGCGGTGCCCGGCGATGCGCTCGGCGGGCAGCGTCGGCCACTCGCGTCGGCCCGTGACGCAGCCGGCGAACACGCGCACGTCGGTCGTGAGGTTCATCACCGCGACGCCGCTCGCGAGGATGTTGTCGAGCGTCGCCGACGGCCGGAACGGCATCAGCACGACCTGGTCGCCGGCGTAGCGCGCGCCCATCGGCGCGCAGTGCGGGCGCCCGCCGGCATCGACGGTGGTGACGATGGTCTCGAAGATCATGGGTGCGGTGCGACCTCGGGCGCGTGATTCGATCGGGATTGGGATTGGGTGGCGGGTACCTGCTTCGTCGGCCCCGGCGCGCACTGGTGCAGGAGGTCGTCCGCACGGCGCTCGGTCGCGCAGCCCCAGTCGAGCGGCTGGTCCTGCACGTAGCGCTTGCCGAGCGACCACGCGATCTCGGCCCGCGCGAGCTCCACGCCGAGGTAGAACGCGTGGCCGGTGTCGCCGTCGAGCTTGAGCCGCGGATAGAGCGCGAACGGATCGGTATCCACGTGGTGGCCGTCGCGGTTGTAGATGTGCAGGCCGCGCTCGGAGACCTGCACGCGGAAGCTCGGGTCGCGGATCGCGGCGGCGGTGGCGGCTATCTCTTCGGGCGTGTCCGGGAACGGACGCTTCGCGTGCACCGTCATCAGCGCATCGGTCATTCCCTTGGGCAGCGAGCTGCTCTCGCGCGCCTCGTACATCACGCGCCGGGCGACGTCGGCCTCGCGCACCGCGCGGCGCGCATGCGAGCTGACCTGAGTCGTCAGCACCGCGCCGGCGCGCAGTTCGGCGGCGATGCCGAAGAGGATCGCGTTGATGCCGCTGGTGTCGGCCTCGGTGAGTTCGGTGACGTTGCCGATGCCCATCATGATCGCGACGTCGGGGAAGCGCTCGCGCAGCCGCTGGTAGCGGCACAGCGAACCGAGCAGCCCGAACGGGATCGGGTCGAGGATCGCGTCGGCAAGGAAGGCCCGCCCCCGGCGCGCGAGCGTCTCGATCGCCACGTACAGCGAGGCCTCGTCGCCCGGTTCGCGCGGGATCAGCACCGGCGTGGCGGCGACCTCGTCGGCGACCCACAGCGTGTCGGCGGTCAGGCTCAGCAGGTAGTCCGCGCCGGCCCGTCCGCCGCGCAGCAGCTCGTCGCTGTCCTGCGAATCGACGCTGACGCGGAAGCCTTCCGCCTTCAGTGCGCCGACCGCGTCTTCGAGTTGCGGGAAGGGAGTCGCCGGCAGGCAGCCGAGGTCGATGACGTTCGCGCCGTCCGCGGCGAAGCGCCGCGCGCGCTCGACGATCGCCGCGACGTCCAGGCGGGGCGCGTCGACGATCTCCGCGAAGATGTCGATATCGTAGGTATCGAGGCGCCCCGCGGAGGGGCTGCGATTGAAGTACTGCGGAATGTCCTTGAGCTCGTCGGGCCCGCGTTCGACCGGCACGCCGTAGTGGGCCGACAGCGCGTCGAGATCGCCGCGGCAGCGCCCCGGCACGAGCACGCGGTTGGCGGCGACCGGCGCCGGGACGCGCCGGCGGATCATGTCGGCCGTCATCAGGCCGGCGACCTGCAGGCCGATCTCGCGCACTTCCCACGTGAAGGGCGCGGGTGCCATGCCGGTGAGCACGCGTTCGAGGGCGGGCTGCGCAAGGCGTCCCGTGAGCAGGACAATGTGTTCCATCAGGCCTCCCGCCGGGCTCGTGGGGGCAGATTCATTTCAGCGAAAGCTCCGCAAGACGTGCATTCAGGGCCTGCTCCAGCGTGGCGACCGATTCGACGACCCGGCAGTGGTCGATGCGGCGCAGCCGCTCCACGTTCTCGAGGTCGATGTTGCGCGGACGCAGCTCCACCCACTCGCGCGGGCTCTTCGTGACCACCACCGGTTCGGTGTCACACGCAAATACGATGCCGGGGATGCCGAGCTTGCCCGCCTGCGCGAACATGTTCGTCGGCAAGGTATCGGAGATGCCGACGGCGCATTTCGCGACGGTGTTGCTGGTGGCCGGCGCGATCACGACGGTGTGATAGACGTCGTCGTACAGCATGCCGACGGGCACCGAGCTCGCGCTCTTGTCGCGGAACACGCGGAAGCGCTCCTTCATCGCGTCGATGCGGTGGCCGTACAGGGGCAGCACCTCCTCCGCCGCGGCCGACAGGAAGAAATCGACGTTCGGCAGGCGGAACGCGAGCTCCAGCGCTTCGTCGAGGTAATGTCCCGACCCGGTCAGCGCCCACGCCCAGCGGTCGCGCTGCGCGGCATCGCCCGCGGTGCCGCCGGTGGGGACATGCTCCTCCGGCACATGCGGCGGAGCAGCCCCCGGAACATCCTCACTGGACCGGGAAGTCGCTGTGGGAGAGCGGGATGCGGAGTCGATGCAATCGGCGATACAGGGTGTTTCGACTGATGTCGAGGGCTTTGGCGACATTACTCACATTCCAGCGTTGTTGTTCGAGCAGGCCGAGCAACACCGCGCGCTCGCTGGCCTGAACCGGATTGAGCGCCGCCAATTCGTCGTCTCCGGAATCGCCACCGAGCTCGCTCCCCGCAACCGCTTCCGGCTCGCGCAGCGCCGCAGGCGGCACGGCCATCGGCTCCGGGCGCGCTGCAATGCGTTGCCGCAGGGCCGGCGGCAGGTCCTCGAGCCGCAACCGGTCGCCCGCCGCGAGCACGACCGCGGTCCGCAGCACGTGGCGCAGCTGGCGAAGATTGCCCGGCCACGGGTGACTCATCAGCAAGGCCTCGGCATCCGGATCGATCGTCATGCGCTGCCCCGCAGCCTCCTCCTGCAGGACCCGATACAGCAGCTCGCGCTTGTCGGCGCGCTCGCGCAAGGGCGGCAGCGACACCTCCAGGCCGGACAGGCGGTAATACAGATCCTCGCGGAACACCCCGTCGGCGACGAGCTTCGGCAGGTTGCGGTGACTTGCGCTGACGAGCTGGAAGTCGACGGGGATCGTCTCCTCGGTGCCGAGCGGCGAAATCTGGCGCTCATCGAGTACACGCAAGAGCCGGGCCTGCAGCGTCAGCGGCATGTCGCCGATCTCGTCGAGGAACAGGGTGCCGCGGTCGGCCTGCAGGATCTTGCCGCGCCGCCCGGTGCGCTGCGCCCCGGTGAAGGCCCCGGCGCGGTAGCCGAACAGCTCGCTCTCGATCAGGCTTTCGGGCAGCGACGCACAGTTCACCGCGACAAAGGCGCCCGATGCGAACGGGCTGCCCTTGTGCAGGGCGCGCGCGAATACTTCCTTGCCCGCACCGGTCTCGCCATGCAGCAGCACCGGGATCTGCCTGGCGATGACGCGCGCGGCCACGTTCAGCTGCGACAGGATGCGATCGTCGCCGAACGCGCATTCCGGCCCGCGGACAGGGGGCAGGCTGGCAACAACCTGCCTCGTGCCCGCGCGCTCGACGCTCGGCACGGACAGCGTCGCCGGCTCCTGCGCGACGACGAAGAAACGGTTCGAGCGCTGCGTGCAGAAGGTCGGCACCGGATGGAAGGAGCTGCGGGCGCTGCGCTGCAGGATGTCCGCCAGGGTCGTCTGGAACACCTCGTCGATCTTCTTGCCGCGGATCGCATGCACCGACGGGTAACCGAGCTGGAACAGCGCGCTGCGGTTGGCCGCGCGGATGCTGCCGTCGTCGGCGACGACCAGCTTGCCCTCGTGCAGCGTATAGACGAACTCCGGGCGGCTGTGGAAATGGACCGGGCACGCTTCGCGAAAACGCAGGTCGATGAGCCGGTTCTCGATCATCTGGGCGGTCATGCCGAGCAGCACCAGCGAGTGCTGCTGCATCAGCTGCGAGCGGCTGGTGACGTCGAGCACCGCGACGAGGGCGCCATCGGGGTCGAAAATCGGCACGGCCGAGCAGGTCAACGTCGTATAGACGCCGAAGAAATGGTCCTGCTGCCGCACCGCGACCGGCTCGCCCACGACGAGGCAGGTGCCCATGCCGTTGGTGCCGACCGTCGACTCGCTCCACACCGCGCCCGGGCAGAAGCCGACCTTGCCCATCTCGCGCGCGAACTCGGGCGCGGCGACCATGTGCAGGATGGTGCCTTCGGTATCCACCAGCACCACGGCCGACTCGCGGTCGCCGAGCTGCTGGTACAGGGTGGTCATTTCGAGTTTCGCGCAGTCGATGACATCGGCGGAGCGCTTTCTCCGCTCCTCGAGCGCACGCTCGGCGAGCACCGTCGGTTGCAGGGGCTTGTCGGGGTCGAGGTGGTAATCCTTGAGGCAGCGGGCCCAGGAACTCGTCACCAGGTCGGTGGTTCCGCTTCCACGGCCTTCAACCACCTCATGGACCCGGTGCGCGTGGCCCCGGGGCTCAAGCATCGACGACATCACAACGGTCTCCTCCTCCAAAAGCCTACGTCTCGTCCGCTGCCGGCGCAGGGTGTCTGACGCACCCCATCGACCTTCGCGGCCACCGTTTTCCCCGCCGAGTACCCGGGGACGCCCAGCGGGCGGCGATTTATTTTTGGGCAAATTACCCCATGAAGCATTTGGAGTATAAGCCGAGTTCGGCCGTGGCGAGGACGCAAAAGCGGATTCTTATATTCCGCACCGCAGCATCCTGCGCCGCTTTGTGACATGGCGCGAATCTCGCTTTGACCCGATCGGGTGACACAGGTTTTTCCCGTCGCATGTGGCACCCCCACTTCCCCCCCGAAAACCCTTCGCCGGAGCGCCATCTTGCACGCCACCCATCCCCTGCTGCGGCTGCCGACAGGCGCCGTGTCGTCCCCCGCCGGCGCACCCGCCGCCATGGACGTGATCTTCATCGACGGTTTCCGCGGCAACACGGTCATCGGCATCTGCGACAACGAATTGCACGAGCCGCAGCCGGTTCGCATCGATCTGGCCGCCGGCATACCGCGCGCGCTTGCGTGCAGCACCGACCGGATCGGCGACACGATCGACTACGGCGAGGTGCGCGCGGCGCTGCGCGAGCTGTTGCAGACGCATCGCTTCCAGCTCCTCGAAGCCTTCGCCGAGGCGATCTCGAACCTGCTCCTGACGCGCTTCGGCGCCCACTGGCTGCGGGTGGCGGTGACGAAGCCGGGCAAGTTCGACGACGTCGATGGTGTCGGCGTGGTCATCGAACGGACGCGCGCAGTGGCGGATCAGCTGCCGCGTCGCACCGCCGAAGTCCTGCACCTGCTCGGCACCGGGCTCGTGCCGCACCCGCGCACCGACTGAACGGCCGTCGCACGCAGCAAAAAAGCCGAAGGACGCCTTCGGCTTTTTTGCGTGGGCTTGGCCGCGCACCTCGCGGCCTGCCGCCATCGCTTACACGTGTGCAGCGAACGGGTGCGCCATCGAGGATTTCTTCGCGACCACTTCCGCCGCACTCGGCTGGCCCGCCACGGCCCGCTGGATCGACTCGCGCGTCGCCTGGTAGTTGTAGTCCTGGATCTTCTTGTCATCCTCGGCGAGCCAGTGGATGAAGACGCCGACGCAGAGGAACAGGTTGTCCGCCTCGTCCGCCGGAATCGTCCCGTCCTCGACGCTGTCGGCGACCGCCATCGCGACCCCGCGCTGTGCCGGCCCGAACATCTGCACGGCCTGCTTGGCGCCCTTGATCGTGACCTTGTTGAACATCACCGTCGGCGGTTTCGTCATCAGGTTGGGCGCGACCACCGCGAGCAGCGAGGTGAAGCCGTCCTTGTTGTTCGTCAGCGCGTGGCTGAACGCCGATTCCGCGGGGCTGCCGCGCGGCCCGATGATGAGGTCGATATGCGCAACCTCGTTGCCGTCTCCCACCAGCGACTCACCTACCAGCATGCGATCGATTTTTGCCATTGCATGTTTCTCCTTTGAGTGTTTCATCCGATGTCCCTCATCGGGGGGACACCGAAGTTCCGGACGTCGGAATGAACCCGATGTCGGAGCAGGTGAACTCACGTTTTATGCCAACTTTCGGCCACGCGCAGGCCAATTGCGTCCGGCCGCAGCAATGCACCCGCAAAAAGCGTGCAGACGGTCAGGTCCGCGCTCGTTCCGGGGTTGATTCCCGTGCTTTTCAGGCGCTCGTCCCACGCGGCGAACCCGGCCGACTCCCCGACGCCATGTTCACGGTGGAAGCGGCCGAGCCACGCGGCGGCCTCGGCGGTGACAGTCTGCGCCGCGGCAGGACCGAGTTTTCGCACAATGTGTGTATCGGGCCAGGTCGCGAGAAACGTGAGAAAAACCGATTGCACCGCGCGCGCGAGATGCTCGCCCGTCAGCGCTTCGGCGCCCAGCGCGGCGAGGCCGTGATCGAACACGTCGGCATAGCCGTTGGCATACTGGCGGGCGATGCTGTCGCGCCCGGCGGCGAGCGTCATGGCGGCGCGCAGATCGATCGTCGGCTCGTCCGCGACGTCCTGCTCGCCCGACTGCCCGAGCCCGCCGGGGTTCGCGAGGGCGATCGCGCGATAGGCGGCGCGCGCGTCGTCGAGATCGAGGTCCGCGAGCACCGTCTGCAGCGCGCCGCGCAAGGCGGCGGAATCGATGCACCGCGAAGCGTCCCGGCTCGCGACGGCCTCGAGCGCCGCCGCGATCGGCGCACACAGCAGCAGGATGCCCAGGTTGGTGTTGCAGCCGACTGCTGCGCGCGTCGCCGCGACCGCCGCCTCGATGCGCTCGCCGACGGGCACCCCGCGCGCGAACAGCGGCCCGGCGGACACCTCCGCGCTCGCGAGAAAGGCCTGCGCCTGCATGCCGTGGCCGCCCGAGTGGCGGCTGACGTTGCCGGGTTTGCGCACCGCGACGTCGAGCCCGCAGGCCCACAGGAACGCGGCCCGCCCGTGGGCGAGCCGTTCGTCGATCGCGTCCATCGCCGCTACCCCGCGCGCTCGAGCGCGTCGGCCGGCGACAGGGCGACGCCCAGGCGACGGCCGAGGAGATCGTCCACCATCGCCTGCGCGATGTCGAAACCCGTCACCGACTGCAGCCCCCGCCACGCCGCGACACCATTCACTTCGAGCACCTGTGCGCCGTGCGGCGCGCTTGCGTCGGGCACGAGATCGACCCCGGCGTAATCCATGCCGAGTGCGGTGGCGGCGCCTTCCGCAAGCGTCGCGAGCGTGGGCGTGACCTGCGCCGCCTGGCAGCGTGCCCCTTGCGCGACGTTCCTGACCCAGTGCGCGCTCACGCGCCGCATCGCCGCGACCGCCCGTCCGCCGACCACGAGCACGCGCCAGTCGAAACCCGGCGCGCCCGGCCCCTCGGGTTGCGGCACGAAGCGCTGCAGATAGGCGAGCCGGCCGTAGTCCGCGAGATCGGGCAGCGGCACCGGGCGGCCGTCGACGCAGCCGACGCGCTGCAGGCCCTTGCCCTGCGATCCGAACAGCGGTTTCAGCACGAGGCAGCGGCCGGCCGCCGTCTCGGCCATCACCAGCCGCCGCGCCTCGGCCTCCGACTCCAGTGCCCACGACGGCGGCGACGCGATGTCGGCGCGGTGCAGCAGGAAACTCGTCATCGACTTGTCGACGCTGCGCTCGATTGCCCGCGCATCGTTATAGACCGGCACGCCGAGCTCGCGCAGCGCGTGCAGGATGCCGAGCCGCTTCGTGACCTGTTCGAGGCTGCCGCCGGCGATGCCGCGCACGATCGCGGCCACCGGCAGCGTGCGCCCGAAGCCGGGGATCACGATGCCGGGGCCGGCCCGGGAGGTGTCGAAGCGGCAATCCTCGAGGTCCGCGCAGCGGCCTTCGTAACCGCGGCGCGCCAGCGCCCGGCGCAAACGGGTGGTATGCCAGCCCGTCTCGTCGGTCAGGATCGCCACGCGGGGGCGCCCGGGCGCCGAGAGGTCGAGGGGCGTCATGCCTCGTCCAGCCACAGACGCCGCAGCAAGCCCATGTCGAGCTTGCCGGCGTGCCACGTGCGCCCGCTCACAAGGCTGCTGACCCAGACCTCGGCCGGCGCGAACAGCGCCCCGTCGATGCGGTAGAAGTCGTATTCGTAGTCGCGGAAGATGTCGGCGAACGAGCGCCCGTAGTCGCGCGAAGTCGATGACGGCAGCTTGTGCGCGAGCTCGCGCGCCGCCTCGTCGTCGCCGGCGACCGTCAGGTGAACCTGGCCGCCGTAGAGGATCGCGTCGTTCGTGCGCCCCATCGCGACGCCCGCGTCCGGGCTCGGCGCCGGCAGCGGCGCGCGGGCGCTGCCGTCGACGATGTCGCCCAGCGCAAAACCCAGTTCATGCGCCTTGTGCAGCGCGACTTCGAGCACGCGCGCGACGACCTGTGTCGAGCCGGCGAGGCTCGTCGTCGGCGTCAGCACCAGCGTGAGCTGCGACGGTTCGAGGCCGCAGTCGCGCAGGATCTTGTCGATCACGACCGGCGGCGGCGCGCGGTCGACCTCGAGCACCAGCACGGCCGGGCCGACGCGGTCGCGGTAGCCGAGTTCCTCGAACAAGGGTTCCCGGCACGCGAGCGCGCGCGCCGGACCGGAGCCGAGCGAGAAGAACTTCCGGCCCCCGCCCTCCTCCTTGCTCGCCGAGAGGCTCCAGCCCGCGTACTGGCTCGCGAGGCACGCGAGCACCGGCTGCGAACTGGCGACTTCGACCCACGTCGGCCAGCTGCCTTCGCTACCGCCCTCGCCGCCCGACGCGAGGCGCACGCGGCCGAGCCCGCCCATGCAGATCTCGCCGACCGCGAGCCCCGCGGCGACGCTGCCGCGCGTGTTGATCCCGGCATCGACGATCGTGACGCCCGCATCCGTCCGCTGCACGTCGAGCCGCCACTCGTCCGCGCGGCCGATCAGCCGCGTGACGAGCGGTGCCGCGAGTTCATTGACACTCGAGCGCTCGGCCGCGAGCACTTTCGCTGCTTCGTTCATTCGCCTGCTCCATGAGGAAGGGTATCTGCCGGCGCCGCCGCGACAGCAGCGCCTCGACTTCGTCTGCATTGCCGCCGGCGGCTGAGACCGTGCACAGCGGCTCGCCGCGCCCGATGCTCGTGTCGCTCACCGGCAGGTCGTGGCACCACGTCTGCTGCGCAAGCACCGCCGATTCCGGCGCGCCGACGCTCCAGGCGCGCTGCGCGAACACGGTCTCGAAGCCGCGCATGTCCGCGGCGGCATGCCGTTCGGGCGCCGGCAAGCGGCCGTCGAGGCTCGCCTCGACGTGGGCCCGCAGCAATCCCTCCGGCAACGCGTCGGGATACAGCGCGATGCTCGCCGGCGGGCGGGGGTTGAGTTCGATCACGCGGATCTCGTCGTCGTCGAGCAGGAAGTCGAGCCCGTTCAAGCCGCGCAGGCCGAAATCGGCAACCAGCGCGTCGAGCATCGCCTCCAGCGCGCAACGGACGGACGGCGCGACGCCGACCGGCCCGATACAGCCGTGGAACACGAAGGGACGCCCGCAGAACGGCCGCACGATCTGCATATTGACGCCGACGAGCCGGCTGCGGCGGCCGTCGGCCACGAAGAGCGCCGACATCGGCGCGCCCGCGGCGATGCGCTGGTAATAGATCGAAGATTCCGCGTCGGCATCGTCCGGACGCGCCGCACGGACGTCCCAGCCGCCGCTGCTCGCCGCGTTCTTGCGCAGCCAGCCACGCGGCGACGGTGGACGCTCGCAGCGGGTCTGCGGGTGGGGGATGCCCAGCGCCGCGAGGCGCCCGTAGAACTGCGCCGGATCGCGCACGCGCGCGGCGACCTCGGGTGGATTGCCCGCGAGCGGCAGCACCGCCTGCCCTGCCGCGAGGAGTTCCGGATGTCCGTCGAAGCCGCTCCCCGCCACCCACGCCTGCGCCCCCGCGGTGCGGGCACGGCCCAGGGCGTCGACCAGCGCGTCGCCGTCGATCACGAGACTCGCCGCGTCCCCGATCGGCAGGCACACTTCCGCTACGCGGCGCGTGTCGCGATCCGCGAAGAGATCCAGCGCGATCACCCGATAGCCGCTGGCGCGCGCCGCCTCGGCCAGCATGCGCGCCGAGAGTCCGGCGACGGCGAGCAACGGGGGCACGCGCGGCTCCGCCATCACTGGCCGTCTTTCTCGGCGATGACCTCGCGTGCCATCGCGAAGGCTTCGCGGAAACCGAGATAGACCGCTTTGTCGCCTTCGCGCATCGAGCGCAGCAGCCGGTGCTCCACCTGATACTTGACGTTGCCGATCGCGAGCGCGCCGATGCCCACGCCCCGTCCTTCGGGCAGCTGCTTGCCGTCGTCCATGACGCCGACCCCGGCGATCCCCTCGGGCGGCACCGCATTGACGTCCGCCGCGACGAGCAGCTGGGCGGCGGCCGCGCGTTCCGCTTCCGAGACGACCTGGACGCCGGCCACCGACGCCGCCAGCACGATGTCGGCCCCCGCGAGTGCCGCGCGGCGTGCCTCCGGCGTGCTCGCATCGGCACCGGCCAGCACGCAGCCGAAGCGCTGACCGGTCTCCGCGGCAGCGGCCTCGGCCGACGCCAGCTTCGCGTGATGGCCGAGCGACACCTCCGCACCGAGCCCCGCGGCGAGGACGCCGGCGATGCGCCCGACCGTGCCGGTACCGCCGAGCACGAGCACCCTCTTCCCGGCGAAGCTCGTGTCATGCGCACGCTGCAGCTGCCGCTCGACGCAGGCAACCAGAGCCGCCGCGGTCGTGTAGGAGCCGCTCGGATCGGCCATCACCGACACTTCGAAAGGCGGCACCATCGCGGCACGCGCCGTCTCCAGCATGTCGGACGCGAGCATCACGTTGCGCCCGCCGATGAAGATGCCGGTGGCCTTCACGCCCTTCGGTCCGCGCGAGAAGATCGCGTCCTGCGTAAGGCCGCGGATCTCCGCGGCGCTCACGTCGCAATAGGGCACGACCACGTCGTAGCCCGCGTCGACCGCCATGTTGATGTCGAACGGGCTCATCTGGGCGGAAGGGGTGAACATGTGGAGGATGTATCGGGCTGGCATGGGGTCCGTCCGTGGCGAAGGAAAATCGATAAAAAGGGAACGGCCGGAAGCGCGATCAGGCGCTGCCGCGGCCGTCCCGAGGAGCAGAAGGTCGGTCGTCGAGCCGCGCACCGTGGTTGCGCCCGGCCACGACGACCAGCCGCAGCGCCGGATCGACGACGCCGGCCGCGCGCGCGGCGGCGACGGCCTCGGCGCAGCGCTCCGCCGACGGCAGGATCGCGAAGCCGGTCGGCCCCCACGAGCTCTGCCCGATGCCGGCGCAATAGCGCGGGCGGATCCACTCAAGCACGCGTTCGACGGCCGGGCTGGTGTACATCGAGCCCCCCTGCGCCGGCGCGAAGTAGTCGCCGATGATCCGCTGCAGCGTCGACACGCCCTCGGCGAACGGCTCGAAGTCCGCCTCCATCGTGCCGGGCAGCACGCGCATCACGACCTGATGGCAGAGCTCGGCAGCCAGCTCGCGCGGGAAAGGCGCAAGGCGGTCCATCGCGACGCGCTCGTCGGTGCCGTGCAGGCCGTCGCAACGCTCGTCGAGCACCAGCAGCACCCGCCAGGCTTGCGGGAAGGCGATGCGGGCAAGCAGCGGCGGCGTCGCGCCTGCAGCCCCCGGCCCACCGTCGAGCAGCAGCCCTCCCCGGTCGAAGCCGGCGATGCCGACACCGGATCGACCGCCCCGCGCCAGCAAGGCGGCGATGCGCCGGGTGTCGAGGTCGAGCCCGTGACAAGCGCCGAACGCGCGCCCCAGCGCGAGCGCGAGCTGCGTCCCGGAGCCGAAGCCGGCGTGTGCGGGCGGGCCGCCATGCAGCACCACGCGCACGGGCGTGTCCGCCCCGGTCTCGGACCGCAGCGTCGCCAGATGCCGCGCGATGCGCTCACGGACGTCGTCGGCGCAACCGGCAGGCACCACGATGGCGTCGTGCGCCGCAGCCGACACGCTCACGCGCGTGCTCATTCCGTCGATGACGAGGCCGAGGCTCGCGAAGCGGCGGCCGAGCGAGGCGTTCGGGTCGAGGAATCCGAGATGCAGCCGCGCCGGCGCGTCTACCAGGGCTACGGCGGGGGCGGCGGAGATCGACGATGCGCATGAGGCAAAGGTCATCGGTATTCCCTGTGTCGCGGTGGGTTCCCTGCCGGAAAGCAAGGTCTACGCGATCCACAGCAAACTCCGGGCCACAGCCCCGCCGCCTCCGAATCGGGGGCTGCACGCCGCTGCGGTGTTGCCGACGGGACACTTTGTCACGCGGCTGACACCGGGCCTGCGCCTACATGCGGCGATCCCGCGCTTCGGCCAACGCGGCCGCGAGCCTCTCCCACGAGGTCTCCGAGTCGGGAAGTCCGAACCGGATCAGCGCGTGGTCCCTGAAATACCGGGTCAGGATCCCGGCCCCGGCCAGGACGTCGTGGACTTCGCCCGCGCGCGGTGAAGAGACCGTTGCGAACAGCGGCGTCGCGCCCATCACGCCCATCGGTTCGAGCATCTGCACCAGGCGCTGCCCGGCTTCGCGCAGCTGCCGGCGCATGTCGCCTTGCCATGAACGATCGGACAACGCCAGCCGTGCGACCTCGCGCGAGGGGCCCGCAATCGTCCACGGCCCGAGCCGGAATGCCAGGCGCGCGCGCAAGTCCGCCGACGCGAACAGGAAGCCGACCCGCGCGCCGGCCAGACCGAAGAACTTGCCCAGCGAGCGCAGCACGATCAGGTTCGGCGCCGCATCCGAACCGGCGACGGCGGCCAGGCTTTCCTCCGGATTCACATCGATGAAGGCTTCATCGACGACCAGGACGCCGCCGCGCGCCCTGAGCGCCGCGGCCGCCTCCAGCAGTTCGGCGCCGCCGTAGCGTTGCCCCGTGGGATTGTTGGGATTGCAGAGCACGATATGCGGCGTGCCGGCGGCCAGTGCGCCGCGCAGGTCGCCGGCAGGGTGCAGGCGAACCGCGTGCCCCTGCGCCCTCCATGCATGAGGGTGTTCGTTGTAGAGCGGCGACAGGCAGGTCACCGAACCGTGCGGGAAAAGCTGCGGAAGCGCCTGTATCGCGGCCTGCGATCCGGCCACGGCGAGCCCGTTCCGGCTCTCGTAGTAGCTAGCGGCGGCGGCCTCGAGGCCGTCGTCCTCTTCGGGCAAACGCGCCCACGAGCGGGCGGAAAGCGGTGGCACCGGCCAACCGTAAGGGCTCACTCCGGTCGACAGGTCGAGCCAATCGGACAGGGGAATGCCGTAATGGGCTGCAGCCGCCCGCAGCCTGCCCCCGTGCTCGGGAGCCTTGGTGCCCGGGTCGTTCGCCATGCCCTCGCCTTCCCTGCTCATGCCGCGGCGGAACAGCGCATCGCCGCGAGCTGACGGCTCAGCTGCGCCAGGCGGGCATGGATGCCCGGATCGCTGACCTTCAACACAAGATCCGCACAGCGGTGGAGGTCCTCGTCATCGGGCGCGACCCCGCAGCTGATGGCAGTTTCCAGCCGCTTCAACGACAACCGCCGGTGCCCGAGATCGAGACTGTGCCGCAGCAGGGCCACGGCGGCCGCCTTGCGTTGCGCCTCGTCCTGCGCGCCGGCGAAAGCCTCCTTCAGCTTCTTTGCGGCATCCCTGGTCACCGTGTTCTCCTGGAGGTCATGCTGCCGGGAATAAAAAGGAAAGACGCCGCACGCGAGGGAAAGTGGGGTTGAGAGGGAGAGTGACCTTCGCGTGCTTCCTGGCATCTTTCCATAAACGGAATTCATTCTTGTCGGGGCCGTGATCGGCCCGGGGATATGGGGTCGGGGGCTGATCGGTTTTTGAATGGGAATCAGGCCGCCTGCTGCAGCGGGAAAGGCGCCTGGGCGACGTATTCGTCGTACTGGCGTTCGATCATCACGCCGACGCGCCCCACTCCTTCGAGCACCTGGGGCTTGTGCACCGACAGGCTGATCCAGCTCGGACGGAACTCCTCGAAGATCACGCCCGCGAGCGAGTCGGCAAGGTGTTCCAGCAATGCGAAACGACGCTCCGCGAGGTACCCGCGCAGTCGCCCGACCAGTTCCGCGTAGTCGATCGTGTCCTCGATGCGGTCGCTGCGCGCCGCCCGTCCGCCGATGCCCAGGCGCAAGGTGATCGACACGGGCTGCGAACCGACCAGCTCGTGCGGATAGATGCCGACCTGCGCGTCTGCGTGAATATCGTCGATGAAGATCTGGTTCATGTCGGTTCCCGGTGGGTGTTACGAAAACCGACGATAAATCAGCGCTGGGGCCTTAACTTGTCGGAATACGACAGGTGCGATCAATCGCGCGACGTGACCCGACCCGGAAATGTAAATCGCCGGGGGCACAACTCATCACGAGTTTGCACAGGCTGCATTAGGCTTGTATTAGCCAAACTCCGCGGGCAGCGCCATCTGTTGCCACAAGAGCATGCCACCGTGGAGGTTGGCGACCTTTGCGAGGCCCGCCTCGCGCAAGATCACGGTCGCTTGCCCCGAACGCATGCCCGAGTGGCACACGGCGATCACCGGCCGGTCGCGGGGGACTTCGTCGATCCGCCTGGTGAGTTCACCGAGTGGAATCGAACGAGCACCGGGGATCTTCCCGAGCTGACCGTCGATTTCTTCACGTTGGCGTACATCGAGCACGCAAAGTACATCGAGGTGCTGCGCCACCCACTCCGGATCGATTTCGAGCAGGCCGGCATAAGTCTTACGGACCGGCCCCCAGTCGGCCGGGGGAGACACCTTGCCGTCCTCAGGCATCCCACAGCGCAAATTGGCTGGTACTGCGACGGCGATCTGTTTGGGATGCGGCAGGTTCATGTTCTGCATGAACCCGACAAAATCCCGTTCGTCCGCTTGGCCGCCGATACGCGGGTTGTGCGCCTTTTCCTCGCCGACCGAGCTGACGGTGCGGCCGCTGTAGTCGTGAGCAGGGTAGATCAGGCAATCGTCGGGCAGAGTGAAAATCTGCTCCGTGATCGAGTGGAACATCCGGCTGGCGTTGCCCTGCTGAAAATCGCAACGCCCGGCAGCGCGGATAAGCAGGCAGTCGCCGGTGAAGGCCAGGCAGCGGTCGTCGGTGACGAAGGTCAGGCAGCCGTCGGTATGCCCCGGTGTAGCCCGAACTTCGAGATGGCGATGACCGAAATCGACACGGTCGCCGTGTTCGAGCACCAGATTGGCCTCCGATACGGAGGCTCCATAGCGCTTCGAGATGCCGATCAGACAGCCGGTGGCATGCTGCATCAGCCAACTACCCGTCACGTGATCGGCATGGCAATGGGTATCGAGAGAAGCAACCAGCGTCAGCCCGAGTTCCTGGATCAGTGCCAAGTCACGGAGATGCTGTTCGAACACGGTATCGATGATGACTGCGTGGCGGGTCGTCAAGTCCCCCAGAAGGTAGGTGTAGGTGGACGACACCGCGTCGAACAGCTGCCGAAAAATAAGGTTGCCGTACATCGATGAAGATCTTCCAGGAACGCGACGAGGCCGTTGATGGAACGACGTGAACATGCCCGTTCAACCATAGCTTGCGCGCAACCCGATTTTCAAGCAGCGCGAGCGTTTCCGCTGGAGTTGCTCGGCGGCCTGGTTTCCAGCACGTTCCTTGGGCAGCACGGGCCCCACACGGGGCCCGGCCCGAGCCGTCAGAATGCCGGCACCACCGCGCCCTGGTACTTTTCGGCGAGGAACTTCTTCACTTCGGGGGACGTGAGCGCCGCGGCCAGCTTCTTCATCGCCGGGCTGTTGGCATTGTCTTCCCGCGCGACCAGCAGGTTGGCGTAGGGCGAGCTGGCGTCTTCGATGAACAGCGAATCCTTCACCGGGTTCAGCTTGGCCTGGATCGCGTAGTTGGTGTTGATCAGGGCGAGGTCGACCTGGTTCAGCACGCGCGGCAGCGTGGCTGCCTCGAGTTCGCGGAACTTCAGCTTCTTCGGGTTGGCGACGATGTCTTTGGTGGTCGCGATGATGTTGTTCGGATCCTTCAGCGTGATCACGCCCTGTTTCGCCAGCAGCAGCAGTGCGCGGCCCGAGTTGGACGGGTCGTTCGGCAGCGCCACGGTGCCGCCTTCGGGCAGCGCGGCGAGCGACTTGTGCTTGAGCGAATAGCCGGCGAACGGCTCGACATGGACCTTCGTCACGACGGTCTGGATGTCGTTCTTCTGCTTCTTCTTGAACTCGTCCAGGTAGGGCTTGTGCAGGAAGAAGTTGCCGTCCACCCGCTTCTCGTTCGTCTGCATCGAAGGCTGCACGTAGTCGGTGAAGACCTTGACTTCCAGTTCCACGCCCTCCTTCGCCAGCATCGGCTTGACGAACTCCAGCAGCTCGGCGTGGGGCACGGGGGTGGCGGCGATCACCAGCTTGTCGGCAGCGTGGGTCGTCGCGGCGAAAGCGAAGGTGCCGATGGCGGCGCACAGCAGTTTGCGGATGGTCAGGGTCATTAAAGGCTCCTCGTAGGAAAGGTCAATGTCGCAAAGATCATTTGCGACTGAAACGCAGCACGAGCCGGTCGCCCGCGAGCTGGATGAATTGCACCAGCAGCACCAGCAGCGCGACGGTGATCACCATCACTTCTGTCTGGAAACGCTGGTAGCCGAAACGGATGGCGAGATCGCCCAGGCCGCCGCCGCCGATCACGCCCGACATCGCCGCATACGACATCAGCGTGATCGCGGTGACGGTGGTGGCTGCGATCAATCCGGGCATCGCCTCGGGCAGCAGTGCGCCGAAGATGATGCGGTGCGTCGGAATGCCCATCGCCTGGCAGGCCTCGATCACGCCGCGATCGACCTCGCGCAGCACGTTCTCGACCAGCCGGGCGAACAGCGGCGAGGTCCCCACCACCAGCGGCGGGATCGCGCCTTCGACGCCGAGCGAGGTGCCGATCAGCAGCACCGTGACCGGAATCATCACGATCAGCAGGATCAGGAAAGGCACCGAGCGCAGCACATTCACGATGAAGGACAGCACGCGGTACAGCCCGCGCTGCTCCAACAGCTGGCCGCTCGCGGTCACGAACAGCAGGATGCCCAGCGGCAGGCCGAGCAGGATGGTGAACAGCAGCGACACGCCGGTCATCACCAGCGTTTCCCAGGTCGCGAACGCGATGTCGCCCCATTCGATCATCGACAGGTCGATCATTGCAGCACCTCGTGGTGGATCTCGAAGCGGTCCAGTTCTGCGAACACCTTGGAGATGTCGTCCTCGCTGCCCTCGAACTCCAGCAGCAACTGGCCGAACGGCAGGTCCTTGATGCTCGATACCTCGCCCTGCAGGATTGTGAAGCGCGCCGGCGTGGCCGCCGCGAGGTGGCTCAGGATGGGCTGGTAGGTGACGTCGCCGAGATAGGTCAGGCGTACCAGCGTGCCGCGCAGCTTGTCCTTCGCGAAGGCGTGCCCGGGGTCCAGCATCGCTGCGGTCAGCGGGTCGCTCTGCGCCACCATGCCGCGCGTAACCGCGTGCCGGGGATGCAGAAACACGTCCACCACCTTGCCGCTCTCGACAATGCGGCCGCCATCGATCACCGCGACGCGGTCGCACAGCGTGCGGATGACCTGCATCTCGTGCGTGATGAGCACGATGGTGAGGCCGAACTGGCGGTTGATGTCGAGCAGCAGACGCAGGATCGACTGGGTGGTCTCGGGATCGAGTGCCGAGGTGGCCTCGTCGCACAGCAGCAGTTGCGGCCGATTGGCCAGCGCACGCGCAATGCCCACGCGCTGCTTCTGTCCGCCCGAAAGCTGCGTGGGATACTTGTTCGCATGCTCCGTGAGGCCGACCAGTGCCAGCAGCTCGGCCACGCGCTCGGCGCGCTGCGCGGCATCGAGACTGCCGGTACATTTCAGCGGCCAGTCGATGTTGCCGGCCACGGTCTTCGCGTTGAGCAGGTTGAAGTGCTGGAAGATCATGCCGATGCGCTGGCGCAGGGCATGCAGGCGGCGGCTGTCGAAGCGGGTGATGTCTTCGCCGTCGATCAGCACGCGGCCTGAGGTTGGACGTTCGAGCAGGTTGAGGCTGCGCAGCAGCGTGCTCTTGCCGGCACCGGAACGACCGATGATGCCGAACACTTCGCCCTTGCCGATTTCCAGGTTGACGTCAGTCAGCGCACTGACTTCGCGTCCGTCGACGCGATAGGTCTTGTTGAGTTGTTCGATTCTGATCACGTGAAAAGCCGCCACGGCAGCGCCGGGCGCAAAGACCGGCAGTGTACCAATCCAGCCGCGGCGGCACCACCGGACCTGGGGCCGCAGGCCGCCACGCCAAGCGACCGGCAGAAATTACTGCACTACGGAACCCGGAGTCGTCAGAAAGCTGTCGTCCAGGCTCTTCAGGGCTCCGTCCGTGCCCGCCCCTGAGCGGATGTACGTCTCTTCAGCTGCCCGACGACGGTTTACTGAGCGCTGCGGCCACTCAGCACGACATCCCACGGGCAGTCCATCGGCCGGAGTTGCCGGCCAGCCTACGCCGATTGAGCGGCGGCAGTGCTGCCGACGGCTGCCGCACGGCGCTCGGCACCGTCGCGATCTACACGTTACTCGAAGCGGTGAATGATGCGGCCGTCCGCAAGTTCAGCCCCGTCCGGAGAGTCGTGCATGACGCCCTTGTACCAGATGTATTCCGGCGGCCAGTAGCAGTGCTCGGTGGCGAGCTTCAACACGTCCTCGACGCTCGCAGGCAACTCGAGATTCGTATAGCGGAAGAAGACGTAATTCATCAGCCCGTCGAACAACCACTCTTGGAGGTCTTCCTTGTAGGTCGGGTCATTCGGGTCGATGTCGTCGTCCCCGTCCGCCTCACGCACGCGCATGTAGATATCGTTGGCGCAGAGGGAGAAGGCAAGATCGTCCTCGATGAACCGTCCTGATGGGTCGTGAAAGTCCTGAGCGTCCTTGATGTCGAGAGCGATGACTACACCGAAGTGGAAGGCGTGCTCGGTCGGCGCGAACGCCTTGGCCGACTCGGCGACATGATGCCAGTGGTCGAAGCCGGCCGCCTTGGCAGCTTCGTCCAGTGCCTTGTTATAAGTGATTCCGCTCGCCTTCTTGAGCTTGCGAGCGCGCTGCTTGAGTTTTTCGACTTCGGCGGCGGTAATGAGGATGGTATGGCGCATTTGTGGAACTCCGACCCAATCGCGAACCTTCGGTGCCCACTGCCGAAACCCGCTGGATTAGGGATTTCTCAAATGCGAAACAGGTAATGATCGTCCCGTCCGGGTGCGCCGAGGTGGGCAGCAGGCTTCGATCCAGCCAACCGGTAGCATAGCAGGGCTAGGCGGCGCTGTGTTGGTGCGGAGCGATCGTTGAGGCTTCTGATAGACCACCGTTGTGTTGCCAGATATTATCCGGAAATCATTCTCAAAATATGGAGTCGGGATGATGGAGGGCGTTGAGGAGATCGGCCGGGACGAGTTCGAGCAATGGTTGGATGATCGCCCGCAGTGGGTCCAAACAGCGGCTTCACGGCTGATTTCCGCTGTGAGGAGACCGACGCCGGAAGAAATCTCAGCGCTCGCTAGCATTTGCATTGCCGAGGCGACGGGCAGGCCGGACGTCGTCCTTGAACGGATGCCGACAGGCGCCCTCGGGTCGACTGCCGCTGGCCTCACCATGAAGTTGCTCAAGGTGGATGAGGTTCAGGGGGTAAATGCCATCAAGGCTGGTGCCGCCCTCGAATTCGGAGACTCAAATCTTGTCGTCGTTTACGGGATGAATGGTGCAGGGAAGTCAGGCTTCTCTCGTTTGATCAAGAGCGTGTGCGGTACTCGCAGCACCCCCGACATTCATCCGAACGTATTTTCGGACGTTGCTGCACCTGCCTCCGCCGTAATCACTGCCTCGCTCGATGAAGCGGTGTCGGTCTTGCCGTGGTCGGTGGAACAAGGGGCAATCCCAAAGCTACGGAATGTTCAGGTCTTCGACAGCTTGACTGCGAATAGCTACGTGCAGTCGAAGAGCGAGGCTTCCTATGAGCCTCGCCGAATGCGGTTTCTTTCGACCCTCATCCGCGTTGTTGACGAGGTTGCGGCAGAGATTGGTCGTCGAAAGGCAGTGTTGCCGTCTCTTCTTCCTGTGGCGCCACCTGCTCATGTTGGCACCACGGCCGCTGCGTTTCTGAAATCCGTTCGTCACGCGACAAAGCAACCCGAAGTCGACGCGGCTTGCGCGTGGACGGCTCAAGACGACCAGAGACGGCTTGAGATTGAGACGACACTAAAACAAGTGGATGTTCCGGCGCGGCAAAAGGTATTGAACGCTGACAAGAGCCGCTTGGTTCTCCTCAAGAACCGTACAACGTCTCTAAAGGACGGACTGTCACAGCTCAAGGCCGCAGAGCTGGTTGCAGCGAGAATGGATGCGCGAGCGAAGCGAAAGGCGGCTTCCGAGGACGCGGAGAAGGTGTTCGTTAACTCCGCCTTGGACGGCGTTGGAAAGGATTCGTGGCGGCTCCTGTGGGAGCAGGCACGGGTGTATTCCGAAACATTCGCATATCCCGAGGAGCCATTCCCTGTTGCCGATGAGCCTGCTCGCTGCGTCCTTTGCCATCAGCAGCTCGATGAGGGGGCAAGAACCCGGATGAAGGACTTCGAGGCGTTTGTGAAGGGTGGCCTTGAAACGGTGGCAAAAGAAGCCGAGCAAACGCTGCAGAAGCTGATGGGCGAACTTCCAGCGTTCCCGCCGGCAGAGCAATGGAAGGTTGATGTTGAGTTCCTGCGAGTAGATCCGCAAGTCGGTGAAGGAGTCCTCAAGGCAATTGCATTGCGACTTGAAGCGATGAATGTCGCTGCTTCTATTGCCGGGGTTCCGCCCGTTGACTGGAGTGTCCTTGAGACCGCCATCACCAGGCTCGAAGAACTGATCGCAAAGGAGGAACAGGCGCTCGCCGACCTTCAGAAGGATGGCAAACGTCAGGAGCTCGAACAGGAATTCAAGGAACTCAAGGCGAGGGCGTGGCTGTCGGAGCAGAAGGCGCTGGTCGAGGGCGAGATCATCCGGCTGAAATCGATGCGAGACCTCGATGCGGCAGAGAAGCTTGCGAGGACCAATGCTCTAACGCAGAAGAAGAACGACCTAGCGCGGGATGAACTCGCGAATGGCTATCGCGATCGTTTTGCCGCCGAACTTGAACTACTTGGCGGCAAGCGCATTCCGGTCGTACCCGAACCGATACCCGAGGGCAAAGGCAAGGTCAACTTTCAGTTGACGCTGAAGGGCGCTAAGCGAAAGGTGCATGCCTCATCTATCCTCAGCGAGGGCGAAGGTCGCATTGTGGCGCTTGCTGCTTTCATTGCGGACATGCTCGGCTCGGGTCACTCAACGCCATTCGTATTCGACGATCCGGTCTCATCGTTGGATCAGGAGTTCGAAGAGCGGGTGGTTGGTCGTCTTGTCGCGCTTTCGAAGACTCGGCAGGTGATCGTTTTCACTCACAGACTATCTCTGCTGGCCCTTCTCGAAGATGCTGTCAAAAAGCATAACGAGTTTGCTGCGGTGCATGGGCAAGAGATCGCAGAGCCGACGGTCATCTCGGTTCGTAGGCTCGGGAGCGTTGTAGGGGTCACGGAAGACCTCAGTGCTCGAAATAGGAAGCCTGCGCCGGGCTTCAAGGCGCTGAGGGATCAGCGCCTTCCTATGGTCAAGAAGTTCCATGAAGGCGGTCTGACGGCCGAATACGATTTTGCGATGAAGGCCGCGTGCTCTGACTTCCGCATACTCGTTGAGCGAAGTATCGAGTACACATTGCTCTGCGACGTTGTTGGCCGTTTCAGACGGTCCGTGAAGACTCTCCTGCTTAGGGACTTGGCGAAGATTCGCGCCGAGGACTGCGCCTTCCTCGATGAACTGATGACGCGATATTCGCGCTTCGAGCATTCACAGTCGGACGAGATCGCTACAGAGCTGCCAGATCCAGATGAACTGAAAAAGGATCTTGAGAATGCGATTGCGTGGTGTGAGGAATTTTCTAAGCGGAAGTCGACGTGACTGAAGGGATAAGGACTGCCTTGCGTAACTGATGAAAGCGTGATCTATAGACTAACCACAGCTTGCTGCGGACCGGCAAAATGATATGACTTTCCCGTGCGGTGAAGCGTCCCGGCAGGCCCTTCCATGAGCGAAGAAAAGTTAACCATCGACCTGAACTTTGACAGTTCGCGAGGGCACTTCCTGCGCGCAATTCAGCACCAGTTGGACATTGTGACCTTGCTCTTAGCTGGCGCTGCCAAGGTTTCCGAGGAAGAATGCGAGCCACAGGGCTTTCATAATTTTAGCCCCGCCCATGGGGCCGCCCTTCCCCACGAGCAGGCTAGATCTAAAGCCGTAGGTTGGTTAAACACATGCTTTCTACGTGACTCAATTGAAGCGACGGATCAATTTCTGGGGCGATGCTTATCGTTCTGCTTCGCTATTCAAATAGCAGAAAAAGGTAAGGCAACCACCGCTGATTTAGATGAAATTGTACGGGTTGCCCCACAGCGCCATCACAAATTGCACTTCCCGGCCAAACTTCAGGAGTTGGAAAAGAAGTACGGGGTCAAACCCAACTTTACTGAGCACGTTCTTTCGCTAAACAAGCTTAGAACTTGTCTTGTACACCGACTGGGCGTCGTATCCAATCTGGATGCGAATGATGATGATCAATTAGTCGCCAAATGGATTTCCAGCAAGATGGTCTTGCGAGGCCTTCAAACCGGAACAGAGCTCGTTCTCACAGAGCCAGGTCAGGGGCTTCAGGAGGAGGCCATGCTCGAAATGCATATAGTTGAGCACGAAAAGGTGTTCCCGGTTGGCTCAAACATCATACTTGAGCCATATGACACATACAGCACCATCTTCACCTTATGGCGTTTTGGCCTTGCCTGCTCTGAAGCAGTTGAACGGTTCGTTGTTAGCGCGGGCGTTCCTGTGAGAAAGGCATGAGCGGCTAAACTGATGGGGCAATCGGACGGCAGCAAGCTGTGTGCACTGCTGCCGCTCAATCGGCGCCTTCTGACCGACAGCAAGGGCCGACAAGTTTGCATCGGCTGTCCGGCAGGTGTCAGAGCGGAGCCGTCGCTTGAACGGCGGCTACGCCGGACGGGTGACCGGCAGTAGTTGGGCCGGAAAGAGACTCGCGAAGTTGCTGACCAAGGTCGACGTCCCCGATCGCCGCGAGCCGGCCTGCCTCTTCAGCAGTGCCGGCGACGAGCACTTCGCGTAATTCTCTGCGGCGAAATATTCCGCCAGGCAGGTGCGGGTCACAGGGTCGTCGTCGACCACCAGCACCTTCGCATCATCGGGCATTCCCCGGGACTCCTCTCCGCGATATCCATCCTCACGGGGCGGGAACGGCAGCGCCGCCGGCGACATCCCGGTCGGATGTCATGCCGGCGGCGCGATCCCGTCAGTGCCCCTCCACCGCCACCTCGCGAACTATACGACGTTCGGCCGAACCGGCGGGTTCCGCGGGCGCGACGAACACGCCGAACTCCTCGGCGGCGTCGAGGATCCAGCTGTACAGGTAGTCCGCGAAGCTGCGACGGATCACGAGTTCCCAGCGCTCTTCATCGACGCGGCGGATGACGGCCGAGCCCTTCGCGAACACGCTGGAGATGCCCTTCCCGACCGGGAAGGCGCGCGGATGCACGTCGTAGGGCGTGCACTTCATCAGCAGCTCGCGCACCTTGGGACCGGTGAGCTCGAGCACGGTCTGGCCACCGCTCGTGTTCATCACCGCGTAGTGCCCGGAGAGCTCGCGCCGCAGCGCGGCCTCGGCTTCGAACTCGAGGCCGGCCGGTACGACGATCAGCCACTCGTCCGGCGACATCCACTGGATGCTGACGCCGCGCGACTCGTCGCGGGCGACCGGCCCCAGTGCGAGCGGCAGCGCGAGGCCCAGCACGCGCTCGACGCCGCCGCGGAAGGCTTCGTCCTGGGCGTTGCCGCGCAGCACGAGGTGGCCGAGGAAAGGTTTCTCGCGGACTACGACGCCGGCGTCACGGGCCGACGACGCGAGTGCGACGTTCACACGCGCCATCGCCAGCGGCGATTCCGACTTCACCGCGCCGCGCGGGTTCAGATCCATTTGTGCAATCTCAGACATTTTGACGTGCTCCATCGGCGTCGTAGAAGACCGGGCTCACGACCTCGGCCGCATGCACCCGGCCGTCGGCCATCGGCAGATAAACGGTTTGCCCCATGCGCTTGGCTCCACCCTTGACGACCGCGAGCGCGAACGAGTGGCCCAGGTTCGGGCTGTAGTAGCTCGACGTGACATGCCCGACCATCGGCATCGGAATCGTGATCTCCTTCTCGAGCACGATCTGCGCGCCCTCGTCCAGCACCAGCTTCGGGTCGAGCGGTTTCAGGCCGACGAGCTGCTTGCGGTCGTCGCGCTTCGTGTCCGGGCGCGTCAGCGCGCGGCGACCGATCCACGAGAACGGCTTCTTGTAGCCGACGCACCACTGCATGCCGAGGTCTTCCGGCGTCATCGAGCCGTCGGTTTCCTGGCCGACGATGATGAAGCCCTTCTCCGCGCGCAGCACGTGCATGGTCTCGGTGCCGTACGGGGTGAGGCTGTACTTCTCGCCCTTCTCGAACAGCGCCTTCCACACGTGCATCGCGTGGTTGGCCTGCACGTTGATCTCGTACGAGAGCTCGCCCGTGAAGGAGATGCGGTAGACGCGGGCGGGAACGCCGGCGACCGTGCCTTCGCGCATGTCCATGAACTTGAAGTTGTCGCGCGACAGGTCGATGTCGTCGGTGAGCTCGGCGAGCAGCTTGCGCGCGTTCGGGCCGTTGATCGCCATCGCCGCCCAGTGGTCGGTCACGGAGTTGAAGTACACCTCCAGCTCGGGCCACTCGGTCTGGTGCCACAGCTCCATCCAGTCGAGCACTGCCGCGGCGCCGCCGGTGGTGGTCGTCATGTGGAAGTGGTTGTCGCCGATGCACGCGGTCACGCCGTCGTCCATCACCATGCCGTCGTCCTTGCACATGAGGCCGTAGCGGCATTTGCCCACGTCGAGCTTGGTCCAGGCGTTGGTGTACAAGCGGTTGAGGAACTCGCGCGCGTCCTTGCCCTGGATCTCGATCTTGCCCAGCGTCGAGGCGTCGAGGATGCCGACCGATTCGCGCACGGCGCGGCATTCGCGCTGCACGGCCTCGTGCATCGTCTCGTTGCCGCGCGGGAAGTACCACGGGCGCATCCACTGGCCGACTTCCTCGAACTTGGCTCCGTGCTCGACGTGCCACGCGTGCAGCGCGGTGTAGCGGCGCGGGTCGAAGAACTCGCGGCAGTGGCGACCGGTGATCGCGCCGAAGGTGATCGGCGTGTAGTTCGGGCGGAACACGGTGGTGCCGGTCTGCGGGATCGTCTGCTTCAGGCAGCGCGCGGCGATCGCCATGCCGTTGATGTTGCCGAGCTTGCCCTGGTCGGTGCCGAAGCCCATGCCGGTGTAACGCTTGACGTGCTCGATCGACTCGAAGCCTTCGCGGGTCGCGAGCTCGATGCCGGCGGCGGTGACGTCGTTCTGCGGATCGACGAACTGCTTCGGGGCGCGCATCGCGGGCTTCACGTGCGGCACCTGATACAGCGCCACCGCCCTGCCCTCGCGGACCTTAGCGACCTTGGGCAGCGCGGGCGCTTCGACCTGGAAGCCGGTGCGCTGCGCCGCTGCAACACCCGCGGCGGCGCCGTCGGCGAGCGCCTCGGCAATCGCGCCCTTGCCCTGCACACCACCCACCGGGGTCATGCCCGGCACCTTGCCGGGGACGAAGCCGAGGATGTCGTCACGCCACTCGGGGCGCGCGCCGGTGTGTGCGGCCAGATGCACGACCGGGCTGTAGCCGCCCGAGCTCGCGATGGTGTCGCAGGACAGCGTCTCGACGCGGCCGGCGACCTTGAAACCGCCGATGTCGATGCGGGCGACCTGCGCGCCGCTGACGCGCTTCTTGCCGTTCGCCTCGATCACCGCAGAACCGGGGATGATGCGGATGTTGCGCGAACGCGCCTCATTGACGAGGTCGCCGTCCGGATGCTCGCGCGCATCGACGATCGCGACCACTTCGCGGCCGGCGTCGTGCCAGTCGAGCGCGGCGCGGTAGGCGTGGTCGTTGGAGGTCGACAGCACGAGGCGGCGGCCCGGGACGACGGCGTAGCGGCGGATGTAGGTCGACACCGCGCCGGCCACCATGTTGCCCGGCACGTCGTTGTGCGAGAACACCAGCGGACGCTCGTGCGTGCCGGTCGCGAGGATCACTTCGCCGGCGCGCACGCGGTGCATCCGGGCGCGCACCTGGCGGCGGCCGTTGATGCTCGGCGCGAGGTCGGCGAGATGCTCGGTGCGGCGCTCGTGCAGCGTCACGAAGTTGTGGTCGTGGTATCCGTTCGCGGTGGTGCGCGGCAGCAGCAGCACTTCGGGCATGGTCGCAAGCTCGGCGAGCACCGAGGCGACCCACGCGGAGGCCGGGCGGCCGTCGATCAGCTCGCGGGAATCGAGGAGCGAACCGCCCATCTCTTCCTGTTCGTCGCACAGGATCACGCGCGCACCGCTGCGGCCTGCCGCCAGCGCGGCGGCGAGGCCCGCGGGGCCGGCGCCGATCACCAACACGTCACAGTGACGGTTGATGTGATCGTAGATGTCCGGATCCTTCTCCTTCGGCGTGCGGCCGAGGCCGGCGGCCTTGCGGATGTACTTCTCGTACTTCGGCCACATCGACGCGGGCGCCATGAAGGTCTTGTAGTAGAAGCCCGGGGGCATGAACTTGCCGCCGACGCTGCCGATCACGCCCATCAGGTCCTTGTCGACGTTCGGCCAGCCGTTGGTGCTCGCGGCGACCAGGCCGCCGTACAGCGCCTGCTGCGTCGCGCGCACGTTCGGCACCTGGGCCGCTTCGCTCGCGCCGAGCTGCACGACCGCATTCGGCTCCTCGGCGCCGGCGGCGACGATGCCGCGCGGGCGGGAGTATTTGAAGCTGCGATTGACGACATCGACGGCGTTGGCGAGCAGCGCGGATGCGAGCGTGTCGCCGGCGAAGCCCTGGAGTTCGACGCCGTTGAAGGTGAAGCGCAGCGGGCGGCTGCGGTCGATGCGGCCTCCGGTGCCGAGTCGGTTCTGTTGGCTCATTTTGCCGCCCCCTTGCTGGAAGAAGCCTGTTTGGTGACGGACGGCTGCTGGCCGACCTTGTAGGTTTCGTGAATCTGGTAGCTCACGGTGTCACGCGTGATGTTGAAGAACTTGCGGCAGCCGGCGGCGTGGTACCACAGCTCGTGGTGCAGGCCGCGCGGGTTCTTGCGGAAGAACAGGTAGTTGCCCCAGTCCTCGTCGCTGGTGGCTTCCGGCTCGACCGGGCGCGCGATGTGCGCCTCGCCCTTCGGGCGGAATTCTTCTTCCTCGCGGTATTCCGCGCAGTGCGGGCAGTAGATGTGAAGCATGTTGTCTGCTCCTGTCAGTGCGCGACGCCCGCGGCGCCGTGCTCGTCGATGAGTTTTCCGGAGATGAAGCGGTCGATGGAGAAAGGTGCCGCGAGCGGATGCGCCTTGCCGGCCGCGAGCGTCGCTGCGAACACGTTCCCCGAACCGGGCGTCGCCTTGAAGCCGCCGGTACCCCAGCCGCAGTTGAAGAACAGGCCGCCGACGGGCGTCGCCGAGATGATCGGGCAGGCGTCCGGGCAGGTATCGACGATGCCGCCCCACTGGCGGTTCATGCGCACGCGGGAGAAGATCGGGAACATCTCGACGATGGCCTGCAGCGTGTGCTCGATGGTCGAGTAGCTGCCGCGCTGGCCGTAGCCGTTGTAGCCGTCGATGCCGGCGCCGATCACGAGGTCGCCCTTGTCCGACTGGCTGACGTAGCCGTGCACCTTGTTCGACATCACGACGGTGTCGAGGATGGGCTTCATCGGCTCGGATACGAGCGCCTGCAGCGGGTGCGATTCGACCGGCAGCTTGAAACCGGCCATGTTGGCGAGCACGCCCGAATTGCCTGCGGTGACGACGCCCACGGTGTCGGCCGCGATGAAGCCGCGGTTGGTCTCGACGCCGACGACCTTGTTGCCATTTTTTCGGATACCGGTGACTTCGGTCTGCTGCAGCATATCCACGCCGCGCGAGTCGGCACCGCGGGCGAAGCCCCAGGCCACCGCGTCATGGCGTGCGACGCCGCCGCGCGGCTGCCAGGAGGCGCCCAGCACCGGGTAGCGCGTGTTGCGCGACAGATCCATGATCGGCACGATTTCCTGGATCTGATTCACGTCCAGCACCTCGCCGTCGATGCCGTTGAGGCGGTTGGCGTTCACGCGGCGGTGGATGTCGCGCATGTCTTGCAGCGTGTGGCCCAGGTTCATGACGCCGCGCTGGGAATACATCACGTTGTAGTTGAGGTCCTGCGACAGGCCTTCCCACAGCTTCATCGCGTGCTCGTAGAGCCACGCGGCCTCGTCCCACAGGTAGTTGGAGCGCACGATGGTGGTGTTGCGCGCGGTGTTGCCGCCGCCCAGCCAGCCCTTCTCGACCACGGCCACGTTGGTGATGCCGTGTTCCTTGGCGAGGTAGTAGGCGGTCGCCAGGCCATGACCGCCGCCGCCGACGATCACGATGTCGTACTTCTTCTTGGGGGTCGGGTTGCGCCAGGCGCGCTGCCAGTTTTCGTGGTAACTGAGCGCGTGCTTGACGAGCCCGAAGCCGGAATAGTGCTGCATGACTCTATCTCCTTGAAGTGTGGTTTTCGCCGTCGAAGTCAGCCATCGATCAGCATTCGATGACATTCACGGCGAGCCCGCCGCGCGAGGTTTCCTTGTACTTGTCCTTCATGTCGCGACCGGTGTCGCGCATGGTCTTGATCACCTTGTCGAGGGACACGAAGTGCTTGCCGTCGCCGCGCAGCGCCATGCGCGCGGCGTTGATCGCCTTGATCGAGCCCATCGCGTTGCGCTCGATGCACGGCACCTGCACGAGGCCGCCGACCGGATCGCAGGTGAGGCCCAGGTTGTGCTCCATCCCGATCTCGGCCGCGTTCTCGACCTGCTCGGGCGTGCCGCCCATGACTTCGGTCAGCGCGCCCGCGGCCATCGAGCACGCGACGCCGACTTCGCCCTGGCAGCCGACTTCGGCGCCCGAGATCGACGCGTTCTCCTTGAACAGGATGCCGATGGCGGCCGCCGTGGCGAGGAAGCGCACGACGCCGTCCTCGGTCGCGCCGGGGATGAAGCGGTAGTAGTAGTGCAGCACCGCGGGGATGATCCCGGCCGCGCCGTTGGTCGGCGCCGTGACGATGCGCCCGCCCGCGGCGTTTTCCTCGTTCACCGCCAGCGCGTACAGGTTCACCCAGTCCATCGTCGTGAGCGGATCGCGCAGCGACGCTTCCGGTGCACTCGACAGCTTGCGGAACATCGCCGCCGCACGGCGCTTCACCTTCATGCCGCCGGGCAGCGTGCCTTCGATCTCGCAACCGCGCCGCACGCAGGCCTGCATCACCTTCCAGATGTGCAGCAGCCCGTTGCGCGTCTCGGCCTCGCTGCGCCACGCCTTCTCGTTCTCCAGCATCAGCTGGCTGATCGAGAGCTCGTTCACCGCGCACTGCGTCAGCAGCTGGTCGGCGCTGTGGAAGGGGTAAGGCAGCTCGGTGCTGTCCTCGACGATGCGGTCCGCGCCGGCGGCCTCCTCATTGACGACGAAGCCGCCGCCGACCGAGTAGTACACCTTGCTCGAAAGCTCACAGTCTCCCTCGCCGAAGGCCGTGATGCGCATGCCGTTCGGGTGGTAGGGCAGCGTCTGCCGGCGCAGGAAGACGAGGTCGGTCTTTTCCTCGTAGGGCACCGCGTGCAGGCCCAGCAGCGACAGGCGCTTGTTCTCGCGGATCGCCGCGAGACGGCTGTCGATGGTGTCCGGGTCGATGAGATCCGGCGCCTCGCCTTCCAGGCCCAGCAGCACGGCCTTGTCGCTGCCGTGGCCCTTGCCGGTGGCGCCGAGCGAGCCGTACAGCTCGGCGCGCACGCGGCGCACGCGCGGCAGCAGCCCCGCGTCCTTGAGCCCGGCGGCAAAGGTCAGAGCGGCACGCATGGGACCCACGGTGTGGGAACTGGACGGGCCGATGCCGACCTTGAACATCTCGAATACGCTGATCGCCATGACGTGTCGCTCCGTCGGTCGTTCAGCGGCTGGCCGGGTAGACCGGGAAGCGCGCGCACAAGGCCGAGACCTTCTCGCGCACCGCGGCGCTCACGGACTGGTCGTCGATGTTGTCGAGCACATCGCAGATCCAGTTCGTGAGTTCCTTCGCCTCGGCTTCCTTCAGGCCGCGCGTCGTGATCGCGGGCGTGCCGATGCGGATGCCGCTGGTGACGAAGGGCGACTGCGGGTCGTTCGGCACGGCGTTCTTGTTGACGGTGATGTGGGCCGAACCCAGCGCCGCGTCGGCCTGCTTGCCGGTGAGGCCCTTGGCGACGAGATCGACGAGGAACAGGTGGTCGTCGGTGCCGCCGGAGACGATCTTGTAGCCGCGCTCCATGAACACGCCGGCCATCGCGCGGGCGTTCTTCAGCACCTGCTGCTGGTAGGCGCGGAACTCGGGCTGCAGCGCTTCCTTCAGCGCGACGGCCTTGGCGGCGATCACGTGCATCAGCGGGCCGCCCTGGATGCCGGGGAAGACGACGGCGTTGAGCTTCTTCTCGAGGTCCGCGTTGCGGCGCGCGAGGATCAGGCCGCCGCGCGGGCCGCGCAGGGTCTTGTGGGTGGTCGTCGTGACGACGTCGGCAAAGGGGATGGGGTTGGGGTACAGGCCGGCCGCGACGAGACCCGCGACGTGGGCCATGTCGACGAAGAGATAGGCGCCCACGGAGTCGGCAATCTCGCGGAAGCGCTTCCAGTCGACCACGCGGGAATAGGCGGAGAAGCCCGCGACAATCATCTTCGGCTTGTGCTCGCGCGCCAGCGCTTCGACCTGGTCATAGTCGATCTCGCCGGTGGCCTCGTTCAGGCCGTATTGGACCGCGTTGTAGATCTTGCCGGAGAAGTTGACCTTGGCGCCGTGCGTCAGGTGGCCGCCGTGCGCGAGGCTCATGCCCAGCACGGTGTCGTGCGGCTCGAGCAGCGCCATGTAGACTGCGGCGTTCGCCTGCGAACCCGAGTGCGGCTGAACATTTGCGAAGTCGGCGCCGAACAGCAGCTTGGCGCGATCGATTGCGAGCTGCTCGACGACGTCGACATGCTCGCAGCCGCCGTAGTAACGCTTCGCGGGATAGCCTTCGGCGTACTTGTTCGTCAGCACGCTGCCCTGCGCCTCGAGCACGCGCGGGCTGGTGTAGTTCTCGGATGCGATCAGCTCGATGTGCGACTCCTGGCGCTCGAACTCGGCATCCATCGCCGCCTTCAGTTCGTCGTCGAAATCGGCGATATGGTCGGTCATTGCAAACATGCGTAACGTCTCCTCTGGTTTGTTGGCTATCGTGGAAGCCTTGTGCCGCATCGGAATGGCGGCCTCTTGGGAGGAGATGTTAGGAATTCTGTCGGAGGACCTTTTGCCTGTATCCGTCACGCACTTGCTCAATTTGGACTGCTGGGTGCGACAGCTTGCGAAATAGCGACAGACGGAAAAAACGCCGCGGGTGGAGGCACCAGGCGGCGTCGGGAACGGCAAGGGAAACGGCGGGCGCGTTTGCTGCGCCCAGGACCATTCAGATTGCGAACGGGTCCGTCACGCGGCAAACGCCTTCATGTGGAACACCTGCATGTCAGGCGGATAGCGATACGCCGCACCATGCGGGCAGGCGCGACGGTCGAGGCAACCGACGCTCATGCAGTGCTCGCCGGCGCCAGCGTGCAGGTGGCTGCGGCAACCGGCGTAGTCGAAGCCGGTGCCTGAATAGGCCCCGACCGGGCAGGATTTCAGGCAGGGCTTGTCGACACAGGCGTCGCACAGATGGACGCCCTCCCCGCCCGTGGCGATGTCGATCTCGGTGTCGAACAACAGCGCGCCGCGATAGGCGTGCCACAGGCCGTAGCGCGGGTGCATGAGGATGCCGAGCGGCGACGGGCGCAGGCCCTCCGCGCGCATCGCCCATTGCTGGAAGGGCACGAAAGGCCGGTCCGACGGGGAAACGGCCCGGGCCCCGAACTGCGCGGCAACGCCGCCGATCACTTCGCGCGACCAGGTGTCGAGCGGATCGCGCAGGTCTACCGGCTGGCTGTCGCGCCACGCGCGGAAATACGGCCAGGCCGATGCACCGGCCTGCCCCACCAGCACGACCGCGCGCGCCGCGCGCCCCGAGGGGCCCGGCGGCGCATGCTCGTCGCGTCCGAAGTTCAGGCCGCCGCGCACGATGAGGCCGTGGGCCGCCAGCGCTTCGCCGATCAACACGTCAATTCGATCACTCTTCATACCGCTGCAAGCATACCCTCGGAAGACGATGCGCTTGTCGCGATCGATGATCACGCAGGGAGAGTGGTTGTGGATGGGCTCGAAGTCTCGCCTCCTTCCACAAGCGGCCGCTCGCGCCGTCCGCGCCGCGACCGACCACCCTGCGCCACGCGCTCCCCTGCCTTGCTCTCCGGCAACGGCACGACCGCGCGCAGGTTCGGGAACGGGTCGGTCTTGTGCGGGATCGCCATCGCATCGACGAAATACTGCTGGAAGCTCGGCTCGACGGCGGTCTCGATCTTGTCGACACGGCGCACGATGGTTTCGATCTCCTCGCGCCGACCGCGGTTCAGCAGCGCGATGCGCGCGCCCGTCCCCGCGGAGTTGCCGACCGCCGCGACGTGCTCGAGCGGACAGTCGGGGATCAGGCCCAGGATCATCGCGTACTTGACGTCGATGTGGCTGCCGAACGCGCCGGCGAGGCTGATGCGCTCGACCTGCGCGATACCTAGCTTGTCCATCAGCAGGCGCACGCCGGCATACAGTGCGGCCTTCGCGAGCTGGATTGCGCGCACGTCGTTCTGCGTGATCTGCAGCGTGCGCTCATCGGTCTCGTACAGCGTGTACCCGAAGGTGCGCCCGTTCGGCCGGATCCGCGCGTTGCGTTCCGCGAGCGCTCCGTCGATCACACCGTCCTGGTCGATGATACCCGCGAGGTACATTTCGGCGATAATCTCGACGATGCCCGAGCCGCAGATCCCGGTGATGCCGGTCGCGGCCGTCGCGTCGGCGAAGCCCGCCTCGTCCGACCACAATTCGCTGCCGATCACCCGGAAACGCGGCTCGAGCGTCACCGGATCGATGCGCACCCGCTCGATCGCGCCCGGCGCCGCGCGCTGGCCGCAGCTGATCTGGGCGCCTTCGAACGCCGGGCCGGTGGGGCTGGACGCGGCGAGCAGGCGGGCACGGTTGCCGAGGACGATCTCGGCGTTCGTGCCGATATCGACGATCAGCGTCATCGCGTCGGTGAGATAAGGCGTCTCGGACAGGATCGCGCCCGCGGTATCCGCGCCGACGTGCCCGGCGATGCAGGGCAGCGCGTAGATGCGGGCGTTGGGGTGGATGTGCAGGTCGATCTCGGTCGCCCACAGGCCCGTGACGGCCTCGTCGGTGGCGAGTGCGAACGGCGCGCCGCCGAGTTCGACCGGATTAATCCCGAACAACAGGTGGTGCATGATCGGGTTGCCGACGAAGGTCGCTTCGAGGATGTCGACGACGGCGATTCCGGCTTCCTCCGCGAGTTCGGCCGCCAGCCCGTTGAGCGCCGCGCGCACCTCGCGCGTCATCTCGCCGTCGCCGCCCGGCTTCATCATCACGTACGAGACCCGGCTCATCAGGTCCTCGCCGAAGCGGATCTGCGGGTTCATCTTGCCCGCGGAGGCGACGACCTCACCCGTCTGCAGGTCGCACAGGTGCGCGGCAATGGTCGTTGAGCCGACGTCCACGGCCATGCCATAAACCTTCTCGCGCAGGCCCGGCCACACCGCGATGATGCGCTCGGAATCGACCACCGCGACGGTCACCTTCCATTCGCCCCGACGCAACGCAGACTGCAGCTCCTGCACGACCCGAATGTCGGCCTGCAGGTTCGTCAGCCGCCAGTCGAAATCGAGCGCTTCCTTGAGTCGGCGCAGGTCGGACGACGGCACGTGCATGTCCGGCTGCTGCACTTCGACGTAATACAGCCGTACTGCCGGGTCGAGCTCGATGTCGCGCACTTCGGCGCGCTTGCGCACAATCTGGCGATGCACCTGGCTGTCGGCGGGCACGTCGATCACGACGTCGCCGAGCACGGTCGTGGAGCAGCTCAGGCGCCGTCCGGGGCTCATCGCGCCGTGGGTCTTCTCCCAGGTTTGCTCGTTGTCGCTGCGCGCGCTGAGATTGCTCGCACAGGAGTTCACGCCGTGTTTGGCGAATTCGCCTTCGGTCAGGACGACCTGGCAGCGGCCGCAGATGCCGCGTCCGCCGCATACCGAGTCGATGTCGACGCCGAGCGCGCGTGCGGCCTGCAGGACAGGCGTGCCGAGCGGGAAGCGGCCGCGCCGTCCGGAGGGGGTGAAGACGACGAGGGCGTCCTGGGTCACGGGGGTCTCCTGGGGATTGGGTCTATTTTTTAGAAGGTTCCTCCCCCTTCAAGGGGGAGGACAGGAGGGGGATGGGTTTCTTACGTGCCTGCTGAACCCATCCCCACCCCGGCCCTCCCCTTGAAGGGGAGGGAGAGATGGTCTGACCAGCTTGCTAGCCTGCTAATCAGGCTTCCACGCGACGACGACGCGTTTCGCGGCGGCCGCGCGCTTCGCCGCCCTCGCCCGCCGGCGGCACTTCGCGGAACTTGCGGATCCAGCGCATGCAGTCCTGGTCGTGGCCCATCAGCACGTCGGCGCCCATGATCGCGGTCATGATCTCGGTATGCAGCGGGTTGGTGATCGCCGAGGTCATGCCCGAGGCGATCGCCATGCTCATGAACGCGGCATTGACGCCGTTGCGGTTGGGCAGGCCGAAGCTGACGTTGGAGGCACCGCAGGTGGTGTTCACCTTCAGCTCCTTCTGCAACCGGTGGCACAGCTCGAACACCTGGCGGCCCGAGGTCGATACGGCGCCGATCGGCATCACGAGCGGATCGACGACGACGTCGCAGGCGGGGATGCCGTAGTCCGCCGCGCGGTTCACGATCTTGCGGGCGATCTCGAAGCGCACGTTGGGGTCCTGCGAGATGCCGGTCTCGTCGTTGCTGATCGCGACCACCGCGGCGCCGTACTTCTTCACCAGCGGCAGCACCGATTCCAGGCGGTCTTCCTCGCCCGTCACCGAGTTCACCAGCGCCTTGCCCTTGTACACCGAGAGGCCGGCCTCGAGCGCCGCGACGATGGACGAGTCGATCGACAGCGGCACGTCGGTGAGCGACTGCACCAGCTTGACGGTCTCGGCGAGGATCGCCGGCTCGTCCGCGAGCGGGATACCGGCATTCACGTCGAGCATGTGCGCGCCGGCCTCGAGCTGTGCCTGGACGTCGGAGATCACGCGGGAGAAGTCGCCGGCGGCCATCTCGGCGGCGAGCAGCTTGCGGCCGGTCGGGTTGATGCGCTCGCCGATCACGACGAAGGGGCGCTCGAAGCCGATGACGACTTCCTTCTTGTGCGAGCTGATTACGGTGTCGGTCATGTTTCCATCCTTTGTGGATTGCGGGTGCCGGCCACCGGCACCTCGGTGTGAGGTTCTTGTCGTTGTGAAGCGCTGCGTCAGGCGGCGCGTCGCTGCTGGATCAGCGCCTTCGCGGTCTCGACCGCGACACCCGCGTCGCGGCAGTAGGCGTCCGCCCCGACGGCCTTGCCGAAGGCTTCGTTCAGCGGCGCGCCGCCCACCAGCACGATGTAGTCGTCGCGCAGGCCCTTTTCCTTCAGCGTGTCGATCACGACCTTCATGTACGGCATCGTCGTCGTCAGCAGCGCCGACATGCCCAGGATGTCCGGCTTGTGCTTCTCGAGTTCCTCGATGTAAGTCTCGACCGGGATGTTGATGCCGATGTCGATGACCTCGAAGCCGGCCCCTTCCATCATCATCGCCACCAGGTTCTTGCCGATGTCGTGGATGTCGCCCTTGACCGTGCCGATCACGATCTTGCCCACCGTCTCCGCACCGGTGTCCGCGAGCAGCGGGCGGATGATCTCCATGCCGCCCTTCATCGCGTTGGCCGCCATCAAGACTTCCGGCACGAACAGGATGCCGTCGCGGAAATCCACGCCGACGATGCGCATGCCTTCGACCAGCGCCTCGTCGAGCACCCGGCTCGCGCTCCAGCCGCGCGACAGCAGGATGTTGGTCGCCTCCACGATCTCGTCGCGCAGGCCGTTGTAGAGATCGTCGTGCACCTGCTCGATGAGTTCGTCATCGGGCAATGCCGCCAGATCGAAATCCTCGTCGTCGAACTGTTCCGCCATGTCGTCTTCTCCTTCAGGTCGTTGCGGGTGCCGAGCCCAGCGGACCCGATGCGGCACAGGTTAGGCGTAGCCCCCGCAACTGGCAGGCGTCTCAACGACCCGCTCATGTCCAATCGCGACAGGCTTGTGCAGCCGGATTCGTCCTGCGTGACCCCGACCATCTGCAATAACGGGGCTGTCGCCGCACGACCCGAAGTTGTCGTAACCAGACAAGCGAATGTCGGAAAGAAGACTAAATTGCGCATGGATCAATCTGCCGATGCTGTACGGAGACACCGCGGCGGAGCTCACGCCTCGTGGGCTGACACCAAAGACAACTAGCTCCATGGCCCATGCCGCCTTCGGAGCACCTGCCCCCATCAACTCTCCCCAGACTCACATGACCCCCTCGGATTTTGTTGGACTCATCGGTGTGATCGCCTGTCTGGTCGCGTATGCCGGCCTGCAGGTCGGCCGCCTCCGGCACGACGACCTTCGCTATCTCGGGCTGAACATCCTCAGCCCTGCCTGCCTGCTGTTCTCGCTGATGTACGACTTCAACCTCGCTGCCGTCATCACCCAGGTGTTGTGGCTCGGCCTGAGTTTCATCGGCCTTGTGAGGGCCTTGTATGCACGCGGTCGCAAGACCAGCCGCACGACGGCCAAGTGCGCGGAAAACGGAACCTGACGGAGGGACAAAATGGGCTTGATGCTGGGTATCGATACGGGCGGCACATTCACCGACGCGGTGCTCGTCGACGAGCATCGTGAAGTGATCGCCGCCGCCAAACAGCTGACGACGCGCTACGACCTGACCGTCGGCATTGCGCGCGCGATCGACAGCCTGCCGCCCGAATCCCTCTCCGACGTCTCGCTCGTCTCCCTGTCGACGACGCTGACGACGAACTCGGTCGTCGAGGGCAAGGGTTCGCCCGTCTGCGCGCTGCTGATCGGCTACGACGAGCGCCAGGTGCAGAACAGCGGGCTCGCGGAGCTGCTCGGCCCCGAGGCCATCGTCACCGTCGCCGGCGGGCACGATGCCGGCGGCGCCGAAGCCGCGCCGCTCGATGAAGAGGCCGTGCGCAAGGCGATCCTGAACTGGCGCGACAAGGTCTCGGCCTTTGCGATCTCGGCCACCTTCAGCGTGCGCAACCCGCGCCACGAAGTGCGGGTGCGCGAAATCGTGCAGGAGCTCTCGCGCAAGCCGGCGACCTGCGGGCACGAACTCGCGTCCTCGCTGGGCGCACCGCGGCGCGCGGCGACGGTGGCGCTCAATGCGCGCATGATCACCCACGTCCAGCGCCTCATCGAGTCGGTCGAGGCCATCCTGTCCGCGCGCGGCATCGACGCCCCGCTGATGATCGTCAAGGGCGACGGCTCGCTGATCAACGCGCAGTCGGCGCTGCAGCGCCCCGTGGGCACCGTGCTGTCCGGCCCCGCGGCGAGCGTGCTGGGCGCCTGCGCGCTGAGCGGACTGCGCGACGCGATCGTCGCGGACATGGGCGGCACGACCACCGACATCGCGGTCGTTCGCAACGGGCGGCCGGAACTGAGCTTCGACGGCGCCCTGATCGGCGGATGGCAGCCGATGGTCGAGGCGGTGCGCGTGTACTCGATCGGCCTCGGCGGCGACAGCGAAGTGCGCTTCAGCGGCGGCGAAGGGATCTCGATCGGCCCGCGCCGCGTCGTACCGCTCAGCCTGCTCGCGGCCGAACATCCCGAAGTGCTGCCTGTCCTCGAGCGTCAGGCGAACTCGGCGCCCCACAGCAGCCAACTGCGCTTCGCGCTGCGCCTGCAGCACGACGAGGCGCTGCTGGCGCGCCTGCCCGACGACGAACGGCAGGCCTGGGAACGCGTCTCCGCCAAACCGGTGGACATGGAATACGCCACCGCGGAAGACCGCCGGCTCGCGCGCGCCCTCGCCCGCCTCGAACGCAAGGGACTGGTGATCTACAGCGGCTTCACGCCCACCGACGCGGCCCACGTGCTCGGCATCTCCAGCCACTGGTCCACCCGTGCCGCCGAGCTGGGCGCGCGGATCTGGGCGCGCCAGATGCGCCGCCTGTACGGGTGCGGCACGTGGCCCGACGGCGACGCCGAAGGTCCGTCGCGCGAGGTCTTCGATCTCGTGGTCGACGGCATCAGCCAGAAGCTGATCGAGGCGGGACTGCACGAACAGAACCGGCTCGCCGCGGCCCAGGCGGACAAGCTCTCGCGGCTGCTCACCGAAATGGTCATGGAACAGCGCCGCGATCCGTCCAAGCCCTCCTTGTTCTCGGTCCAGTTCGCAAGCGACGCGCCCGTCGTCGCCGTCGGTGGTCCCGCCGCGAGCTACTACCCCGAGGTCGCGCGCGGACTGCGCACCGGCCTCTACATGCCCCGCTTCGCCGAAGTCGCGAATGCCGTCGGCGCGGTGCTGGGCGAGGTCTCGCAGCGGGTGCATCTGACGATCACGCAGCCGATGCGGGGGACTTTCCGGGTCTTCGCGCCCGATGGGCCGAAGGACTTCCCGCAGCTTGCCGAAGCCGTCGAATACGCCCGCACGCTCGCCGCGGACGAAGCCGCGACCCAGGCACGGGAAGCGGGGGCAGCCTCGGTGCATATCGACTTCGAAACGGACGAGAACAGCGTCACCAACGAGATCGACGGCGACGTGTTCTTCGAGATGCGGCTCACCGCGATCGCCTACGGCCCGCCGTGCCGGCGCACTGATCGCGTCGTCCAGGCCGTGCCGGCCTGATCAGCGGGGGCTCACTCGGCCCGGTCGCCGCGCGACTCCGCCAGCAGCCAGTCGCGCAGGATCACCGCCGAGGGACGCAGGGCCCGGTTGGGCGACGCGATGATGTAGATCGGATGGCCGGTCAGCACATGTTCCGCGAGGGGGCGCACCAGACGCCCCTGCTCCAGCAAGGGCGTGACGATGTGCCGCCACCCCAGTGCCATGCCCTGCCCCTCCATCGCCGCGTGCAGGACCACCGAATAGTCCGTGAAGCGCAGCTGTGCCCCGCTGCGGGGGACACTCACGCCGAACTTGCCGAGCCAGTCCGCCCAGTCGATACGCGGCCGGTAACGCTCCTCGAAATGCAGCAGCGTGGCCGTACTCAGCGACTGCGGCGTCGGATTCCCACCGAGCATCTGCGCGTACCCGGGGCTGCAGACGGGGAAGACATCCTCGTCGAACATCCGCCAACGCGCGTAGCGTGACCACTCCCCCCGCCCCAATGTGATCGCCAGGTCGATGCCGTCGGCGCTGAGATCGACGTCGGTGTCCGCGGTGATGCAGCGGATTTCGATCTGCGGGTTGGCCTGCTTGAACTGCGCCATCCGGGGCAACAACCACAAGGTCGCGGTCGCGGTCGAGGCGGAGAGCGTGACCTGATCCGAAGCGCTGAACTTGCGCACCTCACGCACGCCCTGGTCGATCACGCCCAAGCCTAGATTGACCTGCTCGTAGAGGTAGCGTCCCGCGTCGCTCAGGCGCACCCCCCGGTGCAGTCGTTCGAACAGCACGACGCCCAAGCTCTCCTCGAGCCCGCAGATCGTGTGGCTCACCGCCGGCTGGCTGATGCCCAGCGAAGCTGCCGCGCGCGTGAAGCTGCCGTGACGTGCCACGGTCTCGAAGACCAGCAAGGCGTGCAGCCGCGGACCGACCGAATCTTCTGCCATAAAGCTGGGTTATGTCTCACATGAAATTTGCTCTACTTCACACCCACTATACAGCTCAATACCATTGTTTCCGCAATCTCTTGCGTCATCTGGTTCGCAAATCCCGGGGTAGCAGCATGAATCGCATTCATGCGGAGAACACCGAAACGACGACGAGTGGAGATGACGCAGCCGGGTGGCCGACGTAAATAGCGAGAGTTCACGCTGCCCGGAACCGCGAGTCAGTGCAGTTGGAGGAGACATCATGAGTTCGGAAGCGAAGAGAGGGGATGTGACTTTCAAGGTGAACGGCGCCCCACCGGTGAGGATTGGTTTTCTGCTGCTCGGCAATTTCACGCTGATCGCGCATTCGGCCGCGATCGAACCGCTGCGCATGGCCAACCAGTTGAGTGGGCAGGAGCACTATCAGTGGCTCACGCTCAGCGAGACGGGCGAGCCGGTGCGCGCGAGCGACGGGCAGCGGGTGATGGTGGACGCAGCGATGGAAGACGCGCAGGACCTGGACATCGTGATCGTATGCGGGGGCCTCGCCCCCCAGCAGGCGATCCGCAAATCGCATCTGAGCTTCCTGCAGGCCGCCGCACGCCGCGGGTGCATGATCGGCGGCATTGCCACCGGCGCGTGGGCGCTGGCCCAGGCCGGCCTGATCGACGGTTACCGCGCGAGCATTCATTGGGAACTCATTCCCGCACTGCAGGAGGCTTTCCCCAAGGTGCTCGTGACGAACCGCCTGTTCGCGCTGGAAGCGAAGCGGCTGTCGGCGGCGGGCGGCACGGCTGCGCTGGACATGATGCTGCACCTCGTGGGGCAGCAGCACGGACCCGAACTGATGACGGCGATCTCGGAGATGGTGACCTGCGACCGCATCCGTAGCGCGCAGGAACAGCAGCGCGTACCGCTGCGGCACGTGCTCGGGACCTCGCAGCCGAAGCTGCTCGAACTGGTCGCGCTGATGGAAGCCAACATCGAGGAGCCGCTCGAACTCGAGGATCTCGCGGAAACGGCGAACGTGTCGCGCCGCCAGGTCGAGCGCCTCTTCCTCAAGCATCTCGGTTGTTCGCCTTCGCGCTATTACCAGAATGTCCGCTTGAACCGCGCGCGCCAGCTCCTGCGGCAGACCTCGATGACCGTCATCCAGGTCGCGGATGCCTGCGGCTTTGCATCGGCGCCGCATTTCTCGAAGCGCTACCACGCACTGTACGGCCTGCCGCCGAGCAACGAGCGCACCTGCGAGCCGGTGCAGCGCCAGGTGCGCGCACGGCGCGAGGTGTTCATGGCCGACGAGTTCGATGACTTCGAGCATTCGGGCTCACCGCTCTCCTCCGCAGAGATGGCGCTGCTGGCCGCGCGCTGCGAGGCGACCTACGGCAGCATGGGACGTGCTGACGCTCGTCTCATGGCCGCCTGAAGCAGGCGGTGAACGAAAAGCGGCCGGCATTGCCGGCCGCGAGACACCTGGCCTCGATCAGAAGGGAAGCGGAAGCTTCGCCGTACGGCCGCCGTCGACGACGATGACCTGCCCGGTGATGAAGGCGGCATCGTCGCTGGCGAGGAATACGACCGCGGCGCCGACATCATCCGGCTCGCCGGTGCGGCCGACCGGATGCAGCTTGAGCAGGCCGGCGCGAGCCGAGACGGGGTCGGGCTGGGCCTCGATGTAGTCGTTGCTCAAGTCCGAATTGATCCAGCCCGGCGCGATCGCGTTGCAGCGGATGCCGTCACGCCCCAGATCGACCGCCAGGGCACGCGTGAAGCCGTGGACGCCGGCCTTCGAGCCGCAATACGCCGCATGCCACGGGTTCGACCCGATGCCCTCGATCGAGCCGATATTCACGATACTGCCGCCGCCACGACGACGCATCTGGGGCAACAGCGCTTTCGCGAGGAAGACCGGCGCGCGCATGTTGACCACCATCATCCGATCCCAGTCCGCCTCGGTCATGTCGTCCAGCGACTTCTCGAACATGAAGCCGGCGTTATTGACCAGGATGTCTGCACCGCCGAAGCGCTCCTCGACCGCCCGGGCGATGGCATAGGGCGCTTCCACCTCGCCGAGGTCGGCGTTGAACCACGCGACGTTCGGATTTGCGCCCAGCACTTCGTCCAGCGGCTGGCGCTGGGCGACGAGCACCCTGGCGCCGGCCGCCAGCAACCGTTGCGTGATGCCGCGCCCGATGCCGCGTCCGCCGCCGGTGACGACGGCAACCTTGTCTTGCAGATCCATGTTCCTCTCCTCAACCCGAAACCGGCTTCGCACCGGTCACTTCCACGCAGGTGCCGGCGATGTAGCGCGCCTGATCGGAAGCGAGGAAGGCGATGACGTCCGCGATGTCCTCGGGTTCGGCGATGCGGCCGATCGGCACGGTCTTGTTCAGTTCCTCGACCGCCTTATCGGGATCGAGCCCGCGGCGCGCGAAACCGGTGCGGATCATCGGTGTGTTGATCTCGTGCGGGCAGACGGCATTGACGCGAATGCCCAGCGGCGCGCAGTCGCGGCCGAGGTTGCCGGTCAGCGCGGCGACGGCGCCCTTGCTGGTGCAGTAGGCGACGTGCCCGGGCCCCGGATAGGTACCCCAGACCGAGGACGTGTTGACGATGGCACCGCCGCCGCGGCGTTTCATGTGCGGAATCGCAGCGCGGCACATGAAGAAGACCGCGTTGAGGTTCACGTCCATCGCGGTGAACCACATGTCGTCCGTGGTTTCCTCGATCGTCCCGCGCGGGATGATGCCGGCGTTGTTGAGCAGGATGTCGACGCCGCCGAAGCGTTCCGCCGCACGGGCGATGACCGCCTCGCAGTACTCCTTCTCCCGCAGGTTGCCGGCCACGAAGTCGGCCTCGGCGCCGAGCGCGCGGGCTTCCTCGGCGGCGGCCTTGCAGCCGTCCGCGTTGATGTCCGAGATCATGAGCCGCGCGCCTTCCGCGGCGAACAAGCGCACCAGCGCCTGTCCGACGCCGCCGGCGCCTCCGGTGATCACGACGACCTTGTTTTCGAATCTCCTTGTCACAGCTGCACCTTTCTGATGGTTACGGGCGATTCATCTTCAAGGAGTGGAAAACTGCTGACAAACGAGTTTTTGGGTTGTTTCACTTGCGTTTTTGTTAAGTGATCGACCGCCAATGCACTGCCATCTGGCTTTTTCAGTTACTTTTTGCTTAACTCTGGAAAGTCTCTTTCACCGGACACACGGATGTCGAGCTCCCGGCATCTTCTTCCACCGCTCAACGCCTTGCGCGCCTTCGAGGCCGCCGCGCGCCACGACAGCTTCAAGCTGGCGGCGGAGGAGCTGTGCGTGACACAGGCGGCCATCAGCCGCCAGATCCAGACCCTGGAAGCGTTCTACGGCCAGAAGCTGTTCCTGCGCGGCAACCGAAAAGTCGAACTCACCGACGCCGGACACTCGCTGTATCTGGCAGCTTCGTCCGCCCTGCAGCACATCGCCACGGCCTCGCGGGACCTGCTGCGGCACAACCGCCATGAGGACCTGAATCTCATCACGACGACCGCCTTCGCCCAGCTCTGGCTGATGCCGCGGCTGAAACGGCTGCGGGCGCAATACCCCGAACTGCAGCTCTTCCTGGTCAGTGCCGACGGGAACCCCGACTATCACGAGCGCTTCGATGCCGCGGTGACGCTCGGGCTCGAAGAGCATCCGCAATACGTGGCGGAGCACCTCTTTTCGGAAGAAATATTCCCGGTGTGCACGCCCGGTTTTCTGGAACAAAATCCCCAGATCTCGACGCTGGAAGGGTTGATGACGGTCCCGCTGCTCAACCTCAACGCGAGCCACTGGAAGGCGAGGCTATGGGCGCCGGTCGATTGGGCGTTCTGGATGAGCCGGTTCGGGCTCCGCGCATCGATGGACAAAATGACGATGAACTTCAGTCATTTTTCGATGCTGCTCGATGCGGTGCATGAGGAAGTCGGTGTCGGGCTGGCCTGGCGTCACCTCGTGCAGCACCAGCTGGACGCGGGCCAACTGGTGCGACCGGTCGCCGAGACCTGGCTCGCCCCCGACCGGATGCACTACTTCGTCTGCCGTCGCGATCTGGTCGATTCCACGGGAATCAGGATCTTCCGCGCTTGGCTGATGGAGCAGACGGAGCCCCTGAGGGCGTGGCCCGGTTGAGGCGCACACCATGCCGGATACGCCGGCGACTCTATGCAGGCGTCAGTCTCGCCAGATCTTCGTCAGGGTATTCAGCAGGGCACCCATCGCCGGGTCGTTGCGGCGCTCGGTCGGATAGATGAACGAGAGCCGCGCCGCCGCATTGTAGGCAGGCAGCCGCCGGATCGTGCCGGCCTCCTCGCTCGCCTGCGCGAGGTCGCTCCGCAGCAGGCCGATGCCCACCTCGGCGGCCACCAGGGCATGGATCACCGCCTCGTGGTCGGCCTCGACCGTCTCCACCGGACGCATTCCCAACGTCTGGAGGATCTCCTGCATCATCGCGTGGTGGGCGCTGCGCGGGCTCATGCGGATCCACGGCAAGCGTGACAGGGCCTCGAGCGGGTCGGGATCCAGCCGATCGTGCCAGGCACTCGGGATCACCAGTTCGAAGACCATGTCGCGCAGCACCAACTCGTCGATACCCGGCATGGCGCTGCGGCAGACCGAGATCGCGCCGTCGATCTCCGAGCTGCGCAAGGCATCGTGGAACCAGCTGATCCGTCCCACCTGCATGTCGACGCGCAGACCCGGATAGTCCTGCGTTACCCGGCGCATCAGCGGCCCGACGCGCAGCATCGCCGGATCGTACATCGCCACGCCGATGCGCAGCTGGCCCGAGACCTGGCCGCGGCGCGCCTTCGCGTGGTGGAGAAAATCGCCGAAGGCATCGAGCGCACGCTCCGCCTGCAGCAACAGGTCCTGGCCGGCCTGGGTGAGCGCGACCGAAGAGGTGGTGCGCGACAGCAACTTCAGCTCCAGCGCCTCCTCGAGGCTCTTGAGCTGGCCGCTCACCGCCGGCTGCGTGATGTGGAGCGCTTCGGCAGCCTTGGTGACGCTGCCCATGCGCGCGACGGTAACGAAAGTCCGCAGATGCCGGATGTCCATGGCTCGGCATGGTAGCGCAAAAAAACCTGGGGCGATGGCCGGAAATCCAGTGCCGGCGGGGCAAACGGCGTCTTATGAGCTTCATCAGAAGAAACGATTTCATGGCCCTCGGGACGCGCTGATAGTCTGCAAGCGCTCCGGCGTGCGGTACGCATGGCGCCGAGAGCGATCCCAAAAAAACCGAGGAGACAACATGCGACATCAGTCTGGTTCGACTGCTGCCCACACGGCGGCGGCGCGTCTGGAACGCCTTCCCATCAGCGGCTACCACCGCCTGATCTTCATCATCATCGCCGGCGCTTTTTTCTTTGATTCCATCGACCTCGGCATGATGACCTTCGTGCTCGGTTCGCTGAAGGCGGAGTTCGCCCTCACCACGGCGCAGGCCGGCCTGCTGGCCAGTGCGAGCTTCGTGGGCATGGCCGCGGGTGCGGCGCTCTCCGGCCTGCTGGCGGACAAGTTCGGCCGCAAGCCGGTCTTTCAGGTCAGCATGGTGATCTGGGGCGTTGCCAGTTACCTGTGCTCCACCGCTGCCGATGCCGATACCCTGACTCTCTACCGGGTCATCCTGGGCTTCGGGATGGGCATGGAGTTTCCGGTGGCCCAGGCGCTGCTGTCGGAATTCATCCCGGCCGGCCAGCGCGGCAAGTACATCGCCCTGATGGACGGCTTCTGGCCGCTGGGTTTCATTACCGCCGGACTCATTTCCTACTACTTCCTCAGCATCGCCAGCTGGCGCACCGTGTTCGTCGTCCTGGCCATTCCCGCGCTGTTCCTGCTGGTCGTGCGCCGTTTCGTGCCGGAGTCGCCGCGTTGGCTGGAGCACGCCGGGCGTCACGACGAAGCCGAGCGGGTGCTGACTGCGGTGGAGAACAAGGTGAAGGCCAGCCTCGGGCTGCGCGAACTGCCGCGGCCGGTGGAAGTGCCCGCCGTACAGCAGGGCGGCCGGCGCGGTTTTGCCTCCCTGTGGTCGGCCGAGCATCGGTCCAGCACGATCATGGTCTGGGGCCTGTGGTTCTTCGCGCTCCTCGGCTTCTACGGCCTGACGACCTGGCTCGGCGCGCTGCTGCAGCAAGCGGGTTTCGCCGTCACCAAGTCGGTGATGTACACCGTGCTGATCTCCCTTGGCGGCATCCCCGGCTTCCTCACCGCGGCGTGGCTCGTCGAGAAATGGGGCCGCAAGCCGACCTGCATCGCGGCCCTACTGGGTGGTGCGTGCGGCGTGTTCCTCTACGGCCAGGTCGCGGCCAACGTCGGCAGCGAAACGCCGCTGATCCTCTCCGGCCTGCTGATGCAGTTCTTCCTCTTCGGCATGTGGGCGGTGCTCTACACCTATACCCCCGAGCTCTACTCGACCGGGTCGCGCGCGACGGGGTCCGGATTTGCGTCGGCCATCGGGCGGGTGGGATCGCTGCTCGGTCCCTATCTGGTGGGCGTCGTACTGCCCGCCTGGGGCCAGGGCGGCGTCTTCACCGTCGGTGCCGGCTGCTTCTTCGCCGCTGCCCTGATGGTCTATCTCCTCGGCGTGGAAACCCGCGGCAAATCCCTGGAGGAAATCGCCCACTCCCATGACGACACCGCGCGGCAGGCCGGCGTCGCCCTGGGGCGCGAAGCCACCGAAGCGGCCCGTTGAGCACCGCCAATCCTTCCATCGACAAGACATCAACGAGGAAAGACGCAATGAACGAGCTGCACCAAAACAGCATCGTGATCGACGGACTGGTCATCGCCAGATGGGATCGCCCGCTCTTCGAGGACATGCGCAAGGGCGGCCTCACCGCCGCGAGCTGCACGGTCTCGGTCTGGGAAGGTTTCCAGGAGACGGTGGCGAACATCGCGGACATGAAGAAGCTGATCCGGGAGAACGCCGACCTCGTCACCCAGGTGCGCAACGTCGAGGACGTCCGCCGCGCCAAGCGCGAAGGCAAGACCGGGATCATCCTAAGCTTCCAGAACGCTCACGCCTGCGAAGACCAGCTGGGGTATATCGAAGCCTTCGCCGACATGGGCGTGCGCATCATCCAGCTCTGCTACAACACGCAGAACCTGGTGGGCACCGGCTGCTACGAGCGGGACGGCGGGCTTTCCGGCTTCGGGCGCGAGTTCATCGCCGAGATGAACCGCGTCGGCATCATGGTAGATCTGTCGCACGTGGGGGCAAATACCTCCCGCGAAGCGATCCTCGCGTCCAGCAAACCGGTGTGCTATTCGCACTGCCTGCCCGCCGGCCTCAAGGAGCATGCGCGCAACAAGAGCGACGAGGAGCTGCGCTTCATCGCCGATCGCGGCGGCTTCATCGGCGTGACCATGTTCCCGCCCTTCCTGCGGCGGGGCATCCACGCCAACGTGATGGACTACGTTGAGGCGATCGATTACACGATCAATCTGGTCGGTGAGGATTGCGTGGGCATCGGCACGGATTTCACCCAAGGCTACGACAAGGGCTTCTTCGACTGGATCACCCACGACAAGGGGCGCTACCGGAAGCTGACCGAGTTCGGCACCATCCAGAACCCCGAAGGCCTGCGCACGCTGGGCGAGATGCCGAATCTCACCGAGGCGATGCAGGCCGCCGGCTGGAAGGCGTCGCGCATCGAGAAGGTGCTGGGGGCGAACTGGCTGCGGGTGTTCGGCGAGGTCTGGGGGGCGGCATGAACCGGCAACCGCAAGTACCCATCGACGTCGATCAGGAAACCGGCGTCTGGACGACCGATGGCCTGCCGATGCTGTACGTGCCGCGCCATTTCTTCGTCAACAACCATCTCGCGGTGGAGAAGGCGCTTGGCCGAGGGCAGTACGAGGCCGTGCTCTACCCCGCCGGCTACCAGTCGGCCTATCACTGGTGCAGCAAGGAGGCTGCACGCCATGGCCTGGGCGGGGTGGCGGTGTTCGAGCACTACCTCAAACGGCTGTCGCAGCGCGGCTGGGGGCAGTTCAGCTTTCGCGACATCGTCCCCGAAGATACCTCGGCGACCATCATCCTCGAACATTCGGCCTTCGTGCTGGCGCAGCCGCAGGTGCAGGGCCGCATGTGCTACATGTTTGCCGGCTGGTTCGCCGGAGCGATGGATTGGCTTTCCGACGAAGCGGGACGGACAACGCGCGCGCGCTGCCGAGAGCTCTCATGCGCCGGGGAGAGTGGCGAACATCGGCACTGCGTTTTTGAAGTGACACCGGTCGCGGTCCGGTAGCCCTCGGAGGCCCGGTCCCCCGGGCCTCATCCATCCCGGCAGGCGTGGCAAGCAGCCGAACCGCGATGGTCAACGCCAGGCGCTGGCCGTGGAAACGGCCAGCGCTGTATTCGTGGCGGATTGCCGGTCAGGCCCCCACCGCCTGCCTTTGAAGCTGCCGGTCCCGCCCCGGATACCACGGCACGCGCCCCTCGAGCACGCCGGAGCTCTGGATGATTTCGGCGACCGCCTCTTCCTGGCGGTAGGCCATCACATGCACGCCGCTGACGCCTTCGATCTCGCGGATCTCCTGGATCAGGTCGATGCACAGCTTCCTGCCTTCGGCCTTCTGCTTCTCCGCACCTGCCAGGCGCTTGATGACGCTGTCCGGGATATGCACACCGGGCACGTGCTCGCGGATCCAGGTGGCGCTCTTGGCGGATGCGAGGGGGCCGACGCCGGGCATGATGAACACACGGTTCGGCCCTTCGAGCAGGCCCAGGTCGCGCACCTGCGACATGAAGGTCTTCAGGCGCGGGATGTCGTAGCAGTACTGCGTCTGGATGAACTGCGCGCCCGCGGCGACCTTCTTCGCGAGACGATGCGGACGCCAGTCGAAGGGCGGCGCGAAGGGGTTCTCGGCGGCGCCGAGGAACACGCGCGGCGGCGTGTCGAGCTTGCGGCCGCTCTGGAAGCGCTGCTCGTCGCGCATCGCCCGCGCGACCTCCAGCAGCGACATCGAGTCGAGGTCGAACACGGGCTTCGCCTGCGGATGGTCGCCCGCCTGCACGCCGTCGCCCGTCAGGCACATGATGTTGGCGACGCCCATCGCCGCCCCGCCCAGGATCTCGCCCTGGATCGCGATGCGGTTGCGGTCGCGGCAGGAGATCTGCATCACCATCGCGTAGCCGCGGCGCGTCAGCAGCGCGCACACGCCGACACTGGACATGTGGCAGTTGGCACCGGAACCGTCGGTCGCGTTGATCGCGTCGACGTAGCCGTCGAAGATCGCGGCGCGCTTGAACACTTCGTCCGGATCGGCCGAATCGGGCGGGTCGATCTCGGAAGTCACCGCGAACTTGCCGGCACGCAGCACGCGTTCGAGGCGCCCGGGGGAAACGTGCCCTGGCAGGATCGGCAGTCCTTCGCCGGGTGTCGGTTCGTCGTCGAAAATCATTTCTGCTCTCCCTGCGCGGCGCGTTTCTCGGCGATCTGGCGCACCACGCGCAGCCAGGACGAGGTGTCGCGGAAGCGGTTATCGACCGGCTTCTGCACGACGTGGATCTTCCTGCCGGACTTCATGTGCTGGCTGCCGGCCCAAGCTTCCGCCCACACGCACTTCATCTCCGGCTTGACCTCGCAGTGCCCATTCGCGCGCACGCCGCCGCAGGGCCCGTTGCGCAGCGTCTTGGGGCAATTCATCGGACAGGACATGCCCGTGGAGCTCAGGGCGCACTGGCCGCACATCTTGCAGTCGAACAGGAAGCCCTTGATGGCCTTCTCGACCTTTGCGACCGGCCGCTCCGCGCGCGCGTATCCGACACGGCGCCACAGCGGATCGAGCCGCGTGATGACCGGCTCGAAGGCGTTGTAGATGATCTCGAAACCCCGTGAGTGTCGGACCACCCACCGGCGTACTGCGTACATGAATGTCTCCTTCGTCCGCCACCGCCGTTGGCGCGGTGGGCGTGGCTGTTTGTCGATGTCGTTTTATTGGGATTCGGTTCCTCCCCCTTCAAGGGGGAGGACAGGAGGGGGATGGGTTTCCGTGGTGCTAAACCCATCCCCACCCCAGCCCTCCCCTTGAAGGGGAGGGAGCGACCGTGCCCAATCAATCGTTCGCTGCGCTCCGATCGGCCGCTACGCCCTTCGCCCGGACCAGCGCTTCCAGATCCCCGTCGCTGAACCGCGCCTCGATGCGCGCAGCCTCGGCAGCCGCTTCGGCCTGCAGGTCGCCGCTGCACTCGCGTGGCGGCAGTCGCTGCCAGTCTTCGAGGTAGGCCTCGGAGCTGCCCTTGCCGGCGCGCATCGCGGCGCGGTCGATCGCGACCTGGAAGCGCTCGGAGAGCTGAGCCTTCGCGCTCTCCCGGCCGTTCTTGACGATTACCTGCGCAGGGATGTCACGCCACTGCACAACAATCAGCTTTGCCATGAAACCTGCTCCGTACGGGCGTCGCGCCCCTGCTGGCGTTGGAACCGGACGATGGCCGTGTGGAGGCCGCCGTAGCCGGTGAATTGGTAATGGAACTCGAGCCCGAGTCGCGCCGCGGCCTGCCGCGCCTGCTCGTGCAACTGCGCATCCTCGGCCTGCGCCAGGTAGACCAGGCGGCGGTAGTTGCCGAAATACATCGACGCGAGCTCGGGGTGACGTTCGATGCCGAGTTCCCGGATCACGAGGCGCTCGAAGTGCCGCACGAGGAAATCCGTGAGGTAGAAGCTGCCCGGCTCCGCGTCGGCGAGCGCCGTGAAGGCCTGCGTGCCGGCGTAGAACTCGTAGCAGTGCGCGCCCGGCAGGCGCTCGACGCCTTCCTCTTCGAGCACGCGGTCGAGCAGCCCGCCCGTGCCGCAGTCGGCATAACCGACGAGGATGCGCGTGAAACGCGCCCGCCCCGCGCGGATCTTTTCGCGCACCGCCTCGGGGATGCGCTCCGGGCGGTTGTGGAGGTCCGCGGGCAGGCACTGCAGCTGTACGTGCTGCCACCCGTTCGCAGCGATCACGGCCTTCAGCTCGCGGGCGAGCGCGCCGCAGGCGATGATCAGTACGGGGTCCACGTCCGCGTCCCGTCGTCTGCCGTCAGGCCGCGCGTCGCTGCTGGATGAGCGCCTTGGCGGTCTCGACCGCGACCCCCGCGTCGCGGCAGTAGGCATCGGCCCCGACGGCCTTGCCGAACGCTTCGTTCAACGGGGCGCCGCCGACCAGCACGATGTAGTCGTCGCGCAGGCCCTTTTCCTTCAGCGTGTCGATCACGACCTTCATGTACGGCATCGTCGTCGTCAGCAGCGCCGACATGCCCAGGATGTCCGGCTTGTGCTTCTCGAGTTCCTCGATGTAGGTCTCGACCGGGATGTTGATACCGATGTCGATGACCTCGAAGCCCGCGCCTTCCATCATCATCGCCACCAAGTTCTTGCCGATGTCGTGGATGTCGCCCTTGACCGTGCCGATCACGATCTTGCCGACCGTCTCGGCGCCGGTGTCCGCGAGCAGCGGGCGGATGATCTCCATGCCGCCCTTCATCGCATTGGCCGCCATCAGCACTTCGGGCACGAACAGGATGCCGTCGCGGAAATCCACGCCGACGATGCGCATGCCTTCGACCAGCGCCTCGTCGAGCACCCGGCTCGCGCTCCAGCCGCGCGACAGCAGGATGTTGGTCGCCTCCACGATCTCGTCGCGCAGGCCGTTGTAGAGATCGTCGTGCACTTGCTCGATGAGCTCGTCATCGGGCAATGCCGCCAGGTCGAAATCCTCGTCGTCGAACTGTTCCGCCATGTCGTCTTCTCCTTCAGGTCGTTGCGGGTGCCGAGCGCAGCGGACCCGATGCGGCACAGGTTAGGCGTAGCCCCCGCAACTGGCAGGCGTCTCAACGACCCCCCCATGTCCAAACGCGACAGCCCGATGTCCCCGCGCTGGACGCCTTTGCCAGCGCGGGCGCGGGTGTCGTGAGGCGATCCGAATTTGTCGTAACCAGACAGGCAAGCGCTCCCCGGAAGACTAAATTGGGCGACAGCCAAACGCCGGACGGATGACATCGTCCGCAACGGCCAACCATATGACAAAGAGGAGACGCGCGATGTCGGTAATGACCGAAGGCAAGAACATTTACGTACTCAAGGCGAGCTGCAAGGGCGTGATCGGCACGGTCGCCCGCATCTCGAGCTTCCTGGCCGAGCGCCACTGCTACATCATGGAGATGCAGCAATTCGACGAGATCCTCACCGGGCGTTTCTTCGTGCGCACGGTGTTCTCGACGACGTCGGGCCGCACGCCGTCCTTCGACGAGCTCAAGCGCGCCTTCGGCAACGAATTGCCGCGCGCCGAAGAAGACTTCACGTGGGAGATGCACGACACGCTGGCGCGCCCGAAGGTGCTGCTGATGGTGTCGAAGTTCGACCACTGCCTCGACGACCTGCTCTACCGGCTTCGCACCGGCGAGCTGAAGATGGAAGTGCCGGCGATCGTGTCGAACCATCCGGACCTCAAGCGCCTCGCCGACTGGCACGGCATCCCCTTCCATCACCTGCCGGTGACGCCGGAAACCAAGGCCGCGCAGGAAGCCCGCCTGCTCGAGATCGTCGCCGAGACCGGCTCCGACCTGGTCGTGCTCGCGCGCTACATGCAGGTGCTGTCCGAGGACCTGTGCCACAAGCTCTCGGGGCGCGCGATCAACATCCACCACTCCTTCCTGCCCGGCTTCAAGGGCGCCAAGCCGTATCACCAGGCGCATGACCGCGGCGTGAAGCTGATCGGCGCCACCGCGCACTACGTGACCTCCGATCTGGACGAAGGCCCGATCATCGAGCAGGCCGTCGAGCGCGTCGATCACACCTACCAGCCCGAGCACCTCGTCGCCGTCGGCCGCGACACCGAGTGCCTCGCGCTCGCCCGCGCCGTCAAATACCACATCGAGCACCGCGTCTTCCTCACCGGCAACAAGACCGTGGTGTTCCGATGAGCGCCGCGATCATCGACGGCAAGCGCGCCGCCGAGCACCTGCGTGCCGAGATCGGCCGCCACGTCGTGCGTCTGCGCGAACAGCATCTCGTCACCCCGGGCCTCGCCGTGATCCTCGTCGGCGAGGATCCGGCCAGCCAGGTGTATGTGCGCAACAAGGCGCGCCAGGCGCGCGAAGCGGCGATGGCCTCGTTCGAATACCGGCTGCCGTACAGCGTGCCGCAGGAAAAGGTGCTGGAACTGATCGAGCGGCTCAACGACGACCCGGCGGTGCACGGCATCCTCGTGCAGCTGCCGCTGCCGCCGCAGGTCGACGCCGACCGCGTCATCAACGCGATCCGCCCGGACAAGGACATCGACGGCTTCCATCCCGTCAACGCGGGCGCGCTGGCGACCGGCGGCGACGGCATGGTGCCCTGCACGCCGCTGGGCTGCCTGATGCTGCTCAAGCACCGGCTGGGCGACCTCGCGGGCCTGCGCGCGGTCGTGCTGGGGCGTTCGAACATCGTCGGCAAGCCGATGGCCGCGCTGCTGCTGCGCGAGAGCTGCACGGTGACCGTCGCTCATTCGAAGACGCGCGACCTGGCGGACGAATGCCGGCGCGCCGACATCCTCGTCGCCGCGGTGGGCCGGCCGCGCATGGTTCCCGGCGACTGGATCAAGCCCGGTGCGACGGTGATCGACGTCGGCATCAACCGCATCGACACGCCGGACGGCAAAGGGCGGCTGGTCGGCGACGTGGTCTTCGACAGCGCCGTCGAAGTCGCCGGTGCGATCACGCCGGTGCCGGGCGGCGTCGGGCCGATGACCATCGCCTGCCTGCTGCTCAACACGCTGGAAGCCGCCTGCCGCCAGCATGGCCTGCCCGTGCCGCAGGGCTTGATGGAGGCCGCGTGGGGATGAACCCTCCGCCCGGCCTCGCGGACGTCGTCGCCCAACCGCTGCGCCACCTCGGCGACGTGGTGCGGCTGATCGAAGCGCTCGTGGCGGCCGAGCTGTCCCGTCCGCGGCCGCCGGACGCGCTCACCCTGCAGCCGATGGGCGAGCTGCTTGCCCGCATCGGCAACCCGCAGCGCACGCTGCGCTGCATCCATGTTGCCGGTTCGAAGGGCAAGGGCAGCACCGCCCTGCTGTGCGAGGCGGTCCTCGGCGCGGCCGGCCTGCGCGTCGGCACCTACACGTCGCCGCACCTGCAGCGCTGGAGCGAGCGCTACCGCGTTGGCGGGCAGGAAGTCGGCGAAGCGGAATTCGTCGCCGCGGTGGAGCGCGTCCGCCCCCATTTCGCCGGGCTGCAGGGCAATGCACACCCGCCAAGCTTCTTCGACTTCGCGACGGCGACCGCCTTCGCGCTGTTCGAAAACGCCGGGGTCGACGTGGCGCTGATCGAAGTCGGGCTGGGCGGACGCCTGGATCCGACCAACGTCATCACGCCGCTCGTGTCCTGCATCACCAGCATCGAGCTCGAGCACACCGACCGCCTGGGCACCACGCTCGCCGCGATTGCCGGCGAGAAGGCGGGAATCATCAAGCCTGCAGTGCCTGTCGTGATCGGCGACCTCCCCCGCGAGGCGCTCGCGGTGGTGGAGGCGCAGGCGACGCGCTGCGCGGCCCCGCTGCATCGCCTCGGCATCGACTTCACCGCGGACGTGACGCGGACTTCCGCCGATGGCGTGATCATGCACGCCGAATGCGGCCCCCTGGCGCTGGACCTCACGCTACCGGTGCTGGGCCGCCATCTCGCCGGTAACGCCGCGATGGCGCTCGCGTGCATCCTGCACGCGGGGCTGCTGCCCCTGCCGCAACTCGCGGACGCCGCGCGCCGTGGCCTGGCGCAGGTCGCGCTGCCGGGGCGGACCGAAATCCTCGGACGCCGCCCGTGGGTCATCGCGGACGGGGCGCACACCGAATCCTCCGCGCGCGCCCTGATGCACTCGCTGGACGCTCTCGACTGCCGCGAGCGACACATGGTCATCTCCATTTCGTCCGGGAAGGATCTCGCAGGACTGCTGCCGATATTCGCCGCGAAGGCGAGCGCCTTCGTCGTCACGCGCGCCGACCGTCAGCGCTCGCTCGAACCGTCGGCGATTGCCGACTGGATCAGACTGCACTTCCCCGGACTCCCCGTGCGTGTCGTCGAGGATCCGCTGGCGGCGGTCAGCGAAACGCTCGTCCGCGTGCCGTCCGATTCGCTGATGTGCGTCACGGGCTCCGTTTATGCGGCGGGCGCCGCACGCACCGCCCTCGCCTTGTCGCCGACCGATTGAAGCCGGCCGCGAGCCCGCCCGCAGGCGCGGCTCACTGCGCCCACGAGAACGCGGCACTCCAGGCCGGATACTGCGCGACCGGCATCGGGCGGCTGATGTAATACCCCTGCGCAGCCTCGCAACCCAGCTGCCCGAGCCGCTCGGCGATCGTGCGGGTCTCGACGCCCTCGGCGACGACCCGCAGGCCGAGGTTGTGCGCCATGTCGATCGTCGAGCGCACGATCACGGACGAGTCCTCGCTACTGGCCATGCCGGACACGAACGACTGGTCGATCTTGATCGCATCGATCGGCAGCTTCTGCAGGTAGGCAAGCGATGAATACCCGGTGCCGAAGTCGTCGATCGACAGCTCGACACCCAGCTTCTTCAGCGCGACAAGCCTGTCGCGCGCGCCGATGGGGTCGTCCATCAACGCGCCTTCGGTGATCTCGAACGCGACCCAGTCCGGCGCGGCGCCCCACGTCGCGAGCGCGTCGCTCACGTGGTCGAGGAGCAGCGGGTCGCGCAGGTCGTGCGGCGACAGGTTCACGGCCAGCGGCACGGCGAGCCCGGCCGCGTGCCACGCGTAGCCCTCGCGCAGCGCCGCCCTCAGTACCCAATAGGTGAGCGGCGTAATCAGCCCGGCGCTCTCCGCGAGCCCGATGAATGCCCCCGGATCGATCAGGCCCAGACGCGGGTGATCCCACCGGACCAGCGCTTCGACCCCCGACACGCGGCCCGAGCGGATCTCGACCTTGGGCTGGCAGAACAGGCGCAGTTCCTCGCCTTCTATCGCACGGCGCAACTCGCCCATGAGCTCCAGGCGGTGCGTGCACTCCGTGTCCAGCCCTCCTGCATAAAAGAGATAGCGCCGCCCGGTCTGGCGGGCGCGGAAGTTCGCGATCGCCGCGCGGCGCAACAAGGCCTCGGGCTCGTCGCCATGTCCGGGGTACAGCGTGACGCCGATGGTGGCGCGTGCATCGAGCAGCAAACCCGAAAGCTGGACGGGCGCGGCGAGCGCCGCCAGGATGCGCTGCGAATGATCGCGGGCGGCCTCCGCATCGCCGCGCGCAAGCACGATCACGAAGGCATCCTCCGCTGCGCGCGCGACGTTCCCGGTCGCTTCGATGGCACACAGCCGCCCGGCAATTTCCTGCAGCAGCAGGTCGCTCTCGCGGTAGCCCAGCGCCTCGGTGATTTCGCGCAGGCTGCCGATCTGCAGGTGGAGCACCGCGAACGGACGATTCGCGCCGCGGGCGACGTCGACCGCGGCCCGTAGCTGGTCGTGCAGCTGCAGGCGGTTGGGCAGCCCCGTCAGCGCGTCGAAATACGCCATCTGCCTGATCGTCTCCTCGGCCGCGCGATGGCGGGCGCGCAGCCGCAGCGTCTCGATGCCGAACGAGAGGTCGTCGGCCGTCTCGGTGAGCAGCGCGACCTCGTCGTCGCTGAACGCGTCGGCCTCGGGGGCGCCTATCGTGATCGTTCCGATCACCACGCCCTCGACGTGCAAGGGCAGAGCGATGAAGGACCGGAACCGGTGTGCGAGGTCGGTTTCGAGCCAGGGGGTGGCGTACGGGTCCGTCTGGATGTTCTGCATCACGGAAGGCTTGCCGGTCCTGATCGCGGTGCCGGTCGGCCCCCGCCCCAGGGGCGTGTCCTCCGCCCAGCTGACCTGCACGGATTCGAGGTAGCCTTCGTCGACACCCGCGCTGGCGATCGCCCGTGCGGTCTTCGCTTCGTCGTTTTCCGCCCGTGTGACCCAAGCGAGGCGGTAACCGCCCTCCTCGACTGCGATACGGCAGAACTCGTGATAGAGCCTGTCTTCGTCCTCGGCGCGCAGCAGTGCGCGATTGCTTGCGCTGAGGGTGCGCAGCGCGCGATGGAGCCGCTGCAGCGCCTCCACGTCCGACGGCAATCGAGTCGAACTCTGCATGATCGTCTCCCCCAAGCGCACCGGCGCATTGCCGCTGATTCATCTTAGACCGCGGACGGGCGACGTTGGCGGATTGGAGATTCTCAGGGCGGATAAGCCAGCGTTATCCGCCGCATGGCGTGCATCGTCATGCGATGCCTGCGGCGGAAAGCGCAGCGTTCTTCCGCCCTACGATTCGTTCATGCGATTGCCCCGTGGGGCGGGAGCGGCTCCCGTCCCGGCTAGTACTCGACGCTGACGTCCGAGGCCGCCTTGGTGCAGCAGCTCAGCACGTAGCCTTCGGCGATTTCCTCGTCGGTGATGCCGCCGTTGTGCGCCATCTCGGTCTTGCCTTCCAGCACCTTCACCCGGCAGGTGCCGCAGATGCCCATGCCGCAGGCCTTGGGGATGGTGACGCCGGCCTTGGCGGCAGCGGCGTGCAGGGTGATTCCAGCGCCCGCCTGGACCGATTTCCCCGACTCCTTGAAGGTGACGCAGTACGTTTCCTGCGCTGCCCCCTCATGTTCATGCGCCTCGGCGGCATGCTCCTCCGCGACCGCGATGTCCGCTTCAGGCGTCGCACCGAAGGATTCCTCGTGGTAGCGCGCAAAGTCGTAGCCCGCCTCCTGCAGCAGGTGGCGCACCGCGCGCATGTAGGGCGTCGGGCCGCAGCAGAAGACCTCGCGTTCGAGGAAGTCGGGGGCGATGAGGTCCAGCATCGCGCGCGTCAGGTAGCCGCGATAACCGCTCCATACGTGACCGATCTCGGTGCGCTCGGAGATCAGATGCAGCTTGAAGTTCTCGATCCGCGTCGACATGTAGTCGAGCTCGGCGCGGTAGATGACGTCCTTCGGCGCGCGCGCGCTGTGCGCGAACACCATGTCCACTTCGGAATTCGTGTCGAAGAACCAGCGCGCCATCGACATCACCGGCGTGATGCCGACACCGCCCGAGAGGAACAGCACCTTCCGCGCGGGATAATCGATGCAGTTGAACTGCCCGACCGGCCCATGCACGGCGACAACGCTGCCCTCCTCCAGGTTGTCGTGCAGCCAGTTCGACACCTGGCCGCCCGGCACGCGCTTCACCGTGATCGAGAAGCTGTAGGGAATCGAGGGCGCGCTGGAGATCGTGTACGAGCGCATCACCTGCCTGCCGTCGATCTCCAGCTCCAGCGTCACGAACTGGCCGGGCTTGAAGAAGAACAGCACCGGCTCCTCCATGCTGAAGCAGAAGGTGCGGACGTCGTGGGTTTCCTGGATGACCTTGCGACAACGCACGACATGGCGGCCGTTGGCCCAGGTCTGGGTATTGACGGGGTTGAGGAATTCGGAGCTGGTGAGGCTGAGCATGGGGGGAGTTCCTGTACGGCCGATCGTCGTCCGGGGGACGGCAGGTACGGCTCTTGTCTTGGCCTACCGATTGGGGCGCGCCTGCCGGAAATCAGTTTCGATTCCGGCAGGCCCTGACGTCAACCCACCTTGATCCAGGTCGTCTTCAGCTCGGTGTAGTGCTCGTGGGCATACACGGACTTGTCGCGCCCGCCGAAACCGGACTGCTTGTACCCGCCGAAGGGGGTCGTGATGTCGCCTTCCGAGAAGCAGTTGACGGAAACCGTGCCGGCGCGGATGGCCGCCGACATGCGGTGGACGGTGCTGAGATCGTCGCTCCACAGCGAGGCTGCCAGCCCGTAGCAGGTGTCGTTGGCGATGGCGATGGCCTCATCCTCGGTGTCGAAGGGGATCACCGCGAGCACCGGCCCGAAGATTTCCTCGCGCGCGATTTCGGCATCCGTGGGCACATCATCGAAGATCGTCGGCGCGACGAAATAGCCGCCGGTTTCCTCGAGGATCTGCTCCCCGCCGGTCAGCGCCGTCAGGCCTGCCGCCTTGGCCCGATCGATGAAGCCCAGCACCTTGTCCATGTGATCCTTCTGGATCAGCGCGCCGAGCCGCACTTCCGGATCCAGCGGATCGCCGGTCTTCCATTCGGTCTCGAGCTGGACCAGCATTTCGTCGAGCAGCGCGTCCTTGATGGAGCGGTGCACGATCAGGCGCGAGCCCGCCGAGCAGTTCTCCCCCATGTTCCAGAAGGCGGAGGCGAGGACATTGCTCGCGACGGTCTTGAGGTCGCTCACGTCGGGCATGACGACCTGGGGATTCTTGCCGCCCAGTTCCAGCGCCACGCGCTTGAGATTGGTCGCGGCCGAGTATTCGAGGAAGCGGCGGCCCACCGCGGTGGAACCGGTGAAGGCGATCAGGTCGACGTCCGGATGCATGCCCAGCGCCTGGCCCGCCGTGCTGCCGAGTCCCGGCACGACGTTCAGCACGCCGGCCGGGATGCCCGCCTGATGGCCGAGTTCGGCGATGCGGATGGTGGTCAGCGACGTGAGCTGGGCGGGTTTCACGATGACGCAGTTGCCGGTGACCAGCGCCGGGCCCAGCTTCCACCCCACCATCATGGCGGGAAAGTTCCACGGCAGCACCGCGCCGACGACGCCGAGCGGCTCGCGGCGGACGGTCGCGACCACGTCCGGCGCGGTCGGGGCGACCGCGTCGTAGAGCTTGTCGGCCGTCTCGGCGTTCCAGCGGATGGTGTTGGCGGTGTCGGGGATGTCGACGTTGAAGCATTCACCGATCGGCTTGCCCGCTTCCAGCGACTCGAGGATCGCGAGTTCCAGGCGATGTTCGTCGATCAGGTCGGCAAAGCGCTTCATGATCGCCTTGCGCTCGGCGGGCGCGAGGCGCGACCACACGCCCAAGTCGAAGGCGCGGCGGGCCGCCTTGACCGCGAGGTCGACGTCCTCGGTGTCACACGCGGCGACTTCGGTCAGGACTTCGCCGGTCGCGGGGTTCAGGGTCGGGAAGGTCTTGCCCGAGCGGGCGGGCACGAAGTGGCCATCGATGAAGGCCATGTTGCGGTACTCGAGGCGCTTGATCTTTTGCGCGATCGCGTCGCGGGTCAGGGTATCGGTCATTGGATTCTCCTCCGTTGTAATGATTAAAGTTCGACGCCGGCCTGCCACTCTTTCCACATCAGGGTCGAGCGCACCCCGATGCCGAGCAGCGGCTCGGGGGGATTGGCGACCGGCTTGGGCTGTTGCAGCAGGATGTCGAGCAGTTCGCTCTTGCTGCCGAGCGCGTATTCGGCGATGAGTTTTCCGCCGATCGTGCCGCGCGTCAGGCCCAGTCCGTTGCAGCCCACGGCACTGAACACACCGGGAGCGATCTCGCCGAAGGGCGCGCCGCCATTGCGCGACAGGCACAGTGCGCCACCCCAGGTGTATTCGAACTCGATGCCGGACAGCATCGGGAATCGCCGCTCGTAAGAACGGCGGTGGGATTCGCGCACGCGTTCGAGGCGGCTCGAACCGGCACTGACGTCGGGGTTGTAGGTGAAGGAGTTGCGGATGCAGATGCGACCGCCGGCAATACGGCGCACGGTCGTTCCCATCGGGTCGGCGGGGATCAGGCCCCAGCTCTCCTCGCCGCCGAGCCGCGCGAGCTCGTCCGGCGTGAGCTGCCGGGTCAGGCTGCCGTAGGTATAGATCGGCAGCATCAGGCCTTTCAGCCCGAGCTTGTCGAACTGCGCGGCATAAGCGTTGTTCGCCAGGATGAGGCGCGGCGTGGTGATGCGCCCCTGGTCGGTGACGAGCTTGTGCGGCTTGCCGACCACGATCTCGCGCACCGCGGTGTCCTCGTACACGCGCACGTTCTCGGGCAGCGTCGCGCCGAGCCCGCGCACGAGCGCCGCCGGCTGGACCAGCACGCAACCGGGCGCGTGCACGCCCGCGCGGTAGAAGTCCGTTCCCGTCACCGCCTTCATCTGCCGGGCGTCGAGCACGCTGTAAGGCTCGCCGAGCGCCGACAGGCCCTTCGCGAAGCCCTCCAGCGCCCGCTCGCCGCGTGGCTCCACGGCGCCGTGCAGCTTGCCCTGCTCGCGCCAGTCGCACTCGATCCCGTGCGTCTTGACGATGCCGCGCACGTAGTCGATCGCGGCGCGGTTGAGGCGGATCTGCGCCAAGTCGGCAGACTGGTCACCGGTGTAATCGTGCTTCGTGAGGTCGTGCGGCAGGTCGACCATGAAGCCGGAGTTGCGCCCCGACGCGCCGAAGCCCACGCGACGCGCATCCACCACCGCGATGGACGCGTTCGGCTGGAGTTCGGCCAGCCGGCGTGCCGCCGCGAGGCCCGACAGGCCCGCGCCGAGCACCACCCAGTCGGCCTTGATATCGCCCTTCAGCGGCTTCGACGGGGGAGGCGGAGGCAGCATCTCGTACCAGCCACAGCGCCCATCGTCCTGGGGCAGAAAATTGCATTTGAGCTGCATGTGAAGCGCCTCCGCCGCCGGTCCTTAACCGCGGAAAGAAACCAGCGTGTCGTAAGCGCGCTTGAACGCGGCCTTCTCGGCCTCGCCCAGCGGCAGCAGCGGACGACGCGCGGGGCCGACCGGCAGACCCGCCAGTTCGCAGCCGAACTTGACGTATTGGCAGAACTTGCCGCCCTGTTCGAGCAGGTTCAGCATCGGCATGATGCGCGCGGCCAGCTCGCGGCCCTTGACGAAGTCGCGTTCGACGACGCAGGCCTGATACAGCGCGACGTGCTCGGGCGCGAGGAAGTTGGACGCGCCGCATACCCAGCTGCGCGCGCCCCACACGAAGAATTCCAGGATCTGGTCATCCATGCCGCAGCTCAGCTGCAGCTGGTCGGCGTGTTCGGTGGCGAGCGTGTGCATGCGCTGGATCGAACCCGTGCTCTCCTTGATCGCCTGCACGTTCGGGCGGTCGCGCAGCGCGTTGATGAACTCGAAGCTCATCGGCGTGCCGGTGCGGTCCGGGAAGTTGTAGAGCATGATCGGCAGGCCCAGCGCGTCATCGACGCAGCGCACGTGCGCGAGCAGTTCGTCCTGCGTGGGCTGGCAGTAGTACGGTGCGGCGACGAGGATGGAACCGAAGCCGGCGGCCTTCGCATGACGACCCAGCTCCAGGCTCTCTTCCGTCGTCGTGGCGTTGATCCCCGCCATCAGCGGCAGGCGACCTTTGACGTGGTCGGCGACGTAGTCGAACAGGCGCTTGCGCTCGTCCTTGCTCAGCGCGTAGTACTCGCCGGTGGTGCCGCCGACGATCAGGCCGTGCACGCCCTGCTCGATCAGGCGGTCGATCGTCTTTCCGACGATGTTGTAATTGATGGAACCGTCTTCGGCAAAAGCGGTTGCGACGGGAGTCCAGATGCCATCGAAATTCATTGCGTCTCCTGGTAGCTATTCTTCAAGGGGTATGGGGGCGAAAAAATCTTAATTTCGTCGGACAAACGGGACAATCAACATTTCGTCCCGGCAATTCATGAATGGGCGTTATGAATCGAACGTCGACCGGCAGATTCAATAAGGGCCAATTCGTGTCCGGCTATCTTGCGAACTGCTGGAGCCGGAATTTGCCGGGGGCGACATGAAAGAATTGCCGGAAGCATTGGCAGAAGTGCGAGATGCTTGCAAATCCGCTGGCAACGGCAATTTCCGCGATCGGCTCGTTCGAGTGCTGCAAAAGCTGGCGCGCATGGGTCACGCGCAATTCCAGGTAATACCGTGACGGCGAGGCACCCAGATGGCGATTGAAATGCCGGTCCAGCTGCCGCCTCGACAAATCGGATAATTCGGCTATTTCCTCGATCGCGAGCGGCTCGTCGATATTGTTGTGCATCAATTCCAGGGCCAATTTCAGGGCCTGCGGCAAAGTGGGATCCCGATCTGCCGGCGCCCCCATGACCTCATGGCTTTTGTCGCAGCCCAATATTTCCTCGACCGAATCGACGACCGAAGACTCGTAATCGCACCGCAGCCACGCCAGCATCATTGCGAGGGAGCTGTTGGCACCCGCGCAACTCATCCGGTTGCCATCCAGGACGTGGGAATGCCGCGAAACCTGTGTTCGCGGGAATCGCTCGCCCATCAGCGCCCGCGTATCCGGATGCACGGCGCATTCGTGTCCGTCGAGCAGGCCGGCATCGGCGAGGAAGAAGGCTCCGTTCCACAGGGCGCCGAGCGTCGCCCCGGCAGCATGGGCCGCAAGCAGCTGGGAGCGGAGTGCGGGCAAGCCCTGCAACCGGACCCGGAGCCCGCCGCAAACGATGAGCAGATCGCCGCGCCGCACCTGAAGCGCCGCGAGATCGCCGTCCACGGAGATGCCGATGCCCAGATCGCTGACCGCCATTTCGCCGTCGGTACTCACGACCAGCGTCTCGAACAGCGGCTCCCGGCTGACGAGGTTCGTGGTCACCAGGGCGTCCACTGCCCCGGTGAAGGCCATCAGCGAAAAGTGATCGAGCACGACGAAGAACACGCGCCGGCCACTGCCCCGGGAATCCGTCCAGCCGCGCTCGTGCAGGTGGGGAAGATTCTTGTGCTTCAGCAGGCTCCTGAACGGAACGTGGATCCTGTCCGCCGGACGTCCGCCGTGATCGATCTCCGCCAAGGACTCGACGCGGATCTTCGGCGCAACCTTCGCCGGTTCCGGTCGCCGCGATGTCATGACTAGTGGCATGGATGTGCCCCTGCGAACGGGACGCTCCGGCGAACCCGCCGATGCGTCCTCAGCCCCTGGTCAGCCGAGGGCGGTTTCCGTTGTCGCGGATTCGCTGCCCGGCCCTGCCTTCGATCCGTCGGTGCGGCTCAGGATCAGATCGAACAGCGACGCGCAGCTCGCGCTCGCTGCGAGCTCCGCCACCTGGCGCTCGATGGCCTTGCTCTGCGCCTCGGGGAGCGCCCCGCGGGCCATGCGGTGGAACTTCTCCCGGAACTCTTCCCCGGACATGCGCGTCGCGGGGTCGCCCTTCGCGGCCGTGGTGACGCTGCTCAACTCGCGCCCGTCCTTGAGCCGGAGATGGACCCGCGACAGGATCTCCTCGGGGAAACGCTCCGACAGGTCATCGGCCTCGACGATCTCGATGCGGGCACTCAGCGCGCGAATATCCGGGGCATGGATCGCCTCGCCGGTCACCTCGTCCGGCCCGACCTGCCCGCGGCAGATCAGCGCCGCGAGGGGGAAGGCCAAGGCGTACTGGGCCTCGTCGGCATTGGCGGGAGCGTGCCCCTGAAGCCGCATCGACTCGTGGAAGGTCTCGACGCGGATGCGCTCGATGTTCTCGGCGCGGATATCGGGATGCTCCCTGCGCAACGCCTCCATCGCCGTGAGCGCCGGCTGCGCCCAGCGGCAGACCGGCCACGGCTTGAAATACTGCGCATCGATCTCCCAGCGCTCGCCGAGGTCGTGCCAGTACGGAGCCACGTCGCTCCGCTCGACCGTTTCTGCCGGTGCACCGGTCACGCCCGCACGGGCAAGCAGCAGCGCGTTGATGCCCGCGTACGCCCCCGCTCCATGCGCGTCGCGCAGCATCGAAGGATGATCGACGAGGCGCATCATCGGGCAGCGCGGCCCGAAGTACTCGGCGATCCCGAGCGCGTGACGGAAGGTGTGCTCGTCGAGGCCGAGGAGCCGCGCGCCTCCGCACACGACGCCGACGCCCGAGAAGGCGCCCGACGCATGGTATTCGGGCGCCGTCGCCATCAACGCGGCGCCCGCGCGCAGCCCGGTCTCGTAGGCGATGCACAGCGCGCTCAGGAACTCCTCGCCGCTGATCGCATGGCCCTGCTCCCGGTACGCGTCGGCGAGCGCCAGGAGCGCCGGCACGACGGTCGCACCGGCGTGCCCCTTCGACGTGAAGTGGCCTTCGTGCGCATCGAGGCTGTCGACGCAGAAACCGCCGGCCCACGCGGCCCCGAGGGGATGGACACGGTGCCCGTCGAACAGGATCCGGCTCGCGACGGTGGCGCCCGGGTAATGCTCGATGGCGTACTGGCGAAGGATGCTGCTGGTCTGGTTGTTGCGCGCGCCTGCCGCGACACCGAGGATATCCAGCAGGCTGATCAGAACGAGCTGACGTGTGGCAAGCGGGGCTTGCTCGAAATGGAAATCTTTGACAAACGAGTACAGGGACATTTGCTCTCTCACACCTGGCCGCATGGCCAGACACGAAAATCAGGCATGCGAAGGGCCGGAGGTGCCCGCGACGCGGGCCCCTCGTCACACCACTGGCGATACGGATTGCTTACTTGGCGGCGCGCGCCTGGGCGAGCCATTCGTCGAATTGCGCGCGGTGCTGCTTCACCCATTCGGCGGCATGGCGGCGGACGTCTTCAGCGCTCTTCTCCCCGTTCTGCATCCTGAGGTTCTGCGCACTCTCGTCGTCGGCACTGATCTGCACGTGCGCGAGGAATTCGCGCGCGGCGGGGTTCTTCTTGGCAAAGTCCTTGTTGAGCACCGCCTTGACGGTGTCGAGCGCGAAGCCGAGATTCTTGCCATCCACGATCGTGTTGACGCTGTTGTCTCCGCCCGGCAGGTCGGTGCGCGGCACCTCGAGCCACACCACGTCCTTGCCCGGGACGAGCACGCCGGAAATCCACTGCGGCATCCAGGTGACGTAGAGGATCGGTTGCCCCTGCTTGTAACGCGTGATGGTGTCGGCCATCAGGGCAAAGTAGGAGCCGCGGTTGTGGGTGACCGTGCGCTCCAGTCCGTAGGCCTTCAGGTGGTGCTCGGTCACCAGTTCGCAGCCCCAGCCGGGGTTGCAGCCGGTCAGGTCGGCCTTGCCGTCGCCGTTGGCATCGAACAGCTTGGCGATCTTCGGATCCTTCAGGTCGCCCAGGGACTTGACGCCGTACTTGTCGGCAGTCTTCTTGTCGATCAGGTAACCCTGCACCACACCGGGGATCACGTTCCCCACCTTCATCATGGCGCCGTCGCCGCCGGCCCTCTGGTAGAACTTGTCGTGCAGCTTTTCCCACAGGTGCACCGTGAAGTCCGCGTCACCCTGCGACAGGGCCACCATCATCGTCGGGTACTCGGTCTCCTTGGGATCCTTCACCGTGTAGCCCAGTTCGCGCAGCCCGGCCATGGCGATTTCACCGCGGAAGCGCTCCTCCGCGATCGGCGGAAAGATCGGCGTGACGCTCTTGCCCTGCCCCGGCTTGTCGGGCGCGGCCGCCATCGCATGGATCGGCAGCAGGGTGACGGCAGTGACCGTCAGGACACGGGCCATCTTCTGAATCAGGTTGCCGGCATCGAACAACATAGTCTCCTAACCTCTCTTTTTGGTTATGCAGCGGGAAGTGAATTACAGCGCGTGCCGGACGGGGCCGGGCTTCGTGTGGTTCAGGTGCAGGAGCCGCAGGCCCAGGCCGATGGGGCCCCGCTGGTACCAGCGCCGCGTCATGTCGGTGGAGGCGCTGCGCTCGCCCATCGCCTGCGTCAGGCGGTCGAGGAAGATCGCCAGCAGCACCAGGCCGACACCGCCGACAGTGGCCAGGCCCATGTCCAGGCGGCCGATGCCGCGCAGCACCATCTGCCCCAGGCCGCCGACCGAGATCATCGAGGCGATCACGACCATCGACAGCGACAGCATCAGGGTCTGGTTCAGGCCGGCCATCATCGTCTGCGTGGCCAGCGGCAACTGCACCCGGGTCAGCATCTGCCAGGGCGTGGCGCCGAAGGCGCGCGCCGCCTCGATCTTGTCCGCGGGAACCTGGCGGATGCCGAGATTGGTCAGGCGCACCAGCGGCGGCAGCGCGAACACGATGGTGACCAGCACGCCCGGCACGTTGCCGATGCCGAACAGCATCACGACGGGCACCAGGTACACGAAGGCCGGCAAGGTCTGCATCGCGTCGAGCACCGGCCTGATGAACTTCTCCAGCCGATCGTAGCGTGCGCACAGGATGCCCAGCGGCACCCCGAACAGACCGCAGAAGAAGACCGAGGTGAGCACCAGCGCCAGCGTGGTCATCGACTCCGCCCACACGCCGATCAGGCCCAGGAAAAAGAGGGTGACGGCACACAGCATGCCCATGCGCCGTCCGGCAACCTGCCAGCCCAGCAGCGAGCCCAGGATGATGCCGATGGTGGGGGGCACCGACAGGAGCAGGCTCTCGATACCGTTGAGCACCTGGTCGATGGGCCAGCGCACCGCGCGAAACACGTCGCGGAAATGCTGGACGAAATACGTCAGACTCGCCTCCACCCAATCCCCGAGCGGGATCTGGAGGGTCTGGAACGGATCAAGTAGATTGAATTCCGACATCTTGCCTACCTGCTATCTGTGATGTTTTTTCGAAGACTCAGTGGCGGCTGAGCGATTTCAGCAGCGATTCGCGCGAGATCGTGCCGTGCAAGGCCCCGTCCCGCGTCACGACGGGGAGCGGATACGGCACCGCGGCGGCGAGTCCGAGGACGTCGTGCAAAGGCGTATCGAAGGGAACGACGCTCAGATCCTTCGGGGCCAGCTTGCGGGCCCCGTCAGCGCGGCCGGTGCAATTGTCCAGAACCCCCAGGAAGCGCCCGTCGTTGTCGACGATGAACGCGTACGGAATCGCCGGCGCCTCGGGCGTCGCGCCGTTCGTCTGTCGAACCACGATCTCCGATTCGAACTTCGCCACGTCGCCGGCCCTGAGAACCTTCGACGAATCGACGTTCTTGAAGAAGGTCTCCACGTAGGCATCGGCCGGGTTGTTCAGGATCTCCTGCGGCGTGCCGACCTGGACGACGCGCCCGCCCTCCATGATCGCAATGCGGTGTCCGATGCGGATCGCCTCGTCGAGGTCGTGGGAGATGAAGATGATCGTGCGCTTGTGCTCGGCCTGGAGACGGATCAGCTCGTCCTGCATTTCGGTACGGATGAGCGGATCGAGGGCCGAGAAGGCTTCGTCCATCAGCAGGATGCTGGGGTCGTTGGCCAGCGCGCGCGCCAGTCCGACGCGTTGCTGCATGCCGCCCGACAGCTGATGCGGGTAGCTATATTCGTGCGCCGCCAGCCCGACCTGCGCCAGCGCTTCGCGCGCCCGGCGATTGCGCTCCTTCTCGGCGACGCCCGAGATCTCCAGTCCGAACGCGGCGTTTTCCAGCACCGTCATGTGCGGCATCAGCGCGAAGGACTGGAACACCATGCTCATTTCCTTGCGCCGCACATCGAGCAGCTGCTTGTCATTGAGCCCGGTGATTTCCTTGCCGTTGAGATAGATGCTGCCGGAGGTCGGTTCGATCAGGCGATTGAACAGCCGCACCATCGTCGATTTGCCGGATCCGGACAGGCCCATGATGACGAAGATTTCACCGCGCTTCACGGTGAAATTGGCATCGAAAACACCGATCACCTGCCCCGTCTTCTTGAAAATCTCGTCCTTGTCGGCGCCTTTCTCCAGCATCTTCAGCGCCTCCTGTGGCCGGTCGCCGAAGACCTTGAAGATGTTCTTCACCACAAGGATGTCGTCGTCCCTATTCATTTGCCACCTCGTCTCCTTTTATATCCGGAAAGATTCGCCGAAGCGTCTCCTCTTGTCTGCCTATAAGTTATAGGCCGCGGGAGACTACGTCCAACGATGTATTCGTCGGGTATTCGATAACCCACGGTAATCAATCGATCAGTACACCTTATGTCGATAAGGCAAACTATTCGACCTGGACCGGGGAATTGCCGCGGGCGTCCTTTGGCACCCGCTGAAGGGGCCGGCAACGAATACCGGCCCCGAGGAAGGAATCAGACGTTCAGCTTGCGGCGCATCGTGTCGCAATACCAGTCATCGAACTGGCAGGGGCCGTTCTCGGCGGTGTCCGAATAGGGGCCCGCCACGTAAGCGGGAGAGCTCACGCCGGCCTGCGTCCCCTCGACGAGCCTGCGGTCCTGGTCGTTCGTCGCCTTCCACACGCGGGTCAGGTGCTCGATGTCGTAATCGACCCCCGCCTCGGCATTCTTGTGGACCAGCCACTTGGTCGTCAGCAGGGTCTGGTCCGGGCCCATGGGCAGGACGCGGAAGCTCAGGGCGTGATCGCCGAGAAAATGGTTCCAGGTCGACGGGTAGTTGAAGTAGAGCAGCGCGCCGATGTTCTCCACCCCGCTCTGATCGAGGCGGCGCGACACCGCCGGCTTTCCGTCCATCGTGTAACTGACGGCGTTCGGTGCGAGCGGAATGCGCGTCATGCGGAATTGGCCGTTCTCGGCCATCACGAGCCGGCTCGGCAGCCCCTTCGCTTCACAACGATCCCAGAAGGCCGCGAGCTCCGGCTCCTCCGCGCCCCCCACCCCGGCGACCGAGAGGTTTTCGACGAAGGAATTCAGCAGTTCGGGGTGGGAACCTTCGCAGTGATAGCACTCGCGATTGTTCTCGAACACCAGCTTCCAGTTTCCCTTCTCCACAATGCTGGCCTCGTAGGCTACCTTGCAGTCAACGAGGCTGTGGGGGGCAAGGAATGGCGTGACGGCCTTGCGGAACGTCTCGAAATCGGGCGCCGTTTCGGCGACGCAAACGAAGATGTAGCTTTCCACGACTGCGCAGTGGGCAGGTTTCAGGCCGTATTGCTGCTTGTCGAAATTGCTGCCCATGTTTCCGGCGAACAGCAATTTCCCGTCGAGATCGTAAGTCCATTTGTGGTACGGGCAAACCAGCTTGGCGGCTTTCCCGTGCGCCTCGCTGCAAACCCTGGAGCCGCGATGGCGGCAGGCGTTGTGGAAGGCGCGGATTTCGCCGTCAGCCCCGCGCACGACGGCGATCGGATAATCTCCGATCTGGAGCGTGACATAGTGCCCGGCTTTTTCGAGTTCGAATGTATGCGCGGCAAATATCCATTCCTTATGCCAGATCTGCTCCAGGTCATCACGATATGCATCCTGATCGCTGTAAAGCTCACCGGGAAGGCCATGACGCGCCTTGCGCTGTTGCAGGAAACGGACGGTCTTGGTTTGATTGCTCACTTTTGACAACTCCTCCTGTGGGGCTCGGTCCCCCTTGCCGCCGCCTGGGTCCGCCGATAAACCGGGCGGGATCGACGGCTCGCAGAGAGATCCGATTTGCGTTGAATCAACACTCGTTTTTTGATTTTGTAACTGCCCCAGTCTAGTTACGCTGTGCCTCCCCGCACAATCGACTTTTTCTGAAAAAAACTGATAACCTCGCGTTATGAGTAAGCCCGCCGATCCCGACCAGACCCTGCTCAAGATGCCCTCGCTGCGGGCAGTGAAGTGTTTCGTCGCCGCCGCGCGATACCAGAGCTTTACCCGGGCCGCGGAGACGCTATGCGTGACTCAGGCGGCAGTCAGCCGCCAGATCCGCGAGCTCGAGGATCACCTCGGCACGGCGCTGTTCAAGCGCGTCGGGCGTTCGGTCGAGCTGACCACCGCCGGCTCCCTCTTTTTCGACGCCGCACAGCTGTCGTTCATCAACATCGCGCAGGCGGCGGACCGGATCCGCGAGGACGAGGGCCGGGCGGCGCGGCCGCGGCGCAGCCTGACCCTGTGCTGCTCGCCGGCCTTCTCGGCGCTGTGGATGGCGCACCGCCTCCCGAGCTTCTTCAGCGCGAACCCGGACACCGATCTCAATCTGGTCACCACCCAGAATTTCCTCTCGATGGAACCGGGCATCCATCCCGATATCTTCATCACCAAGATGTCACGCGTACGGCCCGGCTACATCAGCGTGCCGCTGTTCCATGACCGGATCTATCCGGTATGCACGCCGCGCTATCTGGAGGCGCATCCGGACATCCGGACCCTCGAGGGGCTGCGGGATGGCGTACTGCTCAACCTGAGTCCCTATGGGCGCTCGCAGGTCGCCGAGCACGTCGATTGGGGGATCTGGTTCGCCATTCACCACCTCGACATGGAAGATCGTGTCCGCCGCGGTCCCCACTACTTCAACGCCAACGATTACAACCTCCTCGTTCAGATGGTGCTCAGTGACCAGGGGGTCGCCCTCGGCTGGGATCACCTGGTCGGACCGCTGGTCGAACGGGGGCTGCTGGTCAGGCCGGTCGAAGAGGAAGTGGTGCTGGAAGAGACTCACCATTACCTGTCCTACCGCGAGGACAAGGCGGACGATTGCGCCATGATCCGCTTCCGGGACTGGTTCCTGGATCAAAGCGGCATTCAGGCAAACGGCTGATTCCTTCCCGTCGGCGAGCCCTCGCCGACTTCGACGCCAGCGTCCGCCGATCCGGTTCGGCCCCATTTGGCGCTCCCCCAATGCGTGTAATTGAGCGACCTGTGCGGCAGCGTCATCGATACGTCCAAAAAAGGACATTTGAAGTCCGCTGCACCACATTCTCCCCCGCGGGCAAATTCTAAGATTTGTTGCAATTAACCGCCAAAGAGCGGGCTATCCGCGCGTTGCCGCGTTCGCGGGCCGCAGCGGCTGCTTTGCCATCCCCTGCATTTCCACACCCGCACCAGTCCACAAGGAGACAACAAGATGAGCCACTCACCATTCCGCAGGGCGGCACTCCCCGCTGCAATTGCGGGGATCTTGATCGCATCGGCCTACGCGCCGGCACACGCCGACGAGGGCGACGGCCAACTCAAGATCGGCGGTGCGCTGCGCGCGCGCTACGACTACCGCGACTACGGCGACAAGGTCAGCAAGCTGAGCTTCGACACCTTCCGCATCGACGTCAATTACGACTCGTCCACGCTCTTCGGCTCGGCCCAGTACCGCTTCTACGGCAGCGCCTTTCCGTACGACTACACGAAGGAGATCGGGCGCATCAACTTCCCCGCGTGGGCGTGGCTGGGCTACAAGGTGGGCGAGGACACGCGCGTCGTGGCCGGCATCAACCAGGTCCCCTTCGGCCTGCTGCCTTATGTCAGCAGCACCTTCTACCAGAGTCTCGTCAACGTCATCGGCCTCGAGGACGTCCACAACCTGGGCGCCAAGGTGCAGCAAAAATTCGGCGCGCTGGACGTGCAAGTCGGCTTCTACCCCCAGGACGGCGGCGACTGGGCCGGCACTTCGCGTGACTCGAACCGCTACTCGGTCAACGTCGTGAAGGCCGACAGCTACGTGACCGGCGGCAGCAACAACAAGGAGCGCAACCTGATCGTCGGCCGGGTGGCCTACAAGTTCGAGCATGGCGCCGAGTCGAGCTCCGAAGTGGGCGTCTCCGCGCTGCACTCGACCCTGCACAACGAAGACACCGACGACGACGGCACGCGCAAGGCCTACGCGTTGCACTACGGCGGCAAGTTCGGCGCACTCGGCATACTCGCCGAGCTCGGCCGCCAGGACATGTCGCCGCGCAACCCGGCGGCGGTGGGCAACGACGCCGTCACCTTCGGCGCCTATGACGGCTCCTTCAACGTGGCGTCGAAATCCAATTTCTACTCGGCCGAGGTGAACTACGCCCTGCCCTGGACCTTCGGCCCGGTCAGCAACATCACCCCTTACCTGAACTACAGCGTCGTCGCGAAGGACAAGTCCGCCTTCAAGGACTCCCAGCGCATCAACCTCGGTGCCCACTTCACCGCGGGCCCCCTGTTCATCTACACCGAGCTGCGCTGGGGCAGGAACGACCCCTATACCGGCGACTTCGTGAACGGTGCCGCGGCCGGCGGCGCGGACAAGTGGAACAAGGCGTTCTACGCGAATATCGGCTACTACTTCTGATCCGCAGTTCGCCCTGCAAGTGCGCCCCGGGTCCGAAAGGATACCGGGGCGTTTTTTTGGCGCCCGTTTGAAAACCGGCAGCAATCGGGATAGGGGCGGTCAGGCTTCCTGACCGATCCCCTCCCACACCACCCGGCATGCGGGTCCGCACCGGGCGGTTCGAGCAGTTGAGGTCATGAGAGCCGCGGCACGCCGAGTCGGTCGAAGTAG
>NZ_WTVN01000014.1 GCF_012910905.1 Aromatoleum toluvorans
TTTGCCTTCGGCTTCCTCCAGATTCGCAGTTACCCGCGACACCCTTGCCGTTCGGCTAACTCTTCCCCTTGCCGGGCGAGTAGAGGACTTCCACCTCCAAGTGAGTGCGCCCTGCCGGGCGCACCAAAAAAAGGGCGCTGCCGCGGCAGCGCCTTTTTTTTCGTTTCAAGGGAGCGGAATGTTCCGCTCCCCCTCCCGTCAGCGGAGCTTACGCGCGCGCGGCCAGATACGCGGCGAAATCCGCACCGGTCTCGGCATGGCGCAGGCCGAACTCGACCGTCGCCTTCAGGTAGCCGAGCTTCGAACCGCAGTCGTAGCGCACGCCCTGGAACTGGTAGGACAGCACCGCCTCTTCCTTCAGCAGCGAGGCGATCGCGTCGGTGAGCTGCAGCTCGCCGCCCGCGCCCGGCTTGATCGAGCGCAGGTGGTCGAAGATGTGCGGCGTCAGGATGTAGCGGCCGACCACCGCCTGCGTCGTCGGGGCGTCCTCGGGCTTCGGCTTCTCTACGATGCCGGTCACGCGCTGCACGTTGCCCTGCTGGCTGTCGGTGCTGACGATACCGTACTGGCGGGTGTCCTCGCGCGGCACGTTCATCGTGCCGAGCACCGAGCAGCGGTGGTAGTTGTACACGCCCACCATCTGCTGCATGATCGGCTCCGCCCCGTGGTTGTCCAGCAGGTCGTCCGCGAGGATCACCGCGAAGGCCTCGTCACCCACCACCGGCGCCGCGCACAGCACCGCATGGCCGAGGCCGAGCGCCTCCGACTGGCGGATATACACGCAGTTCACGCCCTTCGGCACCGTTCTCTTGACGATCTCCAGCAACTCCTTCTTGCCGCGCGCCTCGAGCTCGGTTTCCAGTTCGTAGGCCTTGTCGAAGTGGTCCTCGATCGAACGCTTCGTGCGGCCGGTGATGAAGATCATGTCGGTGACGCCGGCGGCGACCGCTTCCTCGACCGCGTACTGGATCAGCGGCTTGTCGACGATCGGCAGCATTTCCTTCGGGCTGGCCTTGGTGGCCGGCAGGAAGCGCGTGCCCATGCCGGCAACCGGGAATACCGCCTTGGTGACCTTCTTCATTGGATGACTCTCCCTTGTTTCATCTTTGGGTTCAGCGCGGCGTCTGGTCCGTGCCATATCTTCAACCTTGTTCAAGCAGGCGCAGCAAGCCGTCCTGATCGAGGACCGCCACACCCAGTTCTTCCGCCTTCGCGAGCTTGGAACCCGCTTCGGCACCTGCCACCACGTAATCCGTCTTCTTCGACACCGACCCGCTCACCTTGCCGCCGTGCGCCTCGATCAGCGCCTTCGCCTCGTCGCGGCTCATCGTCGGCAGCGTGCCGGTCAGCACGAACACCTTGCCGCTCGCGCTGCCCGCCACCGGCGCGGCCGGTGCCCCTTCCTCCCACGTCACCCCCGCCGCGCGCAGCTGCTCGATCACCTCGCGGTTGTGCGCCTCGCCGAAGAAGCCCGCGATGCTCTGCGCCACCACCGGCCCCACATCCGGCACCTCGACGAGCCGCTCGGGCGTCGCATCCATCAGCGCATCGAGGGCCCCGAAATACCGCGCCAGATCCTTCGCCGTCGCTTCGCCGACATTGCGGATGCCGAGCGCGAAGATGAAGCGCGCGAGCGTCGTGTGCCGGCTCTTCTCGATCGCCGCGAGCAGGTTGGCCGCAGACTTCTCGGCCATGCGCTGCAGGTTCGCCAGCGCCAGCACGCCCAGCCTGTACAGGTCCGCGGGCGTCTTCACGATGCCGGCCTCGACGAGCTGGTCGACCAGCTTGTCGCCCAGCCCCTCGATGTCCATCGCGCGCCGCCCGGCGAAATGCAGCAGGGCCTGCTTGCGCTGCGCGGGACAGAACAACCCGCCCGTGCACCGCGCCACCACCTCGTCCTCGGCCTTCTCGACGTGCGAAGCGCACACCGGGCAGCGCGTCGGCATCACGAAGGCCCGCTCGCCGCCCTTGCGCCGTTCGACGATCGGACCGACGACCTCCGGTATAACGTCGCCGGCCCGCCGCACGATGACCTGATCGCCGATCAGCACGCCCTTGCGCAGGATTTCCTCTTCGTTGTGCAGGGTCGCGTTGGTCACCGTGACGCCGCCGACGAACACCGGCTTCAGGCGTGCGACCGGCGTCAGCGCACCGGTGCGGCCGACCTGCACCTCGATGTCGAGGAGCTCGGTGATCTCTTCCTGCGCCGGATACTTGTGCGCGACCGCCCAGCGCGGCTCGCGCGTCACGAAGCCCAGTTCGCGCTGCAGATCGAAGCGGTTGACCTTGTACACGACCCCGTCGATGTCGTACGGCAGGCTGTCGCGCAGCGCCGCGATGCGGTCGTGGAATTCGCACAGCCCGTCGACGCCGACCGCGACGACCCGGTGCTCGCACACCGGCAGGCCGAAGGCCGCAAACGCGTCGAGCAGCGCCGCCTGCGTCGGCGGCAGCGCCCAGTCGCCGGTTTCGCCCAGTCCGTAGGCGAAGAAGGACAGCGGGCGCTTCGCGGCGATGCGCGGGTCGAGCTGGCGCACCGCGCCCGCCGCCGTATTGCGCGGATTGATGAACAGCTTTTCGCCGGCCTGCTCCTGACGCGCATTCAGGCGCTGGAAATCGTCGCGGCGCATGTAGATCTCGCCGCGCACTTCCAGCAGCGCGGGCGGCTTGCCCGACAGGCGCAGCGGAATCTGGCGGATCGTGCGCACATTGTGCGTCACGTCCTCGCCGGTCTCGCCGTCGCCGCGCGTCGCCGCACGCACCAGCACGCCGTGCTCGTAGCGCAGGCTGATGGCCAGGCCGTCGAACTTCAGTTCGCCGAGATACTCCACCGGCGCATCGGCGGAGCCCAGTCCCAGCGCGTTGCGCACGCGCGTGTCGAACGCGACGACACCGCCGTTCGTGGTGTCGGTCTCGGTGCGGATCGACAGCATCGGCACCGCATGCCGCACCGCAGCCAGTTCGGGCATCGGCGCACCGCCGACCCGCTGCGTCGGCGAATCGGGCGTCGCCAGCTCGGGATAGTCGCGCTCCAGCGCCTCCAGCTCGCGGAACAGGCGGTCGTATTCGGCGTCCGGGATCGTCGGGGCGTCGAGAACGTAATAGGCGTGATTGTGCGCTTCGAGCTCGCGCCGCAACCGCGCGGCGCGCTCGAATTCCAGGGCCGAAGCGATCATCAGGCAGAGAACAGGCGCTGTGCCACGGAGCCGCCCGCCGGCAGGTCGCCGCTCGCCATCTGCATCTGGAACTGCTGGATCTGGCCGCGGATCATCGCCGCGGCCTCGCTGCCGAAGGGCGCACGGTTGTCATCGACGACCGTGCCCTGCAGCGCGTCGGCCATCTGCATGGCCTGGCGCATCATGCGCTCGAACGCGAACACGCCGTTCGGCACACGCGGCACGTCGATCACCAGCGTCAGGCCGCTGGTGCTCATGTCGCGCATCTCTTCCGCGGCGAACAGTGCCGGCTCCATGTTGCTCAGCGTGAAGAGCGTGTTGCCCTCCTCGTCGCGCGCGTGGAAGGAGCCGTCGGGCCCCAGCACCATTCCGTGCGACTCGGCCAGCGCGCGGACCTTGGTGCCGACGAAGGGCTGGCCAGTGCTCACGACGTTGATGCCGATCTGCACATCCACGCTGGCGCAGAACTTGTCGAGCTCGGCCGCATTGCGCAGCGCTTCGCCACGCGCGGGCAGGTCGGCCGGCACGGCGAGGAACTGGTCGGCCACGTGCTGCATGCCGCCCGAAAAACGCAGGAAGTCGTTCTCGCTGATCGGCCCGCGGCGGTCCACCGTCTGCATCGCGGCGCAGAACCAGTGGTAGGCGCCCGCGCTATGCGCGTTGAGCGGCCGCCACAGGTTGGCGGCGTCGTCGAACGCAAACCAGCGCACCGGTTTCGCGATGCCATCCAGTTGTTCGCTCTGCACCGCCCACAGGCGCGGCGCATCCAGCGGCTCGATCGCCTCGATGCGGATCACGCAGTCGATGCGCGGGTCCACGGCATCCGGCACGCCCGGCGTGACCTTGCGCACGCCCGGGTCCTGCGCCGCTGCGGGGGCACGCCGGACTGCCGGCTCGGGATCGCCCAGCGACGGCTCGATGCGCTCCGCGGGACGATCGTCCGCCCCGCTGTCCGCCGGCTCGAGCAGCACGTCGCGATGGTCCGACTTGAAGGCCTGCTCGGCCTGCCGGCGGTGCTTGCGTTCCTGCCACTTGTTGTAGGCGACGATTCCGGCGACCGAAGCCACCCCCAACGCCGCCAAACCGATCTGCAATTCGTTATCCATCTTCCTTCCCGTTGTGGGACCCGCTGCCTCAGGCCGCGGGCGTCGCAACCCATTGGGCTTCGCAAACAAATCCATGCCACGGCGCCCGTTCGCGGGGCGGCGCGGCGCTCATGTTCAGGCCGCCGCCGGCTCCGCCAGGCGCAGCGCTTCCTCGATATCCACTTCCACGACGCGCGAGACGCCCTGCTCCTGCATCGTCACGCCCACCAGCTGTTGTGCGATCTCCATCGTGATCTTGCTGTGGCTGATGAAGACGAACTGCGTCTGCGATGACATCCGCTTCACCATCTGGCAATAACGCTCGGTATTCGTATCGTCCAGCGGCGCGTCGACCTCGTCAAGCATGCAGAACGGCGCCGGGTTGAGCTGGAACATCGAGAACACCAGCGCGATCGCCGTGAGCGCCTTCTCGCCGCCCGACAGCAGGTGGATCGAGCTGTTCTTCTTGCCCGGCGGCTGCGCCACGATCTGGATGCCCGCGTCGAGGATCTCGTCCCCAGTGAGCACCAGCCGCGCCTGCCCGCCACCGAAAAGCTGCGGGAACAGCGTGCCGAAATGCTGCGTCACGGTATCGTAGGTTTCCTGCAGCTGTTCGCGCGTCTCGCGGTCGATGCGCCGGATCGCGTCCTCCAGCGTGTCGATCGCCTGCGTCAGGTCCTCGAATTGCGCATCGAGATAGCCCTTGCGCTCCTGCGCGCTGCGCAGCTCGTCGAGCGCCGCGAGGTTCACCTGCCCCAGCTCGGCGATCTCGCGCGCGAGCCGCGCGACTTCGCGCACGAGCGAATTCTCCCGCAGCTCCGGCGTGAGCAGGGGCTGCAGCACCGCCTCGTCGGCCTGCGCCTCGACCAGCCGCTCGTCGAACTGCGCCGCCGCAAGCTCCGCCGCCTGCACCGCCAGGCGCAGCTCGGCGACCCGCCCGCGCGCGGGAGCCGCCTCCTGCTCGGTGCGCAGGCGCAGCTCCTCGGTCTGCTTCAGCCGCATCGCCGCCGTTTCCAGCGCATCGCGCCGCGCCGCCAGGGCGGCCTCGCGGCTCGCGCGCAGTTCGAGCGCCGCCTGCAACGCGTCGCGGCTGCGGCCGCTGTCGGTCGCCTCCAGCTCGTGCCCGCGCGCCTCGACTTCCGTGGCGATCCGGCCGAGCTGCTCAGCCGCCAGCTGCAGGTTGCGCGCGATATCGTCGAGCTTGCCGGCGCACTCGCGCTCGGAGAAGCGCGCTTCCTGCCGGTCCCGGGCCAGTGCCTGTTCGAGCGAGCGCGTCTCCCGCAGCGCGTTGTCGCGCTCGGTCAGCACCTCCAGCGCGCCGTCGAGGCGCTCGCGCTGCAGTTCGGCAAGTTCCGCCGCGCGAGCCTGCTCCATCTCCGCGCGCGCGAGGTGTTCGCGTTCGGTCGCTTCGAGGTGCTCGATGTCGTCGAGGTCGCGCGCGAGCTGCGCACGCCGCTCCTCCGCGCGCTGCCGTGCCTGCGTGAGCTTGAGGAGCTCGACCTGCTCCGCATGCACCTGCTGCTGCGCCGCCTGCAGTTCGCGCCGCAGCGCGTTGCCGCGCTCCTGGAGTTCGGTTGCGACACCCTCCGCCGCAATCAGCGCGTCGTGCGCAATCCCGGCGTCCGTTTCGAGACTGCGCTGCTGCTCCGCCAGCCCGTCGATCTCGCGCTGGCGCTCCATCACGCCGTGCGTGCGGCTGTCCGGCGCGTAATGCACCAGCGCGTGCCGGGTCAAGATCTGGCCCCGGGGTCCGACGATGCACTGGCCGGGCGAAAGCTCCGCGCGCCGCCCGACCCACGGCTCCAGCGCGTCGACGGCCAGGCAGCCGCGCAGCCAGTCGGCGACGACCGGCCGCAGGCGCTCGTCGCCGAAGCTGATCCGGTCCATCAGCGCAAACGTCCCCGGCAGGGGCTCGGGCGCATCGAGCGGCACCACCCCATCGCCGAAGGCCAGCGCAAAGGAACCGGGCGGCGCGTCGTCGAACATCGCGCGCGCGGCTTCGCTCACGTCGCCGGTCAGCGCCGCGAGCCGCTCGCGCAGCATGGCCTCGACCGCCGTCTCCCAGCCCGGCTCGACGCGCAGATCGCGCCACAGCGGCGGCAGCTCCGTCAGCTTGTGGCGTTTCAACCAGTCGCCGAGCTGCCCCTGCGACTGCACCTTGGCCTGCAGCTGGACGAGCGCGTCGCGGCGCGCGCGCAATTCCGTGAGGCGCCGCTGCACCTGCCGTTCGTGCTCGAGCGCGGCCTTCAGCGCGGCCTGCGCCTCGGGCAGCCGCGCCTGCGCAGTGCCGAGTTCTTCCAGGCACCGCTCCTGCTCCTCGCGCAGGGCTTCGACGCGCGCCTCCTGCTGCGCGACGACGGCCTCGTCCGGCCCCTCGACGCCGCCCGATTCGCTCGCCAGGCGCCCGCGACGCTGGTTCAGCGCATCGATGGCGCGCACCGCGCTTGCACGATTCGCCTCCTCGACGCGCAGCTGCTGCTCGGTCTGCGCGAGCTCGCGCCGTGCCGACGCAACCGTCGTATCCGCCGCCTGCCGGGCGGATTCCGCCTCGGGCAGCCGGTCTGCGATCTCCGCATGCCGCGCCTCGGCCTGCTCCGCGCGCATCGCCGCGTTCTCCAGCAGCCCGCTCCAGCGCTCGCGCTCCGCCCCCAGCGCCTCCTCGCGCGCACGCCAGTGCGCCTCGTCGGTCGCAAGCTGGGCCAGCCGCGCTTCCAGGCGCTTGCGCGCATCGTCCAGATGCCGCAGCTCCGCTTCCAGGCGCGTGACTTCGGCCGACACTGCGAAGAGGTCGGACTGCGCCGCGTGCGTCGCCTCGGACGCCTCGAAATGCCCCGCGCGCGCCTCCTCGACGGCGTTCTCGAGTTCCTGCAGACGGGCGCTATCCGCCTCCATCTTGGACGACAACTGGTTGAGCTCGCCTTCGACTCGCGCCTGCTCGGCCCGCGCCTCGTTGCGCTTGAGCAACCACAGCAGCTGCTGGCGCTGCGTATGCGCGGCGTTCAGGTCGCGGTAGCGCGCGGCGATCTCCGCCTGCACTTCGAGGTGGCCGATGCGTTCGCCCAGCTCCATGCGGATGTCTTCGAGGCGGGCGAGGTTGTCGCGCGCATCCGACAGCCGTCCTTCGGTTTCGCGGCGCCGCTCCCTGTACTTCGTGACGCCCGCGGCCTCCTCGAGGAAGCCGCGCACCTCCTCGGGACGCGCCTCGATGATGCGCGAGATCATGCCCTGCTCGATGATCGCGTAGGCACGCGGACCGAGGCCGGTGCCGAGGAACAGGTCGATGACGTCCTTGCGCCGGACCTGGACGTTGTTCAGGAAATAGGTCGACTCGCCGCTGCGGTCCAGCACGCGCTTGACCGAGATTTCCGCGTAACGCGACCATTGCCCCGCCGCGCGCCCTTCCGCGTTGTCGAACACCAGCTCCACGCTCGCGCGCGACACCGGCTTGCGCGTGGTCGAACCGTTGAAGATGACGTCCTGCATCGACTCGCCGCGCAGGGCGCTGGCACGCGTCTCGCCCAGCACCCAGCGCACCGCGTCGATGATGTTGGACTTGCCGCAGCCGTTCGGCCCCACCACGCCGACGAGATTGCCGGGCGTGAGCACCGTGGTCGGATCGACAAAGGTCTTGAAACCGGCGAGTTTGAGCTTGGAAAGACGCACGTCGGAACGGGGCCGGGTCGGATCGGAGCAGGAATTGGAGCTGGCGTTGGGCTGGAACAGGCCGGCCGGGGCCGGCGAAAGCGCGTCATGATACCATCGCGCGCTCGATGCCCTTGCCTTCCGACACAGGCGCATACCCACCGATACAAGCCGAAACAGTCCGCCGTGAATCCGAACCTCGACCGCCTCCAGCCCTATCCCTTCGAAAAACTGCGTGCGCTGCTCGACGGCGTCGTGCCCCCGGCCGACCTGAAGCTGATCCGCCTGTCGATCGGCGAGCCGCAGCACCCGACGCCGCCCTTCATCATGCAGGCCCTCACCGACAACCTGCAGGGGCTGGCGAACTACCCCGCGACGATCGGCGGCGACCCGCTGCGCGCGGCGATCGCCGGCTGGCTGGAGCGCCGCTTCGGCCTGCCGAAAGTCGATCCGGCGACCCAGGTGCTGCCGGTCAACGGCTCGCGCGAGGCGCTGTTCGCGTTCGCCCAGGCCGTGATCGACGCCAGCCGCCCCGGCGCCAAGGTGCTGAGCCCGAACCCCTTCTACCAGATCTACGAAGGCGCGGCCCTGCTCGCCGGTGCCGAGCCGGTGTTCCTCAACAACCTGCCGGAAAACGGCTTCGGCTCGGACTTCGACGGCATTCCCGAGGCGACGTGGCGCGACATCCAGCTCGTGTTCGTATGCTCGCCCGGCAACCCGACCGGCCGCATGCTCTCGCAGGCGGAATGGGCGCGCCTCTTCGAACTGTCCGACCGCTACGGCTTCGTGATCGCCGCCGACGAGTGCTATTCGGAGATCTACTTCGACGACGACGCGCCCCCGGTCGGCGCGATGCAGGCCGCCCACGCGCTCGGGCGCACGGATTTCCGCAACCTGGTGATGTTCTCGAGCCTGTCCAAGCGCTCGAACGTGCCGGGCATGCGTTCCGGTTTCGTCGCCGGCGACGCGAAGGTGCTGAAGGCCTTCCTGCGCTACCGCACCTATCACGGCTGCGCGATGAGCCTGCCGATCCAGGCCGCCTCGGTCGCCGCATGGAACGACGAGGCGCACGTGGTCGAAAACCGCCGCCTGTACCGCGAGAAGTTCGACCGCGCGATGCCGATCATCGCGCAGCACCTCAAGGTGCAGAAGCCGGACGCCGGTTTCTACCTGTGGGCGCAGACGCCCATCGCCGACACCGAGTTCGCCCGCCGCCTGCAGGCTGCATATAATGTCACGGTTCTGCCGGGCAGCTTCCTCGCCCGGGAATCCAACGGCGTCAATCCGGGCGCCGGGTTCGTGCGAATCGCCCTCGTGGCCGAGACGGCCGAATGCGTGGAGGCTGCCGAACGTATCGCCGCCTTCTGCCAAACTCTTTGAAATACAAACGGAAATCCCCCATGCAAGACCTGCAAAAGATCATCGACGAAGCCTTCGAGAACCGCGCCAGCCTCTCCCCGTCCGCCGCGCCCGCAATCGTGCGTGACGCCGTTGCCACCGTCATCGACGGCCTCGACAGCGGCAAGCTGCGCGTGGCCGAGAAGATCGACGGCAACTGGACCGTCAACCAGTGGATCAAGAAGGCCGTGCTGATTTCCTTCCGCCTGCGCGACAACGAGGTGCAGTCGGCCGGCGCGCTCAACTTCTTCGACAAGGTGCCGACCAAGTTCGGCGATTACACGCCCGAGCAGTTCCGCGAAGGCGGCTTCCGCGTCGTGCCGCCGGCCGTCGCGCGCAAGGGCAGCTTCATCGGCAAGAACGTCGTGCTGATGCCGTCCTACGTGAACATCGGTGCCTACGTCGATGAAGGCACGATGGTCGACACCTGGGCGACCGTCGGCTCCTGCGCCCAGATCGGCAAGAACGTGCACCTGTCGGGCGGCGTCGGCATCGGCGGCGTGCTCGAACCGGTGCAGGCCGGCCCGGTCATCATCGAGGACAACGTCTTCGTCGGCGCGCGTTCGGAAGTCGTCGAAGGCGTGATCATCGAGGAAAACGCCGTGCTGTCGATGGGCGTCTACATCGGCCAGAGCACCAAGATCTACGACCGCCAGACCGGCGAGGTCACCTATGGCCGCGTGCCGTCCGGCGCCGTCGTCGTGCCGGGCAGCCTGCCCTCGGCCGACGGCAAGTACAGCCTGTACTGCGCCGTGATCGTGAAGCGTGTGGACGCCCAGACCCGCGCCAAGACCGGCATCAACGAACTGCTGCGCGGCGCCTGATCACCTTTTTCCGGGGCGGCCGCGGACGGCCGCCCGACACCGAAGCCCGCCCCACCACGCTCAGGAGAATCCCCGGATGATTTTCGACAAGCTGTTCCAACTGATGGCGGAAAAGCTCGCTTCGGACATCTTCGTCTCGGCCGGCGCACCGATCCACATCAAGATCCAGGGCATCACGATGCCGATCAACCAGCAGGTCATGGACCCCACCATGATCAAGCGGATGATCTACGAGATGATGAGCCCGGAGCAGATCGAGACCTTCGAGCGCGAAAAGGAGCTCAACCTGTCCTTCGGGCGGCGCGATTTCGGTAACTTCCGGGTCAACGTCTTCTGGCAGCGCCACAGCATCGCGATCGTCGTGCGCTACATCCAGGGCGAGATCCCGTCGCTGGAATCGCTGGGCCTGCCGCCGGTGCTGTCCGAAGTCGTCACCGAGAAGCGCGGCCTGATCCTCGTCGTCGGAGCGACCGGTTCGGGCAAGTCGACGACGCTCGCGTCGATGATCGACCACCGCAACCGCAACCGCTCCGGCCACATCCTCACCGTCGAGGACCCGATCGAGTACCTGTTCAAGCACCGCAAGTCGGTGGTGAACCAGCGCGAAGTCGGCATCGACACCATCGGCTGGCACGAGGCGCTGCGCAACGCGATGCGCCAGGCGCCCGACTGCATCCTGATCGGCGAAATCCGCGACCGCGAGACGATGCAGGCGGCGCTCGCCTATTCGCAGACCGGCCACCTGTGTCTCGCGACGCTGCACGCGAACAACGCCTACCACGCGCTGAACCGCATCGTGAACTTCTTCCCGCTGGAGAACCGTTCGCTGCTGTATCTCGACCTCGCGGTCGCGCTGAAGTGCATCATCTCGCAGCGGCTCGTGCGCAAGCCCGACGGCATGCGCATCCCGGCGGTCGAGATCCTCATGAACACCCGCCACGTCGCCGAGCTCGTCGAGCGCGGCGAACTCAACGAGGTCAAGGAGGCGATGCAGCAGAGCCTCGCCCCCGGGTCGCAGACCTTCGAGCAGGACCTCCACCGCCTGTATCGCGAAGGCATCATCACCTTCGAGGAGGCGCTCGCGAACGCCGATTCGCCGACCAACCTCGCCTGGCTGATCAACAACGCCCAGATCAACGCCGCGCCGAGCGCCGAAGGGGACGCCCCCCCGCCGTCGGTCGATTTCGACCCTCAGAACAAGAATGTCGACGGCGCCTCGTTCAGCGAATTCGCGCTGCACCTCGACGACGATCCGGCACACTGAGCGCCCCCGGCGCCCCCAACCCTGAACCCGGGGCGGCCATGGCCGCCCGATCGCAATGACGAACTCTTCCCCGAACGCCACGTTCGCGCTCACCTGCGAACTCATTTCCCGTCCCTCGGTAACCCCCGAGGACAGCGGCTGCCTGGACCTCATCGCGTCGCGCCTCGCCCCGCTGGGCTTCCGTTTCGAGCGCATCGACACCGGGGGTGTCGCCAACCTGTGGGCGCGCCGCGGTGACACCGGGCCCGTGCTGTGCCTCGCCGGCCACACCGATGTCGTCCCGACCGGTCCGCTCGACGCCTGGGCCTCGCCCCCCTTCGAACCAACCGTGCGCGACGGCCACCTCTACGGCCGCGGCGCGGCTGACATGAAGACCTCGCTGGCCGCCTTCGTCACCGCCATCGAACGCTTCGTCGCGGCCCATCCCGACCATGAAGGCTCGATCGCGCTGCTGCTGACCTCGGACGAGGAAGGCATCGCCACCCACGGCACCGTGAAGGTCGTCGAGGCGCTGGCCGCGCGCGGAGAAACCCTCGACTACTGCATCGTCGGCGAACCGACGTCGGTGAAGACCCTCGGCGACATGATCAAGAACGGCCGCCGCGGCTCGCTCTCCGGCACGCTGCGCGTCAAGGGCGTGCAGGGCCATGTGGCCTACCCGCAGCTCGCGCGCAATCCGATTCACGACTTCGCGCCGGCGCTTGCCGAGCTCGCCGCGACGCGCTGGGACGACGGCAACGAGTTCTTCCCGCCGACGACCTGGCAGGTCTCCAACATCCACGCCGGCACGGGCGCCAACAACGTGATCCCGGGCGAATGCGAAGTGCTGTTCAATTTCCGCTTCGCCTCGGTCAGCACCGCCGACGAACTCAAGCAATGCACCCACGCCGTGCTCGACCGCCACGGCCTCGACTACACGCTCGACTGGCACCTCTCCGGCAAGCCCTTCCTGACCGGCCGCGGCAAGCTGGTCGAGGCGATCGGCGGCGCGATCCGCGAGACGGTGGGCGTCGAAACCGAACTGTCGACCAGCGGCGGCACCTCCGACGGGCGCTTCATCGCCGACATCTGCAAGGAAGTCGTCGAGTTCGGCCCCGTCAACGCCACCATCCACAAGCTCGACGAACGCGTCGCCGTCGACGCGATCGAACCGCTTTCCCTGATCTACGAACGCACCCTGCGCGCCCTCCTCGCGCGCTGACGAGACCGAGCATGACCGAACATTGCGAACACTGTGACAACGGCGAAGAACACGTCCACGAACACGAGAGCGGCCCCCTCGCCGAACTCGTGACGCTGCGCGACTGGCTGCGCTACGCCGTCACCCGCTTCAGCCGCGCCGGCCTCTTCTTCGGCCACGGCTGCAACGACGCCTACGACGAGGCCGTGTGGCTGCTGCTGCACACGCTGTCGCTGCCGCTCAACCGCCTCGAACCCTTCCTCGACGCCTGCATCACCGCGGAGGAACGCGAAGCGCTGTTCGAGGTCATCGAGCGCCGCACCGAAGAACGCGTGCCGGCCGCCTACATCACGGGCGAAGCCTGGCTGGGCGACTTCCGCTTCCATGTCGATGAGCGCGTGATCGTCCCGCGCTCCTTCTTCGCCGAGATGCTCGAGAACGGCTTCGCCCCCTGGGTCGAGGACGCGGAGCGGATCGGCAGCGCGCTGGACCTGTGCACCGGCTCGGGCTGCCTGGCGATCCTCATGGCGCACGCCTTCCCGAATGCCCGCGTGGTCGGCGCCGACCTCTCCGACGATGCGCTCGAAGTCGCGCAGCTCAACGTCGCCGAATACGGCCTGGAGGAACAGGTCGAGCTCGTGAAGAGCGACGTCTTCAGCGGGCTGGCCGGACGGCGCTTCGACCTCATCATCAGCAATCCGCCCTACGTCACCGCCGACTCGATGGAGACCCTGCCGGCCGAATACCTCCACGAACCCCGCATGGCGCTTGCCGCCGGCGAGGACGGTCTGGACGTCGTGCGCCGCATCCTCGCCCAGGCACGCGCACACCTCAATCCCGGCGGCGTCCTCGCCGTGGAGGTGGGACACAATCGTCACATCGTGGAAGCGGCGTTCCCGAAGCTGCCCTTCGTCTGGCTGCCGTCTGCCGGTGGCGACGACATGGTCTTCGTGCTGCGCGCCGAGGAATTGCCCAAGTCGCCGGCCTGAGGCCGGCTGACAGCACCGTGCGCCCGCGCGGGCGCACGAATGCGGGCGATCGACGACGGATCGCCCGCTACCGGTCGGGATTGAAACTGACTTCGGACGGCGGCGCCGGTTTCCGACGCACGCCGGTCCTCAGGCCACTTCGTCGATCCAGGCCTGCTGGATGGCCTCGAGGACGCGCTCGCCGCAGTGCGTGGGATCGTCGTCGAACTCGGGAAGACCCATCACCCAGTTCATCAGGTCGACGAAATTCACGCGTGTCGGATCGGTTTCGGGAAACTTGTCCGCGAGCTGGATCGCGATTTCCTGCACCTCGGTCCACTTCATCAGTGCTTGCCCTCCCGGGCCATGTTGATGGTATAGCGCGGAATCTCGACCACAAGCGGCGTTTCGCCGACGACCGCCTGGCAGGACAGGCGCGACTGCGGTTCCAGCCCCCACGCCTTGTCGAGGAGGTCTTCCTCCTCTTCCTCGGCCTCGTTGAGCGACTCGAAACCTTCGCGCACGATGACGTGACAGGTCGTGCAGGCACAGGACTGCTCGCAGGCATGCTCGATCTCGACGCCGTGGTGCAGCAGCGCCTCGCAGATGGACGTACCCGGTTCTGCCTCGATCACCGTCCCGTCGGGACACAGTTCCACGTGCGGCAATACGATGATCTGCGTCATACCTGAATCTCATCCACCTTGTGACCCGCCAGCGCCTGACGGATGCTCTTGTCCATGCGGCGGGCGGCAAATTCGTTGGTAGCACGGGACAGCGCTTCCGTGCTGCGCTTGATGGCACGCGGGTCGTGGCCGGCGGCCATGTCGCGCGTTTCGGCGACCGCGGCGTCGATGGCGGCACGCTCCTCGGCGCTCAGCAGGTCGCCATCCTGCTCCAGCGCTGCGAGCGTCGCCTCGATCACGCGATCGGCCTCGACCTGCTGCTCGCGCAGCGCGCGCGCATCGATGTCCTCGGACGCGCGCTCGACGCCGTCGCGCAGCATACCGGCGATCTCGTCGTCGGTCAGCCCGTAGGACGGCTTCACCAGCACGCTGGCCTCGACGCCCGACGACATCTCGCGTGCCGACACCGACAGCAGACCGTCCGCATCGACCTGGAAAGTCACGCGAATCCGCGCCGCACCGGCCGCCATCGGCGGAATGCCGCGCAGTTCGAAGCGGGCGAGCGAGCGACAATCGGCGACGAGTTCGCGTTCGCCCTGTACGACGTGGAAAGCCATCGCCGTCTGGCCGTCCTTGTAGGTCGTGAACTCCTGCGCACGTGCGATAGGCAGCGTCGAGTTGCGCGGCACGACCTTCTCGGTCAGCCCGCCCATCGTCTCGAGGCCGAGCGACAGCGGGATCACGTCGAGCAGCAACCAGTCGTCGTCGTCCTTGCGGTTGCCCGCGAGCACGTTCGCCTGGATCGCCGCGCCCAGCGCGACGACCTTGTCCGGGTCGAGATTGGTGAGCGGCTCCTGGCCGAAGAAGTCCGCCACCGCGCGCTGGATATGCGGCATGCGGGTGGCTCCGCCGACCATCACGACCCCCTTGACGTCCTCGGGAGCGAGGCCGGCATCGCGCAGCACCTTGCGCATCGGCGCGACGGTCTTCTGCACAAGATGCCTGGTCATGTCGGCGAACTGCCCGCGCGTCACCACAAGATCCACTTTCTCGCCGGTCGACAGCGCCGCCTTGATCGGCGCCTCCTCGCAGGCGGTCAGCAATTCCTTGGCTTCGCGCGCCTTCATCAGCAGACGCCGGGCGTCCTCGCTCGTGGGCGGATCGATTTCGCTCTGGTCCAGCGCCCAGCAGAACAGGCGGTGATCGAAGTCGTCGCCGCCCAGCGCCGCATCGCCGTTGGTCGCCAGCACCTCGAAGATGCCGCGCGAGAGCTTCAGGATGGAGAGGTCGAACGTGCCGCCGCCGAGGTCGTACACCGCATAGACGCCCTCCGCCGCGTTGTCGAGGCCGTACGCAACCGCTGCGGCGGTCGGCTCGTTGAGAAGCCGCAGCACGTTGAGGCCGGCCAGCTTCGCCGCGTCCTTGGTCGCCTGCCGCTGCGCGTCGTCGAAATAGGCCGGCACGGTGATCACCGCGCCGGTGAGTTCGCCCCCCAGGCTCGCCTTCCCACGCTCGCCGAGCACTTTCAGAATTTCTGCCGAGATCTCCACCGGGGACTTGATGCCCTGCACCGTGCGCAGGCGCAGCATTCCGCCGGCATCGACGAAATCGTAGGGCATCGATTCGATGTAGGCGACATCCTTGAGGCCGCGCCCCATGAAGCGCTTGACCGACATGATCGTGTTCTTCGGATCGGTCGCATGCGCGACCGCCGCACTGCGGCCGACCTCGACCGTGCCGTCGGTGTGATAGCGGACGATGGACGGAACCATCGACCGCCCGTCCTCATCCGCCAGGCACACCGCGATACCGTTGCGCACCGTCGCCACCAGCGAATTCGTGGTGCCGAGGTCGATGCCGACGGCAAGGCGGTGCTTGTGCGGCTCGGTCGACAGACCGGGCTCGGCAATCTGCAAAAGGGCCATCAGGTCTCCAGCGCCTCGAGGGCGTCGTCGATCTCGTGTTGGAGTTTTTCCATGAACATCAGGCGACGCACGGTCTCCGCGGCACCCGCGTAGTCCTGCTCGTCGTCACACTGCCGCGCCAGCTCGTCGAAGACCTCACGCGAATGCTGGCGCAGCCGCGTATGCAGCTGCGTCAGCTCCTCGGATTCACGCGCCGCGCGCGCTTCCTCGACCGCCTCGCGCCATTCCATCTGCTCCATCAGGAAGGCGGGGGACATGGCCGTGTTCGTGTGCAGCCCGGCATCGACACCCATCAACTCGAGCAGGTAGGTCGCGCGCGGCAAGGGCTTGCGCAGCGTGCGGAAGCCCTCGTTCACCTGCGTCGCCCACTGCATCGACAGGCGCTTCTCGCTGTCGGGCAGATGCGCGAAGCGGTCGGGATGCACCCGCCCCTGCAGGTCATGGAAGGCGAGTTCCAGCGCGGCCTCGTCGATGCGAAACCGCCGCGGCAGCCCGAACAGTTCGAAGAAGTCCTGCTGGAGGTCGATGCTCATCGGATCCGTGCCGCCGCCTTCAGACGTTGAAGCTCTCGCCGCAGCCGCACGAGTCCTTCACGTTCGGGTTGTTGAACTTGAAGCCTTCGTTCAGGCCCTCACGCACGAAGTCGAGCTCGGTGCCGTCGAGGTAGGCGAGGCTCTTCTGGTCGACGATGACCTTCACGCCGTTGCTCTCGAACACCACGTCGTCGTCATGCGTCTCGTCAACGAACTCCAGACGGTAGGCCATGCCCGAACACCCCGAGGTCCGCACCCCGAGACGGATCCCCAAGCCCTTGCCGCGCTTGGCGATGAAGTTCGAAACGTGCCTGGCCGCGCTCGTGCTCACAGTGACGCTCATGATTCCGCCTCCCGATGTCAGCCTTCGTGCTTCTTTTTATAGTCCGCCACTGCCGCCTTGATCGCGTCTTCCGCGAGGATCGAGCAGTGGATTTTAACCGGCGGCAGCGCAAGCTCCTCGGCGATCTGGGTGTTCTTGATCTCGAGCGCCTGTTCGACGGTCTTGCCCTTGACCCACTCGGTCACGAGCGAGCTCGACGCGATCGCCGAGCCACAGCCGTAGGTCTTGAACTTCGCATCCTCGATGACGCCGTCCTTGCCCACCTTGATCTGCAGCTTCATCACGTCGCCACAGGCCGGCGCGCCGACCATGCCGGTGCCCACGCCTTCGTCGTCCTTCGCGAACGCGCCGACGTTGCGGGGATTCTCGTAGTGATCGAGCACTTTTTCGCTGTATGCCATTTTCGTTCTCCTGTCTCAAGTGCTCAGTGGGCTGCCCACTGCACGGTATTCAGATCGACGCCTTCCTGCACCATTTCCCACAGCGGCGACAGTTCGCGCAGCTTGCCGATCTTCTCGTGCAGCAGACGGATCGCGTAATCGACTTCCTCTTCGGTCGTGAAGCGGCCGATCGTGAAGCGGATCGAGCTGTGCGCCAACTCGTCGTTGCGCCCCAGCGCGCGCAGCACGTAGGACGGCTCCAGGCTCGCCGACGTACAGGCCGAGCCGCTCGACACCGCGATGTCCTTGACCGCCATGATCAGCGATTCGCCCTCGACATAGGCGAAGGAGATGTTGAGGTTGTGCGGAACGCGCTGCTCGAGGTCACCGTTCACATAGGTCGCATCGATGTCCTGCAGGCCCTTCAGCAGGCGGTCGCGCAGCATGCGGATACGCTCGTTCTCGACTTTCATCTCCTCGCGCGCGATGCGGAAGGCCTCGCCCATGCCGACGATCTGGTGGGTCGCCAGCGTGCCCGAACGCAGGCCACGCTCGTGGCCGCCGCCGTGCATCTGCGCCTCGAGGCGAGCGCGCGGCTTGCGGCGCACGTAGAGCGCGCCAATGCCCTTCGGGCCGTAGGTCTTGTGCGCCGAGAAGGACATCAGGTCGACCTTCAGCGTCTGCAGGTCGATCTCCACCTTGCCCGTCGCCTGCGCGGCATCGACGTGGAAAGTGATGCCCTTCTCGCGGCAGATCTCGCCGATCTCGGCGATCGGCTGGATCACGCCGATCTCGTTATTCACGAACATCACCGACACGAGGATCGTGTCCGGGCGCAGCGCGTCCCTGAACGCCGCCAGATCGATCAGGCCGTTCTCCTGCACGTCGAGATAGGTCGCCTCGAAGCCCTGGCGCTCGAGCTCGCGGAAGGTGTCGAGCACGGCCTTGTGCTCGGTCTTCACCGTGATGATGTGCTTGCCCTTGCCCTTGTAGAACTGCGCGGCGCCCTTGATCGCGAGGTTGTTCGACTCGGTCGCGCCCGACGTCCACACGATTTCCTTCGCGTCCGCATTGACCAGCGCGGCGATCTGCTCGCGCGCGTCCTCGACTGCCTTCTCCGCTTCCCAGCCGTAGGCATGCGAGCGGCTCGCCGGGTTGCCGAAATGCTCGGTGAGCCACGGAATCATCGCCTGCGCGACGCGCGGATCGACCGGCGTTGTGGCGGAGTAATCCAGGTAGATCGGGAACTTCAGCATCGGTATTCCTCCGTCGGTCGTTCGATTATTGGACCGCCACTGCGGTCAGGTTATTCAGTTCGGCGATTTGCCGGCTCAGGCAGGCCAGGAAATCGAGCACGTCGTTCTCGCGCGTATCGCGTCCCAGGCTGACCCGCACGGCACCGCGCGCGATCTCGCGCTCGACGCCCATCGCGAGCAGGGTGTGCGATGGCTCCGGATTCGCGCTCGAACACGCGGAACCGCTCGCGCATGCAAACCCGGCGCGATCGAGCCTGGCCACCAGCGTTTCGCCGTCCAGCCCCTGGGCGGCGAAGAATACGGTATTCGGCAGGCGCGGCACGCCGGCGGAAAAAATCCGCATGCCGTGCCCGGCCAATCCCGCCTCGAGACGATCGCGCAGCGCGGACAAGCGCGCATTTTCCTCGGACACGCGCGCCGCCGCCAGTTCACAGGCGAGGCCGAAGCCGACGATCGCCGCCACGTTCTCGGTGCCGGAGCGCAAACCGCGCTCCTGCCCGCCGCCGGCGAGCAGCGGCGCAAGCTCCAGCCGCTTGTCGACCACCAAGGCACCCGCGCCCAGCGGACCACCCACCTTGTGCGCCGACAGCGTCATCGCACTGACACCCAATGCGCGAAAATCAACGCCGATTTTGCCCAGGGCCTGCACCGCGTCGGTGTGGAACCAGGCGCCCGCTTCCCTCGCTTCCCGCGCCAGCGTCGCGACATCCTGCAGCACACCGGTCTCGTTGTTCGCGAGCATCACCGACACGAGCGCCGGCTTTGCCGCCAGCACGGCTTGCCAGTCGGAACTCTTGACCAGCCCCGTACGGTCCACCGCGATCTCGCGCACCGTCCAGTCGGCGCGCCGCAACTGCCTCGCCGGCTCGCGCACACAGGGATGCTCGATCGCACTGATCGCGATCAGCCCGGGCTTCGTCAGGCCCGCAGCCCCCTTCACGAACAGGTTGTTCGCTTCGGTACCGCCGCTCGTGAAGATCACTTCGGTCGCGTGCGCGCCAACCGCCGCCGCCACCTTGGCGCGCGCCTCGTCGATTGCCGCACGCGCCTGCCGGCCATATTCATGCCGGCTCGACGCATTCCCGAAGCGGCTGCCCAGCCACGGCAGCATCGCCTCGCGCACAGCCGGATCGAGCGGCGCGGTAGCGTTCCAGTCGAGATAGACGGGGGTGAACACGCTGACGCGATCCCGTGTCAGGCCGCAGCCGCCTCGCGCATCGCGACCATCGCGCGCCGGCGCACGTCCTTGAGCACGCTCATGTCCGGATCCGGCTTGATCTCGCGATGGACCAGCGCATTCAACGTCACCGAGTCGAGATACTCGTACATGCGCTTGTTGAGGTTCGCCCACAGATCGTGGGTCAGGCAGCGATGCTCGTCCTGACAGTTCTGTTTCCCGCCGCACTGCGTCGCGTCGAGCGGCTCATCCACCGCGACGATGATGTCGGCGACGGTGATGCGCGACATGTCGCGCGCCAGCCGATAGCCGCCGCCCGGGCCCCGCACACTGGAGACCAGCTTGTGACGACGCAGCTTGCCGAACAGCTGTTCGAGATACGACAGCGAGATCTTCTGCCGGTCGGCAATACCCGCCAGCGTCACCGGACCTTCACCCTGGCGCGACGCCAGATCGATCATGGCGGTGACGGCAAATCGTCCTTTGGTCGTCAGTCTCATGTTGGAGCTCCTTCTATCGCGGAGATTCTCGCCCGGGAAAATACCCGAACGTTTCGCTCAACTATACGGAGCCCGACAAAATCAGTCAACTACTCGGATGTCACTCAATCAACCATCTTCGATAGGCGTTGCGCGTCGAATTCGTCGCTCTTCTCGATCGTCGCATCGAGGCTGAAACCCGCCTTCTCGAGCCGCTCGACCAGCAACTGGATGCGGCGATCGGTCTCCACCGCATGATCGAGCAAGCCATGCAGCGCTTTCGTCAGCGGATCATCCATCTGCTTCGTCACGCCATAGGCCGAGAACCCCATCTGCTCGGCCTTCTGCTCGCGCGCACGGTCACGCGCGTTGTCGCGATCCGGTTCGATGACGCGCGCCGGGTTGCCCACGGCGGTCGCGCCCGCAGGCACCGGCTTCACGACGACGGCATTGGAGCCGACGCGCGCGCCATCGCCAACCGTGAACCCGCCCAGCACCTTGGCGCCCGCACCGATCACGACGCCCTTCCCCAGCGTCGGGTGGCGCTTGGTGCCGCGATAGAGCGAGGTGCCGCCCAGCGTCACCGCCTGGTAGATCGTGCAATCGTCGCCGATCTCGGCCGTCTCGCCGATCACCACGCCCATGCCGTGATCGATGAAGACCCGCCTGCCGATCGTGGCCCCCGGGTGGATCTCGATCCCGGTGAGGAAACGGCTGACGTGGCTGACGAAACGCCCGACCCAGTAGAACCCGCGCGTCCATGCCGCATGCGCGAAGCGGTGCAGGAACAGCGCGTGCACGCCGGGGTAGCAGGTCAGCACTTCCCAGGTCGAGCGGGCGGCGGGGTCGCGTTCGCGAACGCTGGCCAGATCTTCGCGCAGGCGGCTGAACATGAATGATTGCTCCGGTGTCCGAATGTCAATTCCCGACGATTTTAGTCAGCTTTGCGCTCAAACGCACTAATAATGCCGCGAAGGATGTTTACTTCCTCTTTTTCGAGCCGGACGCGACCGAACAGGCGCCGCAACCGCTGCAGCAGGCGCTTCGGATTGGCCGGATCGTAGAAACCGCTGGCCGTCATCGCCCTTTCCAGATGGCGATGGAAACCTTCCACGTCCTCGAACGGGGCCAGGTCCGGCAGCGGCTCCGCGGGCGGCACCGGGTCCAGCGCCGTCATCCGCAGCTCGTAGCACAGCAACTGCACCGCAGCGCCGAGATTGAGCGACGAAAAAGCCGGGTTGGCCGGAATCGTCACCGGCATCGAGCAGAGCCCGACCTCGTCGTTCGTGAGCCCGCTCGTTTCGTTGCCGAACACCAGCGCAACCTCGCCCTTACCGGCGAACGACACCAGCTCCGGAGCGGCCTCGCGCGCGTTGCGCACCGGCACCGAGCGCTCGCGCCGTCGTGCCGTGACGGCGGCCGACAGGATCGTGCCTTCGAGCGCCTCCTCCAGCGAGCCGACAACCCGCGCGGCCGCCAGGAGATCGCCGGCCCCGGACGCGCGCGCGTCCGCCACCGGATCGGGGAAGGAGGAAGGTTCGACCAGCCACAGCCGGCTCAGCCCCATCGTCTTCATCGCGCGCGCAGCGGCGCCGATGTTGCCGGGATGGCTGGTACGGGAAAGTACGATACGGATGCGGTCGAGCGCGATGGCGCCGTTCATATTAAAATACTTCGTTTTATTGGAATTCTTCCGAGCGGGGCGCTCACCGGCCCCCGACTCCAGCGAGACCGACGCGCATGCACCCCACCCTCAACATCGCAGTGAAAGCCGCCCGCCGCGCGGGCTCCATCATCAATCGCGCCTCGCTGCAGCTGGACCAGGTGTCGGTCCAGGCGAAGTCTCCGAACGATTTCGTCACCGAGGTCGACCAGGCTGCCGAAGCCGCCATCATCGAGGTCCTGCGCGAAGCATACCCGGAGCACGGCATTCTAGCAGAGGAGTCCGGCGTGTCCGCCGAGTCGTCCGACAGCGATTACCAGTGGATCATCGATCCGATCGACGGCACGACGAACTTCATCCACGGCTTCCCCCAGTATGCGATCTCGATCGCCCTGGCGAAAGGCGGCGTGCTCGAGCAGGCCGTCATCTATGACGTCACGCGCAACGAACTCTTCACGGCCACCAAGGGCCGCGGCGCATTCCTCAACGACCGCCGCATCCGCGTCTCGAAGCGCGTCCGCCTGAACGAATCGCTGATCGGCACGGGTTTCCCGTTCCGCGAATTCGACAACGTCGACGCCTACCTCGGGATGTTCAAGGACCTCACGCAGAAAACCGCCGGCATCCGCCGCCCGGGCGCGGCGTCGCTCGACCTGGCCTACGTCGCCTGCGGCCGTCTCGACGGCTTCTGGGAAATGGGGCTGCAACCCTGGGACATGGCGGCCGGCGTGCTGCTGATCCAGGAAGCAGGCGGACTCGTCAGCGATCTGGCCGGCGAAGCGGCCTTCATGGAAACCGGCAACGTCGTCGCCGGCACGCCGAAGATCTTCGGCCAGCTGCTGCCCATCCTCCAGGCCCACCGCACCGCAACGCTGCGCGCCTGAACGGGCCCACGCGGACCGGGCAATCCGGTCCGCATTCGCGGGCCGTCGACGCCACTCCGGGCGAATTCGGTACGATGCACGCACAGCCGGTACGTCCCTCCATCTTCCCCACTCTCGGACGCCCATGAATCCCACCGTCGAATCCTTTGCCCAGCTCGAGCTGAGCCCCGCGATCCTCGAAGCCCTGGCCGGCATCGGATACGAGACCCCGTCGCCCATCCAGGCGGCCTGCATTCCGCACCTGCTCGCGGGCGACGACCTGCTGGGCGAAGCCCAGACCGGAACCGGCAAGACGGCGGCGTTCGCCCTGCCCCTGCTCGACCGCCTCGACCTCGCCGTGCGGCAGCCCCAGGTCCTCGTGCTCACGCCCACGCGGGAACTCGCCATCCAGGTCGCCGAGGCGTTCCAGCGTTACGCGAAGAACCTGCCCGGCTTCCACGTGTTGCCGATCTACGGCGGCCAGAGCATGGTCGTGCAGCTGCGCCAGCTGAGCCGCGGCGCGCATGTCGTCGTCGGCACCCCGGGGCGCGTCATGGACCACATCGAGCGCCGCAGCCTCAACCTCGACGGTCTCAGGACCCTCGTGCTCGACGAGGCCGACGAGATGCTGCGCATGGGCTTCATCGACGATGTCGAGTGGATCCTCGAGCACGTACCAGTCGAACGGCAGACGGCCCTGTTCTCCGCAACAATGCCCGACGCGATCCGGCGCGTCGCGCACCGCTACCTGCGCGAGCCGCGGGAGGTGAAGATCAAGGCCGCGACGGCGACGGTGACTACCATTCGTCAGCGTTTCTGTCAGATCGCGGTCGCGCACAAGCTCGACGCGCTCACGCGCATCCTCGAGGTCGAGGAAGACTTCGATGCCGCCATCGTGTTCGTGCGCACCAAGACCGCGACCGTCGAGCTTGCCGAGAAGCTCGAGGCGCGCGGCTACGCAGCGGCGGCACTGAACGGCGACATGACCCAGCAGCTGCGCGAACGCGTGATCGAGCAGCTCAAGGGCGGCAGCCTCGACATCGTCGTCGCGACCGACGTGGCCGCACGCGGCCTGGACGTGCCGCGCATCAGCCATGTCATCAACTTCGACATTCCGTACGACACCGAGGCCTACGTCCACCGCATCGGCCGCACCGGACGCGCGGGCCGCACCGGCACCGCCATCCTCTTCGTCGCACCGCGCGAGGCGCGCATGCTGAAGGTCATCGAGCGGGCGACGCGCCAGCCGATCGAACCGCTGCAGCTGCCATCGCGCGAAGCCGTCGCGGACAAGCGGGTTGCCGCCTTCCGCCAGCAGGTCGCCACCGTGCTCGAATCCGAGGACCTCGACTTCTTCCACGAGGTCGTCGCCGGCATGGAAGACAGCCACGATGCCGACATCCACGACATCGCCGCCGCGCTCGCCTTCCTCGCGCAACGCGAACGCCCCCTGCAACTGCCTGGCAGCGGACCGGACATCGCGATGCAATCGGCTCCGCGCCCGGAGCGCCCGCCGCGCGAGAACCGCGACGCGATCCTCCAGCGTCGGCGCGAGTTCTCCGACGGCCACCTGCAGCGCTACCGCATCGAGGTCGGCCGCAACCAGCAGGCAACCCCCAAGGACATCGTCGGCGCGATCGCAAACGAGGCCGGCATCGAGAGCCGCTTCATCGGCCAGATCAACCTGTACGAGGATTACAGCACCGTAGAGCTGCCGAGCGATTTGCCGCAGGACGTGCTCGAGATCCTGCGCCGCGTGCGCGTCCGGCAGCGTCAGCTCAACATCCGCGCGCTCGACCACGACGAGGCGCAGCGCGACGCGGCCCGCCCGCGGCCCGGCCCCGGCCCGCGCTTCGGCTCGAAGCCCGATCACCGTCGCGAAGACGCCCCCCGCAAGCCTTTCGCGAAGCCTTGGGACAAGCCTGCAGGCAAGCCGACCGGCGATCGCCCGCATGCGGACAAATCCTTCCACGGCGAGCGCCGCGACACGCGTGGCACGGGCTTCAAGCCGGGGAAGAAAAAGCCGCCGCGCGATCGCTGAAGACAAAATGACCAAAGGCAGTTGACGCCGCCAAAATACGACCTATAATGGCGGTCTTTCGCGGGAATAGCTCAGTTGGTAGAGCGCAACCTTGCCAAGGTTGAGGTCGCGAGTTCGAGACTCGTTTCCCGCTCCAGATTCTCGGAAAGGCTCCGTAAAGCCTTTCCTCCGATCGAGACGCATCGGAAAGTCAGTCCAGACAAGTGGCGCGATAGCAAAGCGGTTATGCACCGGATTGCAAATCCGTGTAGGTCGGTTCGACTCCGGCTCGCGCCTCCAGAAGTACACGCGGGAATAGCTCAGTTGGTAGAGCGCAACCTTGCCAAGGTTGAGGTCGCGAGTTCGAGACTCGTTTCCCGCTCCAGCATTTGACAAAGGGAAGGTGCGGATGCACCTTCCCTTTTTGTCTTTGCAGAGTACCCGCCATGCCCCGCGTCCGTCACCCCGATTTTTCCGATCCGGGAAGGATCGCTCTCCCGCAGCACGCCGTGCTCCCGGATTACCGTGACGGCGGCCTGTTCGCCCTGATCCGACAAATCCGCGACTATCTTGACGGCCGACCGTGGCAGCCGCCCGGGGCGCCCGCCACCGCCTCTCGTGTCGATACAGCCCCGCGCAAGCTTGTCTTCATCCTGATAGACGGCCTGGGCGACATGTTCCTGCAGCGCACCGGCACAAACGGCGCACTGCTCGCACACCGCACCGGCCGGCTCACCTCGGTGTTCCCGAGCACCACCGCGAGCGCCGTCACGACGACGATGACCGGCCTCGCACCAGCCCGCCACGGATTGACCGGGTGGTTCATCCGCGACCGACGCTTCGGCGGCGTCATCGCGCCGCTGCCGACCATGCGCCGTGATCGCTCCCCGCTCAGGACACCCCTCGCCCTGCCCCGCCTGTTTTCCTACCGCACGCTCTTCCAGCGACGCAAACACCCGTCGGTCTTCATCTCGCCCCGCGATCTCGCGTTTTCGCCTTACTCGTCCCGTCACAGCCGCGGCGCCGAAACGGTCGCGTACAAGGGCCTGCAAGGGATGATCGACGCCATCGTCGGGACGATCGCCGCGAGCGGGACCGGGCGGATGCTGGTGCACGCCTACTATCCGACTTTCGACGGCCTCAGCCACGCCTACGGCTGCAATTCCAACGAAGTCGTCACGCACTTCGGGCGCATCGATGCTGCGTTCAACCAGCTCATCGACCGGCTCCAGGGCAGCAATACGGATATCGTCCTGACCGCCGACCACGGTTTCATCGACTCGCCTCCCGAATGCGCGATGGACCTCGACACGCTGCCCGGTTTGCACGGCATGCTCGCGGCACCATTGTTCGGCGAGCGGCGCGCGACCTTCTGCGCCGTGCGCCAGGGCGCCGATCGGGACTTCGAGCAGATGGCGCGTGAATGCCTGGCAGGCAAGGCCACCGTGTCGCGCTCGGCCGACCTGATCGGCTTCGGCCTATTCGGCCCGGGGAGGCCGCATCCGCGGCTGCAGGAACGGGTCGGCAGCCATGCGCTGCTGATGGAGCCGGGCTGGACGCTACGCGACCACGTCGCGGGCGAGCAGGAACACGCGATGATCGGTGTTCACGGCGGGCTCTCCGCCGACGAAATGTGGATTCCCCTGGTCGAGGCGCACTGCTGAATCGCTGCCGGCACCCCGGCTCAGTGCAGATCCTCGTCCGCCGGCAACGGCAGCACGGCAATGCCCTCGTCGAGCAATTCGCCGACATCGTCGCGCGTCGCACGGCCACGGATATTGCGCGCCTGGCTCTCGCCGTGATGAATGCGGCGCGCCTCGTCGGCAAAACGGTCGCCCACATCCTCGGATTCGCGCCCCAGGCGACGGAGCATCGCCATGGCGGCCGCCACGACATCCGGCTCGGCCGCAACCGGAGCGGGCCGGCTCATCGCGGGCTGAGTCGGCGCCACCCGATCGCGCACCGGCGCCGAGGCGCCGGTGTTCACGTAGGGCGCGGAGGGGCGGCGCGAGATGGTCGTCGACCCGCACACCGGACAGGAGACCAGTCCCCGCTCGCGCTGGTCCTCGAAAGCTGTGGACGAAGCGAACCACCCCTCGAAGAGGTGCTCATGCTCGCAGCTGAGGTCGAGAACGATCACGTGAACTTCCGGAGTCGGACAAATGTGAGACGGACACGTGCCGACGCGTTGTGGTGCCGGGAACGGGACTCGAACCCGTACGCCAAGGGCCGCAGATTTTAAGTCTGCTGTGTCTACCGATTTCACCATCCCGGCCCGCGAGGGCTGGGCATTCTACCGTGCGCCGCCGCCCCTGCCCAGCATCGGCGGACACACTATTTGTTCCCTTCGTTCGCCAGATGGGGCATTGCACGATGCAGGTAGTACCCCATCGACCACAGGGTCAAGGCCGCCGCCACATAGATCAGCACCTCGCCAACCACCCTGACGTTCAGGTGCAGCAAGGGTGCGTCGTACAGCAGGAGCGGGATCGCGGTCATCTGCGCCGCAGTCTTCAGCTTGCCGACGAAGGCGACGGCGACGCCTGCGGACGCCCCGATGCGGGCCATCCACTCCCGCAGCGCGGAGATCGTGATCTCGCGCCCGATGATGACGACGGCGATCACTGAATCCACGCGCGCCAGCTGGACGAGCAGGATCAGCGCCGCCGCCACCATCAGCTTGTCGGCGACAGGATCGAGAAAGGCGCCGAAAGCGGAGGTCTGGTTCAGCGCGCGCGCCAGATAACCGTCGAACCAGTCGGTGACTGCCGCGACGATGAAGATCAGTGTCGCGGCGAGGTTCTTTTCCTGCAGATCAGCCCACCTTTCCGGAAGGTAAAAGACGCCGACAAAGAGCGGTATCAGCGCGATGCGCGCCCAGGTCAGCGAGTTCGGAATGTTGATCTGCATCGAGAAAATGAAAGAAATGCGACAACTGCATGTCAATGCAGGGCATTGTATATCGCTTCGGCGAGCTTTCGGCTCACGCCATCGACGCGGCATAGATCCTCGACCGTCGCGGCGCGCACGCCGTCGAGTCCGCCGAAGGTCGCGAGCAGGTTGCGGCGGCGGGTCGCACCGACGCCCGGGATGTCTTCCAGCCGCGACCCGATGCGTGCCTTGGCCCGGCGCGCGCGGTGGCCGGTGATCGCGAAACGGTGTGCCTCGTCGCGGATTTCCTGGATCAGGTGCAGGGCCGGATGATCCGATGCGAGATTCAGCGGCGTCCGCCCGTCGGGGAAGATCAGCGTCTCGAGGCCCGGCTTGCGCTCCTCGCCCTTCGCGACACCGACCATCGCGATGGACTCCAGTCCGACCTCGGTCAGCACCGCCAGGGCCGAACTGACCTGCCCCTTGCCGCCGTCGATCAGGATCAGGTCCGGACACAGCCCTTCGCCGGCCGCGACCTTGCCGTAGCGGCGCTCGAGCACCTGCCGCATCGCCGCGAAGTCGTCGCCGCCGGTGATGCCCGCGATGTTGTAACGGCGGTACTCCGAATTCTTCATCGCGCCATCGACGCACACGACGCACGAGGCGACCGTCGCCTCGCCCATCGTGTGGCTGATGTCGAAGCATTCGATGCGCCGGGGCGCCTCGGGCAGATTTAGCGCGTCGCGCAGCGCCTCCAGGCGCGCCTCGCTGCGCCCGGTGTCGCGCGCGCGGGCGAGGATCGCGAGCCGTGCGTTGTTCTCCGCCATCTCCATCCACGCCTTTTCCGCCGCATTGCGCGGCACGACCAGCCCGCCCGGCTTGTCGCTGATCTCGGTCATCAAGGCCTTCACCGGTTCCAGCGGAACGTTGAGCAGCACCCGCGCCGGCATGCCGTGGTCCCGATAGTGCTGCTCGACAAAGGCGAGGGCACCGTCGAGCGCACCGCAGCCCGCTGCCGCACTCGGAAACTGGGGGCGATCGCCGAGATGCCGTCCGCCGCGCACCATCGCGATATTCACGCAGGTCAGCCCCCCCTCCTCGACCGCAGCGATGATATCGACATCCTCGTCCTTGCGGCTATCGACATATTGGCGCTGCAGCACTGCCTGCAGCACGCGCACCTGATCGCGGATCGCGGCCGCCTCCTCGAACGCGAGGCGCTCGGCGGCGGCATGCATGCGCACGGTCAGGTCGTCGATGACTTCGGAGGCGCGCCCGTCGAGGAAGCGTGCCGCGAGCTTCACGTCGGCGGCGTAGTCGTCACTGTCGATCAGGCCCACGCACGGCGCGGTGCAGCGCTTGATCTGATGCAGCAGGCAGGGACGCGAGCGGTTCTGGAAGACCGAGTTCTCGCAGGTGCGCAGCTGGAAGGTCTTCTGCAGCAGGTGGATGCTTTCGCGCACGGCCCAGGCGTTGGGAAACGGCCCGAAGTAGCGCGCGCCTTTCGTGAACGCACCGCGATGGTAGGCGAGGCGCGGGAACCCGTCGGCGGACAGTTCGATGTAAGGGTAGGACTTGTCGTCGCGAAACAGGATGTTGTAGCGCGGCGCGAGGCTCTTGATGAGGTTGTTCTCGAGGATCAGTGCCTCGGCCTCGGAGCGCGTCGCTGTCACGTCGACGCGCTGGATCTGCGCCACCATCATCGCGATGCGCGGGCTGGGCTGCGTGCGCTGGAAATAGCTCGACACCCGCCGCTTGAGATTCTTGGCCTTGCCGACGTAGAGCACCCGCTCCTCGGCGCCGATCATGCGATAGACACCGGGCTCCTCGGGTACGGTCTTCAGGAAGGCCTTGGCGTCGAAAGGCGCCGCGGAGTCGGTCATGGTGGCTCAGGCGGTCTCTTCCGGGATCTCCGCGACGATCCCGCGCGCCTGCTGATAGACCGGGCTCAGTTCGAGCGCGAAGGCATCCGGGAACTGCGGACGGGCACGCAAGGCCTCGATACGCGCCCGGCTTTCCGGCTGCACGTCCGGTACCCAGCGATCCAGCAGATCCGCGGCCAGATCGGGGCGGTTGCACACCAGCACCATGTCGCAACCTGCCGCATGGGCCGCCTTCGCGCGCGCGAGGATGTCACCGGCAACCGCCGCCCCCTCCATCGTCAGGTCGTCACTGAACACCACGCCCTTGAAACCGACACGTCCGCGCAGCACGTCCTGCAGCCAGAAACGCGAGAAGCCCGCCGGATTCGGATCGACCTTCGTATAGATCACGTGCGCCGGCATCACGCCGGAGAGCTGCCGGCCGATGCGATGCCGATACGGAACGATGTCCTCGTTCCAGATCGCGTCGAAGTCGCGCTCGTCGACGGGGATTTCCAGATGCGAGTCGGCTTCCACGAAACCATGTCCGGGAAAATGCTTGCCCACACAGCCCATCCCCGCCTCGGCCATGCCCGCGGCCAGCGCCTGGGCAAGCGTCGCGGCGACCTGCGGATCGCGGTGGAAGGAACGGTCCCCGATCACCCGGCTGCCGCCGTAGTCGAGGTCCAGCACCGGCGCGAAGCTGAGATCGACACCGTGGGCCAGCAACTCGGCAGCAAGGACGAAGCCGACCGAGCGCGCAGCATCGAGCGCGGCGACATGGTCCTGCGCCCACAATTGCCCCAGCCGACGCATCGACGGCAGGCGCGTGAACCCATCGGTGCGAAAACGCTGCACCCGGCCGCCTTCGTGATCGACCGCGATCACCAGCGCCGGGTCGCGCAGCGCATGAATGTCCGCGGTCAGCGCCGAGAGCTGCTCGCAGCCGGTGAAATTGCGCGCGAACAGGATCACGCCGCCCACCAGCGGATCGCACAGGCGCTCGCGCTCCTCGTCCGTCAGGGTCGTCCCCGCGACGTCGAGCATCACCGGTCCGAGAGGCAGGCGGATCTTGTTTTCAACAGTGGAGTTCATGGTTTCTCGATCAGCGCAAACGCGACGACATAGTCGGCTTCGTCGCTCAGGCTCAGATGGGCGGTGAGGCCACGCTCCCGCATGTAGGCGGCAAGCCCGTCATCGAACAGGTAGACCGGCTTGCCGAGCTCATCGTGCCCGACCCTCACCGCGTGAAGCGTTGCCGGCACGGCGACGCCGGTCCCCAAGGCCTTGCCGAACGCTTCCTTGGCAGCGAATCGCTTGGCAAGGAAGCGCGCCGGATCCCGGCTGGCCCCGAACCCCGCCCGCTCTCCGTCGCCTTCGGCGAGGATGCGCGCGGCGAAGCGATCGCCATGCCGCTCCAGGGCGGCCTTCAGGCGCGCAACGTGAACGATGTCCGTGCCGATTCCGTGAATCATCCGGCGAAGCTCAGCTGCCCTGCCCGGCTGCCTCGCGCATCAGCCGTTTCATCTCCCGAACGGCCTCGCGCATGCCGGCGAACACCGCACGGCTGACGATCGAGTGGCCGATGTGCAGTTCGCGCACGCCCGCAAGCCGCGCGATCGGCTGCACGTTGTAATAGTTCAGGGCGTGACCGGCATTGAAGCGCATCCCCAGTCCGCGGATCGCCTCCCCCGCCTCGCGGACCTTCGCGATCTCCGCGAGCACGGATGCACTCTCGGCGTCCCTTCCGGCATTGTGGAAGGCATGTGCATAAGGCCCGGTATGGATCTCGCACACCTGCGCCCCGATCCGCGCAGCGGCCTCCACCTGTGCGATCTCGGCATCGATGAACACGCTCGTGACGATCCCGGCGTCCGCCAGACGGCCGACCACGTCCTTCAGGCGCGACTCCTGCGCGACCACGTCGAGGCCCCCTTCGGTCGTCACTTCGTGCCGACCTTCAGGTACCAGCATCGCCATCTCGGGCTTGAGCCGACACGCGATCCCGACCATTTCGTCCGTCGCGGCCATCTCCAGGTTCAGCTTGACCTGCGTGAGCTCGCGCAAGCGGCGCACGTCCTCGTCCTGGATATGACGCCGATCCTCGCGCAGATGAACGGTAATGCCGTCCGCGCCCCCGAGGTGCGCCTCCACGGCCGCCCACACCGGGTCCGGCTCCCAGGTACGGCGCGCCTGACGCAGCGTCGCCACATGGTCGATATTCACGCCGAGTTCGATCACAGCTCCAGCAACTCCTTAAGAACCCGGCGCGACTGCAAGGTCTGCCCGCCGAGGTAATGATTGATCAGCATCCGAAGCAGCGCCTTGCTCTGCGCCAGCGTTTCCGCGCGCGAGAAATCGTCGTGCTCCAGGTCGAGCAGGGTCTGCCCGCTCACCGACGGCAGATCGCCCGTCCCGCCGGGCATCCGCACCGGACCGCGCTCGATTATATAGACGTAGTCCTCGCCGGGCTCGACGGACTCGCCCGAGTCGCTGTCGGTATCCAGGCCGATTCCGTAGCCGAGCTCGCGCAGCAACGCGAGTTCGAATCGGCGCAGCACCGGCTCCTGGGGCTCATTGCGCGCCAGAATCGCGATCGCCCGTGCATAGGCGTCGAACAGGGCGGGATGCGGATCCTCGCGCGGCGTCAGGCGCACGAGCAATTCGTTCAGGTAATAGCCGCACATCAGCGCACGACCGGTCAGCAGCGGCTGCCCGCCGCAGCGTTCGGCGCGCACCAGCGTCTTGACCTCGCCGCCGCCGGACCAGTCGAGCAGGAGCGGCTGAAACGCCATTATGACGCCACGCAGGGCCGACAGCGGGCGCCGCGCCCCCTTCGCGACCAGCGCGATGCGCCCGTGATCGCGCGAGAACGCCTCGACGATGAGGCTCGTCTCGCGCCAGGGATGCGTATGCAGGACGAAGCCGGGCTGCTGGTCTACGCGCTGCTTCTGGCTCACGGGAACACGCGCCCGCAGGCCTTACTCGTAGCCCAGGCTCTTGAGCGCACGCTCGTCGTCGGCCCAGCCGCTCTTGACCTTGACCCACACCTCGAGGAAGACCTTGCCGTCGAACAGTTGCTCGAGTTCCACGCGCGCTTCCGAGGCGATGCGCTTGAGCTGCTCGCCGCCCCTGCCGATGACGATCGCCTTATGGCTGGCGCGATCGACCACGACCGCGGCATGGATACGCCGCAGGCTTCCTTCGGTCTCGAACTTCTCCACTTCCACCGCAATGCCGTAAGGCAGTTCGTCGCCGAGCAGCCGGAACAGCTTCTCGCGCAGGAACTCCGCCGCGAGAAAGCGCTCGCTGCGGTCGGTGATCTCGTCCTCGCCGTACATCGGCGCGCCCTCGGGCAGCAGAGGCGTCACCGCCTTCAGAAGCTGCTCGACGTTGGTCCCTCTTTCGGCACTGAGCGGCACGACCTCGGTAAAGGGATGGACGTCCTTGACGCGCGCAATGAAGGGCAGCAACTGGGTCTTGTCGGCGAGCCGGTCGACCTTGTTGATCACCAGCACGACCTTCCCCTCGCGCGGTAGCACCTCGACCACCTTGCGGTCGTCCTCGCCGAAGCGACCCGCCTCGATCACGAAGAGCACGAGATCCACGTCGGCGAGCACCTGCGACACCGTGCGGTTCATCGAACGGTTGAGTGCATTGCGATGCTTGGTCTGGAAGCCCGGCGTGTCGACGAAGACGAACTGCGCCTGCGCGTTGGTCAGGATGCCGGTCACGCGGTGCCGTGTCGTCTGCGCCTTGCGCGACACGATGCTGATCTTCTGTCCGATCAGGCGATTCAACAGCGTCGATTTGCCGACATTGGGGCGACCGACGATGGCGACGAACCCCGTGCGGAATCCCTCGGGCGTTGCTGCCGCCCCGTTCTCGGCGTGTGCATCCAGATTCATGACTTCCTCAACTGCGCCAGCGCGTTCTCGGCCGACTGCTGCTCGGCGGCGCGACGGCTCGTGCCGCGCCCGGTGGTACGGATCTTCAGCGCGTTGACCTCGCACGTGACTTCGAATTCCTGCGCATGCGCCTCGCCATGCACTTTCACGGTCGTGTAGGTCGGCAGCGGCAGCCTGCGCCCCTGAAGGTGTTCCTGCAACGCGGTCTTCGGGTCCTTCGACGCGACCTGCGGATCGATTGCCGCAATGAGCGGGGCATACAGGCGATCGATCACCGCCTTCGCGGCATCGAAACCGCGATCCAGGAAGACCGCCGCGAACGTGGCCTCCAGCGCATCGGCCAGGATCGATGGGCGCCGGAAACCGCCGCTCTTCAGCTCTCCTTCGCCGAGACGCAGGTATTCGCCCAGATCGAGCTCACGCGCGATCCGATGCAGGCCGTCCTGGCACACGAGCGAGGCGCGCAGGCGCGACATCTCTCCTTCGCGCAGCTCGCCGAAGCGTTCGAACAGCGCTATCGCCACCACGCAGTTCAGGATGCTGTCGCCCAGAAACTCCAGCCGCTCGTTGTTAGGCAAGCCGAAGCTGCGGTGCGTGAGTGCCTGCTCCAGCAGCGAAGGGTCGCCGAATTGATGCCCGATGAGACGCTGGAGCCGATCCAGATTGACTATCACTATCGTCCGGTCGAAGACGCCTGGAAATCGATCAACAGGCTGACATTGGCGACCACCGGAACCTTGCGAGCGTACTCGACATCGATCACGACCTTGTTGCTTTCCTTCCGGATGTCGAGATCCGCACCGGTGACCGTCACCACGTCATCGATCTGACCGCGGCGCTCGAAGCTCCTGCGCATGTCGGCGATCGATGCACCCCCGTCGCCCTCGTCGGCCACCTTCTTGATGATGCGCTGGATCGCGAGGTACTCGTTCACCGCGGGAACGGCACGGAAGCCGATCAGCAGCACGAAACCCAGCAGACCGCCCACAATCAGTACGCTGATCGGGCTCATGCCCTTCTGCCATTTCCTCATCCGCATGCCATCTCCGTATCAGTGGAATCCGCCAATCCGTTTCATGTCATTGAAGTTGAACCAGATGAAGAACGCCCTGCCGACGATGTTCTCATCCGGAACGAAACCCCACACGCGACTGTCGCTGCTCGCGTCGCGATTGTCACCCATCACGAAGTAATGTCCTTCGGGTACGGTGCAACGCACGCCGGCCGTAGTATAGGTGCAGTTTTCGCGATGCGGATAATCGAGCACCTGCGGCACGAAGGGCGGCACGTCGCGCTCGATCAGCACCGAATGCTCCACCGCGCCGAGCTTTTCCGAGAAGCGCGGCGAGTAGTACAGGCGATCGGGATGCAGATAGTCGTCCTGCGGGGACATCGACACAGGTTCGCCGTTGACGCGCAGGCGCTTGTCGACGTATTCGATCTTGTCGCCCGGCAGGCCGACGACGCGCTTGATGTAGTCCATCGACGGATCGGCCGGATAGCGGAAGACCATCACGTCACCGCGTCTGGGCGTATTCACCTCGATGATCTTCTTGTTGATCACCGGCAGGCGGATGCCGTACGTCCACTTGTTCACCAGAATGAAGTCGCCGACCAGCAGGGTCGGAATCATCGAGCCGGACGGAATCTTGAACGGTTCGACAATGAACGAGCGCAGGCCGAATACGATCAGGATCACCGGGAAGAAGCTGGCTCCGTACTCCACCCACCACGGCGCCGGCGCCCCCGGCGCGCGGCGCTTGCGCGCGTAGAACCGGTCAATGACCCACAGGATCGCCGTCGCCACCAGCAGCAGGAACAACACCAGCGCAAAATTCACACAGACTCCGTTTCGTCGCGATTCACTGCAGCGGCGCGCCGCTCACTTGCCTTCGTCCACCCGCAGCACGGAGAGGAAGGCCTCCTGCGGAATTTCCACGTTGCCGACCTGCTTCATGCGCTTCTTGCCTTCCTTCTGCTTCTCGAGCAGCTTCTTCTTGCGGGTGATGTCACCGCCGTAGCACTTCGCGAGCACGTTCTTGCGCAGCGCCTTGATCGTTTCGCGCGCGATGATGTGCGAGCCGATCGCCGCCTGGACCGCAACGTCGAACATCTGGCGCGGAATCAGCGAGCGCAGCTTCGCCGCCACTTCACGGCCGCGGTACTGCGCCGAAGCGCGATGCACGATCACCGACAGCGCATCGACCTTCTCGCCCCCGACCATCATGTCGAGCTTCACCAGATCGGCCGCGCGATATTCCTTGAATTCGTAATCGAGCGACGCGTAGCCGCGCGACACCGATTTCAGCTTGTCGAAGAAGTCCATGACGACTTCGTTCATCGGCAGATCGTAGATCAGCTGCACCTGGCGGCCGTGGTAGCGCATATCCACCTGCACGCCACGCTTCAGGTTGCACAGCGTGATGACCGGACCGACATAATCCTGCGGCATGAAGATGGTCGCCGTGATGATCGGTTCGCGGATCTCGGCGATCTTCGACAGGTCGGGAAGCTTCGAAGGATTCTCGACGTGGATCACTTCGCCGCTGTTCATCACCACTTCGTACACCACGGTCGGCGCCGTGGTGATCAGGTTCATGTCGAACTCGCGTTCGAGACGCTCCTGCACGATGTCCATGTGCAGCAAGCCGAGAAAGCCGCAACGGAAGCCGAACCCGAGCGCCTGCGAAACCTCGGGCTCGAACTGCAGCGAAGCATCGTTGAGGCGCAGCTTCTCCAGCGAATCGCGCAACTGGTCGTACTCGCTCGACTCGACCGGATACAGGCCTGCGAACACCTGCGGCTTGATCTCCTTGAAGCCCGGTAGCGGCTCGGCCGCCGGCCGGCTCGCGAGCGTCACGGTGTCGCCGACCTTGGCCGCCTGCAGTTCCTTGATGCCGGCGATGATGAAGCCCACCTCGCCCGCCGACAGCTCGCTGCGCGCAACCGAGCGCGGCGTGAACACGCCAACCTGGTCGCACGGATACTGCGCCCCCGTGGCCATCAGCAGGATGCGGTCCTTCGGCCGCAGCACCCCGTCGACGACGCGTACCAGCATCACGACGCCGACGTAGTTGTCGAACCACGAGTCGATGATCAGCGCCTTCAACGGCGCAGCCGGATCGCCCTTGGGCGGCGGCACGCGACGCACCACCGTCTCGAGCACATCCTCGATGCCGAGACCGGTCTTGGCCGAACACAGGACCGCCTCCGACGCATCGACGCCGATGACGTCCTCGATCTCCTGGCGCGCATTGTCGGGATCCGCCGCAGGCAGGTCGATCTTGTTGAGGACGGGAACGACCTCGACCTCCTGCTCGATGGCCGTGTAGCAGTTCGCCACCGTCTGCGCCTCGACGCCCTGCGACGCATCGACCACCAGCAGCGCCCCCTCGCAGGCCGACAGCGATCGGCTGACTTCGTACGAGAAGTCGACGTGTCCCGGCGTGTCGATCAGGTTCAGGTTATAGACCTGCCCGTCCTTCGCCTTGTATTGCAGGGCGGCGGTCTGCGCCTTGATCGTGATCCCGCGCTCGCGCTCGAGGTCCATCGAATCGAGCACCTGCTCCTCCATCTCGCGGTCCGACAGGCCGCCGCAATAGTGGATGAGCCGATCGGCCAGCGTGGACTTGCCGTGATCGATGTGGGCGATGATGGAAAAATTTCTGATGTGTTGCATGCGCCAACAAAAGAAAGGTGCCATGCGGCACCCAGGATGAATCGGTTGAATCGGCTAAGCCGCGGATTCTAGCGGAAAACGCCCGCAATAGGCACGGATCGCCGCCTCGTCCAGATGGTAGTGACACAGTTCCGTGTCTCCGGCCAGGACCACCGGGACCAGTTCGTCCCACCTCGCCTCCAGTTGCGGATCGGCATCCACGTCGAGGACGCGAACCGCCCATCCGAGTTCGGCGGCGAGCGGCTGCAACTGTCCGACGAGGTCGTGGCACAGGTGACACCACTCGCGGCTCATCACGGTAAATTCGCGCGCGCCACTCACTCGCCCGCCCTCAGGGTCACATAACTCGTCCCGGTACCCCGGTGCACCAGCAATGTCACCTGTTGGCCGTCCTTCACTTCGGCAGCCAAGCGAGAGAAACCCTCGACCGTCTTCAAGGCGACCTGCCGCCCGCTCATGACGACTGCAAGAACGATGTCGCCGGGCTGCAGGTCGGCCCTTGCCGCGGCGCCCTGTACCCGCTCGATGACCAGCCCGTGCTCCACATTCCGCTCGCGTTTCTGTGCCGGGCTCGGAACGGCAAGCACCAGACCGAGTTTGTTCGGCGCCGGCTGCGAGCGCTCGCCCCGCCGGACGCGCGAACGCCCATCGTCAGTCCACTCGCCGACCGTGATATTGACCTCGCGCAACGCACCGTTCCGGTACAGGGACAGGCTGACCTGCGTCCCCGGTCGACTCGAGGACACGATCCGCGGCAGGTCGCTGGACTCCTCGACGGCCTTGCCGGCAAAACGCACGATCACGTCACCCTGCTCGATACCGGCTTTCGCCGCCGGCCCGCCGGACTCGACGGCACTGACGAGCGCGCCTTCCGCACGCGGCAGCGCGAAGCTCTCGGCGAGCGAGCGGGTCACTTCCTGAATCGCGACGCCGATGCGGCCGCGCTGCACACGCCCGCTGGCCTTGAGCTGGTTCTGGATCTCCATCGCGAGATTGATCGGAATCGCGAACGACAGCCCCATGAATCCGCCCGTCTGGCTGTAGATCTGCGAGTTGATCCCGACGACCTCGCCCCTCAGGTTGAACAGCGGCCCGCCCGAGTTGCCGGGGTTGATCGCCACATCCGTCTGGATGAAGGGCACGAAATTCTCGTCGGGGAGACTGCGTCCCTTGGCACTGACGATGCCCGCCGTCACGGAATGGTCGAACCCGAAGGGCGAGCCGATCGCGACCACCCATTCGCCGACCTGGAGCTTGTCGGGGTCGCCGATCGTCAGGCGCGGCAGGTCGGTCGCATCGATCTTGATCAGCGCGACATCGGAGCGCGCGTCCGCCCCCACCACGCGCGCACGGAACTCGCGTTTATCGACCAGGCGAACGATGATCTCGTCCGCCTCGGCGACGACATGCGCATTGGTCAGGATGTAGCCGTCCGCGCTGACGATGAAGCCGGAACCCAACGACTTGTTGTCCGGATCGATACGGGGATGCTCGGGTTTGCGCGGAACAAAGCGCTTGAAGAAGTCGAACATCGGGTCGTCGGGACTCAGCCCCGGGAACCCCGGTCCACCCGCCTTTCCGGCCTGCGCAGCACTGATATTCACGACCGCCGCGCCATGCCGTTGTACAAGCTGCGTGAAATCAGGCAGCGCGATCAGGCTCCCGACCGCCTCGGCCGCCGGCACGACAAACACGCACGCCAGCGCGAAGATGCAGGCACGGCCAAAACGGAGCAGTGTCATTCCCGCTCCGCGCGAGTCGGGCCGCAACGAACACTACCGCGCAGCATCTCGATTTCGAACCCGCTGCGCAGCGTTCGGCTGCGAAACGCCATGCGATTGACCGCAAAGGCCACGGCGAGGCCGATAACGCCGCCCGCCGCCGCAGCCAGATCTTCGCCTCCGCCCTGTGCCAACGCGGTGCCGAGAGCCGCGCCAATCAGCAGCAGGCTTGCGGACAAGCCGTAACCCATCAATGCCCCCCGCAGCGGCGCACCATCGTCCATGCGCAGGCGCACCAACTCGCCCGGCTCGGCATGGATCGGATTGGGAATCGAAAACACCGCGTTCGGCGCCTTGAAAGCATACGCGAGCCCCGTCGAACGACATCCGCCGGGTTCGTCGCACCGCCCGCAACCGCCGGCCCGCTCGGTGAGGCGAACCCACGCGCGATCGCCCTCCACGCGTTCGACCACGCCCTGCGCCTCGTTCATCGCACCACCGGCTCGACCGCATCACCCAGGCGCTGGACCGCGCGCAACGGCACCTCGCCCAACGCCGTCACGAGATGCTGCCCCACGACGCGCTTGTAGATATTGATCGCACCACTGGCGAACGGTCCCAGTTCCGCACGCGATCCGTCATTGGGCTCGATGAACACCGAAATCGACGCCAGCCCGTCGCTATACACCATGTGCAGCGCCTCGCCGCGGTCACGTCCGAGCGGCCTGCGCATCACCGACATGAGCGCGAAGCCGTTCAAGGGCGCATTCAGCACCCAGCCGCTCTCTTCCTTGCGCACCTCCACGCCGTTGGCCTGCACGATGCGCCAGTCGCTGTGCTTCACATTGCGCGGGCGAAAGGCGTCGCTGCCGATCTCCCCGCCGATCTTCACGTCACTGAAAGTGAATTGTTCGACGATCTCGCCGCGCTCATCAATCGTGCGTGCCTTGAGCAGCAATCCGGACTGCAATTCGGCCCATAGCTGATAGCCAAAGCGCAGATCGTCCTTCGGCTCGAGAATGATCTGCTGCGCATCCAGCCCAGCCACACGGCCTACATTGCCTTTGCGGATGCGGTAGTTCTCGGCCAGGCCACCGAACGCAACGGGCAGCCGCGAAGGAAACGCACGGCGGGTGCCGGGACGGTCGACGATGACCGTCTTCTGGTCCGGCAGAACGCATCGCACTTCGCTGTTGCTGCGGATCACCTCGCGCGGACTGCCATCGAGGACTTCGAGCCGCTCATGCTCGCCGTTGGCATCACTCATGTGGACGATGCGCGAGGTCTCGAAATTTTTGCCCGACTGATAGATGAAGGTGCCCGAATAGTTGAGGCGCTGGCCCGCGGTCGCCACGCGCCCCAGCCAGGACAGGGGGTCACCCAGGGATTCCGCAAACGCCGGCGCCTGCATCAATGCTGCGCAGACCGCCAGGACAGCCGACAGACGAGTCATCGACCACTGTCCTGGCCGACATCGGAGACGGTGCGCACGTGCTGGATCACGCCCGAGATCGGCCCGCCACCGGACATCGCCTGATGGACGAAGAGATATTCGCGAGTCGGGTCGACGACCGCGGCAGGCGTCGGAGCAACCGCGACCGGTCTCACCGCTACGGGACTGACAACCACCGGAGCCCGCGCAACCGCGATCGCCCTGCCCGTCCCGGGCCCCTGATCGCTGTACAGCGCGTGCGCAACCCATCCGACCGCAGCCACTCCCATCAGCGAGGCGGCCAGCGGCATCAACGAACGCCACGCGCGCCCGTTTTCAGGAACAGGAACCGCCCGTACCGGCGGGGCGAGCAGCGTCGGCTCATCGTCGATGCCCGCCATCACGCGCCCGATAAAACCGGCGCTACCGTGACGGTCGCCGCGCAGCACGTCACCGATCACGCAATACGCCTCCCAGTCGGTGCGCAACGAGGGATCGCGCCGCATCGATTCGAACACCGGGTGCGCCGCCTGCTCGTCGAGATCACCATCCAGAAGTGCCGACAATTTGTCCTTCATGAGTACCACCTACCAACGTTTATCAGGTGCCGTGTCCAGCAGCGGCCGCAGTCTTTCCGCAATGGCCTCGCGCGCGCGGAAGATCCGCGAACGCACGGTTCCGATCGGACAATCCATGATGCTCGCGATCTCCTCGTAGCTCAGTCCTTCGAGCTCCCTGAGCATGATCGCCGTACGCAATTCCTCCGGCAGCGCCTCCATCGCCTGATCCACCGTCTGGCCGATCTGCCGCGTCATCATCAGACGCTCAGGCGTGTTGATGTCACGCAACTGCTCGCCTTCCTCGAACGTCTCGGCTTCCTCCGAATCGAACCCCGTCGAGGTCGGAGCCCGTCGGCCCTGTGAAACCAGATAGTTCTTGGCGGTATTGATTCCGATACGGTAAAGCCACGTGTAAAACGCACTGTCGCCACGAAACGAACCCAAGGCGCGATATGCCTTGATGAAGGTTTCCTGGGCCACGTCTTCGACCTCTGCCGAATCACGGATCAGACGGGACAGCAGCCTGTGCAGCTTGCGTTGGTACTTGGCTACCAGCAAGCCGAACGCCTGCTTGTCGCCGCGCTGAACGCGTTCGACAAGCTGCTGATCTATCTCGCGATCGCTCATGGGCGGGTCGTTTCTCTATGTTGGGCAAAATCCGCGCCAGTATAGCGACCCGACCGTGTCTCCGGCAAAGTCGAAGCTAATCAGAAGACCGGCACGCCTTGAAATAGTTCAGAGCCCAGAGGGGTTTTCCGTGATGCACAAAACGCTGCCGGGGCGGGCGTTCCGGAACGCTACGACGGACGTGATATAGTTCCCCACCTGTCGATCCTTTTGCACAAACGATCTTGTCAAAACAATACGACGTACTCATCCTCGGCAGCGGTGCGGCCGGGCAGTCCATTGCACTGCGCCTCGCAGACCGCCTCCGCGTCGCCCTCGTCACCAAACGCGCAATTTCCGACAGTGCCAGCGCATGGGCGCAAGGGGGCATTGCTGCCGTCCTCGACACCTCGGACAGCATCGAAGCCCACATCCAGGACACCTTCATCGCGGGCGGCGGCCTGTGCGACGCGAAGGCCACGCGCTATGTCGTCGAACACGGCAAGGCGGCCATCGAATGGCTGATCGGACGCGGCGTCCCCTTCACGCGCGAGGACCAGTCGAGCCTCGGCTATCACCTCACACGCGAAGGCGGCCACTCGCACCGGCGCATCATTCACGCCGCCGACGCCACCGGCGCGGCAGTCCAGGCGACGCTCAGCGAACAGGTGAGCAAGCATCCGAACATCGAGATTCTCGAGAACCACATCGCCGTCGACCTCGTGCTCGGCGACAAGATCGGCGAGCCCGGCCGGGGCTGCCTCGGCGCCTACGTGTTCGACATTGCCGCGAACCGCGTGGTCACGATCGGCGCTCACAACACCGTCATTGCCACGGGCGGCGCCGGCAAGGTCTACCTGTATACGACGAACCCGAGCGTAGCGACAGGCGACGGCATCGCGATGGCGTGGCGCGCCGGCTGCCGCGTCGCAAACATGGAGTTCATCCAGTTCCACCCGACCTGCCTGTACCACCCGCAAGCGAAGTCCTTCCTGATTTCGGAAGCAGTGCGCGGCGAAGGCGGACTGCTCAGACTTCCCGACGGCACGCGATTCATGCCCGCACACGATCCACGTGCGGAACTCGCGCCCCGCGACATCGTCGCCCGTGCGATCGACTTCGAGATGAAGAGGCACGGCATCGACTGCGTCTACCTCGACATCAGTCACAAGCCCGCCGAGTGGCTGCGCGAACACTTCCCGAACATCCATGCGCGCTGCCTGGAACTCGGTATCGACATCACGCGCGAGGGGATTCCCGTCGTGCCGGCGGCGCACTATACGTGCGGCGGCATCGTCACCGACCTCGCCGCACGCACCGACGTACCGGGCCTTTACTCCGTCGGCGAATCCGCCTACACCGGTCTGCACGGCGCCAACCGTCTTGCCAGCAACTCGCTCCTCGAATGCCTGGTTTTCGGTGAAGCCGCGGCCAACGACATCCTCTCCCGACCGCGCAACGCCCTGCCGAAGCTCCCCGAGTGGGACGAGAGCCGGGTGACCGACGCCGACGAGGAAGTCGTCATTTCACACAACTGGGCCGAACTGCGGCGTTTCATGTGGGATTACGTCGGCATCGTGCGCACGACGAAGCGACTGCAGCGCGCACAACACCGCATCCGGCTGCTGGCGCGGGAGATCAACGAGTTCTATTCGCACTTCCGCGTCAGCAACGATCTGCTCGAACTCCGCAACCTCGTCGTCACCGCCGACCTCATCGTGCGCTGTGCCCTGCGTCGGAAGGAGAGTCGCGGCCTGCACAGCTCGCGCGACTACCCGGACACGCTCCCGGTCGCACGTCCCACCGTATTGCGACCGTCGCGCCGGCGCTGAACGCGGAAACTCCCCGAACCGCCGGGGTCAGGACGGGCGCCGTGCCGGAGCATCGTCTCCGGGCGTGCGCGTCTGCGCCGCGTCCACCTTGTGCCTGAGCCAGATCTTCAGGCCGCGCCAGTCATCCTGACCCAGATTGTCTCGCACGAGCATCATTGCACCATTCAGGAGCCTGGCCCGGGCCCCTCTGACGCGCGCGCCGCGCCAGTGAATCCACACCGCCCAACCGAAATCGGCGCAGCTTCCCGCGGCGTTGGCATAGACCACGCGACGCCGGTCCCCACCTGGCGGAGCAACGCGTAGCTCGCCGCCCTCTTCCAGCAGCAGCCGCAAGCCGGCCTTCTCGCGCTCGGCGCCGATGCTTGCCCGTAGCGAGACCATGAGCCAGCCAACGGCCGCGATCACCAGCAGCAGTGGCAGCGACGAGCGCACAAATGCAAACGCCGCGATCGCATGGATCGCGGCGTTCGTCATGTGCATCAGCCTCGACGGCCGAAGCTCGATTTCCAGCGGATAGCGCACCGGCTACCGCATCCCCAGATCAGATGCGGCGGAACGCGATCGTTCCGTTGGTGCCACCGAAGCCGAACGAATTCGACAGCGCCGCCCGGATTTCCATCGGCCGTGCCTTGTTGGCCACGTAGTCGAGGTCGCAGCCCTCGTCCTGCTCGAAGATGTTGATCGTCGGCGGTGCGATCTGGTGATGCAGGGCCAGCGTCGTGAAGACCGCCTCGACACCGCCGGCAGCACCCAGCAGGTGGCCGGTCATCGATTTCGTCGAATTGACCGCTATCGACTTCGCACGATCGCCGAAACAACGCTTCACTGCCGTCGTTTCCGCGAGGTCGCCCAGCGGCGTCGACGTGCCGTGCGCGTTGATGTAGTCGACTTCGTCGAGCGACATGCCGGCATCACGCATCGCATTGGTCATGCAGCGCGCTGCGCCGTTGCCGTCCTCGCACGGAGCGGTCATGTGGTACGCATCGGCGCTCATGCCGTAGCCGACGACTTCGGCATAGATCTTCGCGCCACGCGCCTTCGCATGCTCGTACTCTTCGAGCACCAGCACACCGGCGCCTTCGCCCAGCACGAAGCCGTCCCGACCCTTGTCCCACGGGCGGCTCGCCGTCTGCGGGTCGTCATTGCGCGTGGAGAGCGCGCGGGCGGAAGCGAAGCCGCCAACCGCCAGCGGCGTCACGGTCGACTCGGCGCCCCCCGCGACCATCACGTCGGCATCGCCGTACTGGATGAGGCGAGCGGCCTCACCGATGCAGTGCGTTGCGGTCGTGCAGGCGGTCACCATCGCCAGGCAGGGCCCCTTCAGGCCGAACATGATCGACAGGTTGCCGGCGATCATGTTGATGATGGTGCCCGGGATGAAGAACGGGGAAATCTTGCGCGCCCCGGCCTTCAGGTAATCGTCGTGGGTCGATTCGATCATCGGCAGACCGCCGATGCCCGAACCCAGGTTGACGCCGATGCGCTCGGCGTTCTCGGCGGTAACCTCCAGCCCGGCATCCTTGAACGCCTGGATGCCGGCAGCCATGCCGTAATGGATGAACACATCCATGCGGCGGGCCTCTTTTGGCGAGAGATACGCGCCGATGTCGAACCCCTTCACTTCACCGGCAATCTTCACCGGGAAGTTGGAGGTATCGAAGCGCGTGATCTCGCCGATACCGGAGCGGCCGTTGACGATGTTGTCCCAGGCCTCCGGAACGGTATTGCCGACCGGGGAGATGATGCCCAGGCCAGTAATGACGACTCTGCGACGGGTCAATGTTCGCTCCGGTAATCAGAATTACTTCTTCAGGTGGGCGTTGACGTAGTCAATCGCCTGCTGAACCGTGGTGATCTTCTCAGCTTCCTCGTCCGGGATTTCGCACTCGAACTCTTCCTCGAGCGCCATGACCAGTTCCACGGTATCCAGCGAATCCGCGCCCAGATCGTCGACGAACGAGGACTCGATCTTGATTTCCGACTCGTTCACACCAAGTTGTTCGGCGACAATTTTCTTGACGCGCTGCTCGATGTTCTCCATGAACTAACTCCTTCCCAGAATGATCCAGATATGTAAGAAAAAAAGCCGGCGTATTCTACCAAAAAGGACGGCAACCGCTATCGCCGCCGGCGATCACGACATGTACATACCACCGTTGACGTGCAGGGTCGTGCCCGTCACGTACGCGGCAGCGGGCGAGGCGAGGAATGCCACCGCCCCGGCGATTTCTTCCGGACGGCCAAGGCGTCCGAGCGCGATATTGCCCAGCAGGGCTTCACGCGCGGCTTCAGGCAGCGCGCGGGTCATATCGGTGTCGATGAAGCCGGGCGCCACGCAATTCACGGTGATGTTGCGGCTGCCCAGCTCGCGCGCCAGCGCGCGGCTCATGCCGGCGACACCGGCCTTCGCCGCCGCGTAGTTCGCCTGTCCCGGGTTGCCGGCGCTGCCGACGACCGACGTGATGTTGATGATGCGGCCGCCGCGCGCCTTCATCATGCCGCGCATGACGAGCCGCGACATGCGGAACACCGCCTTCAGATTGGTGTCGATGACGGCATCCCACTCGTCGTCCTTCATGCGCATGGCGAGGTTGTCACGCGTGATGCCCGCATTGTTCACGAGGATCCCGACGGCGCCGAAGCGCTTCTCGATGTCGCCGATCGCCGCTTCGCAGGCAGCCACGTCGGTGACATTCAGCGCCAGCCCGACCCCCTTGACGCCGGCCTCCTGCAGACCCGTTTCGATGTCCGCGGCGCCGGACTCCGAGGTCGCGGTACCGATGACGGTCGCACCGAGGCGCCCCAGTTCGAGGGCCACAGCCCGGCCGATTCCCCGGGAAGCACCGGTAACGAGGGCCACCTGCCCTTCGAGCGAAAAACTCATTGAAATCACCTCAAGGCGGCAATGGATTGTTCGAGACCGGCGGCATCGTGGATCGATCCGCCCTGGACCTCACCCGCGATCCGCTTGGTCATGCCTGCGAGGACCTTGCCCGGGCCGCACTCGAGGATGTGGCCCATGCCACGCCGCGCCATTTCCTGAACGAGTTCGATCCAGCGCACCGGCGAGAAGGCCTGACGCACCAGTGCGTCGCGGATCTTTGCCGGGTCGTCGTAGGCTGCGACATCGACGTTGTTGAGCACGGCAATCCCGGGCTTGCCGATCGCCACCGACGCGAGACGCTCGGCAAGGCGCTCGGCGGCCGGTTTCATCAGCGCGCAGTGGAAAGGCGCGCTCACCGGCAGCAGCATCGCGCGCTTGGCGCCACGCGCCTTCGCAGCTTCGATTGCGCGCTCGACCGCCGCCCTGGCGCCGGCGATCACGATCTGGCCCGGCGCGTTCAGGTTGGCAGCCTCCACCACTTCGCCCTGTGCGGCCTCGGCGCAGGCCTCCCGAACGGCCTCCACTTCCAGCCCCAGCAACGCGGCCATGCCGCCTTCGCCGGCCGGCACGGCTTCCTGCATCGCCTGCGCGCGGAAACGCACGAGCGGCACCGCATCGGCAAAGGCCAGCGCCCCCGCGGCGACGAGCGCGGAATACTCGCCGAGACTGTGGCCGGCCACCAGCTGCGGCTTCGGGCCGCCTGCGGCGAGCCATGCACGATAGGCGGCGACACCGGCGGTCAGCATCAGGGGCTGTGTATTGACGGTGAGCGCCAGACGCTCGGCGGGCCCGTCATTGACCATCTGCCAGAGATCCTCGCCGAGCGCGTCCGACGCCTCGGCAAAGGTGTCGCGGATCTCGGCGCGGTCACCGTAACCTGCCATCATTCCCACGGATTGGGAACCCTGTCCCGGAAACACCAGTGCAAAAGCCATTGTTCTTGTCCTGTCTCAGAATTGGAGCAGCGCGGCGCCCCAGGTAAAGCCTCCGCCGACGCCTTCGATCACGATTCGCTGCCCCGAACGGATACGCCCGTCACGAACGGCCAGATCGAGCGCGAGCGGGATCGAGGCGGCGGACGTGTTGCCGTGGCGGTCGACCGTGGTGATCACCTTGTCCATCGGCACGCCGAGCCGTTTGGCGGTCGCCTGGATGATGCGGATGTTCGCCTGGTGCGGGATCAGCCAATCCACCTGCCCGGCCTCGACACCAGCCTGCGCCAGCACCTCGTGTGCGACTTCGCCCAGCACCTTCACGGCGAACTTGAACACGGCCTGACCGTCCATGCGCAGGAACGGATCCCCGATCACCTGCCCCGCGGCGACGGCGCCCGGCACGCAGAGGATCGGATGATGGCTGCCGTCCGCATGCAGGGAGGTCGACAGGACCCCCGGCGCGTCCGAAGCCTCGAGCACGACAGCTCCAGCACCGTCACCGAACAGCACACAGGTACCGCGATCCGACCAATCGAGGATGCGCGAGAACACTTCGGCGCCCACCACCAGGGCGCGCTTGTGGCTGCCGGAGCGGATGAACTTCTCCGCGATCGTCAAGCCGTAAACAAAACCGGTGCACACGGCCTGCACGTCGAACGCAGCGGCACCATTGCGAATGCCGAGCTTTGACTGAAGCAGCGTCGCGGTGCTCGGGAAGATGCAGTCGGGCGTGGACGTCGCAACAATGAGAAGATCAATGTCTTCCGGCTGGAGTCCGGCAGCCTCGATGGCGCGACGGCTCGCTTCGCAGGCGAGATCGCTCGAAGTGACCTCCGGAGCGGCCAGATGGCGCATGCGGATGCCTGTACGCTCGACAATCCACTGGTCCGACGTATCGATGCCACGCGCCACCAGATCGTCGTTGCTGACCGGATCGCCCGGCAGGAAGCTTCCGGTGCCGGCGATTCGTGCATAGATCATGCTGCTCTCCCCATTGCCACCATGCGCTCGCTGATGCGCTCAACCAGACGGTTGGATGCAGCCTCGGCAGCCCGGTGAATGGCCTGCTCGAACGCATAGACGTCGGCAGAGCCATGACTCTTGACCACCACGCCGCGCAGACCGACGAGGGCGGCGCCGTTGTAGCGACGGTGATCGACGCGATTCTTGAAGCGCTTGAGCGCAGGCATCGCAACGACCGCCATTGCCTTCGTCAGCAGGTTCCGGCTGAATTCTTCCTTGAGGAACGCTGCGAGCATCTGCGCGAGCCCTTCGGATGTCTTCAGGGCCACATTGCCGACAAAGCCGTCGCACACGACGACATCGGTGGTTCCCTTGTAGATGTCGTCCCCTTCCACATTGCCGTAGAAGTTCAGCCCACTCGTGCGAAGCAGTTCGCCCGCGCGCTTGACGACATCGTTACCCTTGATCGCCTCTTCGCCGATGTTGAGCAGGCCGACGGACGGACGGTCCATGTGCTCGACCGCCGACACCAGCATCGCCCCCATGATACCGAACTGAAGCAGGTGCTCGGGCTCGCAATCGACGTTGGCACCGAGATCGAGGACGTACACCTGCCCCTTGCGCGTCGGCAGGATCGTGGCAATCGCAGGCCGATCGATACCGTCGAGCGTCTTGAGGACAAAACGCGAGATCGCCATCAGGGCGCCGGTGTTTCCTGCAGAGACTGCCGCCTGGGCCTTGCCGGCCTTGACGAGGTCCACCGCCACACGCATCGACGAATCCTTCTTCGTGCGCATGGCGATTGCGGGAGGGTCGTCCATCTCGACGACCTCGGACGCCACCTGGGCGGACAGGCGATCGCCGAAACCATTGCCGATCGCGGCGACAGCCTGTTCGAGCGCGTCCGGGCGCCCGACCAGAATCACCTTCGCCGCGGGATGGTTACGCAGAAAGGCCTGCGCAGCCGGCACCGTCACGGACGGGCCATGATCGCCACCCATGCAATCTATCGCAACGGTGACACCCATCGTGTTTTCGTGCAATTCGAACAGGGAATCGGGATGAAAAAACGGCGCAGGCGCCCGAAGCGCTGCGCCGCCTTGAGGGACCGGACTTATTCGCCCTTGGTCTTGACGACTTTCTTGCCGCGATACACACCGCTCGGGCTGATGTGATGACGCAGATGAACTTCGCCGGTGGTCGCTTCGACCGCGAGCGGGGGGTTGGTCAGGAAGTCGTGGGCACGATGCATGCCACGCTTGGAGGGGGATTTTTTGTTCTGCTGAACGGCCATGAAAAACTCCTAGTACAAATATCGCGCCTATTCCGCGCTGTCAGTCTTGCGTAACTTCTCAAGCGACGCGAACGGCGATTCCTTTACGGCGCCACCATCCGGGCGGGGCGCCTCACACTCTTCATGCCGAGGCGCGATTGGCACCGCCAGCACGATCTCATCCTCTACCAACGCCCTCACATCCATGTCGGGCGTCGCTTCAATCGCATCGAACTCGTCTTCTTCCAGCTCGTCTTCCGGGATCGGCTGACCGGGCCTCACCAGCTCGAACAACACATCCACCCCGAGAGGCCACGCCATCGAACTAAGGCAACGCTGGCAGCGCACGCGCAACTCGCCGGTAATGGCGAGCCGCATGCGAGGCTTGCGATCGATGCCCATCTCGCCGGCCAGACTGAACTGCACCTCGCCGGACTTGTCCAGCAGCACGTCGGCCAAGCGCGACAATTCAGCCAGCGGAATGGCACCGGTCAGGCTGCGGCCTTCGGCTGCGAACTTGAACGGATCCGGAATAACGCTTCGTTGCGGCATAAGGGGCGCATGATATTATTTTCGGCTTCCCCTGTCAAAAGCACCGACACTCCTGTTTTCAAGGGCTTGCGCTGCCGGCCGGACTGCGCTGCGGCGGAATGGACCGGCCGTTGCGCCAACAACCTCTTATCGACCATGAAACTCGTACTCGCCTCGACTTCCGCCTATCGCCGCATGCTGCTCGAACGCTTCCAGACGCCGTTCGAAACCGCAAGCCCCCAGGTGGACGAAACCCCGCTGCCCGGCGAAACGCCGCCCGCCACCGCTGACCGCCTCTCGATCGAAAAGGCACGCGCCGTCGCCCGCAATTACACCGACGCGCTCGTGATCGGCAGCGACCAGGTCGCTCACATCGGCGCAGAGATTTTCGGCAAACCCGGCACCATCGAGCGGGCGATCGACCAGCTGCGCCGCATGAGCGGCCAGGCGGTGACCTTCCACACGGCACTCGCCGTGGTCAACACGCGCACCGGGCAGGTACGCAGCGAGAGCGTCCCGACCTTTGTCCGCTTCCGCGAGCTCGGCGACGAGGAGATCCGGCGCTATGTCGACAAGGAGCGCCCTCTCGACTGTGCCGGAAGTGCCAAATCGGAAGGGCTCGGCATCACGCTGCTCGAGTCGCTGTCCGGCGACGACCCGACCGCCCTCATCGGCCTTCCGCTCATCGCCCTGTCGCGCCTCCTGCGCGCGGAAGGCCTGCAGCTCCCATGAGTACGCACCGCGGCTCGCTTTTCCTCGTTCCGGTAAGCCTGGGCGACACCACCTGCGAGCACATCCTCCCGCGCGATGTGGTGCAGATCGCGCGCGGGATCCGCCACTTCGTCGTCGAGAACGCCAAGACCGCGCGCGCCGAGCTGAAGCGCCTCGGACACCCCGACCCGTTGCGCGAGCTCGACATCCAGCCGCTACCCGAGAAGGACGATGCTGCGTCGCTCGACGCCCTGCTTGCGCCGGCCTTCGCGGGACAGGACATCGGCCTGATGTCGGAAGCGGGGTGCCCCGCGGTCGCGGATCCAGGCGCGCGACTGGTCGCACGGGCGCACGCACGGGGCATTTCGGTGCGTCCGCTGGTCGGACCGTCGTCGATTCTCCTCGCCCTGATGGCGTCCGGCCTGAACGGCCAGAGCTTCGCGTTCAACGGCTACCTGCCCGTTTCGGAGCCGGAACGCGACAGCCGCATCCGGCAGCTCGAGGACGAATCGCGCCGTCAGCAACGAACGCAGATCTTCATCGAAACCCCCTACCGCAACGACCGGATGTTCGACGCGCTGCTGGCGATCTGCCGACCGACGACGCGCCTCTGCGTCGCGCGGGAGCTGACGACGGCCAACGAATGGATCGGCAGCGCGAGCATTGCCGACTGGCGCAAGGAGCCAAAGCCCGAACTCGCGAAACGGCCGGCCCTGTTCCTGGTCCTGGCGGACTGACCTGCGCTTTCAGACGTTCTCGCGGAGCCACAGCGCCAGCTCCGCTGGCGAGTCGATCAGACCGACCACTTCCTCGCCCTCCAGAACCGATCTCGGATGAGCGCCGAAGGCCACGCCGAGCCCTGCGACCCCCGCATTCCTCGCCATCTGCAGATCGTGGGTGGTGTCGCCGATCATCAGCGTGCGTTCCTTCACGACACCAAGCTCGTCCATGATCTCCTCGAGCATCGCCGGGTGCGGCTTGGAGAAGCACTCGTCCGCACAGCGCGTACTGTCGAAGAACGGCCGGAGTCCGCTGCGCTCGAGCGCGCGATCGAGCCCGAGCCGGCTCTTCCCCGTCGCCACCGCCAGCATGCGACCGGCAGCGGCGAGTTCCTCGATCATTTCGTATGCTCCGGGGAACAGGGACAGATCGTGATCCCGTGACAGGTAGTGATAGCGGTAGCGCTCTGCCATCCTGGGGTAATCGGCCTCGGGCAGTTCGGGCACCGCATGGCGCAACGCATCGACGAGACCGAGCCCGATGACATGCCGTGCGCGCGCCTCGGACGGCTCGGGAAGATTCAGGTCGCGCGATGCGGCGATGATGGCATGCACGATCGCGGCAGCCGAATCCATCAGGGTGCCGTCCCAGTCGAAAACAATGAGGTCGTAGCGATTAGCCATTCTTGCCTGACTCGGTTGCGTCCAGATGATCGACGAAGTTCTGCAGTTCATCGGGCAGAGGCGACTGCAATTCGATCGTCTCGCCCGTCAGCGGGTGCTTGAAGGAAAGATGGGCGGCGTGCAGGAACATCCGCTTCAATCCTTCCTGCTCCAGCGCCTTGTTGCGCGGAAAATCGCCGTACTTGTCATCACCGCACAGCGGGAAACCTAGGTGGGCGAGGTGCACACGGATCTGATGGGTGCGACCGGTCTTGAGTTCCACCTCGAGAAGACTGAAACGCGGCCAGCGCCTGACGAGCCGCACGATGCTGTGCGCGGGCTTGCCCTCGCCACTCACACGCACGCGGCGCTCGCCTTCGGCCGTCAGGTACTTGAACAGCGGCTCCTTCACGTGCTGCAACGGGTTGGCCCAGCGCCCCGGCACCAGCGTGAGGTAGCGCTTTTCCACGCGCCCCTCGCGCATCATGTCGTGCAGCGCGGTCAGCGCCGAGCGCTTCTTCGCGATGATCAGCAGCCCCGAGGTTTCGCGATCGATGCGATGCGCGAGTTCGAGCATGCGCGCTTCCGGCCGCTGGCTGCGCAACTGCTCGATGACACCGAAGCTCACGCCACTCCCCCCGTGCACCGCCTTGCCGGAGGGCTTGTCGATGACGATGAGGGCATCATCCTCATACACCACGGGCAGGGGCTTGCCGGCAGGCACCGCCGCCGGCGCGTTCGATTCCGCGACACGAACGGGAGGAATCCGCACCTCGTCGCCCAGCGCGAGACGGTAGGTCGGACCGACCCGCCCGCCATTCACGCGCACTTCGCCGCTGCGCAGGATCCGATAGACGTGGCTCTTCGGCACCCCCTTGCACACGCGCATGAGGTAGTTGTCTATCCGCTGCCCTGCCACCGAATCGTCCACGCGCTCACGTCGCACCGTGGCCGCTTTGCCTTGTGCCATCATCCTGAAATATACTTGCCGCCGGTCAGTCCCGGTCTGGTCGACGCCCCTCGCGCACCGATGCGGAGGAAAGCGCCCGACAGAGAGCCCCAGAAGAGCTCCCGGACAACCAAAACGTGCGTCGTTGCCGAAAAAGGCATCGATGGTAACGCAATCGACAATCTTCGATCCATTGGATTGAACAAAGACGCGTAACGCACCACCGCAGGATCAAGCGCTCCGGCCACGAAGGCGGGAGCGCGCGAAATTCGACCAGCCGACCCATCACAGCCTTTACCGACCGGAAAAAAGTAGAACAAACCTACCCGCTCCTGATCACGTAACAAGCGCGATGGTGCGCGCCGTTCGTCCTGCCCGTGGGTTTCGCGCGGGGGAACGAAATCAATGAAGCGCATGCTTTTCAATGCGACGCAGGCCGAGGAACTGCGCGTCGCAATCGTGGATGGTCAGAAACTGATCGACCTCGATATCGAATCGGCCGCCAAGGAACAACGCAAGAGCAACATCTACAAAGCCGTCATCACGCGCATCGAGCCCAGCCTCGAAGCGGCGTTCGTCGATTACGGCTCGGAGCGGCACGGATTCCTGCCGTTCAAGGAAATTTCCCGCTCCTACTTTGCCCCGGGCGTGGATGCCGGGAAGGCACGCATCCAGGATGCGCTGAAGGAAGGGCAGGAACTGATCGTCCAGGTCGAGAAGGACGAGCGCGGCAACAAGGGGGCTGCGCTCACCACCTATATCTCGCTCGCCGGACGTTACCTCGTCCTGATGCCGAACAATCCCCGCGGCGGCGGTGTGTCGCGGCGTGTCGAGGGTGACGAGCGCAGCGAGCTGCGCGAGGTGATGGATCAGCTCGAAGTGCCGCAGGGCATGAGCCTGATCGCACGCACGGCAGCCATCGGACGCAACGCCGAGGAGTTGCAGTGGGACCTCAACTACCTGCTGCAACTGTGGCGCGCCATCGACGGTGCAGCGCAGTCGCAATCGGGCGCCTTCCTGATCTACCAGGAAGGCAGCCTCGTGATCCGCGCGATCCGCGATTACTTCCAGCCGGATATCGGCGAGATCCTGATCGACACCGACGACGTGCACGATCAGGCGCGGCAGTTCATGGCCCACGTGATGCCGGGGAATGTGAACCGCGTGAAGCGTTACAGCGACGACGTGCCGCTGTTCTCGCGCTTCCAGATCGAGCATCAGATCGAATCGGCCTACTCGCGCCAGGTCAGCCTGCCGAGCGGCGGCGCGGTCGTGATCGACCACACGGAAGCCCTCGTCTCGATCGACGTGAACTCCGGCCGCTCGACAAAAGGCGCGGACATCGAGGAAACCGCCTTCCGCACCAACCTCGAAGCGGCGGAGGAGATCGCGCGCCAGCTTCGCCTGCGCGACCTGGGCGGCCTGATCGTCATCGACTTCATCGACATGGAGTCGCAGAAGAACCAGCGCGAGGTCGAGAACCGCCTGCGCGACGCACTGCGCCATGACCGCGCGCGAGTCCAGACGGGGAAAATCAGCCGCTTCGGCCTGCTGGAACTGTCGCGCCAGCGCCTGCGCCCCGCCCTCGCAGAGACCAGCTACATCCCCTGCCCGCGCTGCAACGGCACCGGCCATATCCGCAGCACCGAGTCGTCGGCGCTGCACATCCTGCGCATCCTCGAAGAGGAAGCGATGAAGGAAAATACGGGCGCCGTGCATCTGCAGGTGCCCGTGGATGTCGCGACCTTCCTGCTTAACGAGAAGCGCTCCGACATCGCGCATATCGAATACCGGCACAAGATCCAGCTCATCATCATCCCCAACCGCCATCTCGAGACGCCGCACCACGAGATCATCCGTCTGCGCCACGACCAGCTGAACCAGGAAGAGCTCACGCTGGCGAGCTACCAGATGGTCGGCAAGCCCCCGGCCGAAGTCGACCTGCGCCTGCCGACCAAGGACGACAAGAAGCCCGCGCGTGCAGAGGCCGTGGTGAAGGGTATTGCGCCCGCACAACCCGCGCCGGTGGTGGAGCCGAAGCCCGAAGCAGCGCCCGTTCCGGCCGCTCAGCCGGGCCTGATTGCCCGCCTGTTCTCCTGGCTGCGCGGCGAAAAGGCTGCGCCCGCCCCGCAACCCGTCGAGGAAGCACACCCCAAGCGCGAAGCGCGCCCGCGTGGCGAGCGTGGCGAAGGCCGGCGCGGCGGCAACGGACGCAACCGTCGTGAAGGTCAGCGCGGTGAACGCGAGGAATCCGCACAGACCGCCCGTAGCGGCGGACGGAGCGAACGGCCCGAACGCGCCGAGCGACCGGAGCGTGCCGAACGGCCCGAGCGTACTGAACGGCCGGAACGCGCAGAACGCCCCGAGCGTGCGGAACGTCCAGAGCGGGCCGAAGGCGCCGAACGCGGTGAAGGCCGCACCCGGCAGGGGCGCGCACCACGCCAGCCCAAGGCCGTCGAGGCGACGGAAGGCGCAGTGGCACTGCAGGTGGTCGACACGGCCGCCGCGGCAGCTGTTGCTCCGGGAGTGACCGACGCACCGGTCGCACCGGCCGGCGAGGAAGGTGCGCCCGAGAAGCGTCGCCGTCGCAGCCGTGGCCGTCGCGACCGCCGTACCGGTGAGGAGCAAGGCGCACTCGCTGCAAGCGCCGGCGCAGAAGCGATTGACGCGGAAGCTGCGAGTGAGGCGGCCCAGCCGGAGCAGCTCGCCGAGGCTGTCGCTGCCACCATCGCTGCAGGGACGCAACCGATCGTCGTCGCAGAAGCCGAAGCCCCCCTGCCGGTCGTTGCGAGCCCGGCCGAAGCCGTTCCCGCGGAGATCGAAGAGGCACCGATGCCGGTTCCTGCTGCCGTGACTGCGCCGGTCGAACCGGCCGCTGCCGAACTGCCCGCCGCGGCTGCGCAAGCCGTCGAGCCTGCGGAAGTGGCTGCCGAGCCGGTCATGCCGGCCGAGGAAGTCACCCCGACCCCCGAGGTCGTCGCGGCCGAGAACGAGATGCCGGCTCCTGTGGAAGTTCCTGCTGCGATCGCTCCGATCGTGGCCGCCGAACCGGTTGCCGCCGTCGAGCCGGTCGCCGTCGCCGAGGTATCGGAAGCCGCTCGGGCGCCGTCCGCGCCCATCGACCTTGGCAGCTCACTGGCCGACAGCGGGTTGGTGATGATCGAGACCAGCCGCGAGAAGGTTCAGGCCTTTGCCGAAGCACACGCCGAAGAGGCCCCTGCCCGCCCGCTCGGCCGACGCCCCCGCCCGCAGATCGTTATTGCGGACGAGCCCTTGCAGCAGGTGGAAACCCACAAGCCGCACTGATCTCCGGGTCACGATGCAACAGGGAGAGGGGCGTCCGGCGGGCGCCCCTCTTTTTTTGCTTCGCCGGGAGATTCAGCGGGACGACATCAGCGTGTCGAGCAGCCCGTCCACCGCATCCTCGCAATAGTCGAGCACCAGATCGAAGCCGCGTTCGCCACCGTAATACGGATCGGGCACTTCCTCGGCATTGAACCGGCGCGCATACCGCATGAACAGCTGCAGCTTCGGTCGATGTGCGTCGGGACAGTTGCGCTCCATGATCTCGAGATGGCCGAGATCCATCGCGAGCAAGAGGTCGAAGGACTCGAAATCGGCCGCCACGAGCTTGCGCGCCCGCAGCATGGAGAGGTCGTAACCGCGCTTTTCCGCCGCCTGGCTGGTACGCGGATCCGGTGCCTCACCGACGTGATAGCCGTGCGTGCCGGCCGAGTCGACCTCGATCAGGCTCTCCAGACCGGCCGCGCGGATGGCATGCCGGGCCACGCCCTCGGCGGTCGGCGAACGGCAAATATTGCCCGTGCAGACAAACAGGATTCTCTTCAAGTCGGCACCCCTCACGTCGTCCCGTGCTGATCTGCCCCGAACGCACGCTGACGCAGTCTGAACAATTCGTCGCGGGCTGCCGCGGCCTTTTCGAACTCGAGATTGCGGGCGTGCTCCTGCATTTCCTTCTCGAGCTTCTTGATCGCCTTCGCCACGGCCTTCTCGTCCATCGAGAAATATTCGGCCCTCGCCTCCTCGGCGACCGCGGCATTGCGCTCGTCGTTGGTCGAATAGACGCCGTCGATGATGTCCTTGATGCGCTTGCTCACGGTCTTCGGGACGATGCCGTGCTCGGCATTGAAGGCAAGCTGCTTGGCGCGCCGCCGCTCGGTTTCGTCCATCGCCGCACGCATCGAGCGCGTCACGACATCGGCGTACAGGATCGCGCGGCCGTGGATGTGGCGGGCTGCGCGGCCGATCGTCTGGATCAGCGAGCGCTCGGAACGCAGGAAGCCCTCCTTGTCGGCATCCAGGATCGCAACGAGCGAAACTTCCGGAATGTCCAGGCCTTCGCGCAGCAGGTTGATCCCGACCAGCACGTCGAACTCGCCCAGGCGCAGGTCGCGAATGATCTCGACGCGCTCGACGGTGTCGATGTCCGAGTGCAGGTAGCGCACGCGGATGCCGTTCTCCCCCAGATAGTCGGTGAGATCTTCCGCCATCCGCTTCGTCAGCGTCGTGACCAGCACTCGCTCCCCGGCCGCAATCCGGCGTTTGGCCTCCGACAGCAGATCATCGACCTGCGTGCTTGCGGGGCGCACTTCCAGCGCCGGATCGATCAGGCCGGTCGGCCGCACAACCTGTTCGACGACCTGCCCCTGATGCGTCGCCTCGTAATCCGCCGGCGTCGCGGACACGAAGATCGTTTGCGGCATCAGGCGCTCGAATTCCTCGAACTGCAGCGGCCGGTTGTCGAGCGCCGACGGCAGGCGGAAGCCGTACTCGACGAGATTCTCCTTGCGCGACCGGTCGCCCTTGAACATGCCGCCCACCTGCGGAATCGCGACGTGCGATTCGTCGACGAACAACAGCGCATCGGCCGGCAGGTAATCGATGAGCGTGGGAGGCGGTTCTCCCGCTCCGCGTCCCGACAGGTGGCGCGAATAGTTTTCGATGCCCTTGCAGAAGCCCATTTCGTTGAGCATCTCGAGATCGAAGCGCGTGCGCTGCTCGATGCGCTGCGCTTCGACCAGTTTCCCCGCGCGCTGGAAATTTCCGACGCGCTCGCGCAACTCGTCCTTGATCGCCTCGATCGCCTGCAACACCGTCGCGCGCGGCGTGACGTAATGGCTCGAGGGGTAGACAGTGAAACGCACCAGCTTCTGCTTGAGGTGCCCGGTCAGCGGGTCGAACAGCGTCAGATGTTCGATCTCGTCATCGAACATCTCGATCCGCACGGCGTACTCCGCGTTTTCCGCCGGAAACACGTCGATCACGTCACCGCGCACGCGGAAGGTTCCGCGGCGGAAATCGATGTCGGACCGCGTGTACTGCATCGCCACGAGGCGCTGAACCAGGTCCCGATGCGCGATGCGCTCGCCCTCGCGCAGGTGCAGGATCATCGCGTGGTAATCGACCGGGTCGCCGATGCCGTAGATGCACGACACCGTCGCGACGATGACGACGTCGCGCCGCTCCATCAGGCTCTTCGTCGCCGACAGGCGCATCTGCTCGATGTGCTCGTTGATGCTCGAGTCCTTCTCGATGAAGAGATCGCGCGACGGCACGTAGGCTTCGGGCTGATAGTAGTCGTAGTAGGAGACGAAATACTCGACCGCGTTCTCGGGGAAGAACTCGCGGAACTCGGCGTACAGCTGCGCGGCGAGCGTCTTGTTGGGCGCCAGGACCAAGGCAGGCCTGCCGCAGCGTGCGATGACGTTCGCCATCGTGTAGGTCTTGCCGGATCCCGTCACGCCCAGCAGGGTCTGGTACATCAGCCCGTCGCCGATCCCCTCGGTCAACTGCCCGATCGCGGCCGGCTGATCTCCCGCAGGCGGAAAGGGCTGATGGAGCCTGAACGGGCTGCCCTCGAAAGTCACTACCGGAACGCTGTCCGTCGAACTCGTCATGCTAGAATTTCCGGCTGTTTCAAGCGCTTGCCGGCGTGTTCCGAGCAACGGAACCACACCGGGCAAACACGCATTATTTCGCAAAATGCGGCGCAAGGCACGGCAGGATGGACCGGTACGCGTGTAACCGGTTCAGTCTCCGACGCCCGCCGCGCCAACCGTGGAGTTGTTTCTATGCCCGCTTCGATCTTCGCCGCCGTCGAGATGGCGCCCCGTGACCCGATCCTCGGACTGAACGAGGCTTTCAACGCCGATGCGCGCACTGAAAAGGTGAACCTCGGCGTTGGCGTCTACTACGACGACAACGGCAAGATTCCGCTGCTGGCAGCTGTCAAGACTGCCGAAAAGGCACGTCTCGAAGCGATGCCCCCGCGCGGCTACCAGCCCATCGAGGGCCCCGCTGCCTACAACACCGCCGTGCAAAACCTGCTGTTCGGCAAGGACTCCGCCCTCATCGCCAACGGCCAGGTCGTGACCGTGCAGGCACTCGGCGGCACCGGCGCGCTCAAGGTCGGCGCCGACTACCTGAAGCGCCTTCTCCCCGGCGCAACCGTCTACATTTCCGACCCGAGCTGGGAAAACCACCGCGCGCTGTTCGAGTCCGCCGGCTTCCCGGTCGAGAATTACCCGTACTACGAACCGGCCACCCGCGGCGTGAACTTCGCCGGCATGAAGGCCAAGCTCGAACAGCTCGCCCCGGGCTCGATCGTCGTGCTGCACGCCTGCTGCCACAACCCGACGGGTGCAGACCTGAGCGAAGCCCAGTGGGGCGAGGTCGTCGGTGCCTGCCGCGAACGCGGCCTCGTGCCCTTCCTCGACATGGCCTACCAGGGCTTCGCCGACGGCATCGAGCCGGACGCCGTCGCGGTGCGCCTCTTCTCCGCCAGCGGGCTCCAGTTCTTCGTTTCGAGCTCGTTCTCGAAGTCGTTCTCGCTCTACGGCGAACGCGTCGGCGCCCTCTCCATCGTCACGGCCGCCAAGGATGAATCGGCCCGCGTGCTGTCCCAGGTCAAGCGCGTCATCCGCACCAACTACTCCAACCCGCCGATCCACGGCGGCGCAGTGGTTGCGGCAGTGCTCAACTCGGCCGAGCTGCGCCAGATGTGGGAAGACGAACTCGCGGGCATGCGCGACCGCATTCGCGCGATGCGTACCGGCCTCGTCGAGAACCTCAAGGCGGCTGGCGTTGCGCAGGACTTCTCCTTCGTGATCCAGCAGCGCGGCATGTTCTCCTACACCGGCCTGTCGGCCGCCCAGGTCGAGCAGCTGAAGAACGACTTCGGCATCTACGCCGTGTCGACCGGCCGCATCTGCCTCGCCGCCCTCAACTCGCGCAACATCGGCTACGTTGCGAAGGCGATCGCCCAGGTTGTGAAGGCCTGAGAAACCCGCTCGATCATTATTGACGCATAGCCGCGCGCTACCTATAATGCGCGGCTCAATTCCCCGATAGCTCAGTCGGTAGAGCAACGGACTGTTAATCCGTGTGTCCCTGGTTCGAGCCCAGGTCGGGGAGCCAAAATTTGGCTCCTGCAGTTTTTCTGCATGAGCAGACGATACCGATCCCCGATAGCTCAGTCGGTAGAGCAACGGACTGTTAATCCGTGTGTCCCTGGTTCGAGCCCAGGTCGGGGAGCCAGTAAAGCCAAGTGGATGGGCCACCTTTCGGGGTGGCCCATTTGCTTTGTGGCTGCGGAATTCGCAATGCCTGCATCGGCGCGGAAGGGTTGCGGCACGCCCGGCCGGCTGGTCAGTCGTGATCGCCCTCGTGCCGCCGGCGCGCGCGGCCATGGCGCGCGGCGGCGCCGTGATCGAAGGCATGCTTCGCCGCAATCATGGCGCTCAGTGCCGCAGCGACCTTGTAGTTGACCGTCGCCCGCGGCATCACGCCCTTCGCATCGGCAACGCCGGCAGACAGGCCGGTGAGCGCTTCCATCGCCTCGTCGACGGTCGCGACCGCGAAGATCCGGAACGTGCCTTTCCGTGCAGCCTCGACGACGTCCTCACGCAACATCAGGTGACGCACGCTTGCCCGGGGAATCACGACCCCCTGCTCGCCGGTCAGGCCCCGTACCGCGCACAGATCGAAGAAGCCTTCGATCTTCTCGTTGACGCCGCCGATGGCCTGGACCTCGCCGAACTGGTTCACCGAGCCGGTGACGGCGAACGACTGGCGGATCGGAATCTGGGCGAGCGCCGACAACAGGGCGCACAGTTCCGCGAGCGATGCGGAATCACCTTCCACGGGCGAATAGGATTGCTCGAAGACGAGGCTCGCCGACAGGGACAAGGGCTGGTGGCGCGCATACCGCGCCGCGAGAAACGCCGACAGGATCAGGACGCCCTTCGAATGGATTGCGCCGCCCAGCTCGGTCTCGCGCTCGATATCGACCACATCGCCCTCGCCTAGCCGTGCCGTGGCCGTGACGCGTACCGGATGCCCGAAACGCTCTCCGGCCAGTTCGACCACGACAAGCGCGTTGATCTGGCCACAGCGCGCCCCTGCCGTCGAAATGAGCGTCGTCTCGTCGATCATCGACTCGATCACCCGCTCGGCGTAGCGACCGGAGCGACGCAAGCGCGACGCGATGGCCACCTCCACCTGCTCACGCCCCACAACCGCCAATTGCAGCGCGCGCGCGTGGAAATCCGCCTCGCGCATCACGTCGGCCAGCAGGCGCGTCTGCAGGCTCAGGCGACCGGCGTCCTCGGCAAGCCGGGCGCCGTGCTCCACCAGGCGGGCGATTCCCGTCCGATCGAATGGCAGCAGCGACGATGCCCGTCCGAGCGTCGCCAGCAGGGCCGCATAACGTTCGACGTTCGCGTTGTTGCGCAGCATGTCCTCGTCGAAGTCGGCCGCAACCTTGAAAAGTTCGGGGAAATCGGGATCGTTTTCGGTCAGCAGATAGAACATCTCGCGATCGCCGATCAGGACAACCTTCACATCGCATGGCACGGCCTCGGGCTCCAGCGTGAGCAAGTTGCTCCAGCCCTGCGCTTCCGCCGGCGGCTCGATACGGATTTCTGCCGAACGCAGCGCGCGCTTCAACCCCTCCCACGCAAACGGCTGCATCAGCAGGCGTTCCACGTCGATGACGAGGTAGCCGCCGCAGGCCCGATGGAGGGCTCCCGCCCGGATCAGGCTGAAATTGGTCACAAGCGCCCCCATCTGCGAGATGTGCTCGATGCGACCGATCAGATTGCCGAAGGTCGGGTTGTCCTCGCATACGACGGGAGCACCGCTGGTCGCGGAGTGATCGACAAGGACCTTGACCAGGTAGCGATGGAACGTCGTCCGGGCTTCGTCCTCCGGCCCTTCCTCCTCCTCGCCCTCCTGGCTCGCCCATTCGCCGCCGCTCGCCAGGATGTCTCCCCTGATCGCGTCGAAAAAAGTCTGCACCGTCGGGAGGTCCGCATAACGCTCGCGCAATCCCCGCATCAGATGCGACACCGCCGGCGTCAGCGCATCGCCCGCCGCACGCTGCATGGCCTCGTGAAGCTCCTTCCGCCAGCCCGGAAACCGCTCGAGCAGATCCGCCAGACGATCGCTCCAGGCACCGACTTTTTCCTCGACCGCAGCCCGGATCTCCGGCGCCAGGGCCTCGAAATCTTCCGGCGACATCGTCTGCCCGTCCTTGGTGGGCGCGAAGACGAAACCTTCCGGCGTCTGCAGCAGGGACACGCCATCGGCGGCACACGCATCGCCCAGCTCGCGCAGTGCCTTCTCCTCCCGCGTCTTGTGTGCATCCTGCAGCGACTCCACGCGAGCGCTGTAGGTGTCGCTCGCAAGCGCCGCCTCGATCGCCGGTCCGAGATCGGCAATGAACGCCTGCATGTCGGCGCGCAGCGCCGCCCCTCGCCCGGCCGCCAGCGTCAGGAGGCGCGGGCGCTGGGGGTCCTCGAAATTATGCAGATAGCACAGATCGGGCGGTACCTCGCCGATCGGCGAAAACTCGTGCAACAGGCGAAAGACCGTCGCATGCCGCCCCGTTCCCGGATCGCCGAGGACGAACACGTGGTAGCCGGGCTGGCGCATCGCCAGGCCGAAGCGCAATGCCTCCTCGGCCCTGCCCTGCCCCACCACCCCCGGCACGTCGGCAAGACTGGTCGTGTCCTCGAATGCAAATGTCTCGGGTGCGCAACGGACGCAGAGACTGTCCGCTGCGAGGGGGAGCAGGTCGGCCATGTTCTTGTTCTCCCGATACCGCAATGAAAACGGGGCGCCCGGCGAACCGGACGCCCCATGATCCCTCTCGCCCGGCCCGGCAGGCAAGCGCGCTAGCGAAGCCCCCGACGGGAAAGATCGCCCCAGCGCGTGTCGTCGTGTTGCACCTCATTCTCGAACTGCGGAAATCGCCGGTCGTGCTCCATCAGCAGCGACATGATGGTTCCCGCATGCTCGGCCGGAAAACCCTGGCGCTTTCCGCCCCGCGTATCCGTCATCAACAGGAAGATGAACTTGCGGCACTGCGCCGTGCCCCACATGCCGTCAATCTTTCGAAGATGCGGAAAACGCTCGTAGAGCTTTTCGGTCGAAGTTTCTGTAATTCGTGTCGTCATCGCACAATTCCCGGGGGAGTAGATGCAGCTGCCGGAAGATTAATACTTTTGCCCTATACCCGCGAACCCGCTTCCACGCTACTGTGCCACCTGCAAGGGCAGCACGGCGTGCAGCCCGGACGCTGGCGTCGCCGCAGGCTGGGCACGAACATATTGCCTTCTGCTGCAACGATCGGTTAACTGACGCATGGATAGACCGTAAAACCTCACCACAGGTTGCCGGGCCCTTTCAGCATGCACCATTTCAGGCCACTACAGCCAGGTATCCGATGAAATCGATTCCGATCTACCCCGCGAGCGAGCCCGCTCCCGTCGCTGCAGACGCGCCCGCGCCAGGTGCCCCCCTCGTCGACACGCGGGGGCGCATGGTCCACGACCTGCGCATCTCGGTCACCGATCGCTGCAATTTCCGCTGCATCTACTGCATGCCGCGCGAAGTGTTTGGAACGGATTACGCCTTCCTGCCCCGCAAGGAGCTGCTGTCGTTCGAGGAGATCACGCGGGTGGCGCGACTTTTCGCCGAGCGTGGTGTCCGCAAGATCCGCATTACCGGCGGCGAACCGCTGCTGCGCAAGCACGTCGAGAACCTCGTCGCCCAGCTCGCCGCGATCCCCGACGTCGAGCTCACCCTCACCACCAACGGCGTACTCCTGCCCAAGATGGCCCGTACGCTCCGCGAGGCCGGCCTGCATCGCGTCACGGTGAGCCTCGATGCCATCGACGACGCGACCTTCCGTGCGATGAACGACGCCGACTACCCGGTCGCGGCGGTCCTGAAGGGGATCGCCGCCGCCGAAGAAGCCGGGCTCAGTCCCGTCAAGGTCAATATGGTCGTCAAGCGCGGCGTCAACGACCACAACGTGATCGACATGGCCCGCCACTTCCGCGGCACGGGCCACATCCTGCGCTTCATCGAATTCATGGACGTCGGCAGTTCGAACGGATGGGAAATGAACGCAGTGGTGCCGTCGCGCGACATCATCGAGCGCATCGACCGCGTCTTCCCCCTGGAGCAGGTCGACCCCAACTACACCGGCGAAGTTGCCGAGCGCTGGCGCTACCGTGACGGCGGCGGCGAAATCGGCGTCATCTCCTCGGTCACGCAGGCGTTCTGCTCGACCTGTACGCGCATCCGCCTGTCCACGGAAGGCAAGCTGTACACGTGTCTGTTCGCCCAGAGCGGACACGATCTTCGCACCTTGTTGCGCGACGGTGCGAGCGATGCCGAACTCGATCGCGCCATTGCCGGCGTGTGGCAGAACCGCGACGACCACTATTCGGAAATCCGCACTGCAAACACCCGCGGGCTGAGAAAAATCGAAATGTCCTACATCGGCGGCTAGGTCACTGGCCCGCTTCCTGCTAATGGCGAACTTCCGGGCACTCGCTCAGCATGGTGCCCGACCGTTTTTTGTTGCCCCCGCTACTGTGGCGGAGAGGGCTCGCACGGAATGTTCAGCCACATGCGTCACAATTCATTTCATGCAGGTTCCGTTGCTCGCGGCCTGAGCCTCGCTCTGTACGCGCTCGCGTCGGTGATCGCCTTCACCGGCTGCAGCTCCTCCCCCGTCGCCCCTTCAGACGGAGAATTGGACTATCAGCTGATATGGCCGGCACCGCCCGACGAGCCCCGTTTCGTATTCGAGACCGAACTCAGGAACCAGTCCGACATACGCGACGAATCCGAAGATGAACGCCTGCAACGGATACTGACGGGGCGCAACACCAAGTCCGAACAACCTGTCTATCGCAAGCCGTCGGCACTGGTGGCACGGAAAGGACGACTTTACGTCGCCGATCCGCATACGGCTTCGATCTACGTGTTCGACATGCCCCGCCGTAAGGTCTTCCAGATCGGCCAGCGCGAACCGAACCGCACGCGGTCGCCGATCTCCATGGCGATCGATGCCCAGAGCAGGCTCTACGTCCTCGATTCCATCGCGAAGAACGTGATGGTTTTCGACCCGCTGGGCCTGTACATGTTCTCGGTCGGGAACCCGCGTGATCTGGTCAAGCCGGCGGGGGTGGCGGTCAGCCGTGACGGCTCGCGCATATTTGTCATAGACCGCGGCAGCGTCGACAGCGATGACCACAAGGTGATTGCGTACGCGCCGGACGGCAAGGAACTGTTCCGGATCGGCCCGCGCGGCTCGGACCCGGGACAGTTGAATATCCCGCTCGATGCCACCGTCACCGAAGACGGCAGGCTGCACATTCTCGATTCCGGGAATTTTCGTGTGCAGACATTCGATGAAACGGGAAAATTCGTCTCGAGTTTCGGATCGGTCGGAAACGGTCTCGGAAATTTCTCGCGCCCGCGCCGGATCGCCAGTGACAACGACGGCAACATCTACGTCTCAGACGCTTCATTCAACAATGTGCAGATATTCGACCCCAGCGGTCATCTGCTGATGTGGCTCGGAAAGTCCGGGATCGCCAACCTTCCCGGGCAATACGCGCTCATCGGCGCCATCACCGTCGACGAGACCGGACGGCTGTACGTCGCCGACCAGTACCACATCAAGGTCGACGTCTATCGTCGGGCCGAGAAGGCAGTTGCTGCAAGCAAAACGCCCGCTCCCACCGCGGGGAAAAGCGCCCCTTGAATACTCAAATATCATCATCAGGAATACGTAATATCCTGGCATTGTTATTGCATAAGTGCGCCAACACCAACCAATACACTGCCACATCATGACAATCAGAATCGCCACCGTAGCCATCGCCACACTCGGCGTGCTCGTTGCAGATGTCGCATGGCCCGGAACGCGCTCGGACTCGGAATTCCTGAACCAGGGCACCATCGGCAACACCCGCCACAACCTGTCGCAGCGCCAGACCGCGGGTGGCGGCCCGACCGGCAGCCAGATGGACGCGGTTCGTAACAACTATCAGCAGGTGTGCGTCTACTGCCACACCCCCCACGCCGCCAACCAGAATATCAGCGCGCCGCTGTGGAACCGGACCGTGCGCAGCACCACCTACACGCTGTATAACCAGCAGAGCCTGTCGCAGGAGGCGACGCAGCCGGGCCCGAACTCGCTGACCTGCCTGTCCTGTCACGACGGCCAGACCGCTGTCGATTCGATCGTGAACATGCCGGGTTCGGGGAAATACAACGCCGCACTCGCCCTGAACCCCGATACCAGCACCACCAAGGCGCTTCTGGATGCCTGGAGCACGACCGACGATGCGTTCGACCACTTCGGCTTGAAGGACAACAATACCGAATGTCTCAGCTGCCACTCGCCCGGGGGCCAGGGTGGCGCGCAGGACTTTTCTGCGTTTGCGATCGGCACCGACCTTCGCAACGACCATCCGGTGGGGGTGAAGCTGCCGAGCGGATCCGACTGGAACGTGCCGTCCGGCACCTACAAGAATGTCCGCTTCTTCGACACGGATGGCGACAGCCGCCCGGACAAGGAAGAGTTGCGTTTCTATGACTCGGGTCAGGGATACGAGGTAGAGTGCGCCTCCTGCCACGATCCGCATGGTGTACCGGGGGCGACCGCGTCCTTCCTGCCAACCTTCCTGCGCGTGACGGCAGACGGCAGCCAGATCTGCCTGACCTGCCACGTGAAATAAAACTCACCGCAACGACAAGCAAGAGAAAGGCGCCCGAGGGCGCCTTTCTCATTTGCTGCAATACGCGCGACGATATGGTTTTGTATTGGGAAAACGCTCGCGAATACTCCTCAGAAATCACGCCAGTTGCCGCAGGCTTGAAGCCGGGGGGCGTGCGAGCAGCCTGCGGGTTCCGAGCCATCCCGCAACGATCACTGCGCATGCCCCTGCCAGCATCGCGAGCGCGAGCGGCCAGAACTCAGGCACATAGGGCATCTTGAACGCTTGGCGGGCGAGCAACCAACCGATCGCCATCGCGCCTGCCGTCGCCAGCACCGAAGCAAGCCCGCCGAGCACGGCGAATTCGGCCAGCAGCGCATGGCGCATTTGCGCGTTACGGGCACCCAGCGTCCGGAGCATCGCCAATTCGTAATCCCGCTCGTCGTGCGTCGACTGCAGGGCGGAGAACAGCACGAGGAAACCGGCCAGGACCGAGAAGGCAAAGACGAACTCGACGATGAGCACCAGCTTGTCGGTCATCGCGCGTACCTGCGCAATCACTGCATCAACATCGATGACCGACAGATTGGGGAAACCCTTCACCAACTCGGCCGTGAATCGCTGATTACCCGGGGGAAGCCTGAAACTCGTGATCAGGCTTGCGGGATCGTCCTCGAGCATCCCCGGCGACGCGATGAAGAAGAAGTTCACACGCATGGAGTCCCATTCGAGCTCGCGGACGCTGGTGATCGGCGCTTCGACGAGCCTGCCGGCGACGTTGAAACGGACGCGGTCGCCGACCTTGAGCGAAAACGCCTCTGCGAGGCCACGCTCAACGGAGAACTGCGGGGCCGTTTCCGAACCGTGCCAGCGTCCGCCGACGACGATGTTGCCGTCCGGCAGCCGGCTGCCATAACTGAGGTTGAATTCGCGCTCGGCGAGGCGTTGTGTACGCTCGTTCTCGTAGGCTTCGGGATGCACCTCACGCCCGTTGATGGCGTCGAGCCGGCCGCGGATCATCGGGCGGACTTCCGGCGCCTGCAAACCCTGCTGAACGAAGAACTCCGCCAGCGCCTGTCGCTGGTCGGGCTGGATATTGATCACGAAGCGATTGGGGGCATCGGGCGGGGTCATTGCGCGCCACCCGTCGAGCAGATCGCCGCGGACGATGGTCAGCAACAGCAGCGCCGTCACGCCGAGGCCGAGCGCCACGATCTGCACGACGCTCGCCCCCGTGCGGCGCACCAAGGAAGCGATCCCGTAACGCCAGCCGCTGCCGCCGAACATCGCCCCTTCCCGCGTCCGGCCGAGCAGCCGCAGGAGGGCCCACGCTGCCGCCCCGAACGCTGCGAGGGCGAAGCTGAAGCCCCCCGCCACATAGGACGCGAGCCGCAGTTCGCCGGCGATCCAGAAGACGAGCGCGAGTAGCGCGGCGGCCCCGGCAAGCCAGGCGAAGGCGCTGCGCGTCTCGACGAGCGCGATCTCGCGCCGCAAGACCCGAAGTGTGGAGACTCGCCCGAGGCGCAGGAGCTGCGGCAGCACGAATCCGATCAGCAGGACCACCCCGACCGCGAGGCCGTGGGCAAACGGTAGCGGCGAGGGGGAAGGCAGTGCGGTGTCCATGATCTCGACCAGGATCAGCGCCAGACCCTGCTGCACGCCCCAGCCGAGGCAGGAGCCGAGCGCGGCGGCGGCGAATCCGAACAGTGCAAACTCGCCGACGACGAGCTTCAACACTTGCCCCTGGCGTGCGCCGAGGCAACGCATCACGGCACAGGCGTCGAGGTGGCGTTGCATGAAGCGGCGTGCGGAAATGCCGATCGCGACTGCCGCAAGAATCACCGTGAGCAACGCGGCGAGGCGGAGGAAGCGCTGGGCCTGGTCGAGCGAATTGCGCACCTCGGGTCGCGCGTTTCCGACGCCCTCCACCGTTTCGCCGCGTCCGAGACGCGCTTTCGACCAGCGCTCGAAGACCTCGACGGCGTCCGGCTCACCGGCCACGTGCAGGCGCCACGTCGCGCGGCTGCCCGCGATGAGGAGCCCGGAATCCGCCAGATCCGCTGCGTTGAAGATTGCGCGCGGGAGCAGGCTGAAGAAATTCGCCCCGCGATCCGACTCGAAGGTCACCACGCCGCCGACCCTGAACTCCAGACGCCCCAGGCCCACGTGCTCACCGACTGAAACGTCGAGGGCCGCCAGGAGCCGTTCGTCGAGCCAGACTTCGCCGCGTTCGGGGATGCGGTTGGCGATGGTGTCCGCCTGATTCGGGCCTGCTGCGATGCGGACATGACCACGCAGCGGGTAGCCCGGGCCGACGGCCTTGACCCCGGCAAGCTGGGCGGCGTTCTCCGTGCTCACCATGCTCGTGAACAGGACCGTGCCGGTGCTCGTGAGGCCGAGCCGCCCGGCTTCCTGCGCAAAGGCCTCGTCCCACGGGTGATCGGCGCGCAGCAGCAGGTCGCCGCCCAGCAACTGGTTGGCCTCGCGGTCGAGTCCCCGCGCGACGCGGTCGGCGAGGAAACCGACGCTGGTGAGACAGGCCACGGCGATCACGATGGCGAGGCCGAGCAGGTGAAGTTCGCCCGCCCGCAGGTCGCGCAACATCATGCGCAGGGATAGCTGGAAGGTATGCATGCGCGGGTGGACGGCACAGGGTGCCGGAGGTTCAGGATTTCGGCAGCAGGCGCCGTGCGAGTTCGACCCAGTAGGCGACGCCGAAGGGGATGATCGAGTCGTTGAAGTCGTAGTGCGGGTTGTGCAGGGTGCAGCCGCCTTCACCCGGCCCGTTGCCGATCCACACGTAACAGCCCGGCTTGTGGCGCAGGTAGAAGGCGAAGTCCTCGGCGCCCATGCTGGGGCGCTGATCGGTCAACACGCTCGCGCCGGGCAGGCCGGCGGCCACTTCGGCGCAGATCGCGGCTTCGTCGGAGGTGTTGATGGTCGGGGGGTAGCCGCGACGATACTCGACTTCGACGCTGACCCCGTGGCTCGCGGCGATGCCCGCGCTGATGCGCGAGATCGCTGCTTCGATGCGGTCCTGGACCGCCGCGCTGAACGCACGCACGGTGCCGCACAGCTGCGCGCGATCGGGGATCACGTTGTACGCCTCGCCCGCGTGGAACTGCGTCACCGAAACGACGGCGGAGTCGAGGGGGTCGAGCGCACGGCTGACGATGGTCTGGAGCGCCTGCACCAGCGCGGCGCCGGCGGCGATGGAGTCGGTGCCGAGATGCGGCATCGCACCGTGCGCGCCCTGGCCGCGGATGCTGATGTCGAAACGATCGGCACTTGCCATCACGGGGCCGTCATGCACGGCGAAGTGACCCGAAGGCAGGCCGGGCCAGTTGTGCATGCCGAAGATCGAGGCCATCGGGAAGCGGTCGAACAGGCCGTCGTGGATCATCGCGTCGGCGCCGCCCTCGCCTTCCTCGGCCGGCTGGAAGACGAAATACACGGTGCCGTCGAAGTCCGGGTGGGCGGACAGCACTTCGGCCGCGCCGAGCAGCATCGTCGTGTGGCCGTCGTGACCGCAGGCATGCATGCAGCCCGCATGCTGCGAGACGTGTGCGAATTCATTGCGCTCCTGGATCGGCAGCGCGTCCATGTCTGCGCGCAGGCCGATGGCGCGCAGGCTGCGCCCGGCCCGGAGCACGCCGACGACGCCCGTCCCGCCAAGGCCGCGGTGCACCTCGATACCGAGGGCTTCGAGGCGGCTCGCGACGAGGTCCGCGGTCCGGCGCTCGGCGAACGCAAGCTCGGGATGGGCGTGGATGTCGCGCCGCAGTGCGGTCAGCGCCGGGTGGCACTGCCTGATCTTTTCGGTGATGCTCATGTCTGCACCTGTCGTCGCAGGTTTGCGATTGTGTGTCGGGGATTGTTCCGAGTTTAATGATCATCGTGCCGGGCGTCGATCTCGCCGGCCGGCCGACACGTGATTCATTGCAAACCTCGTTCAGGATAGCCGTGTGAAACTGTTCTACGCCGACCACTTCGTGCTGCCCCTGCCCGCCGGGCACCGCTTCCCGATGGAGAAGTATTCGCGCCTGCGCGAGCGGCTGCGGCACAGCGACCTGTTTTCAGGCGACGATTTCATCGTTCCGGACGCGGCTACGGACGCCGAGATCCTGCGGGCGCATGATGCGGCTTACCTCGAGCGCGTTGCGCGCGGCGCGCTGGATCCCGCCGAACAGCGGCGCATCGGCTTCCCGTGGTCGGCGCAGATGGTGGAACGCTCGCGCCGCTCGGCCGGGGCGACGCTCGCCGCCTGCCGGCACGCGCTTGCCGAGGGGTGTGCGGCGAACCTCGCCGGTGGTACGCACCACGCCCACCGCGGCTTCGGATCGGGCTTCTGCGTGTTCAACGACGCGGCGATCGCGGCGCTGGCGATGCGCGCGGAAGGCCGGGTGCGGAAGATCGCGATCATCGATTGCGACGTCCATCAGGGCGACGGGACGGCGACGATCCTCGCGGGGCAGCCGGACGTGTTCACCCTGAGCCTGCACGGCGAGAAGAATTTTCCGTTCCGCAAGGCGACCTCCACCCTGGACATCGAGCTTGCGGACGGCACCGGCGATGCCGACTACCTTGCGGCGCTGCGCGACGGCCTCGAACAGGTCTTCATGACCCTGCAGCCGGATCTTGCGATCTACCTCGCGGGCGCCGATCCGTATCGCGACGACCGGCTGGGCCGCCTCGCGCTGAGCTTCGACGGGCTGGTGGCGCGCGACGAGCTGGTGCTGCGGCACTGCGCCGCGCATGGCACGCCGGTGGCGGTCGCGATGGCGGGCGGCTATGCGCGCGAGATCGACGACACGGTCGCGATCCACGCGAACACGATCACGACGGCGGCGCGCCTCGCGCCCCTGCTCCGCTCGGCCGCGACGGAACGCAGGACATCCGGGTCACCCGGCGGCCAGGAAACGCATCAGCGATTGCCGGCCGCCTGACGACGGCTGCGTTCCGCGCGCAGCAGGTCGGCGATGTCGGTGTTGCCGTTTTCGAGCGCCCAGGTTTCGGCGCTGAATCCGGCGTCGTTTTTCCGGTCGAGTTCGATGCCCGTCTTCAGCAGTTTGCGGACGACGTCGATGTGGCCGTTGCGCGCCGCCAGCATCAACGCATCGGACCCGTTCGGCGCCAATGCCGCGACATCCGCGCGGCGCGCGAGCAGGCGGTCGACGATTTCGGCGCGGCCCTCGAAGGCCGCATACATCAGCGGCGTCCAGCCGTCGTGATTCACCTCGGCGCCGGCGTCCAGCAGGACGTCGACGATCGCGGTCTCGCCCTTGAGCACCGCGAGCATCAGCGCGGAGTCGCCCGCCGCGTTGCGCAGCGACACCTTCGGGCGATGCTTGAGCAATGCCTTCACGGTTTCGAGGTTGCCTTCACGGGCGGCGAGGATCAGCAGCGAGCTGCCCTGGGCGTCCACCGTGTTCGGGTCGACGCCGCGCGCGATGAGCTGCATGAGCTGCGACGTGTCGCCCAGCCGCGCGGAGCTGAGCGCGTCCTCGTAGCTGTCGGCGAACGCCGCCGGGCCGCACAGCGAACTGGCAAGGATTGCGGAGAGCAGGAGGCGCTTGATCGATTCAGTGAGCTTGGGCATGACGGAACAGGCGGAAGAAGTTTTCGGTGGTGGCGGTTTCGATGCGCTCGAGCGGTTCGTCGCGCAGGCGGGCGATCTCTTCGGCGACGTGCACGACCCACGCGGGTTCGTTGGTCTTGCCGCGATGCGGGACCGGCGCGAGATACGGCGCATCGGTCTCGATCAGCAGGCGGTCGAGCGGGACGTACTGTGCGACGGCCTTGAGTTCCCTGGCGTTCTTGAACGTGACGATGCCCGAGAACGAGATGTAGAAGCCGAGGTCGAGCGCCGCTTCGGCCACTTCACGCGATTCGGTGAAGCAGTGCATCACGCCGCCGGCCTGGCCGGCCCCCTCCTCGCGCATCAGGCGCAGGGTGTCGTCCGCCGCCGAGCGGGTATGGATGATCAGCGGCTTGCCGCACTTGCGCGCGGCACGGATATGCGTACGGAAGCGCTCACGCTGCCATTCGGGCGCGTCCTTCTGCCAGTAATAGTCGAGGCCGGTCTCACCGATCGCGACGATCTTCGGGTGCGCGGCGAGCGCCAGCAGGCGCGCTTCGTCCGGGTCGTCCACGCCCTCGTTGTCGGGATGCACGCCCACGGATGCGAACAGGTGCGGGTGACGTTCCGCGAGCGCGAGGACGCGGGGGAAGTCTTCCATCTTGACGCTGACGCACAGCGCGTGGCCGACACGGTTCTCGGCCATCGCGGCAAGGACGGCCTCTTCACGCTCGGCCAAGTCGGGGAAATCCAGGTGACAGTGTGAATCTACGAACATCGATGAAGCATCAAAGGGTGTGGGTGGGGCGGTTCGAACCGAGGTGGCCGGCGAGGATCTGTTCGATGCGCGCGCGCAGCGCCTTGCCGGATTCGTCCGAGCTGAAATGCACGCCGATGCCCTGGGTCTTGCCGCCCTGCGCGCCGTGGGGGGTGACCCACACGACGGTCGCCGCGACCGGATGCTTGGTCGGGTCGTCCATCAGCTGCAGCAGCATGAAGACCTCGTCGCCGAGCGCATGCACGCGCGGCGTCGGCACGAAGATGCCGCCGTTGCTGAGGAAGGGCATGTAGGCCGCGTACAGCGCGGACTTGGAGTTGATGTTCAGCGACAGCACGCTGGGGCGTGCGACGCTCGGTTTGGGAGCTTCGCTCATCGGCGGGTTCCGGTCACGGCGCGCGCATAGCGCAGGAGCATGTCTTCGAGCATCAGCCGGGCATTCAGCGGATGCTGTGCGACCCGGCGGATCCGGGCGAGTTCATTGTAGCAGTTCGTCACGGCGGCCACGCTCGTGCGCTGGGCGAGCGCGGCGATGACGCCGTCCTCGCCGGGGAAGAAGCGCACGCGTCCGCCCAGCCGCAGCGATGCGAGGTCGGTGACCCAGCGCTGCATCCATTCGACGAGCTGCGGCATGTCGAAGCCGGCGGCGAGCGCTTCCTTCGACTTGAGCCAGCTTTCCCACTGGCCGGCGAGTTTCAGCGGATCGCCGGCCGGCAGCTGGGCGAGATCCTTCACGAAGCGCCGCAGCAGCGCGTCCGAGCCGTTGCGGGCGAGACGCTGGGCCGCGAGCGGCATCCCGCCGGTGAGGGCGAGCAGGTCCGCGGGCGGGGCCTCCGGGGCGGAGAGCCACTGGGCGACGGCCTCGCCGGCGGGACGCGAGAAGCTCCACTGCTGGCAACGGCTGCGAATCGTGGGCAGCAGCCGGCGCGGCGCCGACGAAACGAGCAGGAAGACGCAGCCTTCCGGCGGTTCTTCGAGGAGCTTCAGCAGCGCGTTGGCGGTGAAGGCGTTCATCGCCTCGGCGGGATCGACGACGATCACGCGCCGGCTGCTCTGGTGGCCGGTCACGGCGAGCGCTTCCTGCAGGTCGCGGATCTGTTCGATCCGGATCTGCGAGGACTTCTTCTTGCCGCTGCCGCCTTCGCCCTCGCCCGCGTCATCACCGTCCCCCGCCTCTTTCCCGGACGCCGCATCGGCTTCCGGCACGACAGGCAGCAGGTCGGGATGGTTGCCCGAGAGCCTCAGCTGGCAGGCCGCGCAGTGGCCGCAGGCGTGCCCGTCCGCGCCCGGGGCCGCGCACAGCAGGCGTGCCGCGAGCGCGTCGGCGAGGTCGCGCTTGCCGAGGCCTTCCGGGCCGACGAAGAGCAGCGCGTGCGGCAGCCGTGCGCCGAGGCCGACCAGCCGCTGCCAGGTCTCCTGCAGCCAGGGGTGGATCATCGGAAGAAGCGCTCCGCGACGATGGCCTCGATCTCGGCGCGGATCTCTTCGGGCGGGCGGTCGGCCGCGATCACGCGGATGCGTTGCGGGGCGATACGCGCGCGTTCGAGGTAGGCGGCGCGCACACGCTCGAAGAAGTCGCGCTGCTCGCGCTCGAAGCGATCGGGCGCGGCGCCGGTGTTGGCCACGCGCGCGGCGGCGACCTCGGGCGGCAGGTCGAAGACGAGGGTCAGGTCGGGCTGGAAGCCGGGATGCACCCAGTCCTCGAGGGCGGCGAACTTCGCGGCGTCAAGCCCGCGGCCGCCGACCTGGTAGGCGTAGGTGGCGTCGGTGAAACGGTCGGACACGACCCAGGTGCCGGCTTCGAGCGCGGGATGGATGCGGGCGGCGAGATGTTCGCGGCGGGCGGCGAACATCAGCATCGCTTCCGTTTCGAGGTGCATCGGTTCGTGCAGCAGCAGTTCGCGGAGTTTCTCGCCGAGCGCCGTGCCGCCGGGCTCGCGCGTCTGGTCCACGGTCAACCCGCGCGCCTGCAGGAGCGCGACGAGCGCCGCGATCTGGCTGCTCTTGCCGGCACCGTCGATGCCTTCGAAGGTGATGAAGCGCCCGCGGGCGCGCGTCTGGTTCAACTTCCCGATCCCCGCTGATAACGATTGACGGCCTTGTTGTGGTCGTTGAGGCTGGACGAAAACTCGCTGGTGCCGTCGCCGCGCGAGACGAAGTACAGGTAGTCCGTCTGCGCCGGGTGGAGCGCGGCGTTGAGCGATTCGGCGCCCGGCATCGCGATGGGCGTCGGCGGCAGGCCGGCACGCGTGTAGGTGTTGTAGAGGTGGTCGGTTTCGAGGTGCCACTTGCGCAGGCGGCCGTCGAACGCCTCGCCGTAGCCGTAGATCACGGTCGGATCGGTCTGCAGGCGCATGCCGATGCGCAGCCGGTTGGCGAAGACCGAGGCGATCAGGCCGCGATCCTCGGGCCGCCCGGTTTCCTTTTCGACGAGCGATGCCAGGATCAGCGCCTCATAGGGCGACGATACCGGGACAGTCGGGTCGCGCGCTTCCCAGGCCTGCGCGAGGCGCTGCTTCATCGCGGCGTAGGCACGGCGCAGCACCGCACTCGCATTCGATTGCTTGTCGAACAGATAGGTGTCGGGAAAGAACAGCCCTTCGAGATGCGCTTCGGTCGCACCGATCGCGCGCAGGACGTCGGCCTCGGCAAGGCCCACGGTGTCCTGCAGGAGGTTCGGATTGCCTTCCAGCGCCGCGCGGACCTGACGGAAGCTCCAGCCTTCGACGAAGCGGATTTCCGCCTGCGAAACGTCGCCGCTGGAGAGCTTCAGGATCAGCAGCCACGGCGTGACGCCCCGATGCACTTCGTAGCTGCCGGCCACGATGCGCCCGGCCTTGCCGGTGATGCGGGCGATCCAGTACAGCGCGCGGGGACTGACGTCGACGCCGGCCGCCGCGATCGCGGCCGCGGCCTGGCGCATCGTGTGCCCGCGCTGGACCGTGAAGTCGACGACCGGCTGCGCCAGCGTGAGCGGACGTTGCGCGTACCACCAGGCGGCCGCGGACACGGTCGCAACGGCGAGCGCGAGTGCGATCAGCAGTCGGAGAACGAGGGATTTCATCGAATTGGACAGGTCCGCGGAAGATGCGGCGTGGCGTGTGCCGGAATTGTTGGTCCGCAACCATTATGTCTGGGGAGCCCTATAATACTTCATCCCCATTCCACAACCCTCTCCCGCTCCGACAAACGCACATGAACACGCTGTGGACAGAATTTCTCGTACGCGAAGGCGCCACGCTGGAAGGCTCCGGCATCCGTTTCAATGCTCCGGCAACGGAGGTGGGCGCCGTGGAATCCGGCACCGTGGTCGTGCCGCTGGTGCATCTGGGCCTGATCCGCTGCGCCGGCGATGACTCGGTCCCCTTCCTGCACAACCTGCTGTCGAACGACGTCAAGAAACTCGGGCCGCAGTCGGCGCAGTGGTCGAGCTTCAACACGCCCAAGGGCCGCATGCTCGCGAGCCTGCTGCTGTGGAACGACGGCACCGATCCGATGATCGCCACGTCGGCGGACGTGCAGCCGATGCTGCAGAAGAAGCTGTCGATGTACGTGCTGCGCAGCAAGGTGAAGCTCGCGGACGCGACACCCGACATCGCGCTGATCGGTGTCAGCGGCGCCGCGGCGGACGCCCTGCTCGCAGGCGCGGGCATTGCCGCATCGGTTGCGCCGATGACGCAGGCGGTTTCCGGGGAGTTGCGCTGCATCCGCCTCGATCAGCGCAATCTCGTGCTTGCGGTGCCGACGGCGGCTGCGCCCGAGGTGTTCGCGAAGCTCGCCGCGGGCGGTGCGACGAAGGCCGGCACGGCGGCGTGGCAGCTGGCGATGATCCGCGCCGGCCTGCCGCTCATCACCGCCGCGACGCAGGAGGAGTTCGTCGCGCAGATGCTCAATTTCGAGGTGATCGGCGGCGTGAGCTTCAACAAGGGCTGTTATCCCGGACAGGAGATCGTCGCGCGCACGCAATACCTCGGCAAGCTCAAGAAGCGCATGTATCACGTGCATGTGCCGGCCGATGCGGCCCCCGCGGCGGGTGCCGACCTGTTCACACCGGAGTTCGGCGAGCAGTCGGCGGGCAAGCTGGTGAACGTCGCCTCCGCGCCCGATGGTGGCTTCGAGGCGCTGGCGGTGATGCAGATCAGCTGCGCCGAAGCCGGCCAGGTCCACCTCGGAAGCCCGCAGGGGCCGCAGCTGCAGTTCCTCGACCTGCCCTACGCGCTGCCCGAGAAATGAGCTGCGAAGCGGGCTGCGTGCATTATTACGTCTATTACCGCGTTCGTGCCGACGCCGGGCACGAGGACGCGGAAGCGACCGTGCGCGCGATGCAGACGACGCTGGAAAGACGCACCGGCGTTGCGGGGCGGCTGATGGAGCGGCGCGAGGACGGCGTGACGTGGATGGAGGTCTATGAGAACGTGACCGATCCGGGCGCCTTCGAAGCGGCCCTGCGCATCGAGGCCGACGCCCACCGGATCGCGGACATCGTCGAGCCCGGTTTTGCGCGCCACACGGAACGCTTCGTCGAATGTGCCTGATCGTCGTCGGCTGGCAGGCCCATCCGGACTACCCCTTGGTCGTGGCGGCCAACCGGGACGAGTTCCTCGCGCGCCCGGCAGTGCCGGCGCACTGGTGGACGGATGCGCCCGATCTGCTCGCGGGGCGGGATCTCGAAGCGGGCGGGACGTGGATGGGCGTCGGCCGCAACGGGCGCTTCGCCGCGCTGACGAATTACCGCGACCCGACGCTCCACCGCCCGGGAGCGCCGTCGCGCGGCACGCTGGTGCGCGACTGCCTGACGGGAAGCGATGATGCGACCGCGTGCCTGCGGGCGGTGGCCGAAGTCAGCGCGCAGTACGCGGCGTTCAACCTGCTGGTGAGCGACGGCCGGCAGCTCGGCATCCACGAGAGCACGACGGGCTCGGTGCGCCTGCTGGAGCCGGGCATCTACGGCCTGTCGAACCATGTGCTGGACACCCCCTGGCCGAAGGTGAAGCGGGCGCGCGAACGCTTCGCCGTGGCGCTTGGCCGCCTGCCCGACGCGGACGCGTTCCTCGAACTGCTGCGCGACGACGAGCCCGCGCCCGATCATCACCTGCCCGAAACCGGCGTCAGCGAGGAATGGGAACGGTGGCTGTCGCCGGCCTTCATCCGCGCACCGGGCTATGGCACGCGCTGTTCCACGCTGATCCTGCAGGATCAGGGTGGCAACGTCACTTTCCGCGAATGGACCTGGAACGACCGGGGCGAATGCGCGAGCGAAGTCGTGCACCGCTTCGTGGTTGCGGCCGGCGACTGAAACCCTTCAGCCGCGGCGCGGCGTCAGCGCGCGGCGCATCGTCCGGTGGCGGATGCCCGCCTCGACGAAGACCTCCCCCTCCGGCGTGAAGCCGTGCCGCAGGTAGAAGTCGACGGCGTCGATCTGCGCGTTCAGGACGACCTCGCGGAAACCGAGCCGGCGGGCTTCGGCGACGAGGGCTTCGAGCATCAGCCCGCCGATGCCCCGGTTGCGCCACGGGGCGGCGACGGCCATGCGGCCGATGTGACCGTCGGGCAGCAGCCGGCCGGTGCCGACGACCTCGCCGGCCGCGGTCGTCGCCACCGCGTGGCGGCAGTACGGATCGTTGGCGTCGCGTTCGAGTTCGGCCGGCACGCCCTGCTCCATCACGAACACCTGTTCGCGCAGCGGCATGGCGAGCGCCGCGGCGTCGCGCCAGTCGAGGATGCGGATCGTCGGCGTAGCGTCCATGTTCGTCGTCTCCTCGATATCCACTTGCGCTCCGGGCGGCACCAGGTCGAATAGCTCGATCACGTCGTCGTTGCGCATGCGGATGCAGCCGTGGGACAGCGGCACGCCCATCGGTTGATCGTCCGGCGTGCCGTGGATGTAGATGTAGCGACGCATGGAGTCGACCTTCCCAAGCCGGTTGCGCCCCGGTTCGCAGCCGCTGAGCCACAGGATGCGCGAGAGGATCCAGTCGCGCCCGGGGTGCTGCGCAGCGAGTGCCGGGGTCCAGGTCTCGCCCGTCGGACGCCGGCCGCGAAAGACGGCTGCCTTCGCCGCGCCGGCGCCGATCTTCGCGCGGATGAGGTGGCGGCCGCGGGGCGTGCAGCCGCTGTCGCGGACTTCGCCCGGGCCATTCAAGGCCGTCGACACGCGGTAGCGGCGGATGCAGGCGCCGTCGGCGCCGAACAGGCTCAGGCGCTGGGCGGCGAGGTCGATCAGGATGCGCATGGCCATGGCCGTCACGCGACCAGCGTGCGGCCGCGGCGGGCCGCGAAGAAGCTCGACAGCAGGCCGCCACACTCCTCGGCGAGCAGGCCGCCCGAAATGGTCGCGTGGTGGTTCAGGCGCGGCTCGGCGAACAGGTCGATGACGCTGCCGGCGACGCCGGTCTTGGGGTCGCGTGCGCCGAACACGACGCGCGCGATGCGCGAATGCATGATCGCCCCGCAGCACATCGCGCAGGGCTCCAGCGTGACGTAGAGTTCGCAGCCGGGCAGCCGGTAGTTGCCGAGGCGTGCCGCGGCATCGCGCAGCGCCATCACCTCGGCGTGGGCGGTCGGATCGTGCCGGCCGATCGGCTGGTTGAAGCCGCGGCCGACGATCTCGCCGTCGAGCACCACCACCGCGCCGACCGGCACCTCGTCACAGCTTCCTGCCATGCGTGCCTGCTCCAGCGCGGCGCGCATGAAATCTTCCTCGGTCATCGACTTGCTCTCCTTGACCAGCCAGTTTACTGGAGAGCAGGCCGATGTGGCGGGTCAGGCTGCGGCGGTCGCCTTCTCGAGCTTGGCCTTTAGACGCTGGGCGGTCTTCTCGGCACCGACGACGAAGCGGCTGTGCTTGCCGCGGGCGACTTCCTCGAGGGCGTCGCGGGCGGTGAATTCGAAGGTCACGGCCGGGCCGTTCACTTCGACCAGCTTCACGGTGATCTCGACCCACATGCCGAGCAGCGTGGCGCCGACATGGTCGAGCTCGACGCGCGTGCCGACCGAATCCTTGCCCGCTTCGATGTTTTCCAGCAGCAGGTCGCGGCACACGACTTCGATGTCGTAGAGCAGCGCGGGGGTGGAGTAGACGCGGCAGTCGTCGCCCATGAAGCCGATGGTGCGGCCCTTGTCGATGTCGTAGCGGCGGGTGGACGTCAGTCCGGCTTTGAGTTCGCTCATCTTGCAGTCTCCTTGGTGTAGGACGCCGGTCCCAGCCGGCGTCGGATTCGTTGCGGTTTGGTAGTGCTTCGGTGCTTACTTGTTGCGTTCGCGGATCGCGTCCGCCTCGACGCGGGCCTCGACGTAGCGGGCGAGCGCTTTCGTGCCGCGGCCACTGTTGCGGAACACGCACACGCCCTGGTCCATCAGCTTCGCGGCCATCGCGTCGTAGAGCGAGCCGCCGTCCACGATGCCGATCACGGGCTTGTCGCTCCGCGCGGCGAGCGGCGGGTAGATATGGACGGTGCCCTGCGGGTCCGACAGGTCGTAGCCGGGGCGCAGCTTGCTGGTTTCGAGGCCGCGGATTGACGGGGCGGTCGGATCGAGGCCGACGACGACGGCGTCGATGTCGGGGTCGTCGAGGAAGGCCTCGGTGATCTGCAGGTGCACGCCGTCGTCGGCGCCCGGGTTGATGTCGATGGGGTTGCGCACCTCGACCAGCGCGTCGAGGCGCTTGGCGGCGAGGATGGACTGCACGCGTTCGACCGTTGCGGCTTCGAGCGCACCCATCTCCAGCGAGAACGTCTCCGTCGCGATCGAATCGGCAATGCCGACGGCCTCGAAGCCGGCGCCGCTGATCGCGCCGAGGCGCTTGCCGACCTTCTTGCCGTGCAGCGCGCCGGCGATGTAGAAGAGGTCGTCGAAGGTGTTGAAGTCCTCGGCGACGATCGCGCCGGCCTGGCGCAGCACGGCCTCGAAGAGGACCGGGTCGCCGGCGATCGACGCGGTGTGGCCCATCACGCCGCCCGCGCCCGCGTCGGTGCGGCCGGACTTGTAGACGACGACCTGCTTGCCGTTGAGCACCGCCTTGCGCACCGCGCGGGCGAAGTCGAGGCCGTCGCCGTCCTTGAAGCCTTCGATGTAAATGCCCAGCGTGTCGATGCCTTCGCGTTCGGCGAAGAAGTTCAGCATGTCGCCGTGCGTGAGGTCGGTCTGGTTGCCCAGCGCGAGCATGTAGGCCGGGTCGAGCCAAGGGTTCTGCGAGATGCGCGTGATCATGAAGGCGCCGGACTGGCTCAACATCACCGAGTTGCGCTGCGCCTTCTTCTGCGGCTTGGGCAGGCGTTCGAGCGGGATGAACCACGAGTCGTAGCCGCCCGGGTGCGAAACGACGCCGAGGCAGTTCGCGCCGAGGAAGACCGGGCCGCCGCCCGGATTGGCGTGGGCGGCGTTGATCTTCGCGGCGAGCGCGGCGGCGGGTTCGCGGCTCTTCGCGGTCTCGCCCAGGCCGCCGGGAATCAGCATCACCGACTCGACGGCGTCGGACTCGATGATCTCGTCGACCAGTGCATAGACCGCATCGTTGGGCACCGCGACGATCAGCAGATCCAGCTTCGCCGGCAGCGCGCGCAGGCTCTCGACGCAGCGCACGCCGTCGATCTCGGTCTCGCCGGGGCGGATGATGGTCAACCTGTCCTTCGCATAGCCGCTGCCCATCAGGTTCTTCAGGATGATGCGGCCGAAGTTCATGCCGCTGGCGGACACGCCGACGATGCCGATGGACTGCGGGTGGATCAGCTTGTCGATCTTGTGCAGCGGGCGCGGCAGGCGGCCTGCGACGGGCTTTCCGAACTCGACACGGGCGACGCCGACGGTCGGCTTCTTCGCGAACTGCACCTGGTCGAGTTCGATGTACCGGATCACGAATCCGGCCTGCGGGTTCTGCGCGGAAAACTCGCGGCCGAGGCCCAGCATCAGGCCGAAGCAGAATTCCAGCACGGGGTCGGGCGCGCGGCGGCCGTCGCGCTGGGCGAGCGCGGCCATCTTCTGGTAGGCGACGGTGCGGCGGAAGAGGCGCAGGAAGTCGGCCGCGTCGGTGAGATCGACGGACGCGGAGACAGCGGCACGGTCCTTGCGGAAGTTCGCGCGGTCGAGCGCGCCGTCGAGGCCGCCTGCGCCGGCCGTGAGGATCATGCCGAATTCGCGGGTGTTTTCGAGGGCGATGCGCAGGTCGACGCCGCCGGGCACGCCTTCGGCGAGCGCAGCACCGAAGCTCGCGACGAAGCGCTGCAGTTCGTCGGCGTTCAGCGCGTCGCGCCCGTCGGCGGCGGCCTGGCGGAACAGGTCGCCGGTGGCGGCGTTCAACGCGTCACCGGGACTGATGGTGGTCCGATCATTCACTGGTGTGTCTCCGTCCGTGCCGTCTCGTGCCATTTTGGCCGGCGGCTTTGTTGAATCTCTCAACGTGGGATATTTGCCCCCTCCCCTTCAAGGGGAGGAACAAAACACTGCCCACCGTTTCCGCCTCACCCCTTCGGCCGCTTGTCGATCACGCGCTTGGCCTTGCCGACCTGGGTGCGTTCGATGCGGCCCGTATCGACGATCTGGATGTCGGCGGTAACCCCCACGCGGCTCTTGATTTCGTGCCGGACCTCGGCGGCGATCTTCGAGCGCTGCGCGTCGTTGAGCCCGTCGGACAGGTCGTGGCGCACTTCCGCAAGAACGGTGAGTTCGTCCATGTGGCCCGGCCGCGTGATCTGCAGCTGATAGTGGCCGCACAGGCTGTCGTGGCGCAGGATGATCTCCTCGATCTGCGTCGGGAAGACGTTCACGCCGCGGATGATCAGCATGTCGTCGCTGCGGCCGGTGATCTTGCCCATGCGGCGCATCGTGCGCGCGGTGCCGGGCAGCAGCATCGTGAGGTCGCGGGTGCGATAGCGGATGATGGGCAGCGCTTCCTTGGTCAGCGACGTAAACACCAGCTCGCCCGGCGTGCCGTCGGGCAGGACTTCGCCGGTGACCGGGTCGATGATCTCGGGGTAGAAGTGGTCTTCCCAGATGTGCGGACCATCCTTGGTCTCGATACACTCGCAGGCCACTCCCGGGCCGATCACTTCCGACAGGCCGTAGATGTCGATCGCGTCGATGCCCAGCCGCGTCTCGATCTCGCGGCGCATCTCGTTGGTCCAGGGCTCGGCGCCGAACACGCCGATGCGCAGCGTCGTCGAGGCGGGGTCGATGCCCATCTCCTGCAGGCCGTCCGCGACCGTGAGCATGTAGGACGGCGTCGCCATCATGACGGTCGGCTTGAACTCGCGGATCAGCTGGATCTGCTTCTCTGTGTTGCCGCCGCCCATCGGGATCATGGTCGCGCCGAGCGTCTCGCCGCCGTAGTGCGCGCCGAGGCCGCCGGTGAAGAGCCCATAGCCGTAGGAGTTGAGGATGATGTCGTCGGGCGTGGCGCCGCCTGCGCGCAGCGAACGCGCGACCACCGAACCCCACATCGCGATGTCGTTCTTCGTGTAGCCGACGACGGTCGGCAGGCCGGTGGTGCCGGACGATGCATGCACGCGCACGATGTCGCGCATCGGCACCGCGAAGAGGCCGTAGGGATAGTTGTCGCGCAGCTCCTTCTTGGTCGTGAAGGGGAACTTCGAGAGGTCGGAGAGCTGCTTCAGGTCCGATGGATGCACGCCCGCGGCGTCGAAGGCCTGCTTGTAGTGCGCCACGTTGTCGTAGGCGTGCTGCAGGCTCCACCTGAGCCGTTCGAGCTGCAGCGCGGCGAGTTCGTCGCGGCTGGCGGTCTCGATCGGATCGAGCGTATGCGGTGCTGCCCCTTTCGATGCTGCAAAACCATCCCTAGCCGACATGTGCGTGCTCCGTCATGCGTTCAACGAATTTCTGGTTTTCAACGACTTTCTTCTGGATGTGCTCGACCTGCTCGGGCGAGAGATGGCGGAAGCGGCCCATTGCCTTGAGGTAATCGGTGACCGGCAACGGGTCATCGACCGGCTTCGTGAAGTGCAGGCCGGCCTGCGGCGTATATTCCCACAGCATCACGAAGTTGGTCTCGACGGCCTTGCGCGCGACTTCCATGTTCAGGTTCGACGGGAAGCGCCAGCCGGTCGTGCAGGGCGAATACACGTGCAGGTAGGCGAAGCCGGTCTTGGATGCCGCGATGGCCTTGTCGAGCTTGTCGTAGAGGTCCTCCATGTAGGCCGTGGAGGCGGTTGCGACGTAGGCGCAGCGGTGGTTCACCATGATCAGCGGCAGGTTCTTCGCGTCCTGCGTCTTGCCGCGCGTGGCCTCGCCCACCGGCGTCGTCGAGGTCCACGCGCCGTAGGGCGTGCAGCTCGAACGCTGCATGCCGGTGTTCATGTAGCCTTCGTTGTCGACCACCATGAACAGCATCTGCTCGCCGCGCTCGGCCGCGCCGGACAGCGACTGGAAGCCGACGTCCGACGCCCCGCCGTCGCCGGCGATCGCGAGCGCCTGCACGTCGCGGCCGACGCGCTTGTACTGGCGCTTGATGCCGGCCAGCATCGCGGCGGTGTTGGTGAGCAGCGGGTGGAAGACGGGAACCTTGGTGCCGGTCGTGCCGTTGAAGCCGACCGAGCCCATGCCCGGCACGCAGCCCGGCGGCGTCGCGAGCACGGTGTCGGGGCCGACGCGGCGCAGCGTGTGGCGCATCAGCAGTTCGGTGTTGCAGCCTTGGCAGCCGGCGAGGCCCGGTGCGAAGAGGTCTTCCCAGTCGCCGACCTCGTTGTAGATGTTGGCGGTGGTGATGTGCTTGAGCGCGCCCTTCGGACAGGCCGGCACGCAGGCCGGGTTGCCGTCGCAGGTGTCGCACTTGGCGACATGGCCCGTCCCTTCATCCAGCGCGATGCCGGCGTAGGCGCAGCCCACCGTGCACAGGAGGCAATCGACGCACTTCGATGCGTCCCAACCGATCACGCCGCTCGTGCCGTCCTTGTCGAGCGCGCCGGCCGGGCATACCGTAACGCACTTCGGGTCGGCGCACTGGCGGCACAAAGCTAGTTCGAAAGTCTTGTCCGCTGCTCCGTCGCGGCCGTAGATCTGGATGCGCGAACGCGCGATGTCGTCCGTGCCGGTCTTGGCCTGCGCGCAGGCCGTCATGCAATCGCCGCAACCGTCGCACTTGGCGGGGTCGAAGGCGATGGTGCTGTAAGCTCGTCCCATTGATGGCTCCTTAGCGCCAGGTCTGCGACATGATTTCGCGGCCGACTGCGAGCGGGTTCGCGACGAAGCGCTCGCGCAGCGGTGTGAGGTCGATGCGGCGCAGGATCAGCTGGGCCATGACACCGCCGTCGAAGAATTCGTTCACGCCGAAGATGCCGGTGAGGCAGCCGTCCGGCGCGAAGATCGCCTTGAGGTAGCGCCCCGTCTTCTCGTCGAAGCGCGTGACCATCTCGCCGCCTTCGGGCACGGTGCTCGATCCGACCGAGATCGCGTGGCGGCCGAAGAAGTGATAGGTGTTGAGCGGCACGCCGCCGGCGTAGTCCTTGAGGCCGGGATCGCCCGCCATCGCCATTCCGGCGACGCGGCCCTGGATCGTCGCGTCGGGCAGGATCGCGTTCATGACCTTCGTGCCCGTGAAGAAGCCACGCGCCTGAGCGCAGTCGCCCGCGGCCCAGACGTTCGCAGCGGTCGTCTGCATGCGATCATCGACGAGGATGCCCTGCGCATGCTCGACGCCGCTGCCGTTGAGGTAGCCCATGTTGGGCTTCACCCCGGTCGCGACGAGCAGCAGGTCGGCTTCGAGCGTCGTGCCGTTTTCCAGCGTGAGCTTCGCGCCGGCCGCGGAGGGTTCGAGGCGCACGACGCGGCTGCCGGTCATGATCTTCGCGCCGGCATCGCGGAAGGCCTGCTCGATCATGTCGGCGGCGACCTTGTCGAAGTAGCCGGACGTGAGCTGGTCGCTCATCTCGACGATGGTGACGCTTGCGCCGGCTTTCACGAGGTTCTCGGCGGCGTGCATCCCGACGAGGCCCGCGCCGAGGACGACGGCCTGCTTCGACTCGGCGATCGCGCCGCGCAGCTTCAGCGCGTCATCCAATGTGCGCAGCACATGGTAGGAGACGGTGTCGATGCCGGGGATCGGCGGGATCGCGGGCGAGGCGCCGGTCGCGAGCAGCAGCTTTTCGTAGACCACGCTGGAGCCGTCCGCGAGCTCCACGCTGTTGCGATCGGCGTGCAGCGCCTTCAGCCCCGACTCGGGTCGGTAGCTCACCTTGTTGCGGGCGAAGAAGTCATCGTCGCGCAGGAAGATACGGGCCGGCGCGGATTTGCCGGACACGACGTAGGGCAATACGGTGGGCGAATACGGCAGGTACGAATCGCGCGTGACGACGGTGATCGGACCTTCCGCGTCGTGCATGCGGATCGCGTTGATCGCCTCGAGCGCCGCGTGGCTGCTGCCGGCGATCAGGTACTTGGTGTGTTCGATGGCTCGGTCCATGCTGGCCTCAATCCTTTTCGTTGAGCCAAACGGGCTCGGTCGGGGCGGCTGTGCCGTTCAGCAGCGCTTCCGTCTCGGCGATCACGCGATGCACGTGCGGGATCGTGATGTCGGCACCGGCCAGACCGCCGATGAAGCTCATCGACGGGATGAAGCGGCCGAGGCGGTACAGCACGCCCAGCGTCTCCTGGTACATCGGGCCGCAGTTCCAGCGGAAACCGACGGAGCGGTCGATGACGCCCAGCGCCTTGACCTTGCCCAATGCCTTCATCAGCGCCTCGACCGGGAAGGGGCTGAAAGTCTTGATCTTGATGAGCCCGACCTTCCTGCCCGCGTCGCGCGCCTCGTCGACCGCGTCCTTCGCAGCGCCGGACATGCTGCCCAGCGTCATGATCGCGAACTCGGCGTCGTCGAGGCGGTATTCCTCGACCAGCGGCGCGAAGCTGCGGCCGATGCGCTTGGCCCAGTCGGCGTGCACCTCCTCGATCACGCGCAGCGCGTTCTGCATGCCGGCGCACTGCCCCTTGCGGTAGCGCACGAAGGTCTGCGGGCCCTTGCCGGTGGTGCCGCCGGTGAGCGGATCGACCGCCATCGGGCGCAGCGGGTCGAGCGCGACGTGCCAGTTCACGTCCTTCTCGCCCATGAATTCATCGACGTCGGCCTGGTCCGGCATCTCGACCCGCGACGCGCCGTAGGACAGGTAGTTGCCGTCGAGGCACACGTTCACCGGCAGCATCACGTCGTGGTGCTCGGCGATCTTGAAGGCCATCACGGTGGTGTCGAGCACTTCCTGCACGCTCTCGCAATACACCTGGATCCAGCCCGCCTCGCGCACCGTCATCGCGTCCTGGTGGCCGCCCCACACCGACTGCGGCGTGATGCCGTCGCGCGTGACGATGGTCAGCACGATCGGCAGGCGCATGCCGGGGGTGCGGAAATAGGGCTCGAACATGAAGGCGAGGCCGGGGCCGCAGGTCGCGGTATAGGTGCGCGCGCCGGCGAGCGCACCGCCCTGCAGCACCGACAGCACCGAGTGCTCGCCCTCGGCATCGACGATGTCGGCGTCCATGCGGCCGTCGGCGATCAGCTTCGCGAGATGCTCGACGAGCGAGGACTGCGGCGTGATCGGATACACCGACACCATGTCGGGGCGCGCGAGTGCCACGCCCAGCGCGGCGGCCTCGTTGCCTTCCGCAAGGATCACCTTCTGCTTGCGCTGCGCTTCGGCTGCCGCAGCCTTTTCCAGCGTGGCTGTCGTCATTGGGCTTCCCCCACCATCGTGATCGCCCGCTGCGGGCACTCGTTGGCGCAGATGCCACAGCCCTTGCAGGTCTTGAGGTTGAAGTCGAACCACGCGGCGTGCTCCTCGACGCACTGCACCGGGCAGTACAGCCAGCACACCGCGCACTTCACGCATTTGTCGCGGTTCACGACCGGCCGCATGCTGCGCCAGTCGCCCGGCAGCATCGGGCTGACGACGGTCGCGACCGGACAGAGGTCGTCCGGGACGCCGGCCTGCTCCAGGTTGAAGAGCGGATAACTCGTGTGCCGGCTCATGCCGCGGCCCTCCTTTCGATGCGATGCACGACCACCTCGGCGTAGCCGCGCTCCAGCGCCGTCATGTTCTGGGCGAGGCCGGCGTCGCGGAAGTCGGAATCTTCGAGCGAGCGCTTGAGCGAATCGAGCGAGACGACACCGGTCGTTTTCGCGAAGGCGCCGAGCATCAGCGTGTTGGTGATCGGGCGCTTGAAGATCTCGAGCGCGATCTTCACCGCGTCGAGCAGCCCGACGGTCGCCACGGAATCGGGGAGCACCAGTTCGGACAGCGGCTGGTGCGTCGCCTGCACCAGCGTGCCACCCGCCTTCATGCCGGCGAAGATATCGACGGATTTCATCAGCGTCGGGTCGACGCACACGATGCAGTCGGGCTGGTAGATGTTGGTGAGCTGGCGGATCTCGCGGTCGCTCACCCTCAGGAAGGACACCACCGGCGCGCCGCGACGCTCGAACCCGAAGGACGGGATCGACACCGCGTACTTGCCCTCCTCCACCATCGCCGCGGCGAGCATGCCGGACGCCATCACCGAACCCTGGCCGCCCCGGCCATGGAATCTCACTTCGTACATCTCGTCTCCTCCTGCGTTGCAGGGGCGGGACTCCGCGGTCCCGCGTTGTTGTCGTAGGGCGGAAAAGCGCAGCGCCTTCCGCCGTATGTGCATGTCACCGAGTACCCACCATGCGGCGGAAGGCGCCTTCGGCTTTTCCGCCCTACCTCCTTGCCTACGCACCACCCCAGCCGGGTTTCACGGCAGGCCCCGAGGTGCCGCGACCACGCACCGGCAGGTGCGGCAGCGCAAAGCCCTGCGTATAAGCTGCGCGCCGCACCAGCGTGTATTTGAACCACCAGCCGCCCGCGACCGCAGCGAAGCCTGCGAGCACCAGCGCCGCACCCGCGAGCGGCGCCCCCAGCACGCCGACCAGCAGCAGTATGGCCGGCAGCAGGTTGCCGTATTTCAGGAAAGACCCGTCGATCGCCGACAGCGCCCGCAGGCTGCCGACCGGAGCGCCGTCGCTACGCAGCCCGCGCAGGTAGTTGCGCCACAGCAGCACACGCACCAGGAGCAGCACGAGCACAGCAGTTGCCACCGCGACCTGGCCCGCGACCTGGGGAATCACGAAGGGCGTAGCGACCGCCAGCAGGCTCGCACCCTCGGCAAAACCTGTCGCGGCGACCAGAGGCAGGCAGCGCGGATGCCGCCAGGCCGGGATGCCCTTGTCGGCGGCGAGGATGCGCGCCTGGGCATAGACGAAACAGGCCCCGAACACGCCGGTAAGCAGCACGAACAGCGGCTGTCCGGTGAACAGCGCCAGAGCGCCACATCCGAACACGAAAGGCGCGACCGCCGCCTCGCGCGTCATCCACGAGGTCGCCGCATGGCGATACACATTGAGCGCGCGCCACGGCTTGCCGATCTCGAGCCACACGCAGGTGAGCCCCGCGCCGATCAGCGCCATGCCGGCGACGAGCAGCGCGCGCACGTCCGTGCCCCACAGGCTGGCGAAGGCCGCAAACGCGAGAAGCCCGCCGCCCGCGCCGCCGGCGATGAAGTTCGACGCCGCGCGCCAGTCCCAGTTGTGCTGCTGCCGCGGCGCCACGCGCTCGCCCGGCCGGATCTTCGGAGTCTTCATGCCCGCTTACCCTTTGTCCCAGATGTAATACACGCCCGGCCCGGTACCGAGCTCCTCGTGCATGCGGAAAGTCTTGTTCTCGGCGATCAACCGGCTCACCTTGCTGTCCGGGTCGTCGAGGTCGCCGAAGGCCATCGCGCCGGAGATGCAGGAATTGACGCAGGCCGGCGTGACTTCCCAATCGCGTCCAGGCACCTGCCCGGTCTTCGCCGCGAGGTCGATGCGGTCGATGCAGAAGGTGCATTTCATCGACACGCCGATGCGTGCGGAGTCGAAGCGGACTTCTTCCGACTTGATCGGTTTGTCGCCGTAGGCGAACTTCGCCTCATGCACGATGGAGCGCGCCTCGTAGGGACAGGCCATCACGCAGTTCGCGCAGCCGATACAGGTGTCGTAGTCGATGGCGACCAGGCCGTCGGCGCGCTTGGTGGTCGCCTTGGTCGGACACACCTCCTCGCACGGCGGCTCGTCGCAATGCATGCAGGCGACCGGCACGAAACTGCGGCGCACGTCGGGAAACTCGCCCGTCTCCAGGTCCAGCACGCGCCGCCACTGCACGCCGGGGGGCGTCGCGTTGGCGTTCTTGCACGCGGCGGTACAGGTCTGGCAGCCCACGCAGCGGCGCAGGTCGATGGTCATGGCGTAGCGGGTCATTGTGCTGCCTCCTCGCGCTCGACCTTGCGCACGGCGACGCGCACGATGTCCGAGCCGGAACCGGTCGCGTCCGTCAGCTCCATCGACATCGGCGCGATCGTGTTCAGGCTGGGCATACCGAAGTCCTTGGCGAGCGGCGTCGCCCAGTGGTCGAACTGACCGAGAATCACCAGCGTGTCAGGGCGCACGCCCTGCGCCAGCACCGCATCGCCGTAGGTCGCGCCGATGTGCGAGCGGATCTCCACCCGGTCGCCGTCGCTGATGCCCAGGCTCTTCGCGGTCTTCGCGTTCATGATCACGCCGGTGTGGCCGCGCACGTTCTGCGCGACTTCGCGCATCAGCGCGATGCTGGCGTTGCCGCCGGTGTGGTACTGCATGCTCTTGGTCGCGAGCAGCCACAGCGGGAAGTCCTCCGGCTTGCCGCCGGCATTCCTGATCTGCTGCGTCCAGCGGCCCGGCACGTCGTGCCACTCGGGCAGCGCGGCGTACTCGGAGAGCTGCTCGTCCCACCAGTGCATCTGGTGCTCGTGCAGGCGGTTGCCGAGCTCGCGGCCGATGCGCAGCAGCCGCTCCTGGTAGGGCATCTCGTAGCGCAGGCCCTGCTGTTCCAGCGCCGGGCTCAGGTACCACTCGACCTTGGACATCGGCACCGTGTAGAAGCCGTGCTCCTTGAACCACTCCAGGTCATGCACCTCGCGCCCTTCGGAGAGGCTCGCGCTCGACGCGCGGCACACGGCATCCCAGATCTCTTCGACGCCGTGCTCCTTGCCCGTGTCGAGGCTGTAGTCGTAGCCCTCCGCCTTCAGCGGGGCGCCACCGCCCGCGCCGCGGTTCAGCGCGTTGTTGTAGGCCTCCAGCAGGCCCGTGCGCTTCGCAAGCTGGGTGCTGATCCACGTGAAGTCGCGCGTGTCGCCCTGCGGCTCGACCGCCGGCTGGCGCAGCACGACGCCGCGGTGCTCCCAGAACTGCTCGACGAACTTCGTGCCGCCGACCTTGATCATCTGCAGCGATTCGAGGTCGGTCGCCTCGGGCAGCAGCAGGTCGGCCATCCAGTTGGTCTCGTCCAGCGTGTAGGCGAAGGACACCGTGAAGGGGAACTTCGCGATCTCCTCGACCAGCGTGCGCGTGTCCCAGAACGAGATCGCCGGGTTGGTGCGGTAGATGAACCACACGTCCGGCATCGTCGGCATGGGCATGTTCCAGTCTTCCGGCACCTCGCGCTGGAACATCCACGCGAGCTGGGTCGGCCCCAGCGCCTGGCTCCACGCGGTGTTGCCGACGATGGGCACCAGCGTGCGGTGGATGTTGCGCCCGGTGGGCTTGGCGACCCAGTGTTCCTTGTCGGTCGGATTGAAGTACTGCGCCATGAAGCCGTCTTCGCCGGCCTTCACGCTCAGCAGGCGGTTGTCGTGCGGGCGGTTCAGGCGCACCGTCGTGCCCAGCGTGCCGCCGGGGTTTTCCAGCGCGCCGACCAGCGTCGCGAGCAGGGTGCGCGCCCAGCAGCACTCGAACGCGCCCCAGCCGTTGTTCACCGACTTGCCCAGCGTCACCGCAACCGGGCGGAGCGGCAGCGTGCGGCCGTCGATCTCGATGGTCTCGCCGATCGAGGCGTTTTCCAGGTATTCGTTCGCGATGCGGCGGATCGTCGCGGCCGGCACGTCGCAGATCGACGCGGCCCATTCCGGCGAGTACTTCCGCATGTGCTCGACGAGCATGGCGTATGCGGTCTTGCCCTCGACCGCGCCGAGGTCCTGGCACACGTCGTCGGCATCGATGCTGATCGCGCCGCAGACCGGAAAGCTGCCCGCCACCGCAGGAACCACGTCGGGCGTGTCGAACGCGACCGCGCGGCCGCCGGCTTCGTCCCACACCAGCGGCTTGCGGCTCACCGGGTCGCGCAGATACAGGCCGTCGGGGCCGACCAGGTAGGGCGACGAGGTCCGGTCGCGCAGGAAGGCCACGTCCAGCTTGTCCAGCCCCTGCTCGCACACCAGCACGTGGATCAGCGCGAACATGAAGGCCGGGTCGGTCTTGGGCCGGATCGGCACCCACTCGGCCGAACAGGCGCCGGTCACCGACAGGTGCGGTTCGACCTGCACGCGCTTGTAGCCGCGCACGCGCGCCTCCGCGTGGCGCGTCACCGCACAGGGGCCGCCGGACGCCTCGACGTTGGAACCGATCGAGATCACGTAGCGCGCGAGCGGCGTATCGGCGGCGACGGTGAAGCCGCGGTGCCAGAATTCGCCGTACAGGTGCTCCGAATGCACGCACTTGACGCCCTGGCCCGAGCCGAAGCTGTAGTCGATCGGCCCCCACGCGGCGAGGAAGGCCGGCAAGGACCCCATGTACATCCCGGGCGTGCCGCCGTGGCCGAAGGTCGCCGCAACGCGCGGCAGGCCGGAATCGTCGACCAGCCCTTTCTCGCGCACCGCCGTCAGCTTCGTAGTGACGAGATCCAGCGCCTCGTCCCAGGAGATCGGCACGAAACCCGGATCCTCGTTGCGCCCCTTCTTCGGGTTGGTGCGCTTCATCGGCTGCAGCACGCGGTGCGGGTTGTAGGTCTTCTGCACCAGGCCGTAGGCCTTCACGCACACACGGCCGCGCGCCGGGTGGATGTCCTCGGCGGCGAAGTTCGGCTCGATCTCGGTCGCGACGCCGTCGACGACCTTCACGTTCATGAAATCCGGCCCCGCCACGCAGTTGTAGCAATAGGTCGGGACCTTCCGCACGGATTGCGGACTGGTAGTTGTGGGCATGTCTCCCCCGTTTGCTTTTTTAGTGAACCCGCTCGGGATGCGAGTAGATGCTGTGGCGCTCGCCACGCGCGAAGCCGATCAGCGTGAGGCCGGCGGCCTGCGCAACGCGCACCGCCATGCCGGTCGGTGCGGACACCGCCGCGACCACCGCGATGCCGACCGCCGCGGACTTCTGCACGATCTCGTAGCTCGCGCGGCTGGTCATGAACAGGAAACCTTCATCGAAGGCGCGGCGCTGCGCCGCGATCGCGCCGATGAGCTTGTCGAGCGCGTTGTGCCGGCCGACGTCCTCGCGCACCAGTTCGACCCGGCCGTCGAAGCCGCACCACGCGGCCGCATGCACGGCGCCGGTGAGCTCGAACAGCTGCTGGCGCGACTGCAGTTCGGCCTGCGCGCGCTGCAGGGCGCCCGCATCGAGCATGCCCGTCGCCCCGACCTTCGCGATCGGCCGACAGGCGAGCTGGTCGAGGCTCTCGACGCCGCAGATGCCGCAGCCGGTGCGCCCCGTCATCGCGCGGCGCCGGGCGCGCAGCTGGGCGAAGCGCTCGCCCGCCAGCTGCATCTGCACTTCGGTGCCGTGCGCGTGCTCGACGACCTCGATGTCGAGGATCTCGCGCGCGTTGCCAGCGATGCCCTCGCTCAGGCTGAAGCCCACCGCAAAGTCCTCGAGATCCTGCGGCGTGGCCATCATCACGGCGTGCGAGAAGCCGTTGTACACCAGCGCGACCGGCACTTCCTCGGCCACGGAATCCTCCGCGCGGACCGCAGCACCGTCGGCCCACCGATCCACGCCGTACATTCCGTGAGCATCCGCCATCGAAATCGCACCCTGCCGCATCGTCCACCTCGCAATCCGGATTTCAGTCGCCTGCCGAGACCGACGCCTCACCCCCGACGTCTTGCGTTCACGATACAAACTGAACCTATCTCGGTCAAGGTTTCTGTATCGCTTTTTTCCTCATTGTTTGATTTACATCAATAACGCAGAATGACGCCGAAGCGATCCGTTTCGGACATCGCCGCGCGCGCGTTTCCAGCGCCTCCGGCATCGCGTTAGAATCGGCCCACCCAACCCCTCCGCGACCTGCAGACATAACAAATAACGGTGCGAAATCAATGAAAAACCGTTTCCTCGAACAGTGGATCAACGACTACCTGGCCGAGCGCCGGGTGCGCGCGAACTCCCTGATCATTACCGTGTACGGCGATTTCATCGCGCCGCACGGCGGCACCGTCTGGCTCGGCAGCTTCATCCGGCTGGTGGAGCCGCTGGGCCTCAACGAGCGCATGGTGCGCACCAGCGTGTATCGCCTGTCGCAGGATCACTGGCTGGAATCGGAACAGATCGGGCGCAAGAGCTACTACAGCCTCACCGCCTCGGGCCGGCGGCGCTTCGAGCACGCCTACCGCCGCATCTACGACACGCCGCAGGACACCTGGAACGGTGAATGGCAGCTCGTCGTGCTGCCCTCCACGCTGGGTTCGCCCGAGCGCGACACGCTGCGCAAGGAGCTCTCCTGGGCGGGCTACGGCACCGTCGCCCCCGGGGTCATGGGGCACCCGTCAAGCGACACCGCGACGCTGACGGAAATCCTCCAGGACACCGGCACGCAGGACAAGGTCGTGCCGATGCAGGCGGCCACGCTCGGCGCGCTCGCGACCCGGCCCCTGCAGGATCTCGCGCGCGACTGCTGGAACCTCGACGAGATCGAGGCGACCTACCGGGAGTTCTCGGACCGCATGCGCCCGGTGCTGCGCTCGCTGCGCGCCACGCGCAACCTCGACCCGGAACAGTGCTTCCTGATCCAGACGCTGACGATGCACGAATTCCGCCGCGCGCTGCTGCACGACCCGCAGTTGCCGGTGCAGCTGATGCCGCACGACTGGAGCGGCACCGCCGCGCGCGCGCTGTCGCGTGCCATCTACCAGATCACCTGGCGGCACGCGCAACAGCACCTGATGGCGGTGTGCGAAACACCCAACGGGACACTGCCGGCCGCAGCCCCCTACTACTACAAGCGATTCGGCGGACTCGAATCGGAATCCGCCGACAAGGAACTGGCCGAGAACTGAGTGCGGCGGCGCCCCGGCCCGGGCTGCCCGCCGCAGCGGACGCGATCAGGCCGCCCGCGGCACGATCGCGTCGACCGGACAGACCTCCTTGCACTGCGGCGTGTCGTAGTGCCCTTCGCATTCGGTGCACTTCCCGGCGTCGATGACGAAATAGTCCTCTCCCGACGCGATTGCCTCGTTCGGGCATTCCGGCACGCACACGTCACAGCTGATGCAGTCGTCGATGATTTGCAGCGCCATTTGTCTGGCCTCCTGTCGTTTTATGAATGATCGGCTCTGATGGGGTTGGGGGTGCGCCCGATGAGGCCGCACCCCGCGCTGATCGCCGTCACAGCGCGAAATCGGCTTCCAGTTCGGCCACCGCGGCGGCACCCTTGGGCTCGGGCTGGTAGGCCGGACGGTCGCCCTTGTACAGCACCTTGCCGACGTTGAAGCCGTCGTCGGTCATCAGCCGTCGCGCGGCGCGCGCGGCGTCTTCAGTCACGTCCACCACGGCCGTGCGCACCATGTGCTTCCATTCGAGCTGCTCGGGGCGGAAGGTCACGCACGGGCTCAGCACCTGCACCAGCGAGAAGCCCGGATGGCGGATCGCCTGCGTGATGATGTCGGCGACGTTGTTGGGGTCCGAGCTCGAGCAGCGCGCGATGAAGTTCGCGCCCGCCGCAAGGCCCACCACCAGCGGGTGGAAGGACTCGATGCCGACGCCGTCGGGCGTGAGCTTGCTGCCCTCCCATTCGGGTTCGGTGGTCGGCGAGGCCTGGCCCTTGGTCATGCCGTAGACCTGGTTGTCCATCACGATGTAGGTGAGGTCGACGTTCCTGCGGCACGCATGCAGGAAGTGGTTGCCGCCGATCGAGAAACCGTCGCCGTCGCCGCCGGTCACCAGCACCGTAAGGTCGGGGCGCGCGATCTTGAGGCCGGTCGCGACCGGCAGCGCGCGCCCATGCACGCCGTGGAAGCCATACACACTGGTGTAGGCCGGGATGCGCGACGAGCAGCCGATGCCCGACACCACCGCGACGTTCTCCGGGGCGAGCTGCATCGACGCGAGCGCGCGCGTGATCGCCGCCAGCACCGAGTAGTCGCCACAACCCGGACACCAGATCGGCTTGACGTCCGACTTGTAATCCTTCGCGGTGTATTCCCGCTGCTTTGCACACGCATCCATGTTCAGCTCCACTGGAGGATTTGTTCGACGATGGCGCCGGGGCTAACCGCCAGCGGTCCGGGGTTGTGCAGCGCGCGCACCTGGCGCGGCAGGTCGTACTGCGCGCGCAGGTAGCGGTGGAACTGCCCGCTGTGCGACTGCTCGACGACCAGCGCGCGCTCCACACCCTGCAATGCCCGGGCGAACTTCTCCGGCTGCACCGGCGAGATCAGGCGCACCGCGACGAGCTTCACGCGATGCCCGGCCGCGCGCAGGCGCTCCAGGGCTTCACGCGCGGGGCCGGCGCTGGAGCCCCAGGTAAGGATCGCAGTGTCGGCATCCTCGTCGCCGGTGATGTCGGCCCAGTGGTCGCCGTAGTTGTAGCCGGTAAGCTTGCGCAGACGCTTGTCGAGCTGGGCCTGGTGGTCGGAAGCTTGCGACGACGGGGTGCCCACTTCGTTGTGCTCGAGGCCGTCCGCCGTGTACATGAAGCCCGCCATGCCGGGGATGGCCATCGGCGACACGCCCGAGGCGGTGTTGGCGTAACGCTTGTACTGCACACCTTCGGCGAGCGCCGCCGGCTTCTCGCGCTGGCCCATGAAGGCGATCGCGGCCGAACGCGGCATCACTGCGCGCGCCTGCCCCATCGCCTGGTCGGTAAGCACGATGGCAGGGGTCTGCAGGCTTTCCGCCAGATGCACGGCCCACTGCGTCGTGAACAGGCAGTCGGCGACCGAGTTCGGCGCGAGCACCAGATGCGGCGCGTCGCCGTGCAGGCCGTACACCGCGATGTTGAGGTCGGCCTGTTCGGACTTGGTGGCGATACCGGTCGAGGGGCCGACACGCATGACGTCCACCACCACGATCGGCACTTCGGCCGCGACCGCGAGGCCGAGCGATTCGGTCATCAGCGCGAGGCCCGGACCGGAAGTGGCGGTCAGCGACGGCACGCCGCCGTAGGAGCCGCCGATGATCTGGTTGATCGACGCGAGTTCGTCCTCGGCCTGCACCAGCACGCCGCCCACCTTGGGCAGCGCCGGGGCGAGCCATTCGAGCACTTCGGTCGCCGGCGTGATCGGGTAGGCGGCGACGAAGCGCACGCCGCCGCGCAACGCACCCATGCCGGTCGCCTCGTTGCCGGTGATGCTCCAGCGGTCGCTGGTGTCGGCCTGCGTCGCAGGCAGCCGCGGCACCGCGGGAAAGTCCGCGGCTGCTTCGACGCCCGCACGGAACGCGGCGAGACTCGCGGCGATGGCCGCCTCGCCCTTGCGCTTCAAGGTGTCGCGCAGCACGCCGACGACGATGTCCTCGGTGAGGCCGATCAGGCCGGCGATGGCGCCGAACGCGACCATGTTCGGGCGGCCGTCGGGGATCGTCTTAGCGAGCGCCTTCATCGCCAGGGAGATCTGCTGTGCGCCGCTGCGTGCGAACACTTCCGGCACTTCGCCTTCGCCCGGATCGCCGATGATGAGGCTGTCGGGGCCGAGCGGGATCTCCGCAGCGAAGCGTCCGACGTTCTGCCAGTCGACGCCCACCAGCAGGTGGAAGCAGTCGTCATGCGAGGCGAGCGGCGCGGTGCCCAGCCGGACCATTACCGCCGCCTCGCCACCGCGGATCTGCGGCCCCGACGAGCGCGTCATGTACGCATACCAGCCCGCCCGCGCCGCCGCCTCCAGCAGCAGGCTGCCGGCGGTCACCACCCCCGCGCCGCCGCTGCCCGCCATCACCAGTGATACCGTCTGTCCGCTCATCCGCCCCTCCGTCATAGCCGACTGGAACCGGCGCGCACCCCACGCGCCTCGATGGGGCCAACTCTACTTTCCGTTTTGCTTCCTGTCAAATTGTTTGTCTTCCACTATTTTTATCATCGTTTGGACGGCATACTTCGGGCACCCAACGTTTTGTTTACCCCCGATATTTCATGACCCTAAAAAAATCGACGGACAAGAAAGGTCTCGACTTCGGCATGCTGCCTGGCCTGGCGGGCTACCAGCTGCGCCTCGCGCAGATCGCGATCTTCCGTGACTTCGCCGAAGGACTCGGTGAATTCGACGTCACCCCTGGTCTGTTCGGCATCCTCGTGATCATCGAGGCAAACTCCGGGCTCAAGCAGACCGAGCTCGCCCGTGCCGCCCACCTCGACCGCTCGACGGTGGTTTCCGTCATCGACAACCTGGAGCGCCGCAACCTCGTCGAGCGCCGGCCGGCCGAAAACGACCGCCGCTCGAACTCGCTCGTGCTCACCGCCGACGGCGCCGCGCTCCTCAAGAAGCTCAAGCGTCGCGTGGTCGAACACGAGAAGCGCCTCGTCGAACACCTCGACGACGATGAGCGCGCCACCCTCGTCGCGCTGCTGCAGAAGATCTTCCCCGAACACCGCTGAGGCCTCATGACCTACGAAGAACACCTCGACGAAGTCACGACGCTGATCACGGAGAAATACAACGTCGAAGACCAGGTCGCCATCGACATGGTGATGCGCGCCCAGGCCGACGATTTCTTCACCCTGCATGACGACGATCCGTCGATCTGCACGCTCGATCGCGCACACGCCGACGCCCGCGCGGTCTATAAGAAGTACCGCTGAGGAGAGCCCGATGTCCACGCACACCGCCGCCATCGAATGGTCCCGCGCCGCGCACCCGACCGACGCCACGACCTATTCGCGCAACCACGTCGCCACCCTCGCAGGCGGCCAGACCGTCACCATGTCCTCGTCGCCCACCTTCCTGGGCGACCCCGAATGCGCCGACCCCGAGCAGATGGTGATCAGCGCGCTCGCGAGCTGCCACATGCTGTTCTTCCTCGCGATCGCCGACCTCAAGGGCTTCCCGGTCGCGCGCTACGCTGACACGCCGTCGGGCGAGCTCGGCAAGACCGAAAAGGGTCAGGCGCTCACGCGCATCACCCTCTCGCCGCGCGTCACCTTCGTCGACAAGGCACCCGACGCCGCAACGCTCACCGCAATCCACAACAGCGCCCACAAGCGCTGCTTCATCGCGAACTCGCTGACGGCCGAAGTCACGCTGGATCTCGGCTGATTTCGCGGGGTAACGGAACGGCGGGATGAGATCCCGCCGCCACGCCTCAACCGCCGCTCAGAACGGCAGCACCAGCTTGAACCACGCCTTGTCGCCGCGGAAACGGTTCTCGGCTTCGGTTTCGTGGTGCCACTGCGCGATGAACATCGTGCCGTTCTTGTTCGTGTAGCTCACGCTCGGGCCGATCGCGAACACTTCGCCCTTGCGCCCGCGCGACCACAGGCCGGGCACTTCCGGCAGGGTCCTGCCTTCGAGCCGGTCGTTCTCCGTCTGCTTCAGGTAGTAGCCGGCGAGGCCCACGGCCCACGGGCCGAAGTGCTTGCCGACGACGTAGTCCATGTGGAAATCGTCGCCCGACTCGTAGTCCATCTTCGGCAAACCCGGCGCAAGGCGGAAATCCCTGTTCTTGCGCTTGATGTTGTACATGAACTTGCCGGACAGCTCCCAGCCGTCGTCCGACAGCCAGGTCGCCGCGAAGATCGGCTCCAGGCTCCAGTAGTTCGTGCCGATGCTCTCGCGCGGATCGCCCGACTTGTACTTGCCGGTCGGCATGTTGAGGTCGAGCGCGACCGTCCAGTGCAGGTTCTTCGTGTGCCACGCGATGATGATCGGGTTGAACGTGATGTCCCCGATGCCGCTCGTCGTCTTGCTGTCACCGCCGAGCTCCACCTTCTGATGCACCACCGGCACGACGAGGTGCATGCCCCAGTCGCCGCCGAGAATCTTCGTGTCGGTCATCTTGATGAAACGCAGCGCGTCGAACCACGCATCGGCCGACGCACCCGGCACCTTGTTGCCGTCCCCGTCGCGCAGCCGGGCGCTGTAATGGCCGACGTAGTTGAGGAAGTAGTTGCCCGGCGGCGGCACCGCGCCCGCCAGCCAGCTTTCGGCGCCGTTCGGGTACTGGTCGCCGCCCTCCTTCGCCAGCGCATTGCCCATGCATGCCCCCGCCAGCACGACGGCCAGCGTGATCGTCCTGATTTTCATGTCTCCTCCCTGATTTTTCTTGTCGTTCAGAACGGGAACTGCCGCTGCCCCAGCTGCACCGTGATCCACTTGAGCTCGGTCATCTCGTCCATCGAGAAATGCCCGCCCTCGCGCCCGACGCCGCTGTCCTTGACGCCACCGAACGGCACATGCGGCTCATCCATGATCGACGCGTCGTTGATGTGCACCATCCCCGCCTCCAGCCGCAGCGACAGGTCGAACGCCTTCTGCAAATCGTTGGTGATGAGGCCCGACGACAGCCCGTAGCAGGAATCGTTGGCGAGCCGCAGCGCCTCCTCGCTGTCGGCGGCGCGGATCACCGACACAGCCGGGCCGAAGCTCTCCTCGCGGAACACCACCATGTCGGGCGTGACGCCGGCGAGGATGGTCGGCTGGTAGAACGCGCCTTCGCTCTTGCCCCCCGACAGCAGCTTCGCTCCTTTCGCCACCGCGTCGGCGACGTGGCGGTCGAGCACCGCGCACTGCTTGCGGTCGATCAGCGGCCCGATCACCGTATGCGGGTCGCGCGGATCGCCGACCTTGAAGCCGCTGATCTTGGTCGCGAGCTTGTCGCAGAACGCATCGAAGATCGGCGCCTCGACGATCAGGCGCGAGTTCGCCATGCACACCTGGCCCTGGTGCAGGAAGATGCCGAAGGCCGCGGCGTTCACCGCGTAGTCGACGTCCGCGTCCTTGAGCACGATCAGCGGGCTCTTGCCGCCCAGCTCCAGCGTGATGCGCTTGAAGTGCCGCCCCGCCGCCGCCGACAACTCGCGCCCGACTTCGGTCGAGCCGGTGAAGGTGATCATGCGCACGCGCGGATCCTCGACAAAGGTGTTGCCGAGCACCGAACCCTGCACCGGCACGACGTTGAGCACACCCTTCGGCAGTCCGGCCGCTTCGAAGATCTCCGCGATCTTGAGCCCCGTCACCGGCGTATAAGTCGCCGGCTTCAGGATGAAGGTGTTGCCCGCCGCCAGCGCCAGCGCGACCTTCTTCGTCGCCAGCAGGAAGGGGAAGTTGAACGGCGCGATGCCGGCGATCACGCCCAGCGGCCGGCGCACGCTCATCGAGAACACGCCGGGGCTGTCGGACGGCATCGTCTCGCCGGTAATGCGGCGACACTCGCCCGCGGCGCTCCGCAACAGATTGACGACGAAGCTCGCCTCGAACATCGCCTTGCCGAAGGTCGAACCGGCCTCGTCGATGAGCACCTCGGCCACTTCCGGGATGCGCTTCTGCAGCTCGTCCGCCGCGCGCAGCAGGATCGCCTCGCGCTCGTTGGCGAGCGTATTGCCCCAGCTTTCACGCGCGCGGTGCGCCGCGGCGATCGCCCGTTCCAGGTCCGCGGCAGACGCCTGATGCACCCGCCCCCACACCTCGCCGGTCGCCGGGTTGATGTCGTCGAGGATCGTCCCGGTCGACGAGCTCACCCACTCGCCGTCGATGAACAGCTTGTATTCCTTCATGCTTCCCCCTTACAGGCTGATGCCGCACCGGCCCGGCGCGATGATGTTGTTGGGATCCAGCGCCTTCTTCAGGCGCTTCTCGACGTCGCGCTTCACCGGCCCGTAGGTAGCCGCGACCTTCTCGGCGAAGGCCGTGTTCGCACGGTACATGCCGTAGCCTTCCTTCGCGAAGGTGTGCAGCAGCTCGTCGTAGCACGCGTACGCGTTCTTCATCTGCGTCTCGTCCGAGCGGTCGTACAGCAGGTCGATGACATGGTGCATGTCGCGCCAGCCGACGATGAACTCGCCGACGTAGTCGAAGCCGTATTTCGCGAGGATCGTCTTCGCCATCTGCATCTGCTTGAGCGTCTCGGCGCCCTTCGCCTGCGACACCGGCGCGAACCAGATCGAGCCGCCGCCCCCGCGCCAGTTGTACAGCCCGAACTCGCCGAGATTGGGCTTGCCCTTCATCAGGTCGAAGCGGTACTCCAGCGCCTTGCTGCCTTTCGACGCCTCCTGCGTGATGATCCTGCCGCCAGTGGCCGCGGCCACCGCCTCGATGATCTTCCAGTTGGCGTCGTTGGTTTCCTTCGTGCCATACAGGCCCGCATACACGTTCCACGCGCCGATGTCGTGATCCTTCTGGATCCTCTTCACCGCCTCGTCGCTGATCGCGCCCGGCCCCGTGTGGTAATCGGCGCGCTTCACCGGCGTGCACGGCGCCTCCCACAACGTATGCGCGATCACCACCGCGTTCGGGATCACCATCGCGATGCGCAGCGGCCGCAGCGCCTCGACGATCTTGGTGATGTCGGCCTCGTCCGGGTACTGGATGCAGAAGGGGCGGAAATCCGGCGGAGCGGGCATCAGCCACATGCCCATCTTCGTCACGACGCCGAAGTTCGACTGCGTGAAGATGCCGTCCAGCGTCGGCCCGTAGCCCCACTTGAACACCTGCCAGGTGTTCGAATTCTCCATCGCGCCCATGCCGGTGCGCAGCACCTGCCCGTCCGCCAGCACCACCTCCATGCCGCACGAGAACAGGAAATGCTCGCCGTAAGGCGTGTAGCCGACGCCGCGGTCCACCATGTTGCCCACCGGCCCCGCGATCGCCGACGGCGCCGGGCACGAGAACCACAGCGGCAGCTTGTGCTCCTGCAGGTAGTCGTAGAGCTGCTGGTAGGTCACGCCCGGTTCGACCAGTGCCGTGCACAAGTCCGCATCGACCTCGATGATGCGGTTCATGCGCCGCAGGTCCATCACGATCTGCCCGCGCTGAACCGGCGCCGCGGATCCATAGCCGAGGTTCTTGCCGGTCGACACCGGATACACCGGCACGCGGTACTTGTTCGCGACCTTCATCACACGCTGGATCTGCTCGACGCCATCCGGCATCACCGACGCTGACAGCTCGTGCTGCTCCTCCGGCACCGGCATCATGATCTTGCGGTAGGGCGCCAGCTTGTCGTCGTCGACGATCACGTGCTCATCGCCCACGATCGCGCGCAGCTCCCGCACCGCCTTGTCGAACTCCGCCGCACTGATCCCCTTCGGCAGCGCCTTGCTCTTCGAACTCATCCGATTGTCTCCATGGTATTGGTAATGACTGCGCGGTGCGTCAGGTGTTGATCGCGAACGCAACGAGGCTCGCCACCCCGATGCGACGGTAGGTATCCATGACCAGGCCCGCGCCGCGCGCCGCCGCGATCTGCTGGAAGATCACCGCCGAAGCGTCGTCCATCACCCCGATCACGCGCCCCGGCCCCGCGCGATCGAGCAAGCCCGTCACGCCCGCGAAGCTACCCAGTTCGCACCCGCCCGCGGCCACCGGCCGCACCCCCAGACCGGTCGCCAGCGCGCGCGCCAAGGCCAGCGCCTGCGGCGAATCCGCCTGCGCGATCACCGCCGCCGGCCGTCCCGCCGCGCCCGTCTCACCCAGACGCGCCATCGCCGCGAGCGGCATCGCCCCCAGCGCCCCGCCCCCCGCTACGCCCTTCAGGAATCCGCGCCTGTCCATGTCGGCTCACTCCCGCGCCAGCGCCGCGCCGGCGCTGACACGCCGCGCCACATCGGCCAGCGTCGCATCGTCGATCTCGCTCGGCCGGAACGCCGGCATCGCGCGGTTGCCCAGCCGCACCACGCGCCGGATGTACTCCTCCGGCAAGGCCCGCCCCTTCAGCACCGGCCCCACGTTCGCCTCGTGGCAATAGCGGCACACCTTCTCGTAGACCTGTCTCTTATAAACATCTGACGCTGCCGACGACGGAGAGAGTGTA